>NZ_JBIBIJ010000030.1:0-56568 GCF_042957465.1 Kitasatospora sp. NPDC008050
TTCGTGAAGGGCGAGGTGATCAAGACCGTGCCCGAGTCGAAGATCGTCGAGACCCTGATCGAGGAGGCCCTCAAGCTGGCCGAGCAGATGCAGGCCGACGGTGGCCCAGCGGGCGTACCGGCGGTGATCGCGGCAGGCTGAGAGATCCGAACGTTCCGCCCCCAGCCAGCGGCCGGGCCCCTGTAGAGCAAACCGAGCTGTAGACCAAGCCGAGAGGTGGAGCCATGTCACTCCTGTCCTCCGTTCACGGACCAGCCGACCTGAGGCGACTGCCGGCCAACCGGATGCCGCAACTGGCCCAGGAGATCCGCGACTTCCTGATCGAGGCGGTCAGCCGCACCGGGGGCCACCTCGGCCCCAACCTCGGGGTGGTGGAGCTGACCATCGCGCTGCACCGGGTCTTCGACTCGCCGCGCGACCGGATCCTGTGGGACACCGGCCACCAGGCCTATGTGCACAAGCTGTTGACCGGCCGGCAGGACTTCAGCCGGCTGCGGGCCAAGGGCGGGCTCTCCGGCTATCCGTCGCGCGCCGAGTCCGAGCACGACGTGATCGAGAACTCGCACGCCTCCACCGTGCTCGGCTACGCCGACGGGATCGCCAAGGCGCACCAGATCCAGGGCCGCACCGACCGGCAGACCGTCGCGGTGATCGGCGACGGCGCGCTGACCGGCGGGCTGGCCTGGGAGGCGCTCAACAACATCGCCGAGGCGCAGGACCGGCCGCTGGTGATCGTGGTCAACGACAACGAGCGCTCCTACGCCAAGACCATCGGGGGCCTGGCCAACCACCTGGCCACGCTGCGTACCACCCAGGGCTACGAGCGGTTCCTGGCCTGGGGCAAGGAGGCGCTGCAGCGCACCCCGGTGGTCGGCCAGCCGATCTTCGAAGCGCTGCACGGCGCGAAGAAGGGGTTCAAGGACTCCTTCGCCCCGCAGGGCATGTTCGAGGACCTGGGCCTGAAGTACGTCGGCCCGATCGACGGCCACGACATCGCCGCCGTGGAGTCCGCGCTGCGCAAGGCGCGCGGCTTCGGCGGTCCGGTGATCGTGCACTGCCTGACCGTCAAGGGCCGCGGCTACCGTCCCGCCGAGCTCGACGAGGCGGACCGCTTCCACGCGGTGGGGGCCATGGACCCCTACACCTGCCTGCCGATCTCGCCCTCCGGCGGCACCTCCTGGACCTCCGTCTTCGGCGAGGAGATGCTGGCCGTCGGTGCCCAGCGCCCGGACGTGGTGGCGATCACCGCCGCGATGCTCCAGCCGGTGGGCCTGGCCGACTTCGCCAAGGCCTTCCCCAAGCGCACCTTCGACGTCGGCATCGCCGAGCAGCACGCGGTCACCAGCGCCGCCGGCCTGGCCACCGCCGGGCTGCACCCGGTGGTCGCCGTCTACGCGACCTTCCTGAACCGGGCCTTCGACCAGGTCCTGATGGACGTCGCGCTGCACAAGCTGGGCGTCACCTTTGTGCTCGACCGGGCCGGGGTCACCGGCAACGACGGCGCCTCGCACAACGGCATGTGGGACATGTCGATCCTCCAGGTGGTGCCGGGGCTGCGGCTGGCCGCCCCGCGCGACGCCGAGCAGTTGCGGGCCCAGCTGCGCGAGGCGCTGGAGATCACGGACGCGCCGACCGTGGTGCGCTACCCCAAGGGCGAGGTCGGACCGGCGATCCCCGCCGTCGAACACCTGGGCGGGGCGGACGTGCTGCAGCGCACCCGGGTGGCGGGCCGCGCCGGCCAGGACGTGCTGCTGGTCTCGGTCGGCTCGATGGCCGGCGCCTGCCTGGACGCCGCCGCGCTGCTCACCGCCGACGGCCTGGCCACCACCGTGGTCGACCCGCGCTGGGTCAAGCCGGTCGACCCGGCGCTCGTCCAACTCGCCGCCGCGCACAAGCTGGTGGTAACCGTCGAGGACAACGGGCGGGCCGGCGGCGTCGGCGCGGCCATCGCCCAGGCGCTGCGGGACGCCGAGGTGGCCACCCCGCTGCGCGACCTCGGCATCCCGCAGGAGTTCCTCCAGCACGCCGGGCGCGGCGAGATCATGGAGGAGGCCGGTCTGACCGGTACCGGGATCGCCGCCCAGACCGCCGCCTTCGCCAAGCACCTGCTGCCGAACCGAGGAGTGAACGAACCCCGTGCCAGCTGACCGACCTGAAGGTGCCCTCGACCTCGCCGCCCTGCTTGCCGAGCGCGGTGCCGAGCGGTACGAGTTGCACGGCCGCTACCTCAACCCGCAACTGCCGCGGATGCTGCACACCATCGGCTTCGACAAGACCTACGATCGCGCCCGCGGCCCGTTCTTCTACGACGCCGAGGGCAACGAGTACCTGGACATGCTGGCCGGCTTCGGCATCTTCGCGCTCGGCCGCCACCACCCGGTGGTGCGCGACGCGATCCAGCAGGTGATGGACCTCGACCTGCCCGACCTGACCCGTTTCGACTGCCCCCCGCTGCCCGGCCTGCTGGCCGAGCGGCTGCTCGCCGAGGCGCCGGGGCTGGACCGGGTCTTCTTCGGCAACAGCGGCACCGAGGCGGTGGAGACCGCGATCAAGTTCGCCCGCTACGCCACCGGGCGCGGGCGGATCCTCTACTGCGACCACGCCTTCCACGGCCTGACCACCGGCTCGCTGTCGATCAACGGGGAGGGCGGTTTCCGCAAGGGCTTCGGCCCGCTGCTGCCGGACACCGCGATCCCGCTCGGCGACCTCGGCGCGCTCCAGCGCGAGCTGCGCAAGGGCGACGTGGCCGCGCTGATCGTCGAGCCGATCCAGGGCAAGGGCGTGCACGCCGCCCCGCCCGGCTGGCTGCGCGCCGCCCAGGAGTTGCTGCACGAGAACAAGGCGCTGCTGATCTGCGACGAGGTGCAGACCGGCATCGGGCGCACCGGCGCCTTCTTCGCCTACCAGGACGAGGAGGGCGTGCAGCCCGACCTGGTCTGCGCGGCCAAGGCGCTCTCCGGCGGCTATGTGCCGATCGGTGCCACCCTGGGCAAGGGCTGGATCTTCGAGAAGGTCTACTCCTCGATGGACCGGGTGCTGGTGCACTCGGCCAGCTACGGCTCCAACGCCCAGGCGATGGCGGCGGGCCTGGCCACCCTGCAGGTGATGCGCGACGAGCAGGTGGTGGCCAATGCCCGCCGGGTCGGTGATCTGCTGCGCACCCGGCTGGCCGCGCTCACCGGGACGTACGAGATGCTGGCCGAGGTCCGCGGGCGCGGTCTGATGATCGGCATCGAGTTCGGCCGGCCCCGCTCGCTCAAGCTGCGCACCGGGTGGACCGCGCTGCAGGCCGCCCGCAAGGGGCTCTTCGCGCAGATGGTGGTCGTGCCGCTGCTGCAGCGGCACCGGATCCTCACCCAGGTCTCCGGCGACCACCTGGAGGTGATCAAGCTGATCCCGCCGCTGATCATCACCGAGCGCGAGGTGGACCGGTTCGTGGACGCGTTCAGCCAGGTGATGGACGACGCGCACAGCGGCGGCGGGCTGATGTGGGACTTCGGCAAGACCCTGGTCAAGCAGGCGGTGGGCAACCGGTAGACCGGTGCGCTCAGGCGGTCCTGGGCGCACCGGCTCACAGCTCGACCCGGCGGCGCCGGATCACCACGTAGAGGTCGACGACGGCGAAGACGGTCAGGACGAAGCAGGCGATGGCGAAGCCGATCAGGGCGCCCCGGGAGGGTACGCCGGTCGGTTTCGCCAGCGCGGCGAAGACGGCGAAGGCGGCCGCCATCAGGGCGAAGACCGGTATGAAGATCACCGAGAGCAGGAAGCGCAGTCTGAGGTCACTGCGTGCGGTGGCCGGTTCGGTCCCGCTGCGCCAGCGGCGCGGTGTGGTGGCATGACGCATGCTGTCCACCTCCGTCCGGATCGGGGTACCCCGGCCGCTCCAGGTTATTCCGGCGGTAGGCTCGGCAGTCGGGGCGTTTCGCCCCCTGGCGGGAGCGCGAGAAACGGAGGATCCGGCGTGAGCATCGCGGTGTGCACCATCTGCACCGGGACCGGGCGGTTGGCCGGTCTGCAGTGCCGGACCTGCAAGGGCACCGGCACCACCGAGCGGGACGGCGGCGGCAACTGCTTCCTGTGCAGCGGGACCGGCACCTACACCCGGTATCGTGTTTCGGCCGATGGCAGTAAGCAGGCTTACCGCGAGGAACCGTGCCGGACCTGCGACGGAACCGGATCGATCACCGGAAGCCACCCCATCGACGCCTGATCGTCCATCAGTTCGCTCTTTCTGGGCCCGCGTCAAGCGGCTACCGTGGACGTACTCTTCGTAGTCGATGCGAGGTCGTCATGGTCGCCACCGTCACCTATTCCCGGTACTGCGCCCACTGCGGCACCCCGGTCTCCGAGGGGCCGGAGGGTGGCTACGTCTGCGGGGCCTGTTTCCACGTGGTCGAGCCGCTCGGCGCGGACGAGGCGCGCAAGGCCCGCCGGGTCGAGCGAGCCGTGATGGTCGTGGAGGCAGCCCGGTTACGGGCGATGCGCGAGCACTGACCGCTCGGCCGAGTAGGCGCCGGGTCGGCGACCCCCAGGGACCCGCGACGTGTTCGAATCCATGGTTTGGCGCGGGTGGACGCGCGCCCGGCTCGGTCCTGTGCCCCGCGATGCCGCCCGGCGTGCGCCGGAGCGAACCCGGTCATCCTCCCGGTGGACAGCCGTCGGTCCGGCTGCCCCGGTGGAACCGGGATCCGGGCCGGAGAAAGACGTAGCGCCTTTGGTCATCTTCTCTTCGCGATGACCAGAGGCGCTACGACGGACGGACTAGTCGAGTGGACCGCCGGCGACGTAAATCACCTGGCCGCTGACGAAACCCGCGCCCTCGCTGGCGAGGAACGAGATGGTGTGCGCGATGTCCTCGGGCACACCCACCCGCTGGACCGGGATCTGGGTGGCCGCGGCCTCCTTGAAAGCCTCGAACTCCATGCCGACCCGGGCCGCGGTGGCGGCGGTCATGTCGGTGGCGATGAAGCCGGGGGCCACCGCGTTGGCGGTGATGCCGAACTTGCCCAGCTCGATCGCCAGGGTCTTGGTGAAGCCCTGGAGGCCCGCCTTGGCGGCCGAGTAGTTGGCCTGGCCGCGGTTGCCCTGCGCCGAGGAGGAGGAGAGGTTGACGATGCGACCGAAGCCGGCGTCGACCATGTGCTTCTGCACCGCACGGGTCATCAGGAACGCGCCGCGCAGGTGCACGCTCATGACGGTGTCCCAGTCAGCGGCCGACATCTTGAAGAGCAGGTTGTCGCGCAGCACCCCGGCGTTGTTCACCAGCACCACCGGCGTGCCGAGTTCGGCCGCGATCCGGTCCACGGCGGCCTGCACCTGGGCCTCGTCCGAGACGTCCGCGCCCACGGCCAGGGCCCGGCCGCCGGCCGCGGTGATCTTCTCGACGGTGTCCTTGCCGGCCGACTCCTCCAGGTCCACCACCGCGACGGCGTAGCCGTCGGCGGCCAGTCGCTGGGCGGTGACTGCACCGATGCCGCGGGCGGCGCCGGTGACGATCGCGACCCGGGACGTGCTGCTCTGTTCCGTCATGCGTCGTACTCATCTCTCTTGCTGGGGCCGATTGCTTCGGACGGGTCGATTGGACCGGTCAGGCCGATTGCTTCGGACGGACCGATTGCTTCGGAAGGGCCGAATGGACCGGCCGGGCCGATTGGATCGATTGGGTCGATCCAATTGCTTGAGCCGACCTGTCCCGCTGGTGCCGGTGGGCCCCGAAGTTGGGGGCGAGGGCACTGTGCGGTCACCCTACCGGCGGGTAGTTGAGGGGGCCAGAGCGCCTTGCCGGGCTGTTCCTGACCGAACGCTGGGGGAGAAATACCACAAGTCCGCCGAACATCCGTCTACTATCTGCCCCTGCCTGCCGCTGGGCGGACTCCGTTTGTATAGTGTGCGCCAGCAGCCGTCGGCTGCACGGCGGAGCTCCCCTCGATTCGGGTCGAAATCAGTGCGGTTGATCTCGATTCGGACCAAGGGAGGCCAGCACGCCGCTACTGCCCCGCCCGGGTGTCCCACAGCACGCCGGGTGTGACATCAGGACGGATTCATGGTGCTGGGGGAGATCCCGACGACCCGTGTGCCCGGACGACTGCAGCAGTCGCCCGGTCACCTCATCCGCGTGGCCCAGCAGGTGCACACCCGGCTGTGGTCCGAACACGTAGGAGCCGAACTGACGGCTCCTCAATTCGCTGTCCTGCTCGCGCTCGCTCTCGAACCGGGCGCTGACCAGCGCACCGTGGGCGAACGAGCCTCGCTGGACAAGGCGACGATGGCCGAGATGGTCGCTCGGCTGGTACGGCGTGGCCTGGTGCTGCGCCGTCGCGATCCGGCGGACGGCCGGCGCAAGTTGCTCGCGCTCTCGCAGAACGGCGCCCAGGCGGTCCGTGAGGCCACCGGCGGCGTGGTGCGGGTACAGCGCACCCTGTTCGAGCCGCTGACCAGCGACGAGCAGCTCGATCTTGTTCGATTCCTGGCCAAGATAGCCAAGTTGGAGCCGGCCGCGGTGGCCGCGCTGACCGACACCCGGCCGCTGCTGGACGCGCAGCGGGCGGTCGGCTACCTGATCAGGGTCGGCCAGCAGGTGCACACCAAGCTCTGGTCCGAGCACGTCGGATCGGAGCTGACGGCACCTCAATTCGCGGTGCTGGACGCCCTGGAGAGCGAACCAGGGGCCGACCAGCGCACGGTCGGCGAGCTGGCCTCGCTGGACAAGGCGACGATGGCCGAGATGGTCAGCCGACTGGTGCGGCGCGGTCTGGTGCTGCGTCGGCGCGACCCGTCGGACGGGCGGCGCAACCTGCTCTCGCTCTCGCCGACCGGTCAGGAGCTGCTGCACAGCGCTGCCGCCGGAGTGGCGGAGGTGGAGCGGTTGCTGCTCGAACCGCTGGATCCGGCCGAGCACCAGCCGGCCATTGCCCTGCTGGCAAAGGCGGCTCGGCTCGCACCGGTGGCGTAACGATTCGCCCGGAAATTCCTGGGAATTGTCTGGGAATTACCTGAAGTTACGCATACGTGTGGGCTCCCGCCGACTGACGGGAGCCCAACACAGGAAAAACGTCGCCGGACTGACGTGCGGTTCAGCTATCCGCAGTCAGTTAGTCCCGGAAGTACCGATGCCAGGGGTGCGGCTGATCCCTGGCCGGACGACTCAGTTCCAGTCGAAGGTGGTCGGCTCGGGGCCCAGGCGCTTGCCGGTCTCGATGCCGGCGATCGCGGCGAGGTCCTCGGCGTCCAGCTCGAAGCCGGTCACCGCCAGGTTCTCCTTGATCCGCGAGGGGGTGACCGACTTCGGGATCGCGATCAGGCCGCTCTGCAGGTGCCAGCGGAGCACCACCTGAGCGGTGGTCCGCCCGTGCTTGGCGGCGATCTGCGTCAGGACCGGCTCGGTGAGCAGCTCCTTGCCCTGGCCCAGCGGGCTCCACGCCTCGGTGGCGATGCCGTGCTCGGCGTGGAAGGCGCGCAGCTCGTGCTGCGGGAAGTGCGGGTGCAGCTCGACCTGGTTGAGCGCCGGCACCACCGAGGTGGTCTCGAACAGGTGCGTCAGCTCGGCCTGGCCGAAGTTGGAGACGCCGATCGCCTTGGTGCGACCCGAGGCGAGCAGCTCCTCCAGGCCCTTCCAGACGTTGGCGTAGCTGCCGTGCATCGGGCGCGGCCAGTGGATCAGGTAGAGGTCGATGTACTCCAGGCCGAGCTTGGCCAGCGAGGCGTCGAACTCGCTGAGCACGGCCTCCCGGCCGGCCTGACCGGTCCAGTCGCGGGTGCCGCTGTTCCACAGCTTGGTGGTGATGAACAGCTCGTCACGCGGGACGCCTGCCTGGCGGATGCCAAGGCCGGTGCCGGCCTCGTTCTCGTAGATGGCGGCGGTGTCGATGCTGCGGTAGCCGGTTTCGATGGCGGTGCGCACGGCAGCGGCCGCCTCGTCCTCGGGAACCTGCCAGACGCCGAAGCCGAGCTGCGGGATCGCGACGCCGTTGTTCAGGGTGATCGTGGGAATGGTGCTCACGAGCTGTGGTGGCCCTTCGGGGTTGTCGAGTTCTGCTGTCGGGTCAACAAGCGGCAGCTCACGGGTGTTCCCGGTGCGGCGGATTTCGCCTGGTCCGGGTCGTCGGCCACCCGCTTGGGCGTCCCGTGCTACGCCGTTCGGGGCAGCCGGCGGCGGATCGCGCGATCCGCCGGGGTCGCGGGGCGCAGACTGCCCGGGTGACCAGAAAATCGGACAGCTCGTTCGCAGGACAGAAGCGGCAGGGCGATATCGCCGGCATTCCCACCAGGCTGATCGCCGGTGTGGTGCTCTTCGCGCTCGCGCTCTGGTTCCTGCTGGCCAATCTCAACAACGTCAAGATCCAGTTCTGGGTGTTCACCGTGACGGCGCCGCTGTGGATCGCGCTCGCCGCGACGCTGCTGATCGGTGGGGTGATCGGCTATCTGTTCAAGGGCCGACGTGAGGGGCGGTAGCACGCGCCACCAGCCGGGATGTCGGCGCCAGTGATCACCACAAGTAGGCCTTGGTGAGTGATTGCCAACTTCTGCTTATGATTCAGGGATGCTGGACTCCCGACACATCCGGACCTTCCATGAGGTGGTCAGCACCGGCTCGTACACCGCCGCCGCGCGCTCGCTCGGCTATACCCAGCCGGCCGTCACGCAGCAGATACGCGCGCTGGAACGGGAGGCCGGGGTTCCGCTGTTCGCCCGGGACGGCCGTCGGATGCGGCTGACCGAGGCCGGCGAGACGCTGGCCCGGCACGCCTCGGTGATCCTCGGCAACCTCGGCGCCGCGCAGCAGCAGCTCCAGGCGCTGGCCCGGCTGCGGGCCGGACGGGTGCGGGTCTGCGCCTTCCCCAGCGCCAACGCCACCCTGATCCCGCAGGCGATGGCCCGGCTGCTGGCCGACCACCCCGCGGTGCGGGTCGAACTGCTGGAGGCCGAGCCGCCCGAGTCGCTGCACAAGCTGCTGGCCGGCGAGTGCGACATCGCGCTCTCCTTCAGCTACCCGGGGATGCGCGCCGAGCTGCCGGGCGAGCTGGTGGAGATCCCGCTGATGGAGGACCTGCTGACGGTGCTGCTGCCGGTGGGCCATCCGCTGAGCCGCCGGCACGCCGTGCGGCTGGCCGAGCTGGCCCAGGCCCGCTGGATCGCCGGCTGCGCGCGCTGCCGGGCGAACTTCCTGCAGATCTGCGCGGAGACGGGCTTCGAGCCCGACATCGTCTTCACCACCGACGACAACCTGGCGCTGCAGAGCCTGGTGGCGGCCGGGGTGGGGCTGGCGGTGGCGCCCTCGCTGGTCCTGTCCTTCCTCTGCCACCGCAAGGTCACCGGACGGGCGCTGGAGCCGCACGTCCGCCGTCAGGTCTGCGCCTATGTCCTGCCCGAGCACCTGCCGCTGCCCGCCACCGAGCTGGTCCTGGACGGGCTGCGCTCGGCCGCCGCGGCCCGGCTGGGCTGCTGAGCGGACGTCAGGGATCCGATCGTGCGCGGGCACTGAGGGGCCGCCATCCGGGGCCGGTCCGGGGCGGATCGATAAGCGGGCGTAGGGGTTCGCCAAGAAACACTGCTTGGACGCGGCCGAAGGCCGGGGCGGAAGCTGCTGGCATGACAGCGACCACCACGGCCCGTACGGCCGCTCGCATCACACCGTTGGCCGAGGCACTGGTGGCGCGGACCCGCGCCGTGGTGAGTCGAGGCCTGACCCCCGCAGTGACCGCCGAGCTGGTGGCCGAGCAGCTGCGCGGCTTCCTCGGCGACCCCGAACTGCTCACCCCCGACCAGCAACTCGGCGACCCGGACTGCTACCGCCAGCACGTGCTGCACGCCGAGGCGGACGGCAGCTTCTCGGTGGTGGCGCTGGTCTGGCTGCCCGGGCAGCAGACCGCGATCCATGACCACGTCTCCTGGTGCGTGGCCGGGGTGCACCAGGGCCAGGAGAGCGAGCGCCGCTACCAGCTGGTCCCCGAGGGCATCGGCGCGGCGCGGCTGGTCGCCACCGAGGACGTGGTCAACCCGCTCGGCTCGGTGGCCGGCTTCGCGCCGCCCGGTGACATCCACCTGGTGCGCAACTCCTGTAGCGGCACCGCGATCTCGATCCACCTCTACGGCGCGGACGTGCTGCGGCTGGGCAGCAGCGTCCGTCGCGTCTACGCGTGCCCCGAGGGCGAGCAGGCCTGAGGCGCCGGTCGGCCCGAGGCCCCGGATTGGTCCGGGGCCCAGGGCGGGGCAGCTTGGCTGACGGGGCACCGGAGTGGGGGACCCGCCGGGACGGGCCGGTGGGGGCGGCCCCAGGGGAGCCCGGCGGGTGGCGCCCCGTCAGCTGCTGCTGCGGCTAGGAGAACGGATCGGGCTTGAGCGGTGCTGGTGATTCGCTTGCGTCGCTGGTCACCGGGGTGGGCGCGACATGGTTCTCGGGCGCGAAGGGGTCGAAGTCCGGCGGCGGGACGTTGACCGTGGTGCCCTTGGGGGCCGCGGCCGGTTCGGGCTCGGTCTGCGGGGCGAAGGGGTCGAAATCGGGCGGCGGGACGTTGACCGGGGTGCCCTTGGGAGCCGGCGCCTCGGTCGGCTCGGTCCCGGACGCCGCCTCGGTGGCCGGAGCGGGCTCGGGTTCGGTCGGGGGCGCGAAGGGGTCGAAGTCCGGCGGCGGGACGTTCACCCGGGTGCCCTTGCCGGGCGCCGGGGCGGTGGTGGCGGCGGGCATGGGGGTGGGGGCCGCGGCGGGCTTGGCCGGCGCGCCGGCCGTGTTGCGGGTGACGGTGCCGAAGGGGTCGAGCGGCTCGTTCTTCATCACCGTGCCGAACGGGTCGAGCGCGGCTTGGGCGGGCTCGGGCTGCGGTTCGGGCACGCCGGCGGCGGCCGCCGGGGCGGCGGTGGGCGCGGGGGCTGCGGCCGGAGCGGGCTCGGTCGGCGGGGCGAAGGGGTCGAAGTCCGGCGGGGGGACGTTGACCGGGGTGCCCTTCTTGGCGGGCGCCGGTTCGAGTGCCGGTTCGGGTGCCGGTGGCGCGGGCTCGGGTGCGGGTGCGGGCGCGACGGTGGGCGGCACGGGCGGTGGCGGTGGCGCGGTCGGCGGCATCGGCGGTGGCGGCGGGACGACGACGGGCGGTGCGGCGACCGGGGGAGCGGGCTGTGCGGGTGCGGGCGCCGGTGCCGGTGCCGGTGCCGGTGCCGGTGCGGGCTGCGGGGCCGGTGCCGGGGCCGCGGGCTGGGGCACCGGCGTCACCGTCACCGGCGCGGGCGAGCCGGTGGCCGTACCCGGGCTGAGCCGGCCGTCCACCCCGTCCCAGCCGAGCTCCACGCTCCGCAGCAGCTCCGCGAAGACCGTCGCGTACAGCTCCCAGTCCTCGCCGTGCGCGGTCCCCAGCTGCACGGTCAGCAGCGAGGCACCGTCCGGCAGCGGCAGGAACGCCTGGACCACCGAGGAGACCACCCAGCGCCGGGTGCCGTCGGCGGCCAGCGCGGCCGGGATCGCCCCGGTGCGGCCCTGGACCAGCACCACGGCGGGGCCGCACGGCAGGATCACCGTCCACACCTCCGCCTGGGGCCGGGAGGTGGCCAGTTCGGCGGCCAGTTCGGCGATCGGGGTCCGGTCCCGGTGCAGTGCGACGACCAGCGAGGCATTGCTCGGCCGCCCGTCGATCCGCACCGCCGCCACCGCGCTGAACCGCACGTCGGCGGCCGCGCTCTCGTCCAGCAGCGCGGCGTTGAGCACGGCCCAGTCCCGGCGGGCGGACGGTCCGTCGGCGGCGAACAGCTCCTCCGCCACCTCGCCGAGCTGCTCGGCCGAGGCCTGGTCGCCGCCGCGCGCCGTCAGCGCGTGGAAGGCCGGCGGCACGCTCAGCCGCACCTCCACCCCGCTGCCGGTGGGCAGTTCGGCGGGCAGCAGGGTCTGCCGGCCGGCGGCGAGCTCGGCCAGCGGCGCGGCGAACGGCGGCCGCAGCCGGGCGGCCGAGGGCTCGGCGGTGACCGGCAGCTGGAAGGCGGCCAGCGTGGTGGCCGCAACCCCGCGCACGGGCTCGCGGCCGTAGCGGGCCAGCAGGTGCTCGACGGTGCCGGCGGCCGAGCCCGCGGGCGGCTGCGTGGCGCAGGAGACCACGGTGCCGTCGCCGGGGCGGGCCAGCCGGCCGTGGCCGCTCTGGGTGAGCCAGGTGTCGAAGAGGCCCGGCGGCTGCTCCACCCCGGTGGTGCGCGGGCCGGCGTCGAGGGCGCCGGGCGCCTGCCGGTTGATGTCCGGGCCGAGCAGCGCCTCGGCCAGCGAGTCGAGTGTTGCGGAGATCCGCTCGGCGGGGGCCACCACGGCCGCTCCCGCCAGGCCCCCCACCGCCGGGCCGTCGGCTCCCGCCAGGCCCATGGGCGCGCCCCCGTGGCCGTCCTGCGTCATGATCCGCAGCCCCCGATCGCTCTCTGTTGTGCTGTTTCGTCCGCTCCGCTGTTGTATCAGACCGGCCGGACGGCTTTGGCTACGTGCCCGCCTGCTCGGGATCCGGGGCCATCAGGGCACCGAGGGCCTCAGGCAGGCCGGGGACGGCCAGCAGGCCGCCGAGGTCGCGGACCAGCGCGCCGGTCGGGGAGCCGGGGTGCTCGGCGGCCAGGAAGCCGGGCAGGGCGGCGGCCAGCGCCGGCTCGCGCGCGGCCGTCACCACCAGGGCGGCCACGAAGTCCTGCACCAGCCGCTGGCGGACCTGCGCGCGGGGCGGCTGCTGCCGGTCGGCAAGCCAGGCGAGCGAGCTGATCTCGGCGTTGGCGATCCAGGTCCGCACCGTCAGCCGCAGCCCGGGGCTCGGGTCCGGCAGCGCGAGGTGGGCCAGGATCTGGTCCTGGGCGGCCCGCCGGACCTCGTCGATCACCGCGTTGGTGCCGGGGCTGGCCGCCACCGAGCCGCCGCGCAGCAGGGCCGCGAAGCCGGGACCGTGGCCGGCCACGAAGCCCAGGTAGCGGTCCATCACCCGGGCCAGCCGCTCGGAGAGCGGGCCGGTGTGCGGCTCCTCGAAGCGGCCGGCCAGCTCCTGCCCGGCCCGGCGCAGCGACTCCTCGTAGATCGCCTGCTTGCCCGGGAAGTAGTGGTAGACCAGCGGCCGGGAGGCGCCCGCCGCCGCCGCGATGTCGTCGATCGACACCTCTTCCGGCGGCCGGGCGCTGAACAGGTCCAGGGCGACGGCGATCAGCTGCTCGCGCCGCTCGTCGACGCTCAACCGCCGTCGCGGCTGGGCTCTGGCCGCGGACTGGGACGCCGCGTGCGGCGTGCGGGGGGACATGGGCGTCACCCTATCCACCTCGGCGATCCGGCCCCACCCCCGTCGTACGCCTGCCGATCCGCACTGATCCGCGCGCAGAGATGACGAAAGTCTGACGTCCCGGCCGCGAACGGTCCCGCCCTCATCAAGGGCGGTGACAATGGCGGACGTGAACGACGATGCACCGACCCGGGGTACTCCGGTCGGCCGACGCGTGCTGCTCGGGATGCTCGGCTTGGGCGTGGCCGGGGTGGCCGCGGGCCCGACCCTGTCCAACGCCGTGAACTCGGCGCTGGCCGGAATAGCGCAGCGGGACCCGACCGGGCTGACCGGCCTGCTGCCCGACTCCGGCGGCTTCCGCTACTACTCGGTCACCGGTCCGGTGCCGGTCAGGACGGCTGCCAACTACCAGCTCACGGTCGGCGGACTGGTGGACCGGCCGCGCTCCTACACGCTGGCCGATCTGCAGGCGCTGCCGCAGACCCGGCTGGTGCACGACGTGCAGTGCGTGACCGGCTGGCGGGTGCCCGGCACGCCGTTCGAAGGCGTCCGGCTCGCGGACCTGCTGACGGCGGCCGGGGTCCAGGAGGCGGGCACCGCCGTGCACTTCACCTGCTTCGACGGCAGCTACACCGAGAGCCTCACGCTGGACCAGGCCCGCCGGGACGACGTGCTGGTGGCGCTGAAGATGCAGGACAAACCGGTCACCCACGACCACGGCGGCCCGGTGCGGCTGTACGTGGCGCCGATGTACTTCTACAAGTCGGCGAAGTGGCTCTCCGGGATCACCGTCACACCAGATGTCGAGACCGGTTACTGGGAGAACTACGGCTATGACGTCGATGCCTGGGTCGGCAAGTCCAACGGGCGCGACGATGCCCCGACCAGCTGACACGGACGCGGACCGGCCGCTGCCCCGGTTCACCCGCGCCGAGCGCTGGGTGCACCGCTGCACGGCGACGCTGATGCTGACCTGCATCGCCACCGCCGCCTGCCTCTACCTGCCGCAGCTGGCCGAGCTGGTGGGCCGCCGGCGCCTGGTGGAAACGGTGCACGAGTGGTCGGGGCTGGCGCTACCGGTGCCGCTGCTGCTCGGCCTCGGCTCCCGGGCGCTGCGCCGGGACCTGGGCCGGCTGAACCGCTTCGCGCCCTACGACCGGGAGTGGCTGAAGGCGGCGCTGTGGCGCTCCTACCGGCGCAGCGCCGGGAAGTTCAACGCGGGGCAGAAGCTCTGGGCGAGTTGGATCGCGGGCGCCACGCTGGTGATGCTCGGCACCGGGCTGCTGATGTGGTTCACCGGCCTGGCCCCGCTGGGCTGGCGCACCGGGGCGACCTTCGTGCACGACTGGCTGGCGCTCGCGGTGGGCGTGGTGGTCGGCGGCCACCTGTGGATGGCGCTGCGCGACCCGCAGGCCCGGCGCGGGATGCGCACCGGGTGGGTGGAGCGCGGCTGGGCGGTGCGCGAGCACCCGCAGTGGGAGCCCACCGAGGAGGAGGGCGACCTCGGGCCGGCCCGGGCCCCGGCGCAGCTGCCGGATCAGCCGCGGGCCAGGTAGCGGCGGTAGGCCTCGCGCCCGTCCGGGACGAACTCCCAGTGGGTCAGCCGGTCGGCGACCTCGGCGTCGGTGAGCCAGCCGTGCCAGTCGATCTCCTCGGCCTGCGGTGCCACCGGGCCGGTCCAGCGCGCCTGGTGCACGTCGCAGAACCAGGAGTAGCCGGGCTCCTCGAAGAGGAAGCGGAACAGCGGCTCGGTGCTGATGCCGCTCACGCCCAGCTCCTCCTCGGCCTCCCGGACGGCGGCCTCGGCGTAGCTCTCGCCGGCGCCGACCACCCCGCCGACGAAGACGTCGTGGGCGCCGGGTGCGAAGAGCTTGTCGGCCGAGCGGCGGTGCACGAAGATCCGGCCTTCGGTGTCGCGGACCAGGATCATCACGCAGCGGTGGGTCAGGCGGCGCCGGTAGACCTCGCCGCGCGGCGCGGTGCCGATCACCCGGTCGTGCTCGTCGACCACGTCCAGCAGCTCATCCCGAGGGTCACTCATGATGATCAGACTAAGGTTCCAAGAGGCATCGGCGGGACGAAACGGCAGGACGGCGCGCGGTGGTGGAGATCTGGGGCGAGACGGCGCCGGGCTATGAGCCGGTCCGGGCGGCCTTCGAGCGCAACTTCCGGGACTACGGGGAGCTCGGCGCGGCCGTGGCGCTCTATGTCCGCGGGCACAAGGTGGTGGACCTGTGGGGCGGCGACGCGCGTCCCGAGGTCGGCGGCCGGCCGGTGCCCGCGGTGGCCTGGACGGCGGACACCGCCCAGGTGCTGCGCTCGGTGACCAAGGGCTGCACGGCCGCCGTCGCGCTGCTGCTGGCCCAGCGCGGCCTGCTCGACCTGGACGCGCCGGTGGCCGAGTACTGGCCGGAGTTCAGGACGGCCGGCAAGGAGCGGATCCCGGTGCGCTGGCTGCTCTCGCACCGCGCCGGGCTGCCCGCGCTGGACACCCCGCTGCGGGTGGAGGATGTGCTGGCCTGGGAGCCCGCGGTGGCCGCGGTCGCCGCGCAGGCGCCGGCCTGGGAGCCGGGCAGCGCGCACGGCTACCACCCCTACACCTTCGGCTGGCTGGTCGGCGAGGTGGTGCGGCGGGCGAGCGGACGCACGGTGGGGCGGTACTTCGCCGAGGAGATCGCCCGGCCGCTCGGCCTGGACCTGTGGATCGGGCTGCCGGCCGGCGCCGCGCCCCGGGTGGGCCGGCTGGTCGACCTGCCCGCGCCGCCGGCCGCCGTGGGCCAGGGGGCGAGCGGGCTGAAGCTGCGGCCCAAGCGCTCGGTGGTGGCCGCCTACCAGGACCCGGCCTCGCTGACCGCCCGCGCCTTCGGGGCCGTCGAGCCGCGGCTCGACCTGAACGACCCGGCCGCGCAGGCCGCCGAGATCCCCGGCGCCAACGGGATCGGTACGGCCCGCTCGGTGGCCCGCTTCTACGCGGCGCTGATCGGCGTGGCCGACCGGCACGGCGGCCCGCCCGGGCAGCCGCTGCCCGCGCTCTTCACGCCCAGGACGCTGGCCGAGGCGGTGGGACCGGCCGCCGACGGTCCCGATCGGGTGCTGATCGTCAACTCGCGCTTCGGGCACGGCTACTTCCGGCACAGTTCGACCTCGCCGATGAGCTCGCCCGCGGCCTTCGGACACCCGGGGCGCGGGGGAGCACTCGGCTTCGCCGATCCGGAGCTCGGGCTGGGCTTCGGCTACGTCACCTGCGGGATGCAGCCGGGGGTGACCGGCGACATCCGCTCCCGGGGGTTGATCGCGGCCGTGCGGTCCTGCCTCGACGCGGTCTGACGGCGGGGTGTCCGGCGAGGTGCCGGCGGCCGGTCATCGACCGGTCGCCGGACACCTCGCCGGGTCAGCCGAGTTCCGCCGCCTCCTGGTCGGTCAGCAGCCGGGAGCGGGTCAGGAACCGCTGCCCGGTCGGCGTCTCCAGCGAGAAGCCGCTGCCGCGTCCGGGTACCACGTCGATGGTCAGGTGGGTGTGCGACCAGTAGGCGAACTGGTCGCGGGCCATCCAGACGCCGACCGGGTCGGGCAGCCCGGCCACCGTCAGCTCGCCGAGCAGCACATCGCTGTCGGAGGTGCGGAACTCCCCGGCGGGGTAGCACATCGGCGCCGACCCGTCGCAGCAGCCACCGGACTGATGGAACATCAGCGACCCGTGCTCCAGGGACAGTTCACGCAGCAGCTCGGCCGCCGCCGTGGTGATCGCCACCCTCGCCATCAGCAGGCCCCGCCCCTCGCAAGCCCGTTCATCAGAAGAAGCCCAGCGCCTGCGGCGAGTAGCTGACCAGCAGGTTCTTGGTCTGCTGGTAGTGGTCCAGCATCATCTTGTGGGTCTCCCGGCCGATCCCGGAGTTCTTGTAGCCGCCGAAGGCCGCGTGCGCGGGGTAGAGGTGGTACGAGTTGGTCCACACCCGCCCGGCCTGGATCGCCCGCCCGGCCCGGTAGGCGGTGGAGCCGTCCCGGCTCCAGACGCCCGCGCCCAGCCCGTAGAGCGTGTCGTTGGCCTGCGCGATGCCGTCCTCGAAGTCCTCGAAGCGGGCCACCGCGACCACCGGTCCGAAGATCTCCTCCTGGAAGATCCGCATCCCGTTGTGGCCCTCGAAGACGGTCGGCGCCACGTAGTAGCCGCCCGCCAGGTCGCCGCCGAGCTCGACCCGTTCGCCGCCGGCCAGCACCTTGGCGCCCTCGGCCTGGCCGATCTCGATGTAGGAGAGGATCTTCTCCAACTGGTCGTTGCTGGCCTGGGCGCCGACCATGGTGTCGGTGTCCAGCGGGTTGCCCTGCTTGATGGCCCGCACCCGCTCCAGGCCGTCGCCGAGGAACCGGTCGTAGATGGACGACTGGATCAGCGCCCGGCTGGGGCAGGTGCAGACCTCGCCCTGGTTGAGGGCGAACATGGTGAAGCCCTCCAACGCCTTGTCGTAGAAGGCGTCCTGCTCGGCCGCGACGTCGGCGAAGAACAGGTTGGGGCTCTTGCCGCCCAGCTCCAGGGTGACCGGGATCAGGTTGGCGCTGGCGTACTGCATGATCAGCCGGCCGGTGGTGGTCTCGCCGGTGAAGGCGATCTTGCGGATCCGGCTGCTGGAGGCCAGCGGCTTGCCCGCCTCCACACCGAAGCCGTTGACCACGTTGACCACCCCGGCCGGCAGCAGGTCGGCGACCAGCTCGATCAGGACCAGGATCGAGGCGGGGGTCTGCTCGGCGGGCTTGAGCACGACCGCGTTGCCCGCGGCCAGGGCCGGGGCGAGCTTCCAGATCGCCATCAGGATCGGGAAGTTCCACGGGATGATCTGGCCGACCACGCCCAGCGGCTCCTGGAAGTGGTAGGCGACGGTCTCCTCGTCGATTTGCGAGAGCGAGCCCTCCTGGGCCCGGATCGCGCCGGCGAAGTAGCGCAGGTGGTCGATGGCCAGCGGGATGTCCGCGGCCAGCGTCTCGCGCACCGGCTTGCCGTTCTCCCAACTCTCTGCCACGGCCAGCAGTTCGAGGTTGGCCTCCATCCGGTCGGCTATCCGGTTCAGCAGCAGCGCCCGCTCGGCGGGGGAGGTGCGGCCGAAGGCGGGCGCGGCGGCGTGCGCCGCGTCCAGGGCCAACTCGACGTCGGCGGCGCTGGATCGGGCGACCTCGCAGAAGACCTGACCGGTGACCGGGGTCGGGTTCTCGAAGTACTGGCCGCGTACCGGCGGCACCCAGGCGCCGCCGATCCAGTTCTCGTAGCGGGACTTGAAGCTGGTGGGTGGCTGAAAGATCGTCAAGTCCGGGTTCTCCTAGCCAGGTGATGGCCGACAGTTGGCGTGCTCTGGGCACCCTAGCCGGGCGCGAGCTGATCGGCTACGGTGTGTACCGAACTGCTCACCGGGGCGCCCGGACGGGTCCTAGGGCTGGTAACGGCCGGTGCCGCTCTCCCAGCTCAGGTAGCCGGAGAGCCAGGCGGTCAGGCCGTCCGCGTAGCGCTGCGCGGTCCGGCTCTGGTCCGGTCCGAGCTCCAGCTCCCGGTAGGTGCGCGGGAGTTCGTCGACCAGGTGGGTGTAGCGGTCCACCATCAGCTGGGCCTCGGCGAGCACCACCGAGCCAGCCTCCTCCAGCGAGCAGCCGCGCTCCTGCCGCACGATCATCACCAGGTTGTTCACGTCCCCACGGGGTGCCTCCTGCGGGTAGGAACGGATGTCGTTGCTCAGCGAGGGGATGTCGGCGACCAGTTGGCGCAGCTGCTTGAGCGGCGGGCTGTGGAAGGCGGCCGGGGCCACCTCGAAGCGGCCCAGCCGCTCGACCATGTCCAGCACCGACTCCATCGCCGCGGTGCCCCGGCGCAGGATCAGGTAGGTCTCCCGGTCGGGCAGCCGGCCGGCGCGCCGGCCCGCCGCCTCGGCCGGGTGACTGGCGAAGTAGGACTCCCAGTTGAAGGTCGCGCGGGCCCGCCAGCGCGGGGACATACCGCGGCTGATCCGCTGCCAGAGGTCCTCGAAGGCGCGGGCGCAGGGGGTGTCCTCGGGGGCGGGCGTGCCGTGCAGCACGCCGATCAGCTGGTCGCAGAGCCGTGCGACCGCGGCCGGCTGGTAGCCGAGCGGCCCGTCGAACTGGTCGTCGAACAGGAAGTAGAAGCCCATGAGGTCGGTGGCCAGCGCCAACTCCTCGGTGGTGCAGTCCGGGTAGCTGAGGGCCGCCAGGTCGGGCACGTCCCAGCGGTCGTACGCCTCGGGCGTCAGCGCACTGCCGAGCATCCGGTGCTCGGCCAGCCAGGCCCGGTGGTGGGCCTCGGCGTCAACCCGGTGCGGGTTGCGGCGGTAGGGGTAGGGGACATCAAGGGTGGTCGCATCGGACATCGGACTCCCGGGAGGTGAGGGCCGGTCGTACGGGTGACGCCTGCTTCGGGTGGCGCCGTGAGTCGTGCCATGATCCCTGGGTCGCCCGGGCCGCAGGGTAGCCGATCACACCATCGGATGGCCTGACTGTCGCAGCAATTGCCCGCGGCATCTGCAGTTGAACCATCGTCAGAGTCGCTACCTGCGCGAAGGGACGGCGTCGGGCCCGCAACGGCGCTAGCCTCACGGAAAGAGTTCGTGGCATCCGGCAGGAGTGCGCGAAATCCGGCGGCGCGCGACTCGACGCGCAAGCTGGGGCAGCCCGGGAGAGGCGGAGGGGACCGACGGTGACCGAACGGGAGAACGGGCAGGAAGCGGACGAGGTGCCGGCGCTCCCGCGACTCTACGAGCGCGAGGCCGCGATCAGCGCGGCCAGGACGGCGATCGACACCCTGGGGCGGCAGTTCGCGGCCGGCGGCATCGAGCTCGGCTCGCTGCTGCTCTACAGCGGCAAGCCCGGCCTGGGCAAGACGAGCATGCTCCGCCAGGTCCGGATGCTGGCCGGGCGCCAGGGCCTGACCGTGCTCAGCGGCCGGGCCGGTGAGCAGCGCGGCAACGAACCCTTCTACCTGCTGCGCCAGTTGCTGCTGCCCGAGCTGCTGCGGCTGGACTCCGAGCAGCGCCGTGAGGTGCTCGGCCCCTGGCACGAGGTCGCCGGGCCGGCGATCGGGCTGGCGGTCCCCAGCGGCGAGGCGGCCGACCCGCAGAGCGTGCGGGTGGGTCTGGACTACGTGATGACCCAGCTGGCCCGCCTCAAGGCGCCGCTGGTCATGCTGGTGGACGATCTGCAGTGGGCCGACCTGGAGTCGCTGGGCTGGCTGGAGTCCTTCGCGCAGCGCTGTCCCGAGCTGCCGGTGCTGCTGGCCGTCGCCTGGCGCTCGGGCGAACTGCCCCAGCAGGCCCAGGCCTTCCGCACCCTGGTGGCCGGCAACTCGCATCGGCACCTGGAGTTCCAGGGCCTGCAGCCCAAGGCGACCGAGAAGCTGGTCCGCGAGGTCTTCCCCGACACCGCCGAGGACTCCTTCTGCCGCCAGGTCTGGGCGGTCACCGACGGCAACCCGTTCCTGGTCAACGCGTTGCTGGCCAAGATCCGCGAGAGCGGCATCGAGCCGGTGCACGAGAACGTGCTGCTGCTGCACGACCTGGCCGCCGAGGCACAGGGCATGGACCGCGAGTACTGGCTGGGCAAACTCGGCGTCAACACCTTCAACTTCGGCCAGGCCGCGGCGATGCTCAACACCCAGGTCGCGATCCCGGTGGCGACCAGGATCGCCGGGATGACCCCGGCCGCCGCGGCCGAGGCGATCGCCGAACTGCGCCGTCAGCAGGTGCTCTACGGCCCGGCCGACGGACCGCTGGAGTTCGTCCACCCGCTGCTGGCCACCTCGCTCTACAAGTCCATCCGGCTGGGCATGCGCACCGCGATGCACGGCAAGGCCGCGCAGGAGCTGGAGCACGCCGGGCGCCCGCTGATGGAGTCCTCCCGCCATCTGCTGGAGACCCACCCGGAAGGCGATCCCGAGGTGGTCGCCAAGCTGCGCCGGGCCGCCCGCGAGCACCTGGCGGTCGGCGCCCCGGACGCCGCCGTGCGCTGCCTGGACCGGGCGCTGGCCGAACCACCGGAGGACGAGGACCGGGCCGAGGTGATCTACGAACTGGGCTGCGCCACGCTGCTCACCGACCCGGTCAGCACGGTCAACCAGCTGCGGCTGGCGCTGGACGACCCGGGCCTGAGCAGCGAGCTGCGGGTGGACGCGACCTTCCGGCTCTCCGAGGTGCTGGCGCACAGCGGCCAGTTGGTGGCGGCCGCCGACATCACCCTGGCGGAGGCCGAGCGCACCGCGCCGGGCCCGGGGCGGACCAGGCTGCAGGTGGCCCACTTCATCTGGGCCGCCTTCCAGCGCGAGGAGGTGGACGGCCCGGCCCGCTCGGCGCGCCTCGCACAGCTCAGCGCCGAGCTGACCGCCGCCGACCCGGCGGGTGACGACCTGTACGCGCGTGCCGCCCGGGCGCTGCGGGCCTGGGACCTGACGCTGCAGGGCGCCGACGTGACCCAGGTGCTGGCCCTGGTGGACTCCGCGCTGCTGCCGGACGGCCGGCTGCCCGACGGGCTTGGCTGGACCAGCAGCGCCTGGGGCCTGGAACTGCCCGGGATCATCGGCCTGACCTACATCTACACCGACCGGCTGGACCGCGCCGAGAAGCTCTTCGAGGAGGCGATCCGGGCCTTCGAGGTGGCCGGCTGGGGCGGTGGCCATCTCGGCTTCGCCTACTTCCTGATGGGCCTGGTGCGGTTCCGCCGCGGCGCGCTGGCCGAGGCGGAGGAGTTCCTGCGCAGCGCGCTGCGGATCGCCCGCCGGCTGGGCCCGGGCCTGCCGTTGCAGTGGGACGCGGTCGGCGTGCTGGCGGACACCCTGCTGGCCCGCGGCCGGGTGGAGGAGGCCTGGAAGCTGGCCGCCGACCACGGCTTCGCGCCGCCCTACCACCCCACCGCGATGGTGCTGCCGGACGCGGCCACCCTCTACGGCAAGCTGCTGCTGGCCCAGCGCGACCGGCGCCCCGCGGCGGAGGTGTTCACCGAGGTCGGCGGGCGGCTGGCCGAACGCGGCTGGCACAACACCATCTGGGCGCCGTGGATCGGCCACCTCGCCCAGGCCGTGCTGCCCGAGGAGCCGGACCGGGCCCGTGAGCTGGCCGCGCAGGGGGTGCGCCGGGCCAGGGAGTTCGGCGCCTCCTCGGCGGTCGGCAGCGCCTTGCGGATGAGCGCCGCGGTGGCCGACGGGCAGCAGGCGGTGGAACTGCTCGGCGAGGCCGTGCGGGTACTCGGCCGCTCCCCGGCGGGTTACGAGCACGCCTTCGCGCTGGTCGACCTGGGCGCGGCGCTGCGCCGGGTGGGCCGGCTCGACGAGGCCACCGAGCAGTTGCACCAGGGCATGGAGCTGGGCGTGGAGTGCAACGCCGACGGCCTGGTGGCCCGGGCCCGTGAGGAGCTCAAGGCCTCGGGCCTGCGGCCCAACCGGCTGCGCAGCACCGGGCGGGACGCGCTCAGCATGGCCGAGTGGCGGGTCGCCGAGCTGACCGTGGAGGGCCTGTCGCCGGTGCAGATCGCCGAGCGGCTGAACGTCGCGGTGAGCCTGATCAACCGTCGGCTGGCGGCCGTGCACCGCAAGACCGGCAGCACCAGGGAGGGGCTGGCCGCGGCCCTCGGCATGCCGGGCCGGGACACCGAGAGGCCTTGACCTGGAAGGGACCTGACAAGCTCTAGGGTTGCTGCCGACAGAAAGCCTGGTTCCCCTGGCCCGAGGAGCAGCAGATGGCGCCGAATCCCGCGCACCCGGTGACGGTCTCGCACGCCCCGTTGGCGCCCGGCGGGGCGGGTGCCGCGGTCGAGCGCTGGACACTGCGGGCCGGCCCCGTCGAGGTGACGGTGCTGACCCTGGGCGCCACCCTGCACGGGGTGCGGATCCCCGACCGCACCGGGGCGGTGGCCCAGGTCCTGCTCGGCACCGAGGACCTGGGCCAGATCCTCGGCCCGGCCCGGCACTTCGGGGCCACCGTCGGGCGCTACGCCAACCGGATCGCGGACAGCGTGATCACCCTGGACGGGGTGGCCCACCCGCTCGCGCCGACCGGCGCCGGGGTCACCCTGCATGGCGGCCCCGACGGCTTCGCCAACCGGATCTGGACCGCCGAGGAGGTGCCGGCCCGGACGACGCCGGACGAGATCGCGCCGGACGAGATGGCGCCGGACGAGAAGGGAGCCGGCGGACAGTCGGCCGGCGGACCGCGCGCCGGTGTCCGGCTGCGCCTGCACAGCCCGGACGGCGACCAGGGGTTCCCGGGTGCGCTGGACGTCCGGGTCGACTACCTGCTCTCGCCCACCGGTGAGCTGGCCATCGAGTACCGGGCCGTCACCACCCGTCCCACCGTGGTCAACCTGACCAACCACGCCTACCTGAACCTGGCCGGCGAGGGCAGCGGCGACGTGCTCGGGCACCTGCTCACCCTGGACGCCGACGCGTACACCCCGGTCGACCAGCGGCAGATCCCCTACGGCCCGTACGAGCCGGTGGCCGGCACCCCGTTCGACTTCCGCACCGCCCGGCCGATCGGCGAGGCGATCCACCAGGACCACCCGCAACTGGCCGGCCCCGGCGGCTACGACCACAACTGGGTGCTGCGCGCCCGCTCGCAGGACGGCCCGCCGGTGCGCGCGGCGCTGCTCCAGGACCCGGTCTCCGGGCGCTCGGTGGAGGTGCTCACCACCGAGCCGGGCGTGCAGGTCTACACGGCCAACGCCTTCCGGGGCGAGGTGCGCGGGGTGAGCGGGACCGCCTACGGGCCGTACGCCGGTGTGGCGCTGGAGACCCAGCACCACCCGGACTCGCCGCACCACCCGGGCTACCCGTCCACCGAGCTGCGGCCCGGGCAGGAGTTTCGCTCGGTGACGATCCTGCGGTTTGCCTGGGACTTTCCCACTAGTCACATGAGATGACTAGTATCACTGCGTCAAAGTTCGTACCACAGACGGCGTGCCGTCCCTCAGCGCCGCCTTTCCCGAGGAGAATGCCCTGCGCGCGCGTCCCTCCAGAGCCAGGCGAGCACGCCTGAGCTTGCGAACCGCCCTGCTGGTCCTGGCGATCGTTCCCAGCCTCGCGCTCGCCGCGCTCTGGGCCGTCACCACCGGACAGACCTTCTCCGACTTCCAGCGGCAGGCCGCGCAGGGGCTGCTCGCCCAGAAGGCCGGCCAGCCCTCCAACATCGTGTACTACAACCTGCAGGAGGAGCGCCGGCTCAGCGCCGAGCAACTGGCCCAGCCCGGCAGCGTCACCGACGCGCTGACCCGCCAGCGCGCGGCGACCGACGACGCGGTGCGCGCCTTCCAGAAGCTCTCCCGGGTCTCGGACAGCCACGCCCCCGCCGAGGTGCGCGACGCGGTCAAGGCGGCCCAGCAGGCGATGGCCGAACTCCCGCAGCGACGCGAGGCGGTCGACCACGGCGCCGCCGACCAGGCGAGCACCTACAGCTTCTACAGCAACCTGATCAACATCGACCTTCGGCTCTTCACCGCGCTGAGCCACGTCGACAACGGTGAGGTCGGCTACATCTCGCGGATCCTGGTCGACGAGTTCTGGGCGAAGGAGACGATCTCCCGCGAGGACGCGATCCTGGCCCGCAGCTGGCCCAGTGGGCGCATCCCGGTGGCGGACCTGCAGGCGGTGCAGATGCAGATCGGCTCGCAGTACTTCCTCTACAACAGCAAGATCCTGCCCTACCTGCCGGCCGCGGAGAGCGCCGCGGTGCAGCGGCTGACCAGCAGCCCGGCCTGGCAGGCCAAGAGCGTCGTGGAGCAGGACCTGCTGAAGCCCGCCGCGGCCGGGGCCGACGGCACGGTCCAGCTGCCGCCCGACCAGGCACAGTGGCGCCAGGCCGTCGACCTGTCCACCCCGCAGCTGGTCTCGCTGCTGGAGACCCGCACCAACGCGGTGGTCAGCACGGGCAAGAGCACCATCCTCTCGCTCTTCCTGCGCGTGGTGCTGACCAGCGTGATCGGCCTGCTCGCCGTGATCGCCGTGATCATCACCTCCTGGCGGCTCACCCGCTCGCTGCGCCGGCGGATCGTCGACCTGCAGGACCAGGCCGGCGAACTCGAGCGCACCCTGCCCGAGCTGGTGGAGCGCCTCGGCCGCGGCGAGCAGCTGGAGCCGGCCGAGGAGAGCCGGGCGATCGCCACCGAGCCGACCAGCGGCGACGAGCTGACCAAGCTCGGCCAGGCGCTCAACTCGGCCCGGCACAGCGCGGTGACGGCCGCCGTGGCACAGGCCGACCAGCACCGCGGCTTCGAACGCCTGCTGCAGCGCATCGCCCGCCGCACCCAGCTGCTGATCGGCCTTCAGCTCAAGACGCTGGACGAGATGGAGCGCCGGCACGAGGACCCCGAGGTGCTGGAAGGCCTCTTCGACCTCGACCACCTGACCGCACGCCTGCGCCGCTACGAGGAGAACCTGGTCATCCTGGCCGGCGGTCAGCCGCAGCGACGCTGGCGCAAGCCGGTGCCGCTGCTGGACGTGCTGCGCGCCGCCCAGGGCGAGGTGCAGGACTACCGGCGGATCCTGATCGACGTCGAGGGCAGCCCCTGGCTCTCCGAGCGCGCGGTCGGCCCGGTGGTGCACGTGCTGGCCGAGCTGATGGAGAACGCCGCGGCCTTCTCCAAGCCGCCCACGCCGGTCGAGGTGCGCGCCGCCATGGTCGGGCGGGGTCTGGCGGTGGAGATCGAGGACCGCGGCCTGGGCATGGAGCCCGAGCAGTACGAGGCCGCCAACACCCTGATGCGCCGTCCGCCCCGGATGGACGTGCTGGCCCAGGCCGACGACATCCGGCTCGGCCTCTACGTGGTGGCCCGGCTGGCCGACACCCTCGGGCTGCGGGTGGAGTTCCGTCCCTCCGCCTTCGGCGGTACCCGCGCGGTGCTGCTGATCCCGGACGAGCTGGTCACCGACGGGTCGTCCGGCGACGGGCAGCTCACCGGCGGACAACTCACCGCCGTTGCCGCCCCCGAGCCCGGCGCGCTGCCGTCCCGGGTGCGCGGGCGGGCGCTGGCCGGGGCCACCGCCGCGTCGATCGCGCCGCCGGTGGCGGCGCCGGCCGCCGACCCGGCGCCCGGAGCCGAGGCCACCCCGGCACCCGGACGCACCCCCGAGTCCGAGTCCGTCCAGGTGCCCGGGCCCGCGCAGCTCCCCGCCCCGCGCCCGTCCTGGGCCGAGGGCGGCACCGACCACGCACGCACGGCGGAGAGCGTCCAGCCCCCACTGCCGCAGCGGGTCCGCCAGGCCAGCCTGGTCGCCGAGCTGCGCCTGCCCCAGACCCCGGCGGACGGTGCCGAACCGGCCGAACCGTCTGCGGTGACCGAGGCGCCCAGCGACGCACCGGCCCGGTCCGGCGCCGCCATCGGCGCCTTCCAACGGCGTTCGCGCGCCGCCCGACTCGGTGACGAGACGACTGAACTGACCCCCATCCCCACCCCAAAGGACCAGCCATGACGCGCACCACCGCCACCCACCAGGACCTGGACTGGCTGCTGGACGGGTTGGTCGATTCGGTGGCCGGGACCAGACACGCCGTGCTGCTCTCGGACGACGGCCTGGTGGTCAGCCAGTCCCGTGGCATCGACCGGGCCGACGCCGAGCGGCTGGCCGCGGTCGCCACCGGGCAGCAGAGCCTGGCCCGGGGCGTGGGCACGCTGTTCGGCGGCGGCGGGGTGCGCCAGGTGATCGTGGAGCTGGCCGAGTTGTGGCTCTTCATCACCGCCGCGGGCCAGGGCACCCACCTGGCCGTGATCGCCTCCCAGGAGGTGGACGCCGAGGTGATGTCGCTGGCCATGCACACCCTGGTGCAGCAGGTCGGCCAGAAGCTCGGCACCCCGATCCGGAGCGTCGGGTGAGCCCGCACTGGAGCGAGGCGGAGCGCGAACTCGGGGACGACGGGGCGGACTCGATGGTGCGCCCGTACACCATCACCCGGGGCCGCACCGCTCCCGAGCGCGACGACCTGACCCTGATCACCGTGCTGACCGCCGCCCCGCAGGCCGCCGAGCAGGCCGGGCGGCGGCTGCAGCCCGAGCACCGCACCATCCTGGCCCGCTGCCTGCGCCAGCCGGCGGCGGTCGCCGAGTTGGCGGCCGACCTGGACCTGCCGGTCTCGGTGACCAAGATCCTGCTGGGCGACCTGATCGCCCAGGGCCTGCTGCTCGCCCGTGCCCCGATCGCGGTGGCCCGGGCCAGCGGCGGGGTGGACCTCGGCCTGCTGACCGCCGTACGCGACGGACTCCGGAGACTTTAGAAGATGACAGACAGTCAGGCGGCTCCCGCCGCCGTCAAGATCCTGATCGCGGGCGGCTTCGGCGTCGGCAAGACCACCCTGGTGGGCTCGGTCAGCGAGGTCACCCCGCTGCGCACCGAGGAGTACCTGACCCGGGCCAGTGTCGGGGTGGACTTCCTGGACGGCGTGGACGCCAAGGACACCACTACCGTCGCACTCGACTTCGGCCGCATCAGCATCGGCTCCGACCTGGTGGTCTACCTCTTCGGCACGCCGGGCCAGGAGCGCTTCTGGTTCATGTGGAACGACCTGGTCAACGGCGTGCTGGGCGGCGTGGTGGTGGCCGACACCCGGCGTCTGACGACCAGCTTCGCCTCGATCGACTTCTACGAGAGCCGCGGCATCCCCTTCGTGGTGGCGATCAACTGCTTCGACGGCGTGGACGACCGCTCCGCCGCCGAGATCCGCGGTGCCCTCGACCTGGACCCGCAGGTGCCGCTGCTGATCGGTGACGTGCGCTCACGCGCGTTCGGCCGGGACGTCCTGCTCGCCCTGGTGGACCACCTGATCAACCAGCCCGCTCTCGTCTGAGCCTCTTCCAAGGACCCGCCACTGATGATGACCACTTCACCCCTTCGCGTGCTGATCCACGGCGGCGGCATCGGCGGCCTCACGCTGGCCACCGCGCTGGCCCGGCGCGGCCACCAGGTGGATGTCGCCGAGCTGCGCGCGGAGTTGGACGCGCTCGGGGTCGGCATCATCCAGCCCTCCAACGCCCTGCACGTGATGCGCGAGATCGGCGTGCTCCAGGAGTGCCTGGCAGCCGGCTTCGAGTGGGAGGTGCTGACCATCTGCGACCCGGCCGGCGCCACCCTGGCCAAGATCCCGCAGCCGCGGATGGGCGATGTGCCGTCGAACAACGGCATACCCCGTCCGGCGCTGGCCGAGGTGCTGGGCGCCGCCGCCACCGCGGCCGGCGCCCGGATCAGGTTCGGCACCACGATCGGCGAGCTGCACGAGGACGCCGCGGGGGTCGAGGTCACCCTCTCCGACGGCACGGCCGGGCGCTACGACCTGGTGGTCGGCTTCGACGGGATCGGCTCCCCGCTGCGCACCCGCATGTACGGCGAGCGCTTCACCCCCGAGTACACCGGCTTCGCCAACTGGCGCGTCACGCTGCCGCGGGATCCGGAGGTGGTGGGCGTGCTGATGAGCGCCGGCAACCGGAACGCCAAGGCGCTGCTCACCCCGATCACCGAGGACCTGATGTACCTCGGCACGGTCTCGGCGGAGGCCGCGGACTTCCGCCCGGACCCGCTGCGCGCGCACGAGCAGCTCGCCGAGCGGCTGGACGGCTTCGGCGGTCCGATCGCCGCCGCGCTGGCCCAGGTCACCGACCCGGCCGCGGTGGTCTACTCGCGGATCTCCCAGGTCACCGTTGAGGCGCCGTGGCAGGCCGGCCGGCTGGTGCTGGCGGGCGACGCGGCGCACGCCAGTACCCCGCACCTGGCGCAGGGCGCGGCGATGGCGGTGGAGGACGCGCTGGTGCTGGCGCAGTCGCTGGACGCGCACGCGCAGCTGCCGCAGGCGCTGGCCGCCTGGGAGGAGCGGCGCCGGCCGCGGGCCATGTGGGTGCAGGCGCTGTCCCGGGCGATCCTCACGCAGGAGACCGGCGGGGTGACCACGCCGGCCGAGGACGAGCTGCTGAAGGTCGGCATCCCCGGCGCGGCGCACGTGCTGGTGCAGCCCTACTGACCGAGGGTCAGTTGCTGTTCTGCCAGGTCACCGAGAAGGCGTTGCCGCCGCTGAGCGGTGAGGTGGCGGCCAGCGTCCGGCCCTGGCGGGCCATGGTGACGTTCTCCGGGTTGAAGTCCCCGAGCGGCTTGCCGTTGGCGGTGGCCGAGCTGAAGTCGACGGTGCCGAAGTTGCTCAGCGGCAGCGGGCCGCTGGTGGTGGAGGGCGCCTCGGCGATCACCTCGGCGGAGGACAGCTCGGCGTTGAGCAGGGTCTTGTTGACCGTGTGGGTCCAGCCCTGCGTGGTGTCGGAGAGCTTGAGGGTGAAGGAGCCCTTGCCGTTGGTGGTCACCGAGGCGGTGAAGTGGTCCCCGGGGGCTACGGCGTTGTAGAAGTTGACCGGGTAGGCCGGGTACATCTCGTACCAGGCGTAGTAGTCCGGCTGGCCGCTGGAGCAGTCCGCCGAACTGCCGGTCTGCTCGACGGTCTTGCTGACCGCGCCGTCCAGGCCCACCCAGAAGCTGGAGTAGGTGTCCTGGTTGGTGCAGTCGACCGTCGGCTGGACCCAGTGGGAGGTGACGCTGGTGAACTTGGTGCCGTTGGTGCTGGTGGCGATGTAGCCGGACCAGTTGGTGCTGGTGCCGTGGCGCAGGCCGTTGTGCGCCTCGGTCAGTACGGGCGAGGTGGCCACCAGCGGCGCGTTCAGCGGCGCGGGCAGTGCGGTGGCCAGGGCGGGGACGGCGTTGGCGAGCACCGCCGCCAGGGCGGCGGTGCAGGCGAGGGCGCGGCGACGGGGGACGGGCATGGCGACTCCACCGGAAGGTTGTGTACGGACGGGGGTTGGCGTTGAGATGCCTTATGCCCGTCTTACGGTCCGGTGATGTGACACATACTCAGAACGACCTCGTGTTTCACCCGTTCGGGTGTGCCGCCGCGCCCGACGTCAGCTCAGCTCTCGTTCTGCCAGGTCACCGAGAAGGCGTTGCCGCCTTGAAGTGAGGAGGTGCTGGCCAGGGTGGTGCCGTTGCTGGCCATGGTGATGTTGTCCGGGTTGAAGCTGCCGATCGACTTGCCGTTGGCGGTGGCCGAGGTGAAGTTCACCTTGCCGAAGTCGGTCAGCGGCAGTGCGCCGCTGCTGTCGGACGGCGCCTCGGCGATGATCTCGGCGGAGGCCAGCGCGGCGTTGCGCAGCGTCTTGTTCTCGGTCTTGCTCCAGCCCTGCGTGGTGTCGGAGAGCTTGAGGGTGAAGGAGCCGCTGCCGTTGGTGGTCACCGAGGCGGTGAAGTGGTCCCCGGGCGCCACGGTGTTGCTGAAGTTGACCGGGTAGGCCGGGTACATCTCGTACCAGGCGTAGTACTGCGGCTGGCCGCCGGAGCAGTCCACCTCGCTGCCGGTCTGCTCGACCGAGTTGCTGCCGTCGCCGTCCAGGCCGACCCAGAAGCTGGAGTACGTGTCGTCACCGTTGCAGCTGGCCGCGGGCTGGACCCAACTGGCGCTGACGCTGGTGAACTTGCTGCCGGTGGCGGCGTAGCCGGACCAGTTGCTGCTGGTGCTGTGCAGGATCCCGCCGTGGGCGGTGAGGTGGCCCTGGCCCACCGCCATCGGTGCGTTGACCAGGGTGGGGGCGCCGACGGCGAGGGCGGGGGCGGCGCCGGCGAGGAGCGCGGTGAGTGCGGCGGCGATGGCCAGGCTGCGGCGAGGAGTTGCGGACATGGCTGCTCCCGGTGGGGGTGAGAGGAGGTGTGGCTGTCGCGCGAACTTCGGTGGGGGAGCACCGTTTTGACGGTGCGGCGACAACTGTAGGGCAGCCAGTCGGGTAGTTGATGTTACGAGTATGCAAATCTTCCCTGGGTGGACCATGAGAAAGGCCGGCCACCCCATAGAGGGTGACCGGCCTTTGGGCGCGGGTGCGCCGGCTGGTGGAGCGTCAGCTCGCGATCGTGCCGGAGACCTCGCCGAAGCCGATCCGCACGCCGTCCAGGCCGGGCGCCGAGGCGGACATCGTCACGGTGTCGCCGTCCATCAGGAAGGTCCGGGTCGAGCCGTCCGGCAGGGTCAGCGGGTCCCGCCCGTTCCAGGTCAGCTCGATCAGCGAGCCGCGCTGGTCGGCCTCGGGGCCGGAGATGGTCCCGGAGCCGTAGAGGTCGCCGGTGCGCAGCGAGGCGCCGTTGGCGGTGGTGTGGGCGAGCATCTGGGCCGGCGACCAGTACATGCCGGCGTACGGCGGCCGGGAGACGACCGCGCCGTTCAGCTTGACCTCAAGGCTGAGGTCCAGGCCCCAGGGCTCCTTCTCCACCAGGTAGGGCAGTGGCTGCGGCTGCTGCGCCGGGGTGGCCACCCGGGCCGCCTCCAGTGCCGCCAGTGGCACCACCCAGGGGGAGATGGAGGTGGCGAAGGACTTGCCGAGGAACGGGCCGAGCGGCACGTACTCCCAGGCCTGGATGTCGCGCGCGCTCCAGTCGTTGAGCAGCACCGCGCCGAAGACGTGCTGCGCGAAGTCGTCCACGCTCACCGGCTCGCCCAGGGTGGAGCCCGTGCCGACCACGAAGCCCAGCTCGGCCTCGATGTCCAGCTTCACCGTGGGGCCGAAGACCGGCGCCGGATCGCCGGGGCCCTTGCGCTGGCCGCTGGGACGGCGGATCCCGGTCTCGGAGGCCACCACCGTGCCGGCCCGGCCGTGGTAGCCGACCGGCAGGTGCTTCCAGTTGGGCAGCAGGGCCTCGCCGCCGGGGCGGAAGATGTGGCCCAGGTTGGTGGCGTGCTGCTCCGAAGCGTAGAAGTCGACGTAGTCGGCCACCTCCACCGGAAGGTGGAGCCGCACCTCGTCGATCCGGTGCAGGTTGGCCTCCACCAGCCGTCGCTCGCCCTCGGTGGTGAGCAGGTCGGTGACCCGCTCGCGGACGTACGCCCACTCACCCGGACCGCGCCGCATGAAGAGGTTGAGCGAGCCGGTGGCCAGGTCGGCGCCGAGCGGGGTGCCCGCCCAGACCGCCGACAGGTCCAGCACGAACTCGCCGATCGCCACGCCCACCCGGGCCTGGCTGGAGCCGCGCGGGGTGAAGACGCCGTAGGGCAGGTTCTGCACCGGGAAGTCGGAGCCCTCCGGCACCGGCACCCAGCTCTGAAGGGAGGTCACTGCTGCTTGCCACCGTCCTGCGGGCCGCGCCCGCTCCAGCTCCACGCGTACTTGCCGTCGTCGCTCGCCCGGCCGCCCTCGGCCACCTCCAGCGGACGGAAGGTGTCCACCATCACCGCGAGCTCGTCGAAGAACTCGGCGCCGATCGAGCGCTCGTAGGCACCGGGCTGCGGGCCGTGGGTGTGGCCGCCGGGGTGCAGCGAGACCGATCCCTGGCCGATGCCGGAGCCCTTGCGGGCCTCGTAGTCACCGCCGCAGTAGAACATCACCTCGTCGCTGTCCACGTTGGAGTGGTAGTACGGCACGGGGATGGAGAGCGGGTGGTAGTCCACCTTGCGCGGCACGAAGTTGCAGATCACGAAGTTGTTGCCCTCGAAGACCTGGTGGGCCGGCGGCGGCTGGTGGATCCGGCCGGTGATCGGCTCGTAGTCGCGGATGTTGAAGACGTACGGGTACAGGCAGCCGTCCCAGCCCACCACGTCGAAGGGGTGGGTGGGGGTGACGAAGACCGTGCCGGCGATGCCCGAGGAGCCGTTGCCGCGGTGCTTGACGTAGATCTCGGTGTCTTCGGCGGCGCCCTCACCGACGTCGGCCAGCAGCGGCCCCACCGGCCCGCGCAGGTCGCGCTCGCAGAAGGGTGCGTGCTCCAGCAGCTGGCCGAACTTGGAGAGGTAGCGCTTGGCCGGGGTGATGTGGCTGTTGGCCTCGATCGCGTACAGCCGCAGCGGCTGCTCGCCCGTGGGCAGCCAGCGGTGGGTGGTGGCGCGCGGCAGCACCACGTAGTCGCCCTGGCCCACCTCCAGCGTGCCGAAGACCGTCTCGACCGTGCCGCTGCCGGACTCGACGTAGACGCACTCGTCGCCTATGGCGTTGCGGTAGAGCGGTGAGGGCTGGCCGCAGGCGACGTAGGCGATCCGCACGTCGGCGTTGGCGAGCACCACCCGGCGTCCACGCACCGCGTCGGTCTGGCGCCACTCCTCGCCCGGGAAGAGGTCGTGCAGTTTGAAGTGGAAGGGCTTGAGCGGGTGGTTCGGCTCGGGCTTGCCCTCCGGCAGGGCCCAGATCCGGCTGTCCACCAGGGCGGAGGGGATGGCGCGGTGGTAGAGCAGCGAGGAGTCGGAGGAGAAGCCCTCCTCGCCCATCAGCTCCTCGTAGTAGAGGCCGCCGGCCTCGTTGCGGTGCTGTGTGTGCCTCTTCGGCGGCACCGTGCCGACGGTGCGGTAGTACGCCATCTGCGCCTCCTGAGCGACTGACCACCCTGGACTGCGCCGGCCAGGGCCGTCCACCCGGGGGTGGGGGTGGACAAGACCAATCCCATGGCCAGCGGCCTGGTGCTGTCAAGGACACCAGGCTGGTGGGGCCGCCCGGAAGCGGAACGAATCCGGGCGAACCGTCAAGACGCACCGAGGCAACTCTCCGGACACGCGGATGTAACGATCCCCGTGTTCTTGCAGAAACTTGCTGCAAGAACTTTCAAAGCGCCTTGCAGCGCTGTTACGTTCCTGCTCACAGCCCGGCGTCGACACCCAGTGCGGTCGGTGTCAGGGGGCCAGTATGCGCTCCCGCCGTCCTGCCCGGGCACCCCACCCCCACCACCCTTTTCCTCCTAGGAGTTCTCATGCGGCGTGGCAGCGCGGCCTTCGCCCTGGTAGCGGCCCTCACGGTGTCGCTCGCGGCCTGCGGCAGCAGCGGCTCCGGTTCGTCCGGCGCGGCCTCCGGCCCGGTGACCATCACCTACTGGGACACCTCCAACGCGACCAACGAGGCCCCGAACTACCAGGCCGTGGTCACGAAGTTCGAGGCCGCGAACCCGGACATCAAGGTCAACTTCGTCAACGTGCCGTTCGACCAGGCGCAGGACAAGCTGCAGACCGCGATGGGCAGCAAGGGTGCCCCCGACGTCTTCCGCTCCGACGTGGGCTGGACCGCCGCCTTCGCCAAGTCCGGCTTCCTGACCCCGCTGGACGGCACCCCCGCGCTGCCCCAGCCCTCGGCCTACCAGCCCAGCCTGATCAAGCAGGCCCAGTACCAGGGCAAGACCTACGGCGTCCCGCTGGTCACCGACACCCTGGGCCTGCTCTACAACAAGGCGCTGTTCGCCAAGGCCGGCATCACCAGCGCGCCCACCACCTGGGACGAGCTGAAGGCCGACGCCGCCACCCTCAAGGACAAGACCGGCGTCGACGGCTTCGAGATGCGCGCCGGCGACAGCTACTACGCGCTGCCGCTCTTCTTCGGCGAGGGCACCGACCTGGTCGACGCCGCCAACAAGAAGATCACCGTCAACTCGCCCGCCGCGGCCAAGGCGGTGGCCACCTACCAGTCGCTGTTCACCGCGCCCGGCACCGTCAAGGCCGACGTGACCACCGACTCGTACGCGCACATGATGGACGCGTTCAACAACGGCAAGGTCGCCGCGATCATCAACGGCCCCTGGGAGATCACCAACATCTACCAGGGCTCGGCCTTCACCGACCACGGCAACCTCGGCATCGCCCCGGTGCCGGCCGGCTCCACCGGCAAGGCCGGCGCCCCGACCGGTGGCCACAACCTCGCCGTCTTCGCCGGCTCGGACGCCGCCCACCAGGCCGCCGCCGAGAAGTTCGCCGCCTTCATGACCTCGGCCGACAGCGAGGCCTTCATCGCGCAGAAGAACTCCACGCTGCCCACCCGCCCCGACGCCTTCACCGCGGACGTCAAGTCCAACCCGGGTATCGCGGGCTTCCAGCAGATCCTCAACGTGGCCCAGCCGCGCCCGGCGCTGCCCGAGTACTCCTCGCTCTTCACCTCGCTGAGCACCAACCTCGGCAAGATCGCGCAGGGGCAGCAGAGCATCCAGTCCGGTCTGGACGCCAGCGCCCAGGACTACACCAAGCTGCTGCCGGACTTCAGCAAGTAAGTCCCGCGGGCTGCCAAGCCCCCCACACTCGTCCGGCCCGCCGAGGGGGCGGGCCGGGCGAGTGCGCCGTCAGGTACCGACCCGGAGAAGGTGTTCCACCCCCATGACAGCCTTGGTGCAGCGCCTGAAGCGCTCGTACAGCACGTACTGGTACGCCTACGCGATGGCCGCGCCCGTGGTGATCGTGCTGGGGGTGCTGGTGGCCTATCCGCTCGGCCGCGGCATCTACCTGACGCTGACCGACGCCACCAGCCTCAACGTGGGGCACACGATCGGGGTCAACCACATCCCCGACACCTTCAAGTTCGTCGGCCTGCACAACTACCAGGACGTGCTCTTCGGCGAGGGCGCCTACGACCGGTTCTGGTCGCACTTCGTCTGGACCATGACCTGGACCGTCCTCTGCGTCGGCCTGCACTTCAGCCTGGGCCTGAGCCTGGCGATGATGCTCAACCAGAAGCTGCGCGGACGCACCTTCTACCGGCTGCTGCTGATCGTGCCGTGGGCGGTGCCGAGCTTCGTGACCGTCTTCTCCTGGCGGCTGATGCTGGCCGACGGCGGCCTGGTCAACATGCTGCTCGGCTCGCTGCACCTGCCGCAGCCCAGCTGGCTGGAGGACCCGCTGGCGCAGAAGGCCGCGGCGATCCTGGTCAACACCTGGTGCGGGGTGCCGTTCATGATGGTCTCGCTGCTCGGCGGCCTGCAGGCGATCCCGGGCGAGCTGTACGAGGCGGCCGAGATGGACGGCGCGAGCGCCTGGCAGCGGTTCCGCTACGTCACGCTGCCCGGTCTGCGCCCGGTCACCAGCACCGTGGTGCTGCTCGGGGTGATCTGGACCTTCAACCAGTTCACCATCATCTTCCTGCTGTTCGGCAAGACCAACGCGCCCGACGCGCAGATCCTGGTCACCTGGGCCTACCAGCTGGGCTTCGGTCAACTGCCGCGCGACTACGCGCAGTCGGCCACCTACGGCATCATCCTGCTCTCCATCCTGATCGTCTTCACCGGGTTCTACCAGCGCTGGCTCAAGCGCAACGACCAGACGGCGATCTGACCCGCCATGGGATCCCCGATCGCCTCTTGCCCCGAGCAGCCCGCCGAGCAGGCCCAGCAGACCCCCAGGAACGGAAAGGCCACCCGATGAGCACCACCACCGACCGGCCCGGCGCCGCCGCCCGCCCGGCCGCGCCCAGCACCCCGGCCCGGCCCGGAAAGGTCCGCGCCCGTGGCGAGCGCAGCCCCGGTGCCACCGCGCTGCTGCACACCACCCTGGGCCTGGCCGCGCTGATCGCGGTCTTCCCGGTGCTGTGGATCTTCTACATCGCGCTCGGCCCGGACGAGACGGACTACCTGCACCCCGGGAAGATCCTCGGCAAGGCCACCTTCGCCAACTTCACCACGGTGCTCAACCACACCGACTTCCTGACCTGGTTCGGCAACTCGCTGATCGTGGCCGGCGGCACCGCCGTGTTCGGCGTGCTGATCGCCGCCAGCACCGGCTACGCCGTCTCCCGGATGAAGTTCCCGGGCCTGCGCCCGCTGATGTGGTCGCTGCTGGTGACCCAGATGTTCCCGATCGCGGTGCTGATCGTGCCGATGTACTACATCATGGCCAACCTCGGCCTGCTGGACAGCTACGGCGGCCTGATCCTGGTCTACGCCGGCACCACCGTGCCGTACTGCGCCTGGCTGCTGAAGGGCTACTTCGACACCATCCCCGCGGAGATCGACGAGGCGGGCCGGGTCGACGGGCTCAGCCCGTTCGGCACCTTCTGGCGGCTGATCCTGCCGCTGGCCCGGCCGGGCCTGGCGGTCGCCGTCTTCTACTCCTTCCTGACCGCCTGGGCCGAGGTGCCGTTCGCCTCCACCTTCATGCTCAGCTCGGACAAGTACACCCTCGCGGTGGGTCTGAGCAGCTTCGTCAGTGAGCACGACAGCCAGTGGAACCTGATGGCCGCCACCGCCGTGCTGATCGCGATTCCCGTCACGGCGCTCTTCTACCTGGTCCAGAAGAATCTGGTCACCGGGCTGACCGCGGGTGCCGCGAAGTCCTGACGGACGGTCAACTCCTACCAGTATTCTGCCTGTTGCTCGTGCGTCGATCGCACACTCGAGTGAGTGCGCGACACGATACCTAGTTCCCAAGGGATCCGCCTGATGACCCAGAACCTGGCCGACACCCCCCGGCCGCTGTCCGCCGTCGCCACCCCCGCCGGCGAGCCCAGTCGCTGGTGGCGCGACGCGGTCATCTACCAGGTGTACCCGCGCAGTTTCGCCGACGCCAACGGTGACGGCATGGGCGACCTGCCGGGCGTCCGCAGCCGGCTGCCCTACCTGCGCGACCTCGGCGTCGACGCGGTCTGGCTCTCCCCGTTCTACGCCTCCCCGCAGGCCGACGCCGGCTACGACGTGGCCGACTACCGCGCGGTGGACCCGATGTTCGGCACCCTGCTGGACGCCGACGCGCTGATCCGCGACGCCCACGAACTGGGCCTGCGGATCATCGTGGACCTGGTCCCCAACCACTCCTCCGACCAGCACGAGTGGTTCCAGCGGGCGCTGCGCGAGGGCCCCGGCTCGCCGCTGCGCGAGCGCTACCACTTCCGCGCCGGCAAGGGCGAGAGTGGCGAACTGCCGCCCAACGACTGGGAGTCCATCTTCGGCGGCCCGGCCTGGACCCGCAGCACCGACCCCGACGGCACCCCGGGCGACTGGTACCTGCACCTGTTCGCCCCCGAGCAGCCCGACTTCAACTGGGACAGCCCCGCGGTCGCCGACGAGTTCCGCTCGATCCTGCGCTTCTGGCTGGACATGGGCGTCGACGGCTTCCGGGTCGACGTCGCGCACGGTCTGGTCAAGGCCCCCGGCCTGCCCGACCTCGGCAGCCACGACCAGCTCAAGCTCCTCGGCAACGACGTGATGCCGTTCTTCGACCAGGACGGTGTGCACGAGATCTACCGCGCCTGGCGCCGGATCCTCGACGAGTACCCGGGCGAGCGGATCGCGGTGGCCGAGGCCTGGACCCCCACCGTGGAGCGCACCGCGAACTACGTGCGCCCCGACGAGCTGCACCAGGCCTTCAACTTCCAGTACCTGGGCACCGCCTGGGACGCCGCCGAGCTGCGCGCCGTGATCGACTCCTCGCTGGCCGCGATGCGCCCGGTCGACGCCCCCGCCACCTGGGTGCTCTCCAACCACGACGTCACCCGGCACGCCACCCGCTTCGCCAACCCGCCCGGCGGCACCCAGATCCGCGAGCGCGGCGACCGCGAACTCGGCCTGCGCCGCGCCCGCGCGGCCACCTTGCTGATGCTCGCGCTGCCGGGCTCGGCCTACCTCTACCAGGGCGAGGAACTCGGCCTGCCGGACGTCACCGACCTGCCCGACGAGGTCCGTCAGGACCCCTCGTTCTTCCGCGCCAGCGGGCAGGACGGCTTCCGCGACGGCTGCCGGGTGCCGATCCCGTGGTCCGGCGAGGCCGCGCCCTACGGCTTCGGCCCCGTCGAGGGCGGCCCGAGCTGGCTGCCGCAGCCCGCCGAGTGGGCCGGCCTCAGCGTCGAGGCGCAGACCGGCGACCCGACCTCCACCCTGGAGCTCTACCGCAGCGCGCTGGCCATCCGCCGCGCCGACCCGGCGCTCGGTGCGGGCGGCGAGCTGACCTGGCTGCCGGCCCCCGAGGGCGTGCTCGCCTTCCGCCGCGACTCCTTCCTCTGCCTGGTCAACACCACCGCCGAGGCGGTGGTGTTCGCCACCGAGGGCCGGCTGCTGCTCAGCTCCACCGGGCAGGTCGAGCCCGGGCTGCTCGCGCCCGACAGCACCAGCTGGTGGGCGGTCTGACATGGTTGCAATAGGCTCTGGGCTCGTGACTACGGCGCGACTCTCGGACATCGCGGCGCAGGCGGGGGTCAGCGAGGCCACCGTCAGCCGCGTCCTCAACGGCAAGGCGGGCGTCTCCGCCGCCACCCGGCAGACCGTGCTGGCCGCCCTCGACGTGCTCGGCTACGAGCGGCCGACCCGGCTGCGCCAGCGCAGCGCGGGCCTGATCGGGCTGATCACCCCGGAGCTGAGCAACCCGATCTTCCCCGCACTGGCCCAGGTCATCGAGCAGCAGCTCAGCCGGCACGGCTACACCCCGGTGCTCTGCACCCAGACCCCGGGCGGATCGACCGAGGACGAACTGGTCGAGATGCTGGTCGAGCGGGGGGTGGCGGGCATCGTCTTCGTCTCCGGCCTGCACGCCGATTCGACCGCCGACCACGACCGGTACGCCAAACTGACCGGGCGCCGGGTGCCGTTCGTGCTGATCAACGGCTACAGCGAGAAGGTCGCCGCGCCGTTCATCTCGCCCGACGACCGGGCGGCGATGTGGATGGCGGTCCAGCACCTGGCCGAGCTCGGCCACGAGCGGATCGGCCTGGCGGTCGGTCAGCGCCGCTATGTGCCGGTGCTGCGCAAGATCGAGGGATTCACCGCGGCCATGCGCTCGGTGCTCGGCGTCGGGGACGAGGAGCTGGACGAGCTGGTGCACCACACGCTGTTCAGCGTGGAGGGCGGCCATGCGGCGGCCGGTGTGCTGCTCGACCGCGGCTGCACCGCGATCGTCTGCGGCAGCGACCTGATGGCGCTGGGCGCGATCCGCGCGGTGCGTCAGCGCGGGCTCGCCGTGCCCGGCGACATCTCGGTGGTCGGCTTCGACGACTCACCGCTGATCGCCTTCACCGAGCCTCCGCTCACCACGATCCGTCAGCCGGTGGAGGCGATGGCCACCGCCGCCGTCGACGCGCTGCTGGAGGAGGTCGGCGGCGAGCCGGCCCAGCGGGTGGAGTACATGTTCCAGCCGGAGCTGGTGATGCGCGGCTCCACCGGGGCCAGGCCCCACCGCGGGGACTAGTCGGTCCCGGCCCGACAGGCGCCGAAGATCCACCGGTGCCAGCATCGAGGCATGGGAGCCACCTCGCAGCGACCCGACGAAACGGCGCCGCCAGCCCGCCCGGACTGGCGGCGCCGACTGCTGCTCGGCGGCTGCTCGCTGGCCGCACTGATCGGCCTCTACTTCCTGTGGGCCGCCACCGTCCCGCGCTGGTGGGCCCAGCAGGTGGGCGACAGCGTGCACGGCCGGCTCTCCAGCGGACTGGTCTTCGGCCTGCTCACCGGCGTCACCTGCACCCTGCTGCCGCTCCTGGTGGCCTGGTTCGGGCTGCGCCGGCGCCGGTCCTGGAAGGTCTCGGCGGCCTGGGTGGCGGTCGCCCTGGTGCTGGCGCTGCCGAACCTGTGGACGTTGGGCGTGGTGGTCGGCGACGGCAGCGGTGCGCACGCGGGGCAGCGCACGATGGACGTGAACGCTCCCTGGTTCCGCGGGGCCAGCCTGATCGGCGCGGTGATCGGCGCGGCGGTCTTCGTCGCGCTGGTCTGGTTCGCCCGGCGCCGGCAGCCGAAAGCGCCGTGACGCCGGTTCACCGGATCGGCCGAGGGCCACCTCCCGGAGAGTGGGGAGGCGGCCCTCGTTGCTGTCCAGCGGCTGCTCAGCGCTGTGCCGTCAGGTTCAGACCCGGCCGGCGAAGTCCGGGGCGTAGTTGCTGATGGTCTCGTACTTCACGCCCGCGCTCGGGTTGGCGGCCTCGACGAACTGGCCGTTGCCGACGTAGATGGCGACGTGGTAGACGCCCGAGTTCTGGCCGTTGTTGGACCAGAACAGCAGGTCGCCCGGCTGCAGGCTGTTCATCGACACCGGGGTGCTGGCGGCGGCCTGGTCGGCGGCCACCCGCGGGATGGAGATGCCCGCCGAGGCCATCGCGGCCTGGGTCAGGCCGGAGCAGTCCCAGCCACCGTTGCCGGTGCCGCCGTAGATGTAGGCCTGACCGACCTTCGACTCCGCGAAGGCGATGGCGGTGGCCATCGCGCCGGAGGCGGGCGCCGGGGCGGCGGTGGTGGTGGAGGCGGTGGCCTGGGCGTTGACGGCCGGCGCCGGGGTGCTGGCGGCCGGGGTGCTGTCGCTGCTCTGGGGGGCGGCGGTGGCCGAGCCGCCCAGGCTCAGCTGCTGGCCCGGGTAGAGCACGTCAGGACCGGCGCTCAGGACCGACTTGTTGAGCTCGTACAGCTTCTGCCAGCCGCCGGCCACGTGGTGGCTCTGGGCGATGGTGGAGAGCCAGTCGCCGCGCGCCACGGTGTAGGTCTGGTCGCCGGCGTTCTTGGTGCCGTTCCACTGGTGGTTCCAGTGGCCCTGGCCGCCCTTGCCGCCCTGGGTGGCGTTCTGCGAGCCCTGCGGGGCGCTGGGCTGCGCGGGGGCACTCGGCTGGGCCGGGGTGCTGGTGGCCGGGGTGCTGGTGGCCGGGGCGCCGGGGTTCACGGCGGCGGGGGTGCCGCCCTGGGTCAGACCCGCCTGGACGGAGCAGACCGGCCAGGCGCCGGGGCCCTGGTCGGCGAGCACCTTCTCGGCGACCGCGATCTGCTGGTCCTTGGTGGCCTGGTCGGCCTGCGCGGCGTACTGGGTGCCGCCGTAGGCGGCCCAGGTGGAGGCGCTGAACTGCAGGCCGCCGTAGTAGCCGTTGCCGGTGTTGATGCTCCAGTCGCCGCTGCTCTCGCACTGGGCGACCTTGTCCCAGGTGGAGACGGGAGCGGCGGAGGCGGTGGTGGCCGTGATGCACGGCAGGGCAAGACCGAGACCGAGCAGGCCGGTGGCGGCGATCGCCCGGCGAGCGGTGCGGGACGGACGGGTCGTGCCAGTGGTGGGCAGCATGAAGACGCGTTCCTCTCCTACGCCTACGAGGTGAGCTGTCGGATTCGGACTGGAGTTGCCCGGCCGCGCGCTGCGCGGCTTCACCCCTAGCTCCGTCACTCGGTCCGAGGACCGGGTGCCGGGGCGGCTTACCTGGTTCCCCCGCTCCTGCCGTGGTGCGTTTTCGCGCTGCCAGCGCATCCGGTGGCAGGACTCGGCGTCCGGCTGTGCTGGGTCCGTGTGACCACGAACGGGGAGCACGTTAGACAGAGATAAGTTGAATCCGCAAACAGCTGTGATGGCCGTCACAGGGCCGCCATGGAACCTTCAAGATCGCCCCGGGGGCATACCTGAGAGGGCGTCGGGGGAGGGGTGCGGCGAGGGCGTGCAACCGGCCTGCGGAGTACGGGATGTGCCGTCGGCTCAGGGGTGGACGTGCTGATGGTCTGTCCGTTCCCGGCCTTGATGATCAAGGGGTCGGCCGATCGGACCGAGGTGCCCTGACCGGTCGTCGGTGAGACGAAAGGCCCTGTGTGGCGCACCGGTCGACATCGACCGAATGTCCGTTTTACCCCTTCTGTCATCGCGTCAGCTCGCAGCCCCGACCGACCGGTCGGCTCGACGGGTCCGCTTGCCCACTCCCGCTTGGACACTGGACCGTCACCAAACCGCCACATGTGCGCCACTGACCCGTCGCCGACCCACCGATGAACAGGGCCCCGGACAGGCCGATGGCCCCGCTCCCAGGGCTGGGAACGGGGCCATCGGCCTGTCCGGGGCCGGCACGGCCGCGTTGGTCAGTGGGTCACTCGCCGGCGGCGGGCTCCTCGGCGGGCGGCTCCTCGGTCGGCAGCGGCTCGGCCACCGGCTCCGGCAGTGCGGCCAGGTAGGCCGAGGCGATCAGCTGACCGAGGGTCGGGTAGGCGCCGAGCACGGCCGCGCTCGGGCAGCCGGTCTCCTCGCTCGCCGCGAGCAGCAGGTCCTCGGCGACCTCGGGGCCGATCACCAGCGGAGCCAGCGCCGGGCGCTGGGAGCCGGTGGCCCGCAGGTGGTCGACGGCACCGGCCACCGCGCCGGGCACGTCCAGGGCCGCGGCCACCACGGGCACCGCCAGGCGGGCGGCGAGCAGCACGCCGGTGATCCCGGCCGCCGCCGCGGCGTCCTCGCCACCGGCCGTGGTCAGCACCACGCCGTCCGCGGCGGTGGCGATGGCGAACAGGCGGGCGCGGTCGGCGCGGGCCAGACCGGCCTCGGAGAGGCGCACGTGCACGGCCTCGGCGAGCAGCGGGTGGGGGCCGAGCACGTCGGTCACCGGGGCGCCGGTGCGCGCGGCCAGGCCGTGCAGCTCCGTCAGGTAGCCGTGCGGGCCGGGCAGCAGCGGCACCAGCACCGGGGCGGGCATCCCGGCCGCCAGTGCGCCGGCGATCAGGCTCTCGACCGTGTCGACCTGCTGCACCGTCGGGGCCGCGGTCGCCCGGTCCGCCTGCTCGGCGGCCTGCGCTGCGGCGTCGGCGTCGACCGCTTGGGCCTGTGCGGCGTCGTGCGCCGGTGAGGGTGCGGCGGGCAGCCAGCCGGCCGCTGCCAGGATCCCGGGCTGCTCACCGCGGAGAATCGAGAGCAGTTCGTCCACCACCGCGACCGCCTGCGGCGTCGGCTCGGCCGGGACGGCGAGCACGAGGGCCGGGGCGCCGACCGGCAGCTCTGGCCGTTCGGGTCGACGATGGCGCCCCCGCGCGCGGGAGCCTGGCGTGCGGACGGGTAGTGGCGCGCCCGGGATGGCTGCAGTGCTCATGGCGGAGATCGTAGGACATGCGCCGGGGCATCCGGCATTCGGCTGCCGTTACCGCACGTCTGTCGCATATCCACCGGAATATCAGCTGCCGCCCGGCGGCCCGTGGGCCTGGTCGGTAGCCGGATATTTCGGGCAACCGCTGACAAATCGCCAGCCCAATCCGGTCAGTGTGACGGAGTGTGAGGAATTGGCTGCGAAGTTGATCAACCGAACCGCGTGTCAATGGTCGAACCGGTCAGCCTCTCCGGCCGTCCTTCAAACACGGGGTCACGGACAGTCTGCTGATTTGCTGTCAAATGTCCGAATAGGGGTACCTGATGAGACCGCCGGGAGGCGGTTTGGTCACCTCTTGTACAGGCAGCTGCACGCGCAAAATCACATGCCGATGCACGTGCATTAGCGTTATCATTACGAGTAGTAAGGCATCTGCCCTGCCCGTACGAGCCGGAGGCGGCCGGCGGCCGGAGCGGTTGGGCGCCGAGCAGTACGAGCACTCCAGGCTCTTGGGAGATTTCTATGCACCACACGTACAACGGCATGGCTGCTGCGGACCTCGATGGCGTGGTCTGGCAGAAGAGTCAGCACAGCAACTCCAAGGGGAACTGCGTGGAGTTCGCCGCCCTTCCGGACGGCGCGGTCGCGATGCGCAACTCGCGCTTCCCGGACGGCCCGGCGCTCATCTACACCCGTGACGAGATAGCGGCGATGCTGCTGGGCGTCAAGGACGGGGAGTTCGACTACCTGGTGGCCTGACCGGCCGACCGGGCCGGGTCGGGCAGGCTGGTTCACGCCGTCGTGGGAGCAGGGGCCGCGACGGCGTTCGGCGTTGCGCGGCTCGGGAGTTGGCGCACTGCTGGTGGCGTGCGGCCGGGGAGCGTGCCGAGGGGGAGCCGGTGTGGTGCCCGTCTCCGTGGGCCGCGCCCCGGGCGGGCGTGAGCCCGGGCCGGTTCGGACCCGGGGCGGCCGGCCGGCGCGCCTCGCGGGGTTTCGGGCTTGCGGGGTTTCGGGCTTGCAGGGCTTCGACGTGCGGGGCTTCAGGCGGAGCGGCGGTGGCGTCCGGCCGTCGCGGCGGAGCCTGATATGGAGTCAGCGAGCGCGTCGGACAGGTCGACTGACGGTCCGTCGGCCTGGAATACCGCCCAGACCACCTTGCCGGCCCCGGAGGCCAGCGGGTGCCAGCCCCAGGAGTGGCTGAAGGAGTCGACCAGGTGCAGCCCGCGCCCCGACTCGGCGACGAAGTCCGCCTCCCGGGTGACCGGGCCGGCGCTGCTCGGATCGCTGACCGCGCAGACCAGTTGGGAGCCTCGGTGGACCAGGCTGATCCGGATCGGCAGCCGTCCCTCGGCCGGGTGTCCCTCGGCGGAGCGGGCGGCGCACGGCTGGGCCGGGATCGCGGCACGGCCGCCCGGACAGCCGGTGGCTCCCGGCAGGCTCGCCGCGGCGAGCTGGCCGATCGCGTGCCGCAGGGCGTTGGTCACCAACTCCGAGGCCACCAGGGCCACATCGTCGAAGAGGTCACCGAGTCCCCAGCGCTGCAGGGTGGTTCTGGTGAAGTCGCGGGCGGTCTTCACCGCGTCATAGCGGGGAGCGAGAGTACACGTCACGACGTCAGGATCGACGGCCAGGGCCGCACCGGTGCCCATGAAGAGCTCCTCCCATAAGGGGGCGGACACGGCTGGACCCGGCGGGGTCATGCCGGTCACCTCCGACTCGCTCGGCCGCTTCGTCCTCGTCCCGACCCGGCGTGCACGGTCGACAACGAAGCCCGCGGGGATTGTCCAGGGGCGTGCAACTGCACGTGCACCATCGTGCTCTGCGCTCACGGCAGATGCAAGAGTCGATTCACGTGCAGTCGCACTATTGGCATATGCAGACACCGGATGCACGTGCAGCGGAACGTGCCGATGGACGTGCTGATGGACGTGCCGATGCAAAATTGATAGATCCTTCTGCCACTACAGGCACTGTGAGCGGCCAAGTGATGGCAGACTGTGCGCTGTTTTCCCGACGCGGAGGTTCCCACGGCATGACCACAGTGCAGCCAGGCGGCGGATCCATGGTGCGCCGGATCCTCCTGGGCTCCCAGCTGCGCCGACTGCGCGAGAGTCGCAACATCACGCGCGAGGACGCGGGCTATGCCATCCGCGCTTCCGAGTCCAAGATCAGTCGCATGGAGCTGGGTCGGGTCAGCTTCAAGGAGCGCGACGTCGCCGATCTGCTGAGCCTGTACGGGGTGACCGACGGCGAGGAGCGCGAGTCGCTGCTCGGCCTGGTCCGCGAGGCCAACAAGTCCGGCTGGTGGCACAGTTTCAGCGATGTGCTGCCGGGCTGGTTCCAGACCTACGTGGGCCTGGAGGAGGCCGCCTCGCTCATCCGCACCTACGAGGTGCAGTTCATCCCCGGCCTGCTGCAGTCCGAGGAGTACGCCAGGGCCGTCTTCGGGCAGAGCCGCCCGGTGCTCAGCGACGACGAGATCGAGCGTCTGGTGGGCCTGCGGCTGCGCCGCCAGAAGCTGCTGACGGAGGGTCAGGGCCCGCGCCTGTGGGCCGTGATCGACGAGGCGGCGCTGCGCCGTCCGGTTGGCGGGCCCAAGGTGATGCGCGGCCAGCTGCAGTACCTGATCGACGTCGCCGAGCAGCCCAACGTGGTGATCCAGGTGATGCCGTTCCGGTTCGGCGCGCACGCCGGCGAGAGCGGTGCGTTCAGCATCCTGCGCTTCCCTGAACAGGACCTGGCCGACGTGGTCTACCTGGAGCAGCTGACCAGTGCGCTCTACCTGGACAAGCGCGACGACGTCGACGCCTACGTGCAGGTGATGGAGAGGCTGTGCGTGGACAGCCTCACCCCCGAGAAGACGGTCGAGCTGCTCGCCTCGATCCTCGCCGAGAACTGAGCCCCGCCGGGCCCCACCGGGGCGCTACCGCGCGGTGATTCCCCCCGGGGCCCGCTCCGGGGCCTCCTGTGGCTGCCAGTGCGGCCGCGCGGGTGCCTCGGGCTGCGGTGGGCACCCCAGCTCCCAGTCGAGCGAGTAGCGGGCGAACAGGTCGGCCCGGATCGGTGGCAGCGGGGTCTGCGCGTCGGGCAGCAGCACGCCGATGCAGCCGCCCATCAACGCGCTGCGCAGGACCGCGTGTTCGGCGATCGGATCGCCCGCGCCCCAGTCCATGAGCACCTCGCGCAGGATGGCGCCCAGCTGCTGCTGTTCGGGGTCCTGCACGAAGCCGCCGACGTCCGGGTCGAGGATCAGCGCCAGGTGCGAGCGCATCACCCGCGGGTGGTTCAGCGCGAGGTGGAGCACCGCGTCGATCGCCGTGGCCAGCCGGTGCTGCGCGGAGGCCTCGGGCGCCAGCGCCCCCAGTGCGGCGGTCAGTTCCAGGTGCATCAGGCGGTGGGTGGCCGACTGCATCAGCAGTCGTTTGCCGTCGAAGTAATACGACACCAGGCCGCGGGCGAGCCCGGCCCGCTCGGCGATGTCGGCGAGCGTGGTGGCGGCGTATCCGCGCTGGTCGACCAGTTCCACGGTGGCCCGCATCAGGCGTTGCCGGGAGCGCAGCCGCATCTCCTCGTTGACCGATTCCCCGCGAGGTGCCATCGTGTCAGCTCCGTACTTTGGTTGGCTCTCGGTCAATATACGTGGCCGGGAGCGGCCCAGGCATACGTCCGAGGCGAAGGCGGACGTCGGCCGGGGTACGGAGAACCAGGTGCCGGTCTCACCAGAACGGGGGACTGGTGAGACCGGCACCACCGTGCGGCGAGGGCTCGCCGCACGGTGGTTGTCAGCGGGCTGCCGACCGGTTGGTACCGGTCGGCAGCCTCTGCACGTTCGCGCCTTGCGTTCAGACCTTCTCGGCCAGTGCCTTGTCGGCGCCCGCCCCGGCGTTGACCCGGCCGTAATCGTAGTCCGGCACGGCGTGCGCGGTGACGGCGCGTCGGCGGTCCAGTACCGCACCGCTCGCGGTGACCACCAGCGCGATCAGCGCGACCCCGGTGACCAGCAGCAATCCCGGGCGGTAGCCGTTCAGTTGGGCCTGCGGGCCGGTCCCGCCGTGGCTGCCCGCGGTGAGCACGGCGGTGGTGACCGCCAGCACCAGCGCATTGCCGATCTGCATGGCGGTGTTGACCAGGCCCGAGGCCAGTCCCTGCTCCTCGTCGGCCACGCCGTTGGTGGCGGCGATGTTGGCGGAGGGGTAGAAGAGCGCGAAGCCGATGCCCAGCAGCACCATGCTCGGCAGCACCAGGGCGGCGAAGGTGCTGTGGGTGTCCAGGCGCAGGAAGAGCGCGTAGCCGAGCACCATCGCCAGGCTGCCGAGCGGCAGCAGCCGGCCGGTGCCGTAGCGGTCCACGATGGCGCCCATCCTGGCGGAGGAGAGGGCGACCAGCGCGCCGGCCGGCAGCAGCGCGAAGCCCATCTCCAGGGCCGACCAGCCGAGCAGCCGCTGCAGGTAGAGCGCCACGATGAACTGGAAGCCCGCGTAGGAGCCCATCAGCACGAAGGCCGCCACGTTGGCCCGGGCGACGCTGCCGTTGCGGAAGATGCCCAGCCGCACCAGCGGATGCGCGGTGCGCTGCTCGATCAGCAGGAAGGCCGCGCCGAGCACGACCACCGCGACCAGCGAGCCGATGGTGCGCAGGCTCGCCCAGCCGGCCGCCTGGGCCTCGGTGACGGTGAAGACCAGCAGCAGCAGCGAGGCGGTGCCGGTGATCGCGCCGGCCACGTCGTAGCCGCCCTCGGTCCGCTCGTGCGGGTGCTTGGGCAGCAGCCGCAGCGCGAAGACCAGCGCGATCAGCGCGACCGGGACGGGCATCAGGAAGGTCCAGCGCCAGCCCACCGAGGTGAGCAGACCGCTGATCACCAGGCCGAGCGAGTAGCCGCTGGCGCCGCAGGTGGTGAAGATCGACAGCGCCTTGTTGCGGGCCGGGCCCTCGGGGAAGGTGGTGGTGATGATCGACAGTGCCGCGGGTGCGGTGAACGCGGCGCTGGCGCCCTTCAGGAAGCGGGCGGCGATCAGCAGCCCGCCGTCGCTGACCACGCCGCCCAGCAGCGAGGCGGCGGCGAAGACCGCGAGCGCGATCAGGAAGACGCGCCGGCGGCCCAGCAGGTCCGCCGCCCGGCCGCCGAGCAGCAACAGACCGCCGTAGCCCAGCACATAGCCGGAGACCACCCACTGCAGCGCCGACGTGGAGAGCTTGAGGCTGGAGCCGATGGAGGGCAGGGCGACGCCGACCATCGAGACGTCCAGGGCGTCCAGGAAGAGGGCTGCACAGAGCACGATCAGGGCGCCCCAGAGCCGGGGGCTCCAGTGCAGTTGGTCGGACGGGCTGTCAGAAGTCGTGAGTGTGCTGCTTGTTGGCACGTGGTGGGGTGCGGAGGTCATGGCCCAAACAGTACATGCGCATGCATTCAATGCAAGTAAATATAATGTGAACTCATATAGTGACTATGCATGTGGTACCATGCGGGGGTGTCAGTACAAGACCCGGCCGAGACGGCCGCCCTGGTCTCCGAGTGGCGTGAGCTGCTGGCCCGCCACGCGGCGACGGCCTGCGCCCTGGATCGTGAGCTGGGCGATCAATTCGGGCTCTGCATGAGCGACTTCGAGGTGCTGGAGCGCCTGGCCGAGGCCGCCGACAACCTGCGGGTGCAGGAGCTGGCGGAGAAGGTCCACCTGAGCCAGAGCGCGCTCTCCCGGCTCATCGGCCGCCTGGAGAAGGCCGGCCTGGTCGAGCGGACCATGTGCGACCTGGACCGCCGCGGCATCTACGTGCGGCTCGCGCCGCTGGGTCAGGAGCGCTACGAGGCGGCCCGGCCGCTGCACCGCGAGGTGCTGGAGCGCATGCTGATCAACCGTCGGCAACCCGGCTGCGGCTGAGTCCTGGGTCGAACGCCGGCCCTCAGTGCAGGGCGCTGAGGCCCGGCAGCACCGCCAGCAGCAGCACGCTCGCCGGCGCCGCGAGGGCGGCCGCGGTCAGCCGCAGCCGGCTGTGCACGGGCAGCCGCGGCGCACCGGCCAGCAGGCGGTCCACCCGGCGCGGCGCCTGGGCCAGGTGGCCCGGGACCAGGCCGCCGGGGCAGGCCGCGAAGACGCCGCGCCCCGCGTTGATCTCGACCATCGCGTGCGCGGTGGTCAGCCGGCCGTGCCGGCGGGCGGCCCGGTCGTCCGCGGCCAGTTCCACCAACTCGCCCACCTGGTCCCGGAACGCGCGGAACACCCCGACCCCGGGGAAGCCCGCCGCGAGCGCCTGTGCGCACTGGGCCAGCCAGTGGTGGCGGGCCCGGACATGGCCGCGCTCGTGACTCAGCACCGCGGCCAGCTCCCGGTCGGTCAGCCGGCTCAGCGCGCCGGTGGTGACCACCAGCCGGGACTGCGGCCCGGGCAGCGACCAGGCCTGCGGCTGGACGTTCTCCAGCACCACCAGGCGCTCGCGGCGGGCCGGCAGGTCTCCCGCGGCGGCCGGCAACTCGGGTGACCGGGTCGCCAGTTCGGCGTGCCGGTGGTCGCGCTCGGCGCGCGCCGCGCGGATCTCCCGGGTCAGCGAGAGCGCGGTCCGCAGCCCGCCGAGCGCCAGCAGCGCCGCGCAGAACCGGCCCCAGCCCTCGGCGTCGCCCAGCCCGTAGGCCGCCTCCACGCCGTGCGGCGCCCCGGCGAAGAGCAGGGTGCGCACCTCGGGCAGCGCGGCCGAGACGGCCAGCAGCAGACTCAGCAGGCAGCAGAGCAGTACGGCGACCACCAGGCACTGCCACACCAGCAGCGCGAGCACCGGTTCGCGCTCCGCCCAGCCGGCCCGGGTCAGCAGGAGTGGCCCGGCGGTGGCGAGCAGCACGCCGAGCAGCAGCAGGCCGAGCAGGGCCGTCATGGCAGTGGGTCCCCCCAGATGAAGGTGTGACCGGACACTGCGGCTCAATCTAGGCGGTCGGCGGACGGCGTGGAACCCCACCGTCCCCCGGCAGTGACCAACGCCACGCGGGCGTACCGGTGAACGCCCGGCAACGCCGTCGGGTTCCCGCACGCGGCCCCACGCGGGCGCGTGCCGGGCCGGCCGTCAGAGCACCAGCAGCATCGCGAACATGCCCACACCCATGGCGAGCCGGCAGGCCTGGGGGAGCGGGCCGCCGCGGTCCCCGAGCACCGAGGTGCCCAGGGTGCCGGGGGCGCCGGGGGAACCCGGGTGGCCCGGCACCGTCAGCAGTCGGCTGCCCGACCAGAGGGCGTAGCAGCCGAAGTAGACCAGTAGCAGCCCGGTGACCGCGGGGCGGCCCATCGGCATCGCCATCCCCGCGTGCTGCTGGGGTGCGCCGCCCATCGCCAGAGCCATGTAGGCCATCGCCGCCGCCCCGACCGCGTGGTGCAGCCGGTGCGCCCGTCGTCCGCCGGCCCCGCGGCCCGCCGCCGCGCCGAGCGAGCCCGCGCAGAGCAGGCCGAAGAGCACCACCCAGAGCGCGGCCGGCAGCCGGTCGCCGAGGGCGATCATCGCGGCGGTGCCCAGGCCCATCGCGGCCTCCATCGCGTCCGACCCGCGCCCGCGGTCCGGTGCGGCGCCGGTGGTGCGGCGCAGCCGGAGCAGACAGATCCCGCCGGTGCCGGCGGTCAGCAGCGCCAGCAGCCAGCTGAGCACAGCGGGTCCGTCCATGGGTCCCCCTCCGTCCCCGCCGTGGGCCACCCCGATCCGCTTCGGACACCCGCTGCCGTGCTCGTCGGGGACGGGCGGGTAGCAGCGGAGCGGGGGGTACCGACCACGATCACCCACGGCCACGGGCCCACAGCAGGGCGCGTACAGGGGCGCATTGAGGTGCGCTGGTGGCAGTGGACGAAGCCGCACGCCGGGGACGAGGAGGCCGGGGCGGGTGGACGGGGAGGAGTCGGCAGGGACGGGCAGGCGGGGCCCGGGCGGTCGGCACGGCCGACTGGACCTGTGCGCTGGCGATTGCGTCACAGAAGCGGAGAGAGTCGTTCCGGTTGGATGCCCTGGTCCGGGCGGTCAACCCGGCCGCCCGGCCAGGGTGTTCAGCGGCCCGTCACCGGAAGGAAATCGGGCATCTGCCCCATCACGTGGAGATTCTCTCATCGAACCCCCCTTGAACAGGAGAACCTTTCGTCCTTATCGTGTCCTTGATTCAATAACTTCTGTCGAAGCAGGTCCCCGATGCAGAATCTCTCGTCGAAGCTCGCGGTGGCGGCCGACCTTCCGGTGGCGCCCCACTCCGACCACCCCGCCTGGCAGCGGCTGAAGCAGACCGTCGAGGAGCTGCGCCCGCTGCAGTCCAAGGACGGCTCGATCGACCTGGCCACGGTCCAGCGGCAGACCGTCGACCCGCTGCTGTCCACCGTGCTCGACGCGATCGCGGAGCTGGCGCCGCTCTTCCCGCACGACGCCGCCTACCTGGAGGCCGTCCAGGCCGACCTGCGCAAGTGGGCCGACACCGGCTACCGCGAGCCCGACTTCCTGGACTCGCTGCTGGCCTTCCAGCCCGCCGCCGAGCGCCAGGACGGCCTGGAGCACCTCGTCGTGTTCCCGATGTACACGCAGAACGGCAACCCGGACCGCAACCTGGAGGCCGTCCTCCTCCAGGTGGTCTGGCCCGACTGGCTGGCCGAGCTGGAGCGCACCCGCTTCGACAACCCGATGTTCGTGCCGATCACCTTCGTCGACTTCACGGCGGGGTACGACACCAACTCCGCGGTCCTCTTCCCGGAGACCGTGGCCGTCCGCCAGGCCCCCGAGCGGTTCACCTGGGGCGGCATCTTCTGCGACCGCGAGGCCGCCCGCTTCCGCGCCGTCTCCACCTCGGCCGTGCGGCTGCTCGGCCTGGAGATCCCCGCCGACGCTTCCGAGCTGATCGCCGACCAGGCCCGGTCCCAGCAGACCTTCGTCCTGTGGGACCTGGTGCACGACCGCACCCACAGCCACGGCGACCTGCCGTTCGACCCCTTCATGATCAAGCAGCGCAGCCCGTTCTGGATGTACGGGCTGGAGGAGCTGCGCTGCGACCTGACCGCCTTCAAGGAGGCCGTCCGCCTGGAGGCCGAGGGCTACCCGCAGGGCCGCGACGTCCAGTACGCGATCCTCTTCGACCGGATGTTCCGCTTCCCGGTCACCGGCGGCCGGGTCCGCAACTACGACGGCATGGGCGGCCAGCTGCTCTTCGCCTACCTGCACAAGCACGACGCGCTGCGCTGGCGCGACAACCGGCTGAGCATCGACTGGGACCGGGTCGCCGAGGTCACCAACGCCCTCTGCGGCGAGATCGAGGCGCTCTACCGGGCCGGCATCGACCGCCCCAAGACCGCTCACTGGATCGCCGCCTACGAGCTGGTCTCCCGCTACCTGACCCCGCACCCGGCCTCCACCTGGGCCAGGGGCTCCGAGGCGCTCCCGCTGGACCTGGACGGCAAGGCGCTCAACAAGGCGCTGTGCGACGCCGTCCACCCCGACGAGTTCCCGCTCAGCATGTTCTACGAAGCCCTGTCGAAGAAGCTCAGCGGCGTGATCGCCGCCACCACCGGCATCACCGGTGCCGGCCTGACGGAGGTGGCCGCGTGAGCGCGCTCCAGGACAAGGTGATCGCGGTCGCCGGTGCCAGCGGCCCGGCCGGCCAGGCGACCATGCGCCGGCTGGCGGCCGGCGGCGCCGTGGTGATCGGCGCGGACATCGACCAGCAGCGCCTCGACGCCGCGATCGCCGGCGTGCGCACCGCCGTGCCCACCGCGCGGATCAGCGGCCAGGTCATCGACCTGCTCGACCCGCAGGAGGTGCACGACTGGGCCGACCACCTGGAGGCCGAGCACGGGCACGTCGACGGCCTGCTCCACCTGGTCGGCGGCTGGCGCGGCAGCAAGACCTTCCGCGACACCCGGCTCGACGACTGGGACTTCCTGCACGACACGGTGGTCCGCACCCTCCAGCACACCTCGCTCGCCTTCCAGCCCGCCCTGCTGCGCAGCGAGGCCGGCCGGTACGCGATCGTCTCGGCATCCGCCGCGCACAAGCCCACCGGCGGCGGCGCCGCCTACGCGGCCGCCAAGGCCGCCAGTGAGGCCTGGACGCTCGCGATGGCGCACTCCTTCCTGAAGGAGACCACCGCCGAGGACGGCGTGCCGACCGCCGCTGCTGTCATCCTGGTGATCAAGGCCCTGCTCAGCCCCGAGATGCGGGCCGAGAAGCCGGAGGCGAAGTTCACCGGCTTCACCGACACCGCCGACCTGGCCGACAACCTCGCGGACCTCTGGGCCCGCCCCGCAGCAGAACTGAACGGACAGCACCTGTGGCTGACAGCCCGATGAGCACCACCCCCTCCGGTACCGACGCCGTGCGCCGCCACGACCCCGCCGTGCGCGGGTTCGCCAGCGACAACTACGCCGGCGTCCACCCGGAGATCCTGGCCGCGCTGGCGGTCGCCAACGGCGGCCACCAGATCGCGTACGGCGAGGACCAGTACACCGAGCACCTGCAGACGGTCTTCAAGAAGCACTTCGGCGAGCGTGCCGAGGCCTACCCGGTCTTCAACGGCACCGGCGCCAACGTGGTCGCGCTCCAGGCGCTGCTGCCGCGCTGGGGCGCGGTGATCGCCGCCGAGAGCGCGCACATCAACGTCGACGAGTGCGGCGCCCCGGAGAAGATGGCCGGGATCAAGCTGCACCTCGTCCCCACCCCGGACGGCAAGCTCACCCCCGAGCTGATCGACCGGCAGGCCTACGGCTGGGACGACGAGCACCGGGCGTCCCCGCTCGCGGTCTCCATCACCCAGAGCACCGAGCTCGGCACCCTGTACACCGCCGAGGAGGTCCGGGCGATCTGCGAGCACGCGCACGAGCGCGGCATGCTCGTCCACATGGACGGCTCCCGGCTGGCCAACGCCGCCGCCTCGCTGGGCCGGCCCTTCCGCGAGTTCACCACCGACGCCGGGGTGGACGTGCTCTCCTTCGGCGGCACCAAGAACGGCCTGCTGCTCGGCGAGGCCGTGGTGGTGCTCAACCCGGAGAAGGTCCGGAACCTCAAGTACCTGCGCAAGATGTCGATGCAGCTCGCCTCGAAGATGCGCTTCGTCTCGGTGCAGTTCGAGGCGCTGCTCACCGGCGACCTCTGGTTGCGCAATGCCGGGCACGCCAACGCGATGGCCCAGCGGCTGGCCACGGCGGTCGGTGCGATCGACGGCGTCACGCTGGTCCGCCCGGTGCAGGCCAACGCCGTCTTCGCGATCCTGCCGCGGGAGGTCAGCGAGCGGCTGCAGAAGCGTTACCGCTTCTACTTCTGGGACGAGCAGACCGGCGAGGTGCGCTGGATGACCGCCTTCGACACCACCGAGGCGGACATCGACGCCTTCGCGGCGGCGATAGCGGAGGAGCTGGGCCGGGGCGTCTGAAGCCCTTCCCCGCACTGCTCGACGCCTGCCTGTGGCCGGCCGGGACACTGTCCCGGCCGGCCACTCGCGTCTCAGCGCTCCAGCAGCAGCGGCCAGACGTCCCGCTCGGCGGCGGGTGCCCAGAGCACGTCCGCGTGCCCGTAGCCCGGGACCACCCGGTAGTCGACCCGCGCCCCGCCCGCGCGGATCAGCCGTGCGCCGAGGTCGTGATCGCCCCGTCCCAGTTCGGTGTTGATCCACACCACCTCGGCGCCGATCGCCGCCCAGTCGATCCGGTACACCTCCTCGCGCCCGCCCCACAGCGCGGCGAGGTCCCGCAGCAGCGCCGTCGGCTGGACCCCGCTGCCGAGCCGGCCGACGGCCTCGGACCAGACGGCCAGTGGCGTGCGGTCCAGGGTGAAGCTGTCCTGCGCCGGGGTGCGGCCGAATTCGAAGCTGCCGCTGCTGTGGCCGCGGTGGTAGATCCAGTTCGCCGGTCCCGGCAGCAGGTGGGTGCGGGTCAGTGCGTAGTGCAGCAGGGCGAGGTTGCCGAAGACCGTGCCGGGGTGATCCGGGCGCGGGAGCGGGCTGTCGCCCCACGGGTCGGCGGCGGCGCGGGCGAACAGGGCCTTGAGACCGGGGTCGACGGTCCAGTGGCCTGCGGCGAGCTGCTCCTGGAGGGCCTCGGTGAGCGCGGCGGCGCGGGTGGCGAGCTCGGGCTCGGCGGCCAGGTCGTAGGGCCCGGTGGTGTCGAGGACGAGGACGCGTCGTACGTGGGTGCCGGGCTGGGCCGCCGTGTCCAGCGCCAGGGCGGCGCCGGCCGAGTGCCCGAGCAGGTCGTAGGGGAGACCGAGCGCCTCCACGGCGGTGAGCACCTGCTGGACGTCGCGGCGGTGGGCGGCAAGGCCCCACTCGGCACAGTGCGGGCCGGTGGTCCCCGCGGTCAGCGCGTCCTCGCGGGGCGTGATGCCGAGGACGAGGTAGCTGCGTGCGGCGAGGAAGCGGGCCAGACCGCCGCCGTCCCGGGCGGTGCAGTAGCTCGCGCGGACGTTGAGACCGCCGCCGGGGAGCAGGACGATCACGCCGTGCGGCGGGGCGGCCGCCGAATCCGTCACCACGTCGACCACCAGCGGCGCAGACCCATCCGGCAGGACGAGTCGCTGATGGTCGGCCTGCCTGCCCGCGGCCGGCCCGTCGACGGGGACCGTTTCGGCACCCAGCGCCGCACTCAATCGCTTGACCATGTCCATGGCCATTCCCTCCCTCAGGTCGGCCCCCAGAATGCCGGACGACGCGATTTGCCTGTGGCGGGCCGCTGCCCGTACAGTTCCGGAGTCGCGCCGAGAGGGGCGACAGAGTGAAGTCGGGAAGATGAACTTCGGTAAATCGGAGTGAAACTGATCTGATAAGCTCGAAACACGAAAGAACGAAGCGCCCGGAGGGGCCACGGAAGTGGCTGCAAAGGAAGCGTCCGTTCCTTGAGAACTCAACAGCGTGCCAAAAGTCAACGCCAGA
>NZ_JBIBIJ010000031.1:0-52980 GCF_042957465.1 Kitasatospora sp. NPDC008050
CCGCCCACATCACCGCCCGCCTGCACACCTTCCGCTGACCGCCTCCCGCCGACCCACACGACCCGCCAACGGCGACCCGCTAACGCCGACCCGCGCGCTCCAGCCCCCCTCGCCGCCGCCCGGGGGCTGGAGCGCCACCACGCGCCACCACCGCCGCCCCCGCCCCGGGATCCCCGCCGGGCGGCCGCTCCGGTGAGATGCTCGACCCGTCGCGCCGCCCCTGACCTGGGCGGCGTCCGGACCACGGGCACACCCCCCGACAGAGCGAGGGAACGGCGCGGATGACGTCGCAGCAGATCTTCATCGGGGCGGGCCTGATCGTGGTGCTCGCGGTGGGCGGGCAGGTGCTGGCGGCCAGGCTGCGGATCCCGGCGATCATCGTGCTGCTGCCCCTGGGGTTCGCCGCGGGCGCGATCACCGACGACGTCCACCCGGACCGCATCCTCGGGCCGGCGTTCTCCCCGCTCGTCTCGCTGGCCGTCGCGGTGGTCCTCTACGACGCGGGCCTGGGGCTGGACCTGCGCCACCTGCGCGGCGACACCCGGCGGGTGGTGAACCGCCTGGTGTGGGGCGGCCTGCTGCTGACCACCACGATCGCGGGGCTCACCGCGGCCCCGCTGCTGGGGCTCTCGGCCCAGGCGGCCGCCATGCTCGGGGTGATCCTGGTGGTGTCCGGCCCCACCGTGGTCGGGCCGCTGCTGACCTTCGTCCGGCCGGAGGTGCGGCTGCAGCGGATCCTGCTCTGGGAGGGCTCGCTGATCGACGCCGTCGGCGGCATCGCCGGCGCGCTGGTCTTCCACGCACTGCTCAACGACCACCGGCACGGCCTGGGGGCCGGCAGCGGGCAGTTCCTGGCCAGTACCGGCCTGGGCCTGCTCGGTGGCGCGGTCGGCATCGCGCTGCTCCGGTGCCTGCTGGTGCGCCTGCGGCTGGGCGAGATCCTGGGCACCACCGTTCAGCTGGCGGTCGTGATCGGCGTCGCCGCCGGCTGCGACGCGATCCGCGACGACACCGGGCTGATCGCGGCGATCGTGATGGGCGTGGCCGTAGCGACCCTGCCCGCCTTCGAACTCGCCATCCGGCGCCCGTTTTTCGAGGCGCTGGTCTCGTTGGTGGTCGGTGTGCTGTTCATCGCGATCTCCGCCACCGTGACCTGGTCCTCGCTGCGGCCCGTCGTCCTGCCCGCGCTGGGCCTGGTGGCCGTGCTGGTGGTGCTCGCCCGTCCGCTGCTCGCCGCCCTCTGCACGGTCGGCACCGGCCTCTCCCAGGACGAGCGGGCGTTCCTGGGCTGGATGGCGCCGCGCGGCATCGTCGCGGCGGCCACCGCGGCCACGTTCTCGGCCGAACTCGCCGCGGCCGGGATCGGCGGCGCCGAGAAGATCCTGCCCGCCACCTTCGTGGTGATCGTCGCGACCGTCACCCTCTACGGCCTCACCGCGCCCCCGGTGGCCCGGCTGCTGGAGGTGGTGCGCCCCGCCCGTTCCCGGCCGCTGCTGGTGGGCGGCGACCCGTGGGTGGTGGAGCTCGGACGCCTGCTGCGCGCGGCGGGGCTGGAGGCGCTCATGTGGGCCGGGCGCACCGCGCAGCGCGAGCGGATCGCCGCGGCCGGTCTCGACCTGGCCGAGGGCGACCTGTTGGCCTGCGCGAGCGGGGAGGGCGCCGAGAGCGAGAGCATCACCGCCGTCTATCTGCTCACCGCCGACGACGAGTTCAACGCCCTGGCGGCCGTGCTGCTGGCGCAGGACGAGGGCCGGGAGGTCTACCGGCTGGCCCCGGCCGAGCCGATGCAGCACGGTGCCGAGGCCGGCCCGGGCGGCACCGTGCTGTTCGGCGCCGGGCTGACGGGTGCCGAGCTGGCCGGCCGGTTCGCCCACGGCGCCCGGATCACCACCCGGCCCGCCGCGGCCGAGCTCCCGCCCGGCCACGACCTGCTCTTCACCGTGGCCCCGGACGGCCGCCTGCTCCCGAGCCCCGACGAGAAACCGGGCCCCGACGAGAGACCGGGCGCCGCCCTGCAGATCCTGCTCGGCCCGGCAGTGGGCAGAGAGTAGCGACGTCGAGGGGGACGCCACCCTCGAATTGACAGGTGTACTTGCCCACGCGGGGCGACTACTCCCGGCGGGCCTGGCGCCGTCGCCTCGGAGGTATCCCTACCTGAGTGGGCGAATGTTGGGCGGGAGCCCACCCCGGGTGGCTGGCCCGGATGCCATCCGAGCGTGGGCGGGCTATCGAGGTCTGGCGCGGTGAGCGGTTGGCTTCCGGTCAGGTCTGACATGACGACGCTCGGTTGTGCCCCTCTAGTGTTCATCAGGTAATGGCACATCAGGTGTTATGGGAAATAGCACCCTAATTGTCCGATGTGATCGATACTCAGAATCCTGTTGCCCTCGGGGTTTCTTAAGGAAATACTAAGAACTCGCGCTTGGGGCTTGCATGTTCTGGCGCGCCCAGGGCGCACTCATGTGCACCCAGGGGGGATGGTTCGCGAGGTTCCCGGATCCGCAGAGCGACCCGGACTACCTGCGTGACGCCAGCGAGTACAGCGCCTGGGATGCCTCCGGTCACGGGCAGGGCTGGGGCGCCGACGCGGTGCGTCTGTTCCTGGCGAACGGTGGCTACCCGCGCAGCGCGCCGCAGCCGGGGACGGCCGAGTACCGCGTGGCGGTGGAGGACTTCAAGGCGAAGTTCGCCTCCTGCTTCAGCGCGAACCCGGACGGGCTGGACCCGAACAAGGTGCTCGGCCAGGAGGTGCAGAGCGCGGCCACCGAGTGGCAGGCGGAGATCGCCTCCCAGCAGGCGCAGCGCGACACGATCCTGACCCAGGCCGCGAAGGCGACTCTCGCGCTGCGCACCGGTGCGGATGCGCTGGGCTCGGCGCTCGGTCAGTCCTGGGTCGCGGACCGGTTGAGCCGGTGGCAGGCGTACTTCTCTCCCGGGGGGCTGGGTACGGCCGGCCGGGGGCCGATGACTTTTCATCTGCACACCGCGTCGGGCAACTGTCTGGACGTGGCGCAGAGCAACCCGGCCAACGGGACGACCGTCCAGGCCTGGGGATGCAACAGCAGCCCCGCCCAGCAGTGGCGGCCCACCGACCAGGGGTGGCTGCAGAACGCGGCGACCAACAAGTGCCTGGACGTGGACGGCAACAACGGTCCGCAGCGCGACGGCACCCGGGTGCAGATCTACGACTGCAACGGCACCGCCTCCCAGCACTGGCAGTGGAGCACGACCAACGGCCTGACGCGCCTGTACAACGTGGGCTCCACGCTCTGCCTGGACCTGCACACCTCCGACTGGGGCCAGGCGGCCCAGGTGTGGGACTGCAACGGCACCGGACCGCAGCAGTTCGACGTCCAGCAGGACAACACCGGCACCGGCAGCGGCGACCAGAACATCAACTTCCCCAAGCAGGCCGAGTTCGACCGGGTGCGCAACGAGCTGCCCACCACTCAGCAGGTGGCCAAGGCGCAGTGGCAGATCACCCAGCAGCAGGCGGCGATCGCGCAGCAGGCGGCTGATGCGACCGTGCAGGCGCAGCAGCAGGCCTATGCGATCGCGGATGCGGCCGGTGCGCCGCGCGGGCGCGCTCTGCTGGCCGGTCAGCAGCAGGCGCAGGTGACGCTGGCCACGGCGGCCGCGCTGACGGCGGTGTCGAAGGCGGCGGAGACCACCTACAACGCCACCCTGGCCTCCGGCGCGGACGCGCAGACCCTGCAGCAGCTGGCCCGGACCCAGACGCACGCCGCGCAGGCGGCCTTCCGTAGTGCTGCGGCGCAGGCGGCCGCCGACCAGGCGCAGGCCGAGGCGAACGGTGCGGCCACGCAGGCGCAGAAGGCGGCGCAGGACGCCAAGGACGCGCAGGCCGCGCTGACCACCGCGCAAGGCGCCGAGCAGAACGCGAAGCAGGCGGCCGACACCGCGCACGCCAAGCGCCAGGCGGCGGAGACGGCGCAGGCCACCGCGGCCGACGCCAAGAACAAGGCAGCCACCGCGCAGACCAAGACGGCCACCGACAAGGCCACCGCCCAGTCCAAGGCGGATGCGGCAGCCAAGGCCACTGCGGCAGCACAGTCCGCCGCGACGACGGCCGGCCAGCAGAAGACGGCCGCTCAGCAGGCGGACCACGCCGCACAGGACGCTCGGTCCAAGGCTGCGGACGCCGAACAGCGGCACGACGCCGTGGCCGCCCAAGCCCAGGCCGCCGACGCCTACGCGGCGGCCCAGGCGGCCGGCCCCGACGCGAAGGCCGCCAAGGACGCGGCCACCCAGGCTCACAAGGATGCTGACACGGCGGCCGCCGACGCCGGCCAAGCAGGCAAGGCAGCCGCCCAGGCAACCACCGACGCGATGACAGCGGACGCCCAGGCGGTCCGCGCCCAGGGCGCGGCCGCCCAGGCGCAGAGCGACGCCGCTGACGCCGCCGCCGCCAAGTCCACCGCCGACGCGGCCGTACGCACCGACCAGTTCGCCGTCGCGGACGCGATGTCCGCCTCCGATCGAGCCAGCGGTGACGCGATCGCCGCCCAGCAGGACGCCGCCAGCGCCCAGGCGCAGGCCGACTCGGCCAAGACCAACGCTGCCCAGGCCTGGGCCCAGGCCGCCCAGGCGAAGGACACCGCCGCCTCAGCCGCCGGATACGCCTACGCCACCGCCCAGGCGGCCAGCGCGGCGGCTTCCTCGGCCAAGCAGGTCGCCCAGCCGGCCAACGACGCCATCCAACTCGGCGCCCCGTACCAGGACAGCGACTTCTCGGCGAACCTCGCGGTGCTGGCCGGGCAGGGCGCCAAGACGATCGCCGACCACCAGCAGGCCCTGGCACAGGCCAAAGCCGACCAGGCCCAGCAGGCCGCCGACCAGGCCTCCTCACTGGCCAACGCCGCCACCGGCGACGCCCAGGCCGCCGACCAGGCATCAGCCCGGGCGGCAGGCTCGGCCGCCAAGGCCCAGGCATCGGCCAAGGACGCCCTGGCCTCCGCCGCCACCGCCGCCCAGGCGCTGACCGACACCCAGGCCTCACAGGCACGCACCATCGCCTACGACACCCAGGCCGCCGGCGATGCGACGGCCGCCCAGACGGCGGCCACCAGCGCGACCGGCGCGGCCACCGACGCGCGAGCTTCGGCGGTCGTGGCCGCGGCCGACGCCGACAAGGCCACGATCGCCGCCGGCAACGCGCGTGACCTGGCCGCCACCGCCCGCACCGCCGCCGACCAGGCGACCAAGGACGCGACCACCGCCGCAGCCGCCGCCAAGGACGCCAACACCCAAGCTGCCGCGGCCCAGCGCAACGAGGCGGTCCAGCAACAGCAGCTCCAGCAGCAGGTTCTCAGCGGTTCCGGACCGACCGGCATCCAGGACGTGGTCGCCTTCACCGCGTTCAACGACACACCCGACGTGCCGGCCTGGACCTGCTCGTTCACCGGGAAGGTCGGTGACCCCAACGCCGCCTGCCACATCCCGGTACACCACCACATCACCGGCAAAGTCGTCTACATCCTCATCTCCTGCACCGACTCGGCGAACTGCCAGCAGACCGCACGGCTCGACGTGCTGGACGTGCGCCCCGTCGACACGGTGATCAACGGCACCATCGACATCACCGCCAAGGAGATGTTCGACCAAGCCCTCAAGACCGCCGAGGACCTGCTCGTCGGCGACATCGAGAGCTGCGCCCACCTGCGACTGCCCAGCGCCCGCTGCACTCTCTTCGTCGGCATGCTCGCCGCCCCGACGGTACTCAAGACCGGTGCTGAGGCCGTCATGGCCTGGCGACTGGCCGAGCGCACCGGCCAGGGCCTGGTCGAGGCCTGGAGCGCCGTCCGCGGCGCGGGCCTGGGCTCGCAGGTGATGGCCCGACTGCAGGCCGAGTACGACACCGACCAGGCGTACAAGGGACTGGCGGACCAGCTGCAGGCGGCGGGCAAGCTCGGCCCATCGAGCCTGTCCGGCGAGGTGACCGAGCTGACCCAGGGCTACCGTCCCTTCGGCAACCTCTCCCGCGAAGAGTTCGTGGAGAAGTACTGGGACCCGGACAAGGTCAACTGGAACAGTTCCAAGGGCAACTGGCGGTACCCGCCGGACGACGGCGTGGTCCCTGGCACCGTGCACCCGGCGGTGCCAAAGGTCGGCGACCTGTGGGACCGCTTCGGCGACCCCGAGTTCGGCAAGTACCTCTCCCCGGAGGGCACCTCATACTCCGAGCGGGCGATCCCTCCCTCGAACCTGAGCGGCGGCTACCACGTCTATCAGTGGCTCAAGGTCCCGGACGCCGCGGCGGGTGAGATCATGCAGAGCGAGGTGGCGCCCTGGTTCGAGCAGGCAGGTGGCGGTATCCAGTTCCAGACCACACAGGATGTCCGCTGGCTGCTCGATCACTTCTACCTGAAGGAGGTGCACTGATGGATCACCAGCAGTTGTTGGCCGCATTGCGGGAGGCCGGAGTGGATAACCGGTCGTTCTGCATCCGGGGCCAGGCCCTGCCCGGCTGGTTCGGCGAGGGCGGCGTACTCGACCAGGGTGAGGACGGTCGGTGGTACGTCGGCGGTGTGGAGCGCGGAAAGCTGGAGATCGCCCAGTGGTTCGACTCCGAGGAGGATGCCTGCCGACACGTCTACGAGTTGCTGACACGACCCCGCCCCGCAGTTCGTGAGCGCACCCCCGAGGAGCGGGCAGCGGACCGTCAGCGCTCCCAGCAGCGCCGCGAGGAGCTGAATCGAGAGATGGCCGCCCGGAAGGCTCAGCAACAGAACAACGGCAACTGACCTGCCCTCGCGGCAGCAGCGCGCTGCATGCGTGAGCAAGGACGGCACCCCCACCGGCTGGAACAGTGGGGGTGCCGTCCTTCGAGGCGGACCGACGGTGTGCAACGTACGGCCACGCCCGGCCTGGCGGGGATCTGTCGTCCCGACAAAGCCAACAGCCCCCGACACCCAGATCATTCGGCAACCTCTCACGCGAAGGGTTCGTGACGAAGTACTGGAACCCGTCCGCCTGGACAGATGCCCACGGTGCAGGCCGCGCCGGATGGCGCTACCCGGACAACTACGCCGTCGACGGCACCAGGAGCATGCCGGCGCCCGCCCCCGCGCGGCCCGCTGACCGCGCCCTGACACGCCGTGGCCCAGAGCCCCCATCCGGGGGCTGGGCCACCGGCGTTCCTGCCTCCGCCCTGGTCAGTGCGGCAGGGGAGCGGCGGGGTCGGCCGGCAGGAGTGGGCGCAGCGCGCCGAGGACGGCGCCGACGCAGACATCGCGCAGCTCGGTGCGGGTGCAGGTCTGCTCGGTGAGCCAGTCCACGCAGAGGATCTGGACGAAGACCAGCCAGCTCTTCAGCACGCCGGAGACCGCCTCGCGGGTGGACGCGTCGGCGAGTGGCAGCACGGTGAGCAGCCGGGCGCGCAGCGCGTCCAGCTCGTTGGTCATGATGGTCTGGATCACCGGGTCGCCGGCCAGCACCCGATTGGCGGCGAGGACGGCGTTGCGGTTGGCGACGAAGTAGTCGAGGTGGACGTCCAGGCCCTGGACGAGCTGCTCCACCAGGGAGTCCGTGGGATCGATCCGGGTCTCGACGAGCAGCCGGTCCGAGGCCTGCCGGTACACCGCCGCGAAGAGCGCGTGCTTGCTCGGGAAGTGACGGTAGAGCAGCGCCCGGGAGACGCCCGCCGTTTCGGCCACCCGCTCCATCTGCACGTCGTCGTAGGGGTGGGCGGCGAACAGCCGCGCGCCGACGGCCAGTAACTGGGCTCGGCGGTCGGCGGGGGTCAGGCGCTGGCGGGGAGGCATGGGGTGCAGCTTACTTGACATGTGTCTACTGCAGCGAGGCGTCCGCGTCCAACGGGTGGAACGGTGAGACCAGCACGTACTCCGGCTCGCCCTCCTCGTCGTAGCCGGTGCCCCGGGCGATCACGAACTGGTAGCCGCACGGCAGTTCGCGTTCGTGGTACTCGCGGCGGACGGCGACCTCGACGAAGTCGCGCAGCACCCGGTAGGCGGGGACGCTCGTGAGGTCGAGGCCGGCCGGGCCCAGGCGCGGGATCAGCTCCGCGCAGAGGTCGAACATCGCCTTGTCGCGCCGCCGTTCGGGGAACCAGACGCTCTGCCGCCAGGTGCGCTCGGCGATCGGGTTGGTCTGCGGCCAGGCGGTGCCGGCCTCGTCGGCGAGCCGCACCCGGTGCAGCAGGTGGACGTCGTGCTGGGCCGGTTCGGGGGCGAAGAAGCGCCAGTTGGGGATGAGCACGCCGAACCGGTCATGGCGCCGCAGCCGTGTGCGGCAGCCGGGTGGCCCGTGGGCCGGCGGCCAGGTCGAGTGCCCGCAGCAGCCGGGGCGAGCTGGGGGCCGCCAGCGCCTGCCGGGTCGCGGCCCAGTGGTGCAGTCCGCCGAACTCCCGGTCCTGCGGACGGCTGAGGTACTCCAGGCTCGCTATCAGGTGAGTGACGGAGCTGACCCGCTCGGTGACGGTGAGCGTCCGTGCGCGATCGAGCGTGCCGAGCGCCGCGGGACGCAGGGCGCCCCGGCCCCGGCGTGCCGCCGACGGTATCCGAACCGGCTTCATTCTTCCCTTCCGGCGGCTTCACAGGGTTTGTGGGGCCGCCGCAGGGGATGGCGGCGTTCGTGCCACCCCGGTGTTGATCAGTCTCTGGTGAGGCCTGAAGGCGTGTCAACTGAAGTGAATAAAGATATTTGATTCACTTATCTCAGCTGACACGATGAATCCCCGCGGCCGGCCGGGCGGCCCTTGGCCGGCCACGACGTATGGCCGGCCGGCCGGCTCCGTTCATGGGGGCGGGGACGGGCCTGCTCAGCCCGTACCGGCGCCGGTGCCACCGGGGCCGGTACCCGTGGCGCCGGCGCCGGCGCCCGCGCCCGCGCCCGTGCTCGTGCCGGTGCCCAGGACCCGGTCCTTGGCCGCCTGGTACTCCTGTTCGCTCAGTGCGCCACTGGCCTTGAGATCGGCGAGTCTGGCCAGCTGATCGACATGGGAGGCCGATCCACCGCCCTCGGATGTCCCGGCCGCGTCGCGGATGTACTGCTTGACCTGCTCGTCCGCCTTCAGGGCCTGCTGGCGATCGCGTTCGCCCATCGACTTGCCGCGCACGATCACGTAGAGCAGCACGCCGAGGAAGGGCAGCACGATGACGAGGATGATCCAGCCGGCCTTGGCCAGGCCGCTCATGTCGTGGCTGCGGAAGACGTCGGAGATGACCTTGAAGAGGAGGAAAAGCCACAGGACCCAGAGGAAGAACTCCAGCATGGTCCAGAAGAGGTTGAGCATGGGGTAATTGGTCATGTCGGCTCCTGGTGCGGTTCGACCTGCCCGAGCGGACATTTCAGGCATATCAGCCGCGCGGCGCACCGGCGACCGCTGGCGGCGACCGCTGGCGGAGCCGGCCCGCTGCGGCCGGCGGGCCGGGGCCCGCGAAATCCTGCTGCCCGCTGCTGTTCCCAGCGGCACCGAGCGACGACACACTGTGCAGCTATGATGATCAACCAGGACGTTCTTCCGATAGCTGACGGTGTCTACGCCCGCATGACCACTCCCAGCGCCGGCTGGGGCCTCTCCAACGGCGGGCTCATCGCCTGCCCCAGCGGCCCGGCCGCCTGGGTCGACGCCCCGTACGACCGGCGCCTGGCCGAGGAGTTCCTCGCCGCGAGTGCCCCGCTGCTCGCGCCCGGCGGCACCGTCGACTCCGTCTTCGTCACCCACGGCAACGGCGACCACCTGTGGGGCGCCTCGGTGCTGCCGGAGGCGGAGATCATCGCCACCGAGGAGACGGTCCACCACATCGAGTTCGACCCCGACCCGGCCACCATGCGCACGTTGGTCCACAGCGGCGCCACCGACCCGGTCACCCGCTACCTGCTGCGGCACTTCGGCGGGTTCGACTGGTCGGACTGCGTGCCGGTGCTGCCCACCCGGACCTTCACCGGCGAACTGGAGCTCAACGTCGGCCGGATACCCGTTCGACTGCGCCCGGTCGGTCCCGCGCACACCGGCGGCGACCTGATCGTCCACCTGCCCGAGCAGCAGGTCGTCTTCGCCGGCGACGTCATCTTCGCGAGCACCGACGAGCAGCCGGGCGACCACGTGGTGCACTGGGCCGGCCCGCTGTCCGGGATCATCAAGGCCTGCCAGGACATCCTGGACACCGGGGCGCGGACCATCGTCCCCGGCCACGGCCCGCTGCTGGACCGCGCCGGGGTGCTCGCCCACATCTCCTACCTGGAGTACCTCGCCGAGCGGGCCCAGGCCCTGCACAGCGCCGGGCTCACCGCCTACGAGGCGGCCCGGCAACTGGCGACCGAGCGCCGCTACCCGGAACTCGGCCTGGTGGAACGCCTGCTGGTCACCCTCAGCAGCGAGTACCGGTACCTGGACGGCAGCACCGAGACCCCCAACCCGCTCCAGATCGCCGGCCAGATGGCGCAGCTGGCCTGGGAACTGGAGGAGTCGGCCTGAGCCCACCCGGGCACCGCGAATCGTCAGAGCGACCTAGCTGGGAATGCGTGCCGATGGGACAGCGCCTCGAAGGAATGCTGTTGCCCAGCGCCTTTCCGGGGGCCCATCCAGCAGCCTGGGCCTGGGCTTTGGTCACATAATTAGACGGAAGCCTGCCCGTTTTTGAAGGCTCTCGATCAACGGTTTTGCAGACTCTGCAGCAGCAAGGCTATTCTCCAGCTCGAAACAGGTCGAGTTGTGAACCAGCACTGGTGCATTGCCAGCCAGCACATAGAACGTGTGGAGATCAGCGACGGTCAGGTCGTAGACCGTTGTTGACGGGAGTCCCTGCTGGTCGTTGATGCCGGTGACGGTACGGGTTGAGCCGTCCGGTGTCCGGACACTTGACCTCCTCGATGTACTTGTCAGTGAGCAGCCCTATGGCCTGCCCGTGACGTGGCTGAGGAAAGAGGACGACGGCCTCACCGGTCGACACCGAAAGTGCGGCGCCCCCGCCGGGAAGTCCGGCGGGGGCGCCGCTATCAGTCAGGCACCACTCAGTTGGCCTGTCGCATGGTCCACTGCCGCATCACCTTCTGGTGGATATACGCGCAGGCGTCATCCTCCGAGTCGAAGCTCGCCTCGACCCAGTGCTCGCCGCGCTCCCAGACGTCGACCGACCAGTGCCCGTCAGCGCTTTCGACCAGGATCGGCACGGCCTCCAGCAGCGCGTCGAAGGTGGTCAGGTCCCGGGTGGCGATGCCATAGACAGTGTCGCTCACCCCGGCCTCACGCAGCGCCGCCACCAGTTCGTGATGGTTCATGAGCACTTCGTTCCGTTCTCGTAGACCAGATATCCCGCCAGGCAGAGGTCCGAGACGATCTTCTCCAGCTTGAACTGGGTCGCGCCACTGGCCTGCTCGAACCAGGGCGCCACCTTGCTCCGCTCGATGCTACCCGCGCCGGTCTCGTAGTCCTTGGCCCACTTGTAGCGCTGGTAGGGCAGTCCGAGGCTGTCCGGCGGGAGCGCCCGCTGGGCGAAACCGGCTCCCTCCGAAGCAGGTGAGAGCCAGCGTCCGTTGCTTTCGCCGAACCGGTCCCAGATCTCACCGGCCTTGATATCCCCGGATGCCAGCATGCTCTTGGTGCCGTCGACAGCGTAGTTGTCCGGGTAGCGCCGCAGGGGTCCCTGATCGTTACTGAAGGCCTGGCGCGGCATCGCCACCCGCTGCGACAAAACACCCGAAAGGCGCCTCGCAGGACTCCACCTACGAGCCTCGATGATCTGGATCGACGACCTCATACGATCATTCATCTGATCACAACATCACGCATGGCCTAGGCCGGCGGGAGGACCCGATGGCTCGGGTCCTCCTCCGGGGTGATCTCCCGCGGGCCCCGGGCGAAGGTGTGACAGAACTCCACCGCCTCCTCGAAGGTGATCGCCGGCAGCGGATCGGCGTCCGGCATCGGCACGGCGGCACCGATGGTGTACCGATGCCGCGTCACCTCGCCGGCCGGCACCGGCGGTTCGGCGGTGGTGAACGCCAACGGGCCGGTGGTGTCGCCCAGTTCCCCCGCGACGGTCCACTGCTCCCGCAGCTCCAGTACCCCGGGCTCCGGACACCGCCAGCGCAGCCGGGTCACGCAGAGCGAGTCCGCGTTGAACCACGCGCTCCACCCCCGCCCGTCGCCGAGCAGCCCCAGCTCGGAGGCCTCCATCACGCCATAGGAGAACGGCACACTGCTCCAGTGGCCGACCAGCAGCTCATCCAGGTCCACCTGGCCATCTTCGCACCGACCGCGAGCCGTAATTCGCTTGCCACCCTTTCCGGCCACCTGGTGCACTGCCCGTCGGCGTTCCATCGACCCATCGACCCAACGCCCCAACGCCCCATCGACCCAACGCCCCAACGCCCCATCGACCCATCGACCCCTTCGACCCAGGAGCACACCCATGCGGCTGTCGTCCACGTCCCTCGCTGCCGAAACCATCGCCGAATCGAAGGACGTGACACGCAGTGCACCTGTTGAACCTGGGAATCCTGGCGCACATCGACGCCGGTAAGACCAGCCTGACCGAGCGGCTGCTGCACGCCGCCGGAGTCATCGACGAGTTGGGCAGCGTCGACGACGGCAGTACCCGGACCGACTCGCTGGCGCTGGAACGGCAGCGCGGGATCACCATCAAGGCGGCGGTCGTGTCGTTCGCCGTCCGGGGAGCGACGGTCAACCTCATCGACACCCCCGGCCACCCGGACTTCATCGCCGAGGTGGAGCGGGTGCTCGGTGTGCTCGACGGCGCCGTGCTGGTCGTCTCGGCCGTCGAAGGCGTCCAGGCGCAGACCCGCGTGCTGATGCGCACGCTGGAGCGGCTGCGCATCCCGACCCTGCTCTTCGTGAACAAGATCGACCGTCGGGGCGCCGACCGCGACCGGGTGCTGCGCGAGATCGCCGAACGACTGACCCCGGCCCTCGTCCCGCTCGGGTCGGTGATCGGGAGCGGAACGCGCGAAGCGGCCTACGCCCCCTACGCCGACGCGGACCCCGCCTTCACCACCGCAATGGTGGACCGACTCGCCGAGCAGGACGACGAGTTCCTCGCCGCCTACCTCGCGGACGAGGCGGGCGCCTCGGCGGGCGGGCAGCTGCGGCAGCGGCTCGCGGCGCTGACCGGACGGGGCCTGCTCCACCCGGTGCTGTTCGGCTCGGCGATCACCGGCGCGGGCGTCGACGCGCTGCTCGACGGCATCGCCACGCTGCTGCCCGCCGCGGCGGGTGACGCCGGGGGTGAGCCCGGCGGCACGGTCTTCAAGGTGGAACGCGGACCGGCGGGGGAGAAGATCGCCTATGTCCGGATGTTCGAGGGGACCCTGCACACCCGCGACCGGGTGAGCTTCGGCGCGGGCGAGGACCGCCGTGCGGGCAAGGTCACCGCCATCGAGCTGTTCGAGGACGGCGCGTGCGTGCGGGCCGACTCGCTGGCCGCGGGCCGGATCGGCCGGCTCTGGGGCCTGGGCGAGGTGCGGGTCGGCGATCCGCTCGGCGCTGCGCCCGACCCGGCGGGCGAGCGGCGCCACTTCGCGCCGCCGACCCTGGAGACCGTCGTCGTCCCCCGGGACGGCACGGGCCGGCCCGCACTGCACCTCGCGCTGGCCCAACTCGCCGAACAGGACCCGCTGATCAACCTGCGGCAGGACGACCTGCGCGGCGAGGTGTCGGTCTCGCTGTACGGGGAGGTCCAGAAGGAGGTCATCCAGGCCACCCTCGCCGAGGAGTACGGGGTGGCGGTCGACTTCCGCGAGACCACCACCATCTGCGTCGAGCGCCTGGCGGGCGTCGGCTCGGCGGTGGAGGTCATCGCCAAGCCGCCGAACCCTTTCCTGGCCACCGTCGGGCTGCGCGTCGAGCCGGGCCCGCCCGGCTCCGGGGTGCGGTTCCGGCTGGCGGTCGAACTCGGCTCGCTGCCCCTGGCGTTCATCAAGACGGTGGAGGAGGGCGTCACCCGGACCCTGACCCAGGGGCTGCACGGCTGGCAGGTGCTGGACTGCACGGTGACCATGACGCACAGCGGCTACTGGGCCCGCCAGAGCCACTCCCATGGCTCCTTCGACGCCAGCATGTCCAGCACCGCCGGGGATTTCCGCAACCTCACGCCGCTGGTGCTCATGGCGGCGCTGCGGCAGGCCGGCACCACGGTGCACGAACCGGTGCACCGCTTCCGGCTGGAGCTTCCGAGCGACGCGTACGGCTCGGTGCTGCCGCTGCTGACCCGGCTCGGTGCCGTCCCGCACGCCCCGGTGCCGCACGGCACCGGCTGCCTGCTGGAGGGCGAGATCCCCGCCGCCGCGGTGCACCGGCTGGAGCAGCGGCTGCCCGGGCCGACCCGGGGCGAAGCCGTCCTCGCCTACGCCTTCGAGCGCTACCGGCCCGTCCAGGGCCCGGTCCCGGCCCGGCCGCGCACGGACCACAACCCGCTGGACCGCAAGGAGTACCTGCTGCACGTCCAGCGGCGGGTCTGACCGAATCACCCGTCAAGTGAAGGGAGAACATCATGGCCATCGAGGGCTACGACCCGATGGACAGCTTTCGCCAGGACACCGTCGACGGTTACGACGACCACCCGCGCGGGGACGAGGCGCAGACCGTCGCCCTCCTGGCGGAACTGGCCGCCGGCGGCACCGCGCTGGAACTCGCCATCGGCACCGGCCGGATCGCCCTGCCGCTCGCCGCACAGGGCGTGCGGGTCGAGGGGGTGGACCTGTCGCCCGAGATGCTGGCCGGCCTGCGCGCCAAGCCCGGCGGCGACGCACTGACGGTCGTGCTGGGCGACTTCGCCGAGGTGCCGGTCGAGGGCCGCTACCGGCTGGTCTACCTGGTGTACAACACGCTCTTCAACCTGCTGACCCAGGACGACCAGGTCCGCTGCTTCGAGAACGTCGCCGAACACCTGGACGACGAGGGACAGTTCGTGGTGGAGGCCTTCGTGCCCGGCTATCTGCACCGGCTGCGGGACCACCAGTACGTCGACGCCGAGCGCCTCGCCCTGGGTGAGGTCACACTCGACGTGGGGCGCCACGATCCGGTGGCGCAGCTGCTCGACGAGAGCCATGTGGTGCTCTCGGCGCAGGGCACCCGCGTCTTCCCGGTCGTCTGCCGCTACGCGTGGCCCAGCGAGCTGGACCTGATGGCCCGGATCGCCGGACTGCGGCTCAAGGAGCGCTGGGGCGGCTGGGCGCGCGAGCCGTTCACCGCCGGGAGCCGGAACTGCGTGTCGGTCTACGGGCGCTGAACACCGCCGCCGGGGCCGCCTGCCCGCGCGGGCGGCCCCGGGTTGCCGGAGCCCTATGCCTTGCGGTGCGACCAGCCACCGTGCGCGAAGCCGCCGTCGTGTCCTCCTCGGGCGCGCCCGGCGCCTGCACCACGCCGTCCAGGCTCAATGAAACTCGCTGATCACGATGCGCATGGGGGTTGCTCCTCGTCCTCGCTCCGGGGGTGACGGCAGAACTCCGGCAGCGAAGACCGCCGGGCCGCTCCAGCATGATCGTCATCATCGTGCACGGCGGCCGGCCCGCCATTTCGACACGGCGGCCTTGATGCCCAGGCCGATGGCGACCACCAGCACGACGCCGAACACGGCCTTGGTGCCGGCGGAGCCGATGCGCTCGGCGATCTCGGGGCCCAGGAAGTACGCGATCCCGGCATAGATGCCCAGCAGAACGGCCCCGGCGGTCAGGGCGCCGAGCATGAACAGCGCGAACCGGACGCGGAAGACCCCGGAGACGAAGGCCGGCAGGATCACCGAGGCCGTGAAGGTGCGCCTGCCGAAGGCCTCGTCCCCCTTGACCAGCAGCTTCCGGCGCTTCTTCGCGAACCATCCCGGCCGTTCGAGAAGCGCCCGTCCCTGCCGGAAGCCGACCGTGAAGCCGGCGACCGAGCCCCCCAGCCAGGCGGTCATCCCGATGCCGAGCACGATCCAGAGGTTGAGCTTGCCCTCGCCGGCCAGGGTGCCGGCCGCGATCAGGGAGGCCTCTCCGGGGCCCGGGAGACCGAATCCGCTGATCGCGACCAGCAGGAACAGGAGGACATACTCGGTGACGGTCATGGTCTCGCACCGCTCTCTCGCCCTGGCGGCTTGCTGGCTCCCAGTCTTCCTCAGACCCCCGCCGGCTGCGGGTCGGCCGCACCCGCCTGGGGCGCGGCGCCCGGGGCGGTGGCCGCGTCGGCCAGGACCAGCTCGTCGAACGGCGCCTGCCCGCCCAGCACCCGGTGCAGCTGGTCGTGGTCCAGCTCCTTGGTCCAGTGCCCGATCAGCACGGCCGCCACCGCGTTCCCCGCGAAGTTGGTCAGCGCACGGGCCTCCGACATGAAGCGGTCGATGCCCACGATCAGCCCGACGCCGTCGACCAGTTCGGGCCGGTGCGACTGCAGGCCGCCGGCCAGGGTGGCCAGGCCCGCGCCGGTGACCCCGGCCGCGCCCTTGCTGGCGATCACCATGAAGACGAGCAGCGAGAGCTGCTGGCCGAGCGACATCGGCTTGTCCATCGCCTGCGAGATGAAGATCGAGGACATGGTCAGGTAGATCGCGGTGCCGTCCAGGTTGAACGAGTAGCCGGTCGGCACGGTGATGCCCACCACCGGGCGGCTGACCCCGAGGTGCTCCAGCTTGGCGATCAGGCGCGGCAGCGCGCTCTCCGAGGAGGAGGTGGAGAGGATCAGCAGGAACTCCCGGCCCAGGTAGCGCAGCAGGGCGAGCACGTTGACGCCGGCCACCAGGCGCAGCAGCAGCCCGAGGACGACCACCACGAAGAGCACGCAGGTCAGGTAGAAGCCGATCATGATGACGGCCAGGCTCTTCAGGGCGGCGGTGCCGGTGGCGCCGACCACGGCGGCCATCGCGCCGAAGGCGCCGATCGGGGCCACCCACATGATCATCGACATGATCCGGAAGACCAGCCGCTGCAGGTGCTCGATGCCGCGCAGCACCGGCGCGCCGGCCGCGCCCATCGACTGCAGCGCGAAGCCGGCCAGCAGGGCGACCAGCAGGGTCTGCAGGACCTGGCCCTCGGTGAGCGCGGAGACCAGGGTGGTCGGGATGATCCCGAGCAGGAAGTCGCTCGCGCCGGTGGCCTGGCCCGCCACCGCCTGGGCGTGGCCCGCCTTGGCGAGCGCCGCGGTGAGGTGCAGTCCGGAGCCGGGCTCCAGCAGGTTGCCGACCACCAGGCCCAGGCCCAGGGCGATGGTGGAGGTGACCAGGAAGTAGCCCAGGGCCAGGCCGCCGACCCGGCCGACGCTGGCGGCCTTGCTCACCGAACCGACGCCCAGCACGATCGTGCAGAAGATCACCGGGCTGATCATCATCTTGATCAGGTTCACAAAAGCGGTGCCGACCGGCTTGAGCCCGACCGCGAAACCCGGTGCCAGCAGCCCGACCAGGATGCCCGCGACAACGGCGGCCAGCACCGCGAGATAGAGGTACTGGGTGCGGTCGGTCGCGCGTCTGGTCCGGCCGGTCCGGTCCGCTCCGGTGATTGCCATGGCTGTCGGCTCCTTTGCCTGGGGACGGCCCACGGGGGACGGGCCGCTCCGACTATCGGCGGCAGGCGTGACGACCGTCACGTTTGCGTTCATAGAGTTCACGGGGGCCGGGACGGCGTCCGACCGGCGGCCTGCCTGTCCGAGCCGGCCCGGACCAGGGCAGACTGTCCGCCATGCCCCGCCCACCCCGCCTACGCCGGACCCTGCGTACCGCCGCGTCCGGTCCTCGCCGGCGCCGGCTGCCGCGCAGCCTGGCCGGCCAGCTGTTCACCGTGCAGATCGTGATCGTGGCCGCCGTGGTGGCCGGGTGCGCGGTGCTGGCGTACCTGGGCGCCGGCGAGCGGGCCGAGCAGAGCGCGCGCCGCCAGGTGACCGCGGCCGCCCGGGCGGTGGCGGACTCCCCGTCGGTGCGGGAGGCGATCGTCGGCCCCGACCCGACGGCGCTGCTCCAGCCGTACGCCGAGCAGGTCAGGGCGGACAGCGGGGTGGACTTCGTCACCGTGCTGGACACCCACGGGATCCGGCTCGCGCACCGCGACCCGGCGCAGATCGGCAAGCCCTACCTCGGGCACATCGGGCAGGCGCTGGCGGGCGAGACCTACACCGAGACCTACACCGGCACCCTGGGCCCCTCGCTGCGGGTGATCACCCCCGTGCGGGACGACAGCGGGCAGGTGATCGGACTGGTCAGCTCCGGCATCACGCTGCAGTCGATCAGCGAGCAGCTGCGCGGTCCGCTGCTGGCCCTGATCGGCGTGGCGCTGGCCGCACTCGCCCTCGGCGGCCTGGGCACCTACCTGGCCAACGCCCGGCTGCGCCGCCACACCCACGGCATGGGGGCGGCCGAGCTGAGCCACCTCTACGAGTACCACCAGGCGACCCTGCACGCGGTGCGCGAGGGCCTGGTGCTGCTCGACCCGGCCGGGCGGGTGGTGCTCTGCAACGACGCGGCCCGCGAACTGCTGGATCTGGGCGTGGACGTCGAGGGCCGCCCGTTCGCCGAGCTGGGCCTGCCGCAGGCGCTGACCCGGGCGGTGCTGGCCGAGGGCCCGGTGCTCGACGAGGTGCACCTGACCGCCGAGCGGGTGGTGGTGCTCAACACCTCGGCGATCGGCACCGGCCCCGCCCTCGGGACTGTTCTCACCCTGCGCGACCACACCGAACTCCAGTCGCTGAACGGCGAACTGGACTCGGTGCGCGGCTTCACCGAGGCGCTCGGCGCGCAGGCGCACGAGGCCGCCAACCGGCTGCACGCGGTCGTCTCGCTGGTCGAACTCGGCCGCTACCAGGAGGCGGTGGAGTTCGCCACCGCCGAACTCGCGCTCGCCCAGCGGCTCACCGACCGGGTGGTCGGCGCGGTCGGCGAACCGGTGCTCGCGGCGCTCCTGTTGGGCAAGGCGGCCCAGGCGGCCGAGTCCGGCGTCGAGTTCGTGCTCAGCGAGGACAGCCGGATCGACGACGGCGTACTGCCGCCCGACCTGCCCGCCCGCGACCTGGTGACCATGCTCGGCAACCTGATCGACAACGCCCTGGACGCCGCGATCCTGGGCGCCGGCGACCACGCGGCGGCCCCCGAGGTGACGGTCACCGCGCGCACCGACGCCGGACAGCTGCTGCTGCGGGTCGCCGACACCGGCCCCGGGATCGACCCCGACGCGGTCGAGGCGGTCTTCCGGCGCGGCTGGTCCACCAAGGAGGGCAGCGGCCACGGGCTGGGCCTGGCCCTGGTGGCGCAAGCTGCGCGGCGCAACGGCGGCACGGTGGAGGTGGGGCGCGAGCGCGGCGCGGTGCTCACCGTCCGGCTGCCGCTGGCCACCGCCGCCGCGCGCCCGGCCGGGCGGGTGGGGGAGCCGTGAACCCAGCCGTGAACCCAGTCGTGCGCCCCTGGCGATCAGGCCCGATCGAGGTGCTGGTGGTCGAGGACGACCCGGTGGCCGCCGACGCGCACACCCGCTACGTCAGCCGCACCCCCGGCTTCCGGGCGGCCGGCACCGCGCACACCCTGGCCGCCGCCCTGCGCTTCCTGGAACGGACCCGGGCCGCCGGCACCCCGGTCGACCTGGTCCTGCTCGACCTGCACCTGCCCGACGGCCACGGCCTGCGGCTCTGCCGCGCGCTGCGTGCCGCCGGGCACGAGACCGACATCATCGCGGTCACCTCGGCCCGGGAGCTGGCCACCGTCCGCCAGGCGGTCTCGGCCGGCGTGGTGCAGTACCTGCTCAAGCCGTTCAGCGCCGCCGCGCTGCACGAGCGGCTGGACCGCTACGCCCGCTACCGCGACAGCCTGGCCCGCAGCGGCGAGGCCACCGGACAGGACGAGGTGGACCAGGCCTTCGCCGTGCTGCGCACCGCCGAGCGCAGCACCCTGCCCAAGGGCCTGAGCGCCCCGACCCTGGAGGCCGTGGCGGCGGTGCTGCGCGCGGCCGACGGCAGCATCTCGGCCGCCACGGCGGGCGCGGCGGCCGGGGTCTCGCGGATCACCGCCCGCCGCTACCTGGAACACCTGGTGGACGTCGGCCTCGCCGCGCGCGAGCCGCGCTACGGGCAGGTCGGCCGTCCGGAGCTCTGCTACCGCGCCCGCCGGCCCGACCGGGGCTGACGCGTGTGAGCTGGGCCATGCGGGAGGGGGTTGTGGATCTTGGTGGTGGGTGCGGGGTGTGAGGGCGGGGTGACGGTGGGTCGAGTTTGTGGTGGGGCTCACGGGTGGTGGGCGGTGATGGCGGCCACATCGGGGTGTGGGGGGTGGTGGTGGGGGTGGTGTTTTCAAGGGGCGTGGGGGTGGGTTACCGGTGGTATTGGGGGGTTGAGCTGGGGTTTTGTGGTGATCTCTTGATGGGTGGGGTCGGGGGCCCGTAGTTTCGTTGGTGTCGGCGCGGCGAGCCCGGGGGTTCCGGGTGGGCCGCGCTTCTTCCTGTAAAGGCGAGTTGGCCCTTCGGGGTCTGGTTCCGCCTTGTCTTTTTGGCTTTTCGAGAGGATTTGTATGACTTTCCGTGACGAGACCACCGTGACCGCTGTCAGTACTGCTGTTCGTAAGCGCAACCGTCGGCGGATGGCCGTGCTGGGTGGTGCTCTGGCGGTGCTGCCGGTGGCCGGTCTCGTGACGGCGACGGCTTCCTCGGCTGCTCCGGCGTCGACCTGGGACAAGGTCGCGCAGTGTGAGGCGACGGGGAACTGGTCGATCGATTCCGGTAACGGTTTCTACGGTGGTCTGCAGTTCACGTCCTCGACCTGGGCGGCCTTCGGTGGGACCCAGTACGCGGCGCAGGCGAACCAGGCGACCGCGGCGCAGCAGATCGCGATCGGTGAGAAGGTCCTCGCGGCCCAGGGTCCGGGTGCCTGGCCGATCTGCTCCGCCAAGGCCGGCCTCGCCTGAGCCGAGGCCCAGGGGCAACAACAGCACACCGCACGACGCCGCAGCGCGGGCCGGGATCACCCTGGCCCGCGCTGCGGCGTCGTGCGCTGCCTGACGGGCCGTCAACGGCCGCCCGCACGCGGCGCTGCGGGCGCAGTAGCACCTATTGACGTAGCCGGTCCCGCGATGTGACTGTTGCACCGGCACTCTACCCATGGACATATCAACTCGGGTCCGTGCACCGCGTGCAGACCCGGTGCGGGCCCGTGCTGACTGTCCGTCAGGCGGTGGGCGGCCGCTCGGTCGCGCCGTCGATGAACGCACCAGGTATCAGCAGTGTTCTGATCGCGCGAGCCTCGCGAGGTCATTGTTGACGTGTGCACGTCATGCAATGGTGCGGGACGGCGAGCTCGCGCCCGGTGAGAGGAAGCCCCCTTTGATGAACCTCCGTAAGGCCGCCGTCTCGGCCCTGGCGGTCGGCGCGTTGGCCGTCGCCCCGACCGTGCTGCCGGCCGCCGCGGCGCAGGCGCAGGGCACCGCGAGCCCGCACCTCGGCTCGGCCGCGACCCTGCCCAGCCCCGAACTGGCCGGCCGGGGCACCGCCCAGGCCTGCGCCGGCATCGCGCACAACCGGTGCATGGCGCAGGTCGTCACCGTCGCCGCCGGCTCGACCGCGAAGCTCGCGACCAGCACCCCGGCCGGGTACGGGCCGGCCGACTTCGCCGCCGCGTACCACCTGCCGGCCACCAACGCCGGTCCGGCCAACACCATCGCGATCCTGGACGAGGGCGCCTTCCCGACCCTGGAAGCCAACCTCAACGCCTACCGCGCACAGTACGGGCTGGCCGCCTGCACCTCGGCCGGCGGCTGCTTCAAGCAGGTCGACGAGCACGGCGGAGCGCCGCTGGCCCCGGGCGTGACCGACGACGAGAAGAACTTCGACGAGCAGGTCGGCGTCGAGACCACGCTGGACGTCGACATGGCCACCGCCGCCTGCCCGACCTGTCACATCCTGGAGATCACCGTCAACCGGGACATGACCAGCAGCGAGGACCAGGCGGCCGAGGACTTCGGCGTCGCGATGAACACCGCCGCCTCCCTCGGCGCCTCGGCGGCCAGCGTCAGCTACCAGTTCAGCCCGGACGCGACCCTCGACCTGGGCCAGGCGGCCCGCGACTTCTACCACCCCGGCATGGCGATCACCGCCTCCTCGGGTGACGGCGGCTACGAGGGCACGCCCTCCGGCTGGCCGCAGAACCTGCCCACCGTCACCTCGGTCGGCGGCACCGCGCTCTACCGCACCCCCGGTGCCGGCCACAACGGCTACTCCGAGGTCGCCTGGGACGGCTCCGGCAGCGGCTGCGCCGCCGAACTGCCGCCCGCGCTCGGCCAGCCCACCAGCATCTCGGCCAACTGCGGTGGCCACCGCGCCGCTTCGGACATCTCCGCGGACGCCGACCCGACCACCGGCGCGGCCGTCTACGACGACTACACCCCCTTCAGCGGCCAGCAGCAGTCCTGGCTCGCGGTGGGCGGCACCAGCGAGTCCAGCCCGTTCATCGCTGGCGTCTACGCCCGCGGCGGTCACGTGACGAACGTCGAGGGCCCCAACACCCTCTACGCCGCCAAGTCCTCGGCGTTCAACGATGTGACGATGGGTCAGAACGCCCCCGCGAACGCCGGATGCACGGTCGTGTGCACCGCGGGCCGCGGCTGGGACGGCCCGACCGGCCTGGGGACCCCCAATGGTCTGTCCGCCTTCTAGGGCATGACGGTTCCAGGGCCTGCCGGGTAGCTGACGGCGCTGGGTAGGTCACGGCGCCGGGCAGGTAACGGCGCTGGGTAGATGACGGCGCTGGGTAGGTCACGGCGCTGGGTAGGTCACGGCGTGGGCACCGGTGCGATGGCGCGCCGGTGCCCACGCCGCGTGCGGCCGCTCAGACGGTGAGTTCGGCCGGAGCCGCCGCCAGGGCCTCCTGGATGGCGGCGACCAGGCGCCGCGCGGACTCCGCGGTCAGCTCCACCGCGACCCGGGCGGCGGGGTCCCGCTGCGGGTCGGCGAAGTCGATGTTGAGGGTGTGCTCGGCCATCGCGTGCACCGGGTGGTCGAAGTACACCGTGGCGGTGGAGACATGGAACCAGGAGCCGTTCGGGCCCTTGGCGCTGCCGTCGATGCTCTCCTTGACGGTCGCGTAGGTGCACATGCTCAGGCCCCCAGGTGCTTGGCGAAGAAGGTGGCGATCCGCTCCCAACCGTCGTTGGCGGCAGGCACGTTGTAGGCGGGCCGGTCGGTCGAGAAGAACCCGTGCCCGGCCTGCGGGTAGGTGTGGAACTCGAAGTCCTTGCCGTTGGCGGTGAGGATCTGCTCCAGCTCGCCGACCTGCTCGGGGCCGGGGAACTTGTCCTCCGCGCCGAACAGGCCCAGCAGCGGCGCGCCGAGCTGGGGGAGCTGGTCGACCAGGTTGGTGACCCGCAGCGGGAAGCCCTCCGGCGGGGTACCGGTGACGAAGGCGCCGTAGCAGTCCACCGCGGCGTCCAGGTCGAGCTTGCAGGCGGCCAGCACGCTCTGCCGCCCGCCCGAGCAGTAGCCGATGATGCCGACCTTGCCGTTGGACTGCGGCAGCGACCGCAGGTGGGCGGCCGCCCCGGCGAGGTCGCCGACGACGCGCGCGTCCGGCGCGCCGCCGTTCGCCCGGGCCACCGCGGCGGCGTCGTCGGGGGAGGCGCCGGGCGCCTCGCGGGTGTAGAGGTTGGGGCAGATCGCGTCGTAGCCGAGCTCGGCGAACCGGCGGGTGATCTCCTTGGTGGACCGGTCGTAGCCGGGCATGTGGTGGATCACCACAACGCCGCCGCGCCGGTAGTCGCCCTCCGGGCGGGCCAGGTAGGCCTCGACGTCATCACCTTCGTGCCCGGCGAAGTGGATGGTGGTCGCGGTAAGAGAACCATTCATGGGCTCAGCTATATCAAACCGTTGGGGTGCGGAGCTGCCTGGGGGCGGCGCGTGGCGCGAGGTCGGTCGGTCCCACGCCCGGTGGGCCCGGCGCCCTGAAGGAGGGTTCCCCGTCGAACTTCACCGGGTGATCCATCCGTCTATCGGTAGGTATGACCGAGGCGCTCCCATTCACGGCGTGCCGCGTCACCGCACGTCGCACACCGCACGTCGCACACCGCACATCGCACACCGCACATCGCACGGAAAGGAGCGTCCCGGTGCAGATCCTGCTGCTCGGCCCCATCGAACTGCGCACCGACGAAGGGCGCCCGGTGGCGATCGGCGGTGACCGGCAGCGGGCGCTGCTGGCGGCGCTGGCCCTGGAGATCAACCAGGTCGTCCCGCTCGGCCGCCTGGCCCAGCTGGTCTGGGACGGAACGCCGCCGCCCGACGCGCCGGCGGTGCTGCGCACCGAGGCGGCCGAGCTGGGCAGCCGCCTCGGCGGCGGGCTGGAGCTGCTCGCCCGCGAGGACGGCTACCTGCTGCGCGGTGACGCCCAGCGGGTGGACGTGCACCGGTTCCAGAGCCTGCTCGACGACGCGGCACGGCTGGCCGAGCCGGAGCCGGAGCCGGAGCCGGAGCCGGGGTCGGGGTCGGATCCGGGGCTCGACCTGCCGCCGGTCGGTCCTCCGCCGGTCGGGCCCGGCCGGCCCGACCCGGTGCCCGTGCAGCACGACCAGGGGGAGGGCCTGTCCAGGCCCTCTTGTCATTCGTTTTAGTACGAGTACCGTCAGTACCGGTGTGCCGGGAAGTCTGGTCGGCGGGTAGGTGGCATGTGCCCTCCCGGCACGTGCCTCTGATGCTGTGTCAATTCGGAGGCGTCATGGGCGACATCGTTCCGATCGTGTTCTTCCTCGGCCTGGTCGCGCTGGTGCTCGGCGCGCCACGGCTGGGCCCCTTCCAGGACCGGCGCCGGGTGGCGGCGACCGCCCGGGAGCTGGCCGCCCGCCACGGCCTGACCCCCGACTCCGACCCCGACCCCGCCCGCGGCCTCGGCCAACCGCCGCTGTCCGGGGCGCCGTTCCACTACGGCTCGGCGCGGCGGCTGGTCGACCGGGTGACCGGATCACTCGGTGCCCTGCCGGTGACCGCGGCCGGCTACACCTGTCGCGAGAACGGGGCGACACACGTCTACGGGGTCGTCCTGGTGACCATGCCCTATCCGGTGGCCCCGGCCGAGGTGCGGCACGAGCCGGTGTTCCACTCGGTGCGGGTGGTCGAGCCGCTGCCCGAGGGCCTGTCCCGCACCGGCGTGCCGGACTTCGACGACCGGTACCGGGCCTACACCTCCGATCCGCATGCCGCCCTGACCGTGCTGTCGGCCGAGGGAGCCCGGGCGCTGCTGGCCGCGCCCGAGCCGTTCAGCTGGCGCAGCGAGGGCACCGGGCTGCTGCTCTGGCGGGCCGGCGGCTGGTCCTCGGCGCAGGCGCTGGTCGGCTGCGTGAGCGCGGTGACCTCGCTGCTCGGCCAGGCCGGCCCGGTGACGGCGGACCAGGGCTGAGCGCCCGCCGCCGCGCCCCGCGCCCGAGCCGGCTCCAGCTCCAGCTCCAGCTCCAGCGTCCGCGCCTGACTCTGAGCCCACCGCAGTCCCCGCGCCCCACCGCCGGTCCTACGTCTGTCCGTGTGGCGGCGTTCCGGTCCGCGAGGAGACCGCGACCGTGTTCACCTGCCCGTCCGGGGTCAGCTCGACGATCGGGATCGCCTTGTTCACCGGATTGCCGTGCTTGTCCAGCGAGATCAGTCCGCTGGCCCCGGGGACCGTCCCCGCGCCGTTGAGCGCGGTGAGCATCTGCATCACGTCCGACCCGCTGACCTGGTCGCCGCCGGAGGCCGCGGCGCGGATCGCCGTGACCGCGGTGAGGACGGCGTCATGGCCCATGATCGCCTGCCCGTCGGCCAGTGACTCGTGGGGGAAGGCGGTGACGAACTCGCCGCCACCGAGGAAGGGCGCGATCGCGGTGGGGGAGTAGGACTGCGGGCTCTCGGTCCAGGCGTCGGGGTGGGCCAGCGCGGTGTACAGCAGCCTGATCTTGCCCAGCCGCAGCGCGTCCTTGACCTCGTCGATGCCCGCCGACTGCTCCACCTGCGAGGCGTCGTCACCGCTGATCACGGTCAACGGCTTCTGTGCCGCGCAGTTCCGTTGGGCCAGCGGTGCCAGGAAGCGTGGCAGGTCCACGCCCCGCCCGGCGAAGAAGACCACGTCCGGCTGGTCCAGGCAGACGTTGGCCATCTGCTTGGTGAAGTAGGTCGACACGTCCGACTTGGACGAGTCGTAGTCCATCGGCTCCGGGATCAGCTGCCCGGCCGGGTAGCTCTTGCTGAACTCGTCGGCCAGGGTGCTGCTGTACAGGTCGCCGGCCCGGCGGTCCTCGACCAGCAGGACCTTGGCGCCCGGGGTGGCCTTGGCCAGGAAGGCGGCGGCGGCCACGGCCTCGTCGGCGTTCGGCGGCGCCACCCGCACCAGGCCCGGGATGTCGGAGAGATCGTCGGCGGTGATCACCGAGCCGAAGGCGGCGATGTTCTCCTGGGTCAGCCGCAGGATCGAGGCCCGGGTGGCCGCCGTGCTGGTGCCCAGGCCCGCGACCGCCACGATGTGCTGGGCGGTGCGCTGCGCCTCGATCTGCGTCAGCGCGTAGGTGCGCTGCTCGTCCGAGCCGCCGGGGTTGGCGAGCAGCAGCCGGATCTGTGGCGAATCGCCTTGGGAGTGGGTGTGGTTGGCCTCCCACTGCGCGGTGTAGGCGCCTTCCAGCTCGTGCCGGATCGAGTCGGCGGTGTTGGTGCTGTCCTCGCCCGGCACCATCGGCAGCAGGTAGACCACGCTGACCCAGGGCGCGCCGCCCGGCTTCGCCGCCGTGTCCAGCACCCGCTGGTTCTCGGTCCGGATCAGCGTGGACAGCGGCGCCAGGTCGGCGGTGAACGCGAAGCCGCCGTCGGTCAGACCCGCGCAGCTGTGGTCGGGGCCGCGCTGGGCCACCCCGGTGGCGCAGCCGGTGCCCGGCGGCTTGAGCAGCGCGTACAGGCCGCCGCCGAGCAGGGCGAGCACGGCCACCAGGGCGGTGACCCCGCGCCAGCCGCGCCACCAGGGGCGCGGCGGGTCCCAGGGGCCGGCGTCGTCGGCGTTACCGGCGGAGGAGAACAGGTGCATCGCGGTGGACCTCCAGACCGCTCAGAGCGAGTGGATGTCGTAACGGGCGGCCTCGGAGCGCAGGACGGCGCTGTTCGCGTCGTCGGTGTGCCAGGCCAGGTCCCGGAAGGAGGAGCTGATGGTGAAGTTGAGCTCCGGGCCCGCGTTCGGCAGCCGGTTGCGCGGGTCGACGGCCACCCAGAGCGAGGTGACCAGCAGCGCCAGCGCCCGTTGGTGCCGGAAGGCGTCGGGCGCGAGGTCGCGGGCCAGCCGGTCGGCCCGGGTGGAGGCCGGTACCGAGGCGTCCACCGGCCGGCACTGCGGGGCGGCGGTGATGGCGTACACCTCGTACAGCCAGGCCTCGGTGGGCAGGGTGTGCAGCCGCATCTCCAGGTGTTCGACGACCTCCTCGACCTGGCCGAGCGCGAGTTGGTGGTAGTGGGTGTCCAGCAGGTGGCCCGGACGGCGCGCGGCGTGCCAGGCGTGCAGCCGCTGGTGGGCGGCCGCCCAGTCGGGGTACGGCCCGTCGGCCGGGCGGGCGGCCAGCTCGCGGAGCAGCAGCAGCCGCAGCCAGGGCTGCAGCACCAGCGAGTCGGGCAGTTGGTGCGGGTGGGCGGTGCGGCCGATGGTGGGCAGGTAGCGTGAGCCGCGCCCGCCGCGGGTGCCGGCGTCCTCGGTCAACGGAGCGACCAGCCACAGGCGTTGCGCCGTCTCCGCCAGCAGGGTCTCCCGGATCCGCTGCGAGAAGTCCCCCAGCAGCGGGGAGTTGACCGCCGACTCCATGTCCCGGGCGGCCGCGCAGCTGACCAGGCCGGCCAGTTGATCGGTCTCCATCCCCTGCAGCAGGTAGTGCAACGCCTCCTGACTGAGCGTCAGGCGTGGTGCTTCGGGTAGCGTGCCGGTGAGGTCCTGGGGGAGCGGCCCGGAGTCGAGGATGCCGCGCAACTGGACGTCCGCGTCCGGGTGGTCGATCATCCGGGCGGCGGCCCGCTGCATCCGCAGCACGCTCCACGGGTGCCCGTAGGTCAGCCGGTGCACCAGCGGCGTGGCCTCCGGCAGTCGCGGAGCGATCCCCTCGGCCATCCGGGAGACCTGACCTGCCGTCAGATCCGGTAACTGGACGGCATACCACTGCCAGAAGTCGTCGGACACCGGAGAGGAGCCGGCCCGCCAGTCGGCGTACGAGGCCTGGTGCGGCGCGCGGATCCGCAGCCCGGCCGGCCCGGGGTCGAACGGGCCCGGCACGGCGCGTGCGGTGGAGGCACTGGCCACCACCAGCAGCGGCTCGCCGCCGCCCCCGTCCCGCCGGTCCTGCTCCTGGCGCGCCTCCAGCAGCATCCCGAGGAACCGGGTGCCGCCGCCGTGGTCGATGTTGTCCAGCGCCACCAGGCAGTTGCGGTTGCGCCCCAGCGCACCGTGCCGTCGGTAGGCGGCCCGCAGGTCGGCCAGGAAGGCCGTGCACAACCGCCGGTCCACCTGCTCCTCGTGCGCCGGATCCTCGCTGCGGCCGAGCTCGTTGAGCGCGATCAGGGCGTCCAGCGGCGCCGTCCCGTTGCGGCTGCCGTACCACTCGAGGCCGGGGCGGGAGACCGAGTTGAACAACCGGGGGCCCAGGCCGCGAAAGAGCACCGCGGCCATCAGGCCGGCCCCGGGCAGCGGGATGACCCCCAGGTCGTTGAGCAGCCCGACGCCCTCCGACAGCGCGTCGGCGAGCAGCCCCGAACTGAGCTGCCGCGCCTCGCGCATCCGTCTCTCCAGCTGGCGTCTGGCCCGGTCCGGGCTGGTCACGTCCAGCCGCAGGTCCGGGTCGACGGCGATCAACCCGTGGGTCAGGCGCGGAAAGTGCAGCTGGCGCGAGGTGAGCGCGAGCCGGAACGCCAGGCGCGCCACCACCTCGTGCGGCCGCAGTGTTCCGGCGGCGAAGTCGTGCCCGGCCTGCGGAGCGGTGGCCGCCCGGCGACCCAGGTAGCGCAGCACCGCGGTCTTCCCGCTGCCGTGCCGCCCCAGCAGCACCACGATCGGCAGCTCCCGGTCGGGCCGCCGCCCGGTTGGATCGCTCTCGCGCACCCAGCAGTCGCGGACCAGATCCTCGATGCCCTCGATCCCCAACGGGCGGAGCGGTGTGTCAGGCAAGCGGCCGAGCCCCCTTCAGGTCCGTGGTGCGGTGCGGTGCGGTGCAGTGCGGGCGGTGCAGTGCGGTGCAGTGCGGACGTGAACACGGCTGGTGGCCGCGGGGAATCATGGTGCCACGAAATGCCACTCGTGCATCTGAGTTGAGCAAACTCTGCGAATGTCCGCTGGGGTGTCCGGGTGCCCGGGTGTCCGGTCCGGGTAACCAGGCCGGGTGTCCGGTCCGGGTGTCCGGTCCGGGAATCCGACTCCCTTGCGCCCTGGTGGGTGGAGCGGCCCCTCGTGCCGCCCCACCCGCGTCCCAGCGGTCCTGTCCTGTCCGACCCGGTCCGGTCCGACCCGGGCCTACCCGTCCCGCCGCGCCGCCGGCCGGGAGAGGCCGGTCAGCTCCGTCGCCCTGGTCCGCGCCCACCCGAGCAGCACGGCCGCCGCCACCAGGCCCACCGCGGCCGCCTGGCCGCAACTCGCCGCCGTGTCCGCGCGCAGCGCCTGCGCGAACGGCAGGGTCAGCGCGAGGACGGCCGCCGCCGGTCCGGCCGCGTACCAGGCGGCGAAGAGGAACAGGCCAAGGCCCCCGGAGGTCGGGGACTTGTACATCAGGTCGCGCCGGGTCGCGCCCCGGCAGGTGTTCACCAGCCCGGCCGCCACCAGGGCCGGCACCACGGCCGGCGCCAGCCAGACCGCCGGGCCCGCCCCGGACAGCGCCGCCGCGCCGGCCCCGATCAGCCCGATCAGCACCCCGGCCACGCTGGGCACGATCGCGTGGCGCAGCATCAGCGAGGCGAACGGATAGGGCGACCAGGCGGCCCGCCGCACGTCGTCCGTCTCGATCCGGGCCGGCTCCAGGAGCTGGGCCACCGCCAGGTAGCCGAAGACCAGCGCGACCGCCGTCGTCGGCACCGACGGCTTGCTGCCGATCCCGTGCGCCAGCATCGCGCAGAGCAGCGCCGGCACCGTCAGCAGCACCGCGCGGCCGAGCCGGGCGGGGGAGCGCAGCAACGCGGTCGCGTCCCGCCAGGGCACCACCAGCCAGGCCCGGCGCGGCATCGGCAGCCGCACCCGGCGCACCCGCGCGCTCCCGGCCGCGCCGCTCACCGCCAGCCGCGCGGCCCGCAGCTCCACCGTGCGCAGCGCGGCCACCACCCCCGCCGCCGTCCGGGCCCGCTCCCGCAGCCGGCCCAGCGGCACCGTCCCGGCGGCCCGGTCGGCGAGTACCAGGGCGCCCGCGGTGCTGAGGAGCAGCAGCGCCGCGGCGAGCCAGCCGCCGGGCACCGCGCCGCGGGTGGGCGACAGCGCGGCGATCCCGGCCCAGCCCCACGGCCCCGACCACAGCTCGACCAGCTCCAGCCAGTGCACCCGGTGCCCGGCCACCGCCAGCGCGCTCTGCGCCGCGAACACCAGCACCAGCACCGTCGCGGCCGGGGTGAGCCGGCGCACCCAGCGGGCGGCGGCGTCACTGCGCTCCACCAGCAGTCCGGCGCAGGTGGCCAGCAGCGGCAGGCAGGCCCCGCCGAGCAGGCACCAGCCGAGCGCCGCCGGCAGCCCGACCCGCAGCAGCAGCCCGAGCGCGACCATCGCGCCCACGGCCGTCACCAGACCGGGGAAGACCGCCAGCCCGCAGGAGAGCCAGAACCACGGCCGCAGCACCGGGCGCGGGCGCACCGGATGGGCGAGCAGCCAGTCGGTGGCCGCCCGGGGCGGCACCACCGGGCCGCGCCACAGCCCGTCGCGGACCGCGAGCAGCACGAAGGCCAGTCCGACGGCGGCGATGCCGCTGGGCATGGCGGCGAGCAGGTCGCCGCCGTGCGCGGTGTAGTCGGCGCCCATCGAGGCCTGCAGGAAGAGCCCCAGACTCGGCACCCCGCCCCAGATGATCAGGATGAGCAGCACGCAGTAGAACGCGAAGCCGATCTGCTTGGCCCGGTTCAGCCGGTACGGTGCCCGCAGCGCGCGCAGCAGGGCGAGCGTCTCGTCGGTCCAGTCGTCATCGTCGCTCCAGGCCTCGGGCTCGACCGCCTCGACCGCCTCCGCTGCCTCCGCTGCCTCTGCCGTCTCCTCTGTCTCGGCCGTCACCGGGCACCGACCGCGTCGCCGCTGTCCAGGATCTTGCCCGGCGCCCCCTGGGCCACGATCCGGCCGTCCTCCAGCACCACCACCCGGTCCGCCAACTCCCGCGCCAGATCCGTGTGATGGGTGACCAGCAGGACGGCCACGCCGTCCGCCAGCTCGCCGCGCAGCAGCTCGGCGAGCCGCTTGCGGGCCTCCGGGTCCAGTCGCTGCTCCGGCTCGTCGAGCAGCAGCAGATCGCGCGGCCGCACCAGTGCGCAGGCCAGCAGCAGCGCCTGGAGCTGGCCCGAGGAGAGCGCGGAGGGCAGCGCGTCGGCCCGCTCGGTGAGCATCCGGTCCGCCAGCACCTGCTCGACCCAGTCGCGGGCGTCGGCCACCCCGTGCGCGACCGCGACCAGCAGCAGGTGCTCGCGCACGGTGAGGTCGGGGTAGTGCGCGACGGTGTCGCCGACCACCGCGACCCGGGCCCGGATCCGCGGGTCGTTCTCGTCCATCGGGAGCCCGTCGAAGCGGACCGTCCCCTTGGTCGGCAGGTCTCGCCCGGCCGCCACCCGCAGCAGGGTGGACTTACCGGAACCGTTGTGGCCGAGCAGTGCGACGCACTCGCCGGCGGCCACCGCGAGGTCCACCGGGTGCAGGACCTCCCGATCGCCGTAGGAGCGGCTCACCCCGGTCAGTTTCAGCAGTGCCGGGCGCGCGGGGGTGCGTGCTGCGGCGGATTTCTTGGCCATGCGGACGGTGCCTCCAGAGGTGACTGTCCGCCCACCCTAGCGACCCATCCTTTACGGCCAGGGCGGCGCCTAATACCTCCCCTCTGCAAACCAGTCCGCCCCGGCACGAACCCCTCGGAGTTCGCGCCGGGGCGGACTGCCGTCCGGCTATGCCCTGGTCACCCCGGCAGCTGGGCCTCGATCGCCGCGACCAGCTCCGCGTCCGACGGCTCGGTCCGGGGCCGGAACCGGCCGACCGCGGTGCCGGCGGGGGAGATCAGAAACTTCTCGAAGTTCCACTGAATGTCCCCGGCGTCCCCGGCCGCATCCGCGAGCGCGGTCAGCTCCTGGTAGAGCGGGTGACGGCCCTCGCCGTTCACCTCGATCTTCGACAGCAGCGGGAACGAGACGTTGTAGTTGATCTGGCAGAAGCTCTGGATCTCCGCCGCGCTCCCCGGCTCCTGCCCACCGAACTGGTTGCACGGCACCCCGAGAACGGTGAACCCGCGCTCCGCATACCGCTGCTGCAACTCCTCCAGCCCCGTGTACTGAGGCGTGAGGCCGCACTTCGAGGCCACGTTGACCACGAGCACGGCCTTGCCGGCGAAGTCGGCCAGGCTGGTCGGCTCGCCGGCCAGGGTCTGCAGGGGGATGTCGGTCAGACTCATGGGATGGTTCCCTCCGGAAGGTGCTGCCACGGACAACGGGTTCCTTTCTATCAGGGCCATCGAGCAGCCGTTCGTTGCAGTGCCCCTCCTTCATTGAGGCGAGTTCAACACCGCCCTCACGCCTGGGCGCGCTCGGGGGCGGGCGCGGGCGGATACTGCCCCGGAACGTGGCCCACTACTTGCCCCGAGACCCTGACAGCCCCGTGCCGCTCGACCTAGGGTTTTCTCAACTCGCCGTGCTGTGCGGCGAATTGCCTTCCCGGGATGTCCCGGGAAATGGGGGGAGCAGCAATGCGCAGTCGTGTACGTTCAGCCGTGCTCGCGGTCTCGGTGACGGTCTGCATGGGGGCCGCGGGGGTGGCCCAGGCCAGTGCCCACAGCAGCGCGGACAGCGCGGCCGGGGTGCGGATCATCAAGGTGGCGTCGGTCTCGCAGATCCCGACCGTGAGCAACCACGCCAAGGTCGTGCCGAACGCCATCTACCAGGTGACGATGACCAACAACGACCGGGGCCAGTGTCTCGACGGCGACACCAACACCATCCCCAACAACGGGGCGAAGGTGCAGCTCTGGGGCTGCAACGGCTGGTCCAACCAGAACTGGACGCCGCACAACGTGTGACGCACAACGGGTGACCCACGCGGGTGAAGGCGGGCCCACCGGTGGCCGGTTCTCCAGGACGGGGAGCCGGCCACCGGCAGACTTGCTCCCTGTACTGGGCCGTATTCGGCATCGCAGCGGTCACCGGCGCCCTGGCCTTCGGCACCCTGCGACGCCTGCCGCGTGACTGGCCGACCGGCCGACGGTTCCTGCTGGACCGCGCCGGGCGGCGGCGCCCAGTCGGCTGAGCGGCTCCATGCCCCTGCCTGGCTCCTTGAGGGTCAGGCAGGGCTTTCGTCGTCCGGGGACTTATCCCAGGTGGGGAGTCGCCCGGTGCTCCAGGAAGTGCTGGAGCCGGAGCCGCTGGGTGTGGTGCATCGGCAGATCTTCGATCTCGGCCGGGGCGACGAACTGGAGGTCGGTGGATTCGCTGGAGATTCGCAGTTCTCCTCAACCGGTCGGGCGGTGTCCCACACTGCGTCGAAGCTCGCAGCATAGGTATCGAAGAGCGCCCCCGCGCCAGCCTGTTGTAGAGCGTCGTCCCGTGGGTGCGGATCGTGATTCCGGGGGTCCCCACGAGGGGCCGGTAGTGCATGAGCGCGAGCCTGCAACGGGACTCGATGGCCGCGACCAGCTCGACGTCCGACGGCTCGGTCCGGGGCCGGAACCGGCCGACTGCGGTGCCGGCGGGGGAGATCAGGAACCGCTCGAAGTTCCAATGTCACGTCACGCCAAGGATGGTGACGGGCAGTCGGCAGCCAAGGAGCTGCCCTCGGTCTGTCAAGGAGTAGTAGCGCGGTGACGATCGGACTTGCCGCCGGGCTGTCGTCGTCGGCCGGGTACGTTCCCGCCATGGGCAGTGTCGCCAGGGCGCATCGGCGGGGGGCTTCGTTCCGGATTTCCCTCACACAGAGGGGTCGCGACGATACTCTGTGTCCATGGCAAAGTGGAGTTACGTAAACGCAGGCAGCGAGACGGATAGGCTCCAGATCGAGAGCATCACCGTTACCCCCGACCCCCCGAAGCCGGGCGCCGACCTGAAGGGCGTCATCAAGGCAACCGTCACGGCCGAGATCACCGACGGCGCCTACGCCGAGGTCACGGTCAAGCTGGGCCTGGTCAGGCTGCTCCAGAAGCGATACGACCTGTTCGCGGAGCTGAAGAAAGATGGGTCCCCGTGGAGCCTGACGGCCGACTCGGGTGGCGGTGCACCCGTCGCGCCCGGCAAGGTGGAGTTGACGTTCGACGGGAGCCTTCCCAGGGAGATCCCAAGGGCCAAGTTCACCATCAGCGTGCGCGCTTACACGGTTGACGACGAGGACTTGGCCGCCCTTGACGCCCAGGTCGATTTCCTGTCCGCCGATGTGCGGTGACGCTGGTCTTCATCGGTCGGAGCCCCTGGCCTCTCAAAGCCTGCGCAAGTCCGTGTCGGGGCGAAGTGCAGTCCGGCTGTGACGAAGGGCCCGGTCGGTCGCTACCGGCGGGGCCCTTTCTCCACGGCACCGCTCAGCGCGGCCGTGCCTGTCAGCCGGCGTTGATGACCTCCCCGCAGACGATCGTGCCGTTGAGCGTGACCGCTTGGCTGGGATCGTAGGTGGCGACCATCTCGGTGTCAGTCAGCGTGACCGTCCAGGTGTCGCCGGTCTTCGTCGCCTTGACGCCGGTTGCGTCGTTCTTCACGTAGCCGCCGACGTGGGCGGCGGTACTGACCGGCATCATCCAGCCGGTGCCCGACTGGACGCCGGCGACGCTCGGGCCGCCGGCGTTCTGGTCCGACGGCGCCTGGAAGGACTCCAGCTCGCCCTTGATGACGGTGCAGGTGCTGTCGGCAGCCTTGATGGAGCCGGACTCCGAGCCGCTGAAGGTCACATCGGCGCTGCCCTTGCCGGCTTTCGCCGGTGGGCTGGTGACGGTGCCCCCTGCTGCGGACTGTGCCGAGTCGGTCGTCGCCGCGCCTGCGGACGTCGAGGCCCGGGCCCCAGGTGCGGCGGCGCTCTTCGCAGTGCTCGACGATCCGCATCCGGCGAGGGATATCAGCATCGCGCCGGCCATGAGTCCGGTGACGGCGCGCCGCAGGTGGAGTTCGGTTAGTGACATGTTCTCGCCCCTCATTTCTCGTATGAGTACCCGATGATCACCGTGCCGAGTATGGCAGGCGGCCGTCGGTCCGGGGGCGGAGGTTCGAGCCGGAAGTACTGGACTGGGCTTCCTGATCAGGTACATGGCGCTCACTCAGGGAGAATCGCACCCTTCGGGAAGGGTGGTCCGTCAATAAATCAGTGATAGCTCGCCAGTTCCAGTGGAGCCATCGACAGAACCACATGGGGGACATGACGCCTAATCATGAGTGGATCAGGGCATCGTTCGTGCGCTGCGCTCTGATCATCCCGGGCGTGAAACCCATGCGAACAAGGAACTCCCTGATGCGATTCCGTCAAACCACCGTCGCCGCACTCGGCGCCCTCGCGCTCCTCGTCGCCGTCCCCAGCTCGGCCAACGCCGCCACCGGGAACTTCCGCTACAAGTTCGGGCCGGGCGTTCCCACCGGGCTGGCCGATCCCGAGAGCGGCAAGTGCATCAACCTGCCCGGGGCCACCGAGTTCGACCCGGCCTTCGCCCCGGAAAACGACACCCGGTCCACCGCCACGGTCTTCCTGGACTTCGGCTGTCAGGGCGACACGTTCTACGTGATGGACCCGGGTAAGAAGCTCGGCGACCGACTCAAGCTCCGGTCGGTCGTCTTCTCATAGTCACAGCGGCTCCTGAGGGCCCCGCCGGTCGCCACCGGCGGGGCCTTCGCACGTCGCCCGCCGGCCCCGCCGCGACGGCGAGCGCTGCCCCCGCCGCAGCCGCACCCAGGGCCGTCACCACCGGCCAGCCGCCGTGTTGCCAAGCGAGCGACCCCGCCAGCGAGCCGAGGGCGATGCCGAGGAAGCGCAGGGTGAAGTAGCAGGTGTTCAGCCGGCTGTGCAGGTCGGCCGGGAAGTGGGCGAACAGCGCGCTCTGGCAGACGACTTGGTTGCCCCACGTCCCGACGTCGAGCACCACCACCCCCGCCAGCAGCCAGCCGAGCGAGCCGGCGCCCGGCAGCAGCAGTGCCCAGCCGGCGAGCACGACGGTGATCAGGGCGGTGAGCGCGCCGCGTTGGCCGAGGCGGTCGGCGAGGCGGCCGATGGGTGGGGAGGCGAGGGCGCTGGCGGCGGCCACCAGGCCGAACAGGCCGATCCCGGTGGAGTCGTAGCGGTAGTGCTGGGCGAGCAGGAAGGTCAGCGCGGTCCAGAACGCTCCGAAGGAGACCCCGACCAGGCCCCCGGAGAGTGTCACGCGGCGGACCAGGGCATGCCCGGTGAACAGGCGCGGCAGCGAGGCGACCGCGGCCCGGTAGGAGGTGCTGCCGGTGGGCACGGCGGCGGGGAGGGCGCGCCACAGGAGGACGGTCAGCAGCAGGGTGAGGCCCGCCGAGCACCCGTAGACGGCGCGCCAGCCGCACAGCTGCGCCAGCGCACCGGAGTACGCGCGGGCGCCCAGCACCCCCACCAGCAGGCCGCCCTGGATCGTGCCCACCACCCGGCCGGGCCGCTGCCCGCCCGCCAGCGCGACGGCCAGCGGCGCCACCAGCTGGGGGACGGGGGAGCACAGGCCGAGCGCCAGGCTCGCCGCGACCAGCCACGGCACGCCCGGGGCCAGCGCGCAGGCGGCGAGCGCGAGGGTGGCGGCCGCGCCGAGCAGCAGGATCAGCCGGCGCCGGTCCTGGCTGTCCCCGGCCGGGACCAGCAGGGCGATGCCGAGCGCGTAACCGAGCTGGGTGGCCGTCGGCACGGCGCCCAGCAGCGCGGGGGCGCGGTGGAGGTCGTGGGCGGCGGCGGTCAGCAGCGGCTGGTTGAGGTAGACGTTGGCGGCGGTGACCGCGCCGGCGGCGGCCAACAGCGTGGTGCGGGTGTGGGTGCGATGGTCGGAGGAGGGTGTTGTCACGTGGTCCCACGCTAGGGAGCGCGCGCTGTGGCATGCTTTCGCGGTTGTGACGTCCACTGTCGAGAGTGCGCCAATCCATCGGAGGGACGGGGAGCGTTGTTCGAGAAGAGCGAGAACCGGGACGACTACCAGCGGGTACCGAGGCCGCTGGCGGCGATGGCCCGCGACCTGCCCGACCGGCACCACATCCCCGATCACCACCACCGCCGCTCCCAGCTGATCTACGGCACCACCGGGGCGATCACCGTCGACACGGCCCACGGCACCTGGGTGGTGCCCGCCACCCGCGGGGTCTGGGTGCCGGCCGGCGTCACCCACGCGATGAGCTGCATCGGCGCGGTCCGGATGCGCACTCTCTACATCCGCCCCGCGGCGGCGCCGCGCCTGCCGGCGGTCCCGACCGTGGTGGCCGTCTCCCCACTGCTGCGCGAACTCATCGAGGCGGCCACCCGGATCCCCGTCGAGTACGAGGTCGGCGGGCGCGACGGTGCGGTCATGGACCTGCTGCTGCGCGAACTGGAGCCGCGCCCGGTGCCGGCCCTGCACCTGCCGTCCGCCGCCGGGGACCAGCAGCTGGCCGGGCTCTGCGCCGCGATCCACGCCGAGCCGGGCCGGTCCTGGACGACCACGACGGCCGCCGCGCACGCGCACCTGAGCCCGCGCACCCTGCAACGCAGGTTCGGCACCGCGACCGGGATGACGCTCTCGCACTGGGTGCAGCAGTCCCGCCTGCTGCACGCCGTGACGCTGCTGGCCGGCGGGGTCCCGGTGACCACGGTGGCCGCCCGGCTCGGTTATGCGACGCCGAGCGCGTTCACGGCCATGTTCCGCCGGGCGCTGGGGGTCGCCCCGAGCAGCTACTTCGCCACACCCGGGGAATAGCGCCCGGGAGACCTCAGCAGACGTCCCGGCTGTAGCGCCGCTCGGCGGCCAGCTGCTTCAGGTGGGCAGCGGCCTCCTCCTCGCTCAACCCGCCGTGCGTACAGGCGATTTCGCGCAGCGCCCGGTCGGCCGCATGGCTGGAGTCGCCGAAGGCGAGCACCGCGTAGCGCAGGTCGGCGAAGCGGGCGGCGTCGGCGGCGCTGAGGGCCTGCCAGAAGCCGGTGCCGTTGTCGGGCGCGTCGCCGTCGCCGAAGGTGCTGCTGATCACCAGCAGGTCGGCGCCGGACGGCAGGGTGTGCGGCGCGCAGTCCGCCATGTCGCGGACGGTGGTGGGGTGCCCGGCCGCGGTGAGGCGCCCGCCGACGGTGGTGGTGAACTCCTCGGCGTTGCCGGTCTGGGAGGCCCACAGGACCACGACCTGGCGGGCCCGCGACGCCGCCGCACCGATGTCAGGGCCGATGTCAGGGCCGGTGTCAGGGCCGGGCCCCGCCTGCTCCGGCGCCGCCGCCGTGCGCGAGTAGGGGCCCGCCGGCAGGCCGTCCACCCGCACCGCCCGCGCGCCGACCCGGCTGAGCACCACCGCGCAGGCCTTGAACTCCGGCTGGAAGGAGATCGGATCCACGGCGTCGTTGGTCACCGCGTTGACGCTTCTGTACGCGCCGAACAGGTCGTTCCAGTGGAACGGCGCGAAGCAGTTCCCCGGTCTGACCCGCTCGGTGACCACAGCGGGCAGCACCGCCCGCCCGCGCCGGGAGGCCACCTCCACCTCGTCCCCCTCGGCGATGCCGAGCGCACCGGCGTCCTCGGAGTGGAGTTCGACGAACGGGCCGGGGTTGAGCCGGTTGAGCTTGGCCACCTTCCCGGTCTTGGCAACCCTCGCGGACCTGGCCGCGGACATCGCCGGGATCGGCTACCCGGGCGCCGCCCTGGGCTAGGGCCGACCCGGCGGAGGGGGGTGTTGCGCTGCGGAGAAGACAGGATTCGAACCTGTGTGGGCATGCACCCGACCGGACCTTGCGGCCCAGGTCCCCGATAAGCCGCTCCGGGCACCTCTCCTCGTGCCCCTCGGCCGGCTTTCGCCGCTCCCTGGGCACACGTCCACTGTGCCGCGGCCCGCTGACCGCGTGCTGACGCGGTCCTGACGGTTCCGCGCACGATCGGCGGGCCGTGGTGCGCCGGGGCGGTGACGGCCCGTTATCCGCCTGCCAGATCGCACCCAGCTCCCCGACTTCGAGTACGGTCCGCCCACGGCGTCCTCGTGTCCGCCGCTGGTCACGGTCGCAGCCGGGCGGCCCGGGACTCCAGGTAGCGCTGTTCGGCGATGCTGGCGGTGGATTTCGCGGCGCGCCGGTAGTGCTCGTACGCCCCGGCCCGGTCGCCGGTCTTCTCCAGCAGATGTGCCCGGACGGACAGCAGCCGGTGGTGCCCGGCCATCCGCTGGTCACCGTCCAGGGTGGCGAGCAGGGCCAGCCCGGCCGGCGGGCCCTGGGTCTCGGCGAGTGCGACCGCCCGGTTGAGGGTGACCATCGGGTTGGGCGCGATCCGTTCCAGGATCAGGTAGAGGGCGTGCACCTGCGGCCAGTCGGTCTCCCCGGCGGTGGCCGCGTCGGCGTGCGTGGCGGCGATGGCGGCCTGCAGCTGGTAGGGCCCGAGCGAAGGTCCGGCCAGCGCGGCGCCGGCCAGCTCGGTGCCCTCCTCGATCAGTGCGCGGTCCCACCGCGTCCGGTCCTGCTCGTCCAGCGGCACCAGGTCACCGGTCGCCGTGGTGCGTGCCGCCCGGCGGGCGTGGGTGAGCAGCATCAGCGCGAGCAGTCCGGTCACCTCGTCGTCCTCGGGCAGCTGCGCGTGCACCGTCCGGGCCAGCCGGATCGCCTCGCGCGCGAGGTCGGCGCGGTGCAGCGAACTGCCCGAGGAGGCGGTGTAGCCCTCGTTGAAGATCAGGTAGAGCACGTGCAGCACGACCCGCAGCCGCTCCTCCCGCTCCGCGCCCTCCGGCAGGCCGAAGGAGCTGCCGGCGGCCTTGATCCGCTGCTTGGCCCGGCTGATCCTGGCCGCCATGGTGCCCTCCGGCACCAGGAAGGCGCGGGCGATCTCGGCCGTGGTCAGGCCGCCGACCGCCCGCAGCGTCAGGGCGGTCTGGGAGGCCGCGGTCAGCGTCGGGTGGCAGCACAGGAACAACAGGACGAGGGTGTCGTCGGTGTCCGGTACGTCCTCGGGCAGCACCTCGGCAGCGGTCGCCGACTCCCGCTCGCGGCGGGCGTGGTCGCTGCGCAGCTGGTCGATCAGCCGCCGGGAGGCGACGGTCAGCAGCCAGCCACGCGGATTGTCGGGCACCCCCTCGGCCGGCCACTGGAGGGCCGCGGCGAGCACGGCCTCCTGCACGGCGTCCTCGCACCCCTCGAACTGGCCGTGCCGGCGTACCAGCGTGCCGAGGACCTGCGGCGTGAGCTCACGCAGCAGGTCCTCGAAGCCCGAAGCCGTCATGCCTCCAGGCTTCCGTCGCTGAACATCACCTGTCGCACCTCGACCCCCAGCCCCTCGATCGCGGTGTCCGGGATCTGCGTCGCCAGCTCGATCGCCCGCTCCTTGTTCTCGCAGTCGATCAGGTAGAAGCCGCCCAGATACTCCTTGGCCTCCAGGAAGGGGCCGTCGGTCACCACCGGCTGGCCGTTGCGCACGGTCACCACGGCGGCCTGCGACGGGTCGACCAGCGCCTGGGTGGTGATCAGCTCGCCGGACTCCTTCAGCGCCTCGATGAACCTGCCGTGGCCGGCGCCGAGCGCGGCCTGCTCCTCATCGGTCAGCGCGGCCAGCACGGCGGGATTGATATGCAGGCTGATCAGGAACTTCATCTCGTACTCCTCGTGGTTCGCGAGCCCCGTCCGGGGCCTTCTACCGCTTGGTCGGAGCCGCCGCCGGGTTCTTGACGTCCTCCGCGAGGACTTTCGCAGGAATTTCTCGCCGCCGCCTCGCAGGCCCCGCCGCCTCGCCGCCTCGCACGCCCCGTGCGCCTCGCCGGGTGAATCGCGGTTGCCCCGCCGAGCCGGCGGTGGCTAGGGTCGGTCGGTGGCTGCCGGGTCGGCCATGGGCCACGCACGAGTGAGGCGCCCGGCCTCGGCGTGAGCCCGGGGCGGGCCAGAGCCCCGCCGTACCCTCTCCGCGATTCCTGCCCGGCGCCCCGCGCGCGGCGCTCCGTTCCAGTGGAACCACGATCCGGAGAGGGACCACAGATGTCACAGGACCAGCACTCGCAGCAACTGTCTCCAGCCACCGACACCGTCCAGCTCAACCACACCGTCGTCCTCGCCAAGGACCGGCAGCTGTCGGCCGAGTTCCTCGCCATCGTCCTCGGTCTGGCGGTCGGTGCCCCGTTCGGGCCGTTCCTGCCCGTGGACCTGGGCAACGGCGTGACGCTCGACTTCTACCAGAAGAGCGATGAGCCGATCCAGCCGCAGCACTACGCGTTCCTGGTGCCCGAGTCGCAGTTCGACACCATGATCGCCCGCCTGGAGTCGCTGCGGGTCACCTACTACGCCGATCCCGGCCACAGCGAGCCGGGCCGGATCAATTGGCTCTTCGGCGGTCGCGGGGCGTACTTCGCGGACCCGGACGGCCACAACATGGAGATCATCACCCAGCCCTACAGCAGGCGCTAGCAGGTCCCCTGAGGCCCCGTGAACTGTGGCGGCCGGGCGACACCCTGGCGGTGCGTCTGCCGCGCCAGGGCCTGTCCTGGGCGGATGTGTCGGTGATCCGGGCATCGACCGCACGGCGGCCCGGCGGCTGCTCCCGAGGGGGTGGTGATCCGGCGGGCCCGGGGCGGGCACCTGCTCGCGTGCCGGCCTTCGGCTGACGGCGGGTCAAAGCGGGCCCGTCGCGATGAGAATCACACCGGTGGCGGGCCGCCGGCGGAGCGAGCGGGCCGCGGGCGGTGGTCCTGAGGCGGCGTTACGGGGCCGGGGTCCGCCCCTGGCGCCCGTCACCGCCGCTGGTAGCGACGGCGACGGGCAGGACCGCTGAAATCGGCGCCGCACTCCCGACGCCCCCCGGCAAGATCCATCAGGCAGGCCCTAGGGCCTGTCAGGCGAGCCCTGGCGTGACTCAGGAGCCGGAAGCGCAGTCACGGCAGATGGGGTGACCGTGCTTGTCCTCCCCGGCGAGCTGGGTGCGGTGGTGGACCAGGAAGCAGGTCATGCAGGTGAACTCGTCCTGCTGGAGCGGGATGACCCGGACGGTGAGTTCCTCACCGGACAGGTCGGCGCCAGGAAGTTCCATGCCCTCGGCGGCATCGGTCTCGTCGATGTCGACCGAGCCGCTGGACTTGTTGTCGCGGCGGCCCTTCAGCTCCTCGATGCTGTCATCGTTCGAGTCGTCGCTGCTGGTGCGCGGGGCGTCGTAGTCGGTTGCCAAAGCGGTGCCTTCTCGTCAGGTGGGCGGGCGGGATCCGGAGAGATGATACGTGCCAGCCTGCCCTGTCAGCGGCGCACCGGCGCGGTAGCCGGGGCGCTGTTCGGGTGACGGCCCGGCCCTGGCCCGTCATCGAGCCGTCACCGTCTCGCCGCCGAATCGTCACCGTGGCCTGGGCGCCGCCCTGTTGGGCGTTGACGGTCCGACCGACGGGGTGCCGCGCCGCGCGAGGCCGGCGGGAACCCGGGTCGGGTCGGCAGGCCCGAAGGTGACGCGCGGCACTCGGCGGCGGCCCGGCCGGGGTGCGCGGCCTCCCGCTCGGCGCTCGCCGGTCCGACGTTCGCCGGTCCGACGTTCGCCGGTCCGGTGCTCTCCGGTCCGGTGCTCGCCGGTCCGGCCGCTGCCCGCGAGCCCACCGCCGGCCGCGCGTCCGTGCTCGCTGTCGGCCAGGGCGGTCGCGAGTGGGGCGGTCGCGGGCGGGGCGGTCGCGGGCGGGGCCGCCGTCCGCGACCGCCGCCCGTTGCCGGAGGGCCGTCCGCGGGGCCTGCGGGCCGGGCGGGGGCGATCCGGGCCGTGGTGCGCTGGTCGCGCCCGTGGTCGCGCCCGTGGTCGCGGGGGCGGGGCGAGCAGCGCCGGCACCGCCGCGACCAGCACCGCCGCGACCAGCAGCCCGGCCACCGTGGCGGCGCCCGCGAGCCACCACCCGGCGCGCCGGGCCGGGCCCGTCCACCCGGTCCACGCCCTCAGCGCCGGGCCGGCCGGCACACCGCAGGGCGGCGCCGGTGCGGCGCACCGCAGGGCGCGCGCCGTCCACGGGACCGGGCACGTGCCTCCAGGCACCTCACTTTCGCCGAGGCCAGGTACCGGGTGAACGCTCCTCCCTACACTGGGTGTTGAAGTCACCGAGCAGTCTGTGATCCAAGGGATCTGGGGGCAGGGCGGATGCCGCAGGACGAACCGCGTGAGGACACCGGTACCGAGCACAGACGGCCGGACGCGCCGCGCCCCGCCACCGTGCACGCCGCCTTCGAGGAGCAGGCGCGCCGGGCGCCGCACGCCGTGGCGGTGCGGTGCGGCACGGAACAGCTCGGCTACGGCGAACTCGACCGCCGGGCCGACCGATTGGCCGCAGATCTGCGCCAACTCGGCCTGCCGCGCGGCGGCTTGGTGGTGGTGTCGCTGGGGCGCTCGCCGCTGCTCCTGGTCGCGATGCTCGGGGTGCTCAAGGCCGGTGGCGCCTATGTCCCGGTGGAGCCGACCGCGCCGGACCGTCTGCTGCGCCACGTGCTGGCCAGGGCCGAGCCGTTCGTCGTCCTGACCGAGGAGGCCCACCGGGTGCGGCTGGCCGACGCCACCGAGCGCCCGCTGCGCTGCCTGGACCGCGAGACCGAGGCGCCGCTCCCCGCCCCGCGTGCCGCCGCCCCCGAGGCCGTCGTCGAACCCGCCGACCTGGCCTGCGTCTTCTTCACCTCGGGCTCCACCGGCCTGCCCAAGGGCGCGCTGCTGGAACACCGCAACCTGCTGAGCGCCTTCCACGGCTGGCAGCGGGAGTTGGGCCTGACTCCGGCCGATCGCCATCTGCAGAGCACCACCTTCGAGTTCGACGTCTTCACTGCCGACTGGCTGCGCGCCCTCTGCTCCGGCGGCTCGCTGATCATGTTCGAGCCCAATGTCACCCTGGACAGCACGCCCGATCTCGGCGCGCTCTACCAGCTCCTGATGACCCAGCAGATCACCGTCGTCGGCATCAGCGCCCGGACGTTCCAGCGGCTCTACGCGCACATCAGCCGGTCCGGGCTGCGGCTGGGCTGGGTGCGGCTGCTCCTGGTGGGGGCCGAGAAGTGGTACCTGGACCAGCAGGCGGAGGTGCAGCGTTACCTGGGTGGGCGGGTCAGGGTGGTCAACAGCTACGGGACGGCCGAGGCCGGCATCGACAACCTGCACTTCGAGCCGGGTGACCTGGTGGAGCCGGTGACGCACCCCGAGCGGGTGTCGCTGATCGGCCGGCCCTACCCGGGGTCGGAGGCCCTGGTGGTCGACGCGGCCGGCCGGCCGCTCGGGCCCGGGGTGGTGGGGGAGATCCAGCTGTCCGGTGCGGTGGTCGGCCGCGGCTACCTCGGCGAGCCGGCGCTCACCGCGGCGCGGTTCCACCCCGTCGACGCCCGCCCCGGCAGCCCGCTGTGCTACCGGACCGGGGACGCGGGGCGGCTGCGCGAGGACGGCCTGGTGGAGTACCTGGGCCGGCTCGACGCGGTCGGCGGGGTCGAGGCGGTGGTCGAACTGGCGGAACTCGACGGCGTGTTGCGCTCCCACCCGCTGGTGGCCGAGAGCTGGGCGGCCGACATCGAGCCGGTGCCGGTCGAAGGGGCCCGGGCTGCGGCGACGGCGGTCGGTGCGGCGCGGCGGCCGTCGGTCCGCGTGGGGTACGTGGTGCCGGTCGAACCCGGCGCGCCGTTCGACGCCGGGCAGGTGCGGGCCTATGCCGTGGAGCGGCTGCCCGCCGGATGTGGACCGGACGTCGTGGTGCCGCTGCCGGCGCTGCCCCGCACCCGGGCCGGCAAGGTGGACCGCGCGGGCCTGCCGCTGCCGACCGCCCGGCCGCTCGACGCCGCGGGCCCGGGGCGCAAGGCGGGAGTGCCGCTCGGCAAGACCCGGGCATCCGCGCTCAAGGGCCGGTCCGCCGCGGGCAAGGCCGGCTGGCGCGCCGTCGCGGCCGGCTCTGCGGTCGCCGGTTCCGCGGTGGCCGGCTCCGCCGCGGCCGGGTCCGTCGCGGCCGGGTCCGTCGCGGCCGCGGCGCCGAGACAGCGCGGCTGGGTGAGGCTCACCCTGGTCTTCGCCGTGCTCGCCTACGTGCTGGCCCGGGTGATGTGGCCCGGCTCCACCAGCACGAGCGGGATCGCCCAGCCCTGGGCCGCGTTCTTCCACCTGCTCCACCTCATCGAGGACCTGGCGTTCGGCCTGGGCGTGGCCTTCCTGCTGCTGGGCCGCCCACGGCTGGCCCGGTTCGGCCGGGGCCCCGGCCGGACGACGGCCGCGTGGCTGTCGATCAGCTGGCTGCTGGCAGCCTGGTGGCCGCAGGACAACCTGTACCGGGTGACCTCGGCCTCCGACTACCCGGCCCAGGTGGGCCTGACGTACGGCTTCAACGTCACCCTGATGATCGCGGCCTGGGTGGTGCTCTGCTTCCTGCGCCCGCCCGGCCGCCCGGGATCTCCGGGGCGGAGTTGACGCAGGGGCAGAATCGGTTCCCGGCGGGCAGGTCAGTGACTCAGGCCGGTGAAGAGCCTGCCGAGGTCCGCGTTGGCGGCGCGGACCAGGGCCTCGGCGGTGTCCACCACGGCGCGTGACCGCGCCGCGATGGCCACCCCGACCGAGGGGACCGGGTCGAAGGCGGTATCGGGCAGCGTCGGCAGCAGCAGGGCGCCGTGGCGCTCGCAGCGGCGGGCGAGCCGCGCCAGGTGGTCGAAGAGGTGCTCCTGGGCCAGTCGTGCGCCCAGCGGAAGCTCGTCGAGGATCCGCACGACGTGGCCGGGGCCGCGGACGTGGTCCAGCCGGGCCTTGATCATGAAGGCGATGGCCGGGCCGGTCAGCCGCAGATTGGTCTCCATCGGGGCGAGCGTGCCGTCCGGGCCCGCGACGAAGTCGATGTCGTACCAGCCCCGGTAGCCGAGGCCGGCCAGCCTCCGTCCGACGTCCAGTCCGAACCTGGTGGCCCGCTCGGCGAGTTCGGCCGGCACCAGGCCGGGCCCCACGGTCGCGCCCTGGTAGCCGGTGCCGGCCACGTGCATCACCGCCACGCCGACGGGGTGGACGTGGCCGTCCGGGGCCACCACGGCGTCGAAGGTCAGGTCCCGCAGCCGGGCGGCGCCCGTGACGTAGGGCTCCAGGAGCATGCCGCCGCGGTCGCGGATCAGCGGGTCCTGGGCCATCAGCGCGTCGAGCAGCGCTCGTGCGCCCCCGGCCGCTGCCACCTGCCCGGGGGTCACCACCGCGGTGCCGAGCCCGGCGACGCCGTACTCCGCCTTGAGGACCACGGTCTCGCCGCGGGCCGCCGCCCGGCCGATGGCCCGGGTGAGCGCGCGCGGGGTGTCCAGCCAGCGGGCCCGGCGCACCGGCACCTCGGGGTGGGCGTCGGCCGCGGTCGCCCGGAAGAGTTCGAGTGCGGCCCGCTTGGACTCGAACCGCCTCACCAGCGCGGACACTTCGGCGCCTCCCTGGCCCTCGGACAGTGCCTCGCCCGGCGACCTGCCCCACGGGACGAGCGGCAGCCCGCGCTCGCGCAGCCGACCGAGCAGTGCCGGACGGGCGGTCAGGGCCGGCCAGAACCAGGCCTGTTCCGCGATCCCGCTGTGCACCTCGACCGGATCCCACTCCAACTGCCGGGTCAGCACGTCGAGCCAGGCCGGTTCGAGGTGCCGGGGGAGTACGACGACGGCCGGGTGCGGGCTGTAGAACGGCGTGAGCGCCGCGTACTGGTGGCCCTGACCCGGCCAGTCGAGCAGCACCTGTCGCCCGTTCGGCGATCCGGCCCAGCGCCGCAGCGCGCCACTCGCCGTCCGCAGCCCGGACAGCAGCGATCCCGGCAACGGCGATCCCGGCAACGGCGATCCCGGCAGCAGTGGGCTGGCGAAGAGGCCGGGATCGAGGAACTGGGCGTTGAAGTCGGCCACGTTCCCCAGGTGCACGCACCGCCGACCGCCGGTCCAGGCCTGCTCCCACGCCGCCGGTTCCACCGCGTCCACGAGCTCCGCCCGATCCCCTCGCACCACGGGCCGAGCCTACGGGGCTGCCCGATTCCCAGCCCGGGGATCGGAGAATCCGAGCGGGCATCATGAGCTCGCCGGCCGAGCCGCCACGGCCCGGCGAGCGCGGAAGTTCATCCGAGTTCTTCAGGGAGCCGGGCTGACGTCCCCTCACCTGCTGTGGTTCAGTTGCCCTCGACAAACGAGCACGGAGGGATGACGGGTGGAGAGTTTCGAGGGTGTCTCCTGGATGAGGCAGGCTCAGGAGGACCGGATACCGGAGGTTGACCTGCAGACCGACCGGGCCCACCCGGCCCGGGTCTACGACTACCTCCTGGGCGGCAAGACCAACTTCGCCGCCGACCGTGCCGCCGGTGACACGATCCTCACCGAGTGGCCCGGCTCCCGCGTCTCCACCCGCGCGGCCCGCGCCGTCATGCACCGCATGACCCACCGGCTGGCCACGGTGCACGGCGTCCGGCAGTTCCTGGACATCGGCACCGGCATCCCCACCGCGCCCAACCTGCACGAGGTCGCCCAGTCCATCGACCCGGCCGCCCGGGTCGTCTACGTGGACAACGACCCGATCGTGCTCGCCCACGCGCGCGCCCTGCTCAGCAGCACGCCCGAGGGCCGCACCGCCTACGTCGACTGCGACCTGCGCGATCCCGAGAAGCTGCTCGCCGACCCGGCGCTGCTCGGTGCCACCCTGGACCTGACCCAGCCGGTGGCGCTGACCCTGATCAACATCGTGCACTTCCTCTCCGACGAGGTCGCCCTCCCGCTCGTCGCGGAGCTGCTGCAGGCGCTGCCCGCCGGCAGCTTCCTCGCGCTGACCGCCGGCACCGCGGACTCCATCCCGCAGCGGGCCGAGGTCGCCTCCCGGCGCTACCGGGAGGCGGGCATCGAGAACTACCTGCGCACCCAGGCGGGCGTGGCGCGCTTCTTCGACGGGCTGGAGCTGGACGATCCCGGCGTGGTGCTGATCAACCGCTGGCACCCGGAGCTGGACGACGGCCCGGCCCTGGCGGACGACCAGGTGATGGCCTACGCGGGCCTCGGCCGCAAGCCGTAGCGCCGGCGGTCGGCCACTGGGTGGTCAGGGCGGTCAGGGTGGTCAGGGTGGTCAGGGCGCAAGCCTGAGCGGGTCCGGACGGCCCGCGCTGCGCCGATCGACGCGTTCCGTGCCCACCCGGCTCGTGGCGGCGGTCCGCCGCGGGCCCGGGCCGGTACCGTCGGCGCGGGGCGCGCGCGGTGGCAGCGCCGCCCCGGGCGACCGGGTGCCGAGCACGAGGGGCCCGCGCCCCCGCCCACCGGCACCGCAGCGGAGGCCAGCACCATGTCCGCCGACCAGGAACAGGCAGTCGCCGCAGCCCTGCTACCGCTGCTCGGCGGCGCCGGCAACATCACCGGCGTCGCCCACTGCATGACCCGGCTGCGCCTGGGCCTGCTGGACCGCGCCACGGTGGACGAGGTCGCGCTCACCGCGCTGCCGGCCGTGCTGGGCGTGGTCGACGGCGAGACGTACCAGATCGTGCTCGGCCCCGGCGTGGCCCGGGTCGCCCGGGCGCTGGAGGAACTGCTCGCGCGGCCCGGCACGGTGGCGTCGGGACCGGCGGGTGCCGAGCGGCCGGGCAGTAGCGAGTGGCCGGGGCGTACCGAGCGGGCGGGGAACACCGAGCGCATGGCGACGGCCGAGCAACTGGCCGCGCGCGGGGCGGCGCTGCGCGGCGCCGCGCGGCAGCGCAACGCCACTCCGGCCAAGGAGTTGCTGCGGCGGATCGCCGACATCTTCGTCCCGCTGATCCCGGCCCTGATCGGGGCGGGCGTCATCGCGGGCGTGGGCGGGCTGCTCACCACCCTGCACTGGCTGCCCGCGCTGGTCCCGGCGCTGAACGCGATCAGCGGCGGTTTCCTGGCGCTGATCGCGGTGTTCGTCGGCTACCACACGGCCCGGGTGTGCGGCGGCACACCGGTGCTGGGCGGTGCCGCGGCCGCGGTGATCGTCTTCCCCGGCGTCTCCCACGTCTCGGCGTTCGGCCAGCAGCTGACCGCCGGTCAGGGCGGTGTGCTGGGCGCGCTGGGTGCGGCGGCGCTGGCGAGCTGGGTGGAGCGCTGCTGCCGGGCCCGGGTGCCCGCCGCGCTGGACGTCCTCGTCACGCCGACACTGACGCTGCTGGTCACCGGCCTGGTCACGTTGTTCGGCCTGATGTTCGTGGCCGGACACGTTGCCACCGCGGTCGGGACGGCGGCCACCTGGCTGATGGTCCGGGGCGGTGCGTTCGCCGGGCTGCTGCTCGGCGGGCTCTTCCTGCCGCTGGTGATGCTGGGCCTGCACCAGGCGCTGATCCCGATCCACACCACGCTCATCGAACAGCACGGCTACACCGTGCTGTTGCCGATCCTGGCCATGGCGGGTGCCGGGCAGGTCGGCTGCGCCCTCGCGGTGTACCTGCGGCTGCGCCACAACGCGTCGATCCGGGCCACCATCAGATCCGCGCTGCCGACCGGGCTGCTGGGCGTCGGCGAGCCGTTGATCTACGGGGTCTCGCTGCCGCTCGGCCGGCCCTTCGTCACCGCCTGCCTCGGCGGTGCGGCCGGCGGTGCCTTCATCGGCCTGTGCAGCATGCTGGGCACGGAGGTCGGTTCGACGGCGATCGGCCCCTCGGGGTGGGCCCTGTTCCCGTTGCTGAAGGGTAACCACGGCCTGGGCCGGACCCTCCTGGTCTACGCCGGCGGGCTGTTCGTCGGCTATCTGACCGGATTCCTGGCCACCTACTGCTTCGGCTTCACCAGGGCGATGCTGGCCGAGCTCAACGCCGAAGGGGCGGGCGAAGCCGGCCCCGACGGCGATCCCGCGGCCACCGCCTTGACCGGCAAAGCCGGTTGAGGGCGGCCTGCCGGGCAGGCCGCCCGCAGAGCCCGTGCCGGCTACACCGGCACGACGCGCTCGGCCTGGGGCCCCTTGGGACCCTGCACCACCTCGTACTCGACCTTCATGTTCTCCTCCAGGGACCGGAAGCCCTGGCTCTGGATGGCGGAGAAGTGGACGAACACGTCCGGGCCGCCGTCATCCTGCTCGATGAAGCCGAAGCCCTTCTCGGCGTTGAACCACTTCACCTTGCCTGTTGCCATCGGTTCTGTCCTTCAGCCCTCGTCACGGCGCCACTTCGCCGGTACCGGCCGGGGCCCGTCGCGGCTCCGGCCCCTGAACCCTGCCACCCCGGCCGGTGTTCGCCCGGCTGATTCGCCGGTGTCGTCGGGGGATCATCCGGATGGGGCGGCGGGGCCGCTCTCACCCAGCCGGGCCAGGGCCTTCGCCGCGTACTCCAGGGCCGGGCCCAGGTCGCTGCCCCACCCGTCGGTGTCCTGGCCCTCGTGGACGGAGAGGCCGGTTTGGCGCGGTACCAGGAGGTAGCCGTCCTCCTTCAGGGTGCGCAGGTTGCGCCGGACCGCCGGGCGGCGCAGCGCGGTGGCGGGGATGGACGGCCCGATCACCACGGGGGCCATGGTGTTCAGCACCGCGCTCAGCGCGAGGTCGTCCGCGATGCCGGCGGCCAGCTTGCCGATGAAGTTGGTGGTGGCGGGCAGCACCACGACCAGGTCCGCCCATTCGGCGAGCTCCTGGTGCGGGACCCGGCCCAGCTCGGTGTCCCAGGCGGGCCCGCTCACCGGGGCCTGGGCGGCCGCGGCGATCGCCCGCCGGGACACCAGCGTGTCGGCGGCGGCGGTCAGGCAGACCCGCACCGACCAGCCGCAGTTCACCCGCAGCCACATCACCCAGGTCGGCATCCTCGCCACGTCGAAGGCTCCGGTGCCGACCAGCAGCAGCTGCCCGCGCGGGAGGTCCAGTGGGAGCCGCGCGGCGGACGGGGGCGTGCTCATGGGGGTGGTCTCCTCGGTGGTCCGGGCAGTGCACGGTCGGGCGGGGAATGGGGCCGGTCGGGGGACGCGGTGGGGGCGCGGATGTGGTGAGCGTGGGGACGTGGTGGGGCGCGGCGATGTGGTGAGCGGCGGGGACGTGGCGGGGCGTCAGGACAGCAGCAGGACGCGGTCCCAGGAGGGCTCGTCCAGCTCTGTCCCGTCCTGGCCGGGGCGGGGCAGCACCGACAGCAGCGCGGCGGCCACCCCGGCCGCGCCCTCCAGCACGCCGATGTTGTCCTGACCGGCCATCGGCTGGGACCGGTCCCAGCCGCCGTCCCGGGTGGCGGGGGCCAGGTGCTGGTAGCCGAACGGGGTCTGCGCGTCCCACTGACCGGCCAACTGATCGGCGAGCGTGGCGGCGTGGTCGAGCAGCAGCTGGTCGCCGGCCAGCCGGCCGAGCCGCCACAGGCTCTGCAGGAAGCCCGCCTGGCCGTGGCAGACGGTGGGGCCCTTCAGGTGGGCCCCGGTGTCCGGCCGGCTCAGCAGCGCGTGCGCGCTGTCCAGGGCGAGGTGGCGCCAGGCGTCCTCGCCGGTGAACTCGGCGGCCCGCAGCAGGGCGTTGGCGATGCCCGCGGCCCCGTAGCACCAGGCACCGCCGGAGGCCGCGGCGGCGAAGTGGGACGGTGGGGTGCGTTCGCCGCGTCCCCGGGCGACCTCGTCGTCGAAGGGCAGCCGCGGCTCCCAGTAGGGACCGAAGGCGTCGTGGTCGGCCCGGTCGGCCAGCCAGTCGCCGACCCGGTGCATGGCCTCCAGCTGGCCGTCCACCGTGACGCCCAGTTCCGTGCAGCGGGCGAAGAGCGCGAGCGGTCCCGCCATGCCGTGCGCCATACCGAGGTTGAAGTCCCCACGGGGGAAGAGCCTGCGGTCCGCCTCGGTCGGCTGCCGGTCCTGCGGGACCCACCAGCCGGGCAGCAGCAGGCCGTCCACCTCGGCCGGTGCGCAGACGGCGACGAGCTGGCCGAGGGCGGCGCGCAGGGCGGGCTCGGCCGCTGCCCGCTCCTGCTCGTCGCCCTCCGTCACGGCCGTGAGCAGCAGCCGGGCGGTCCCGGCCGTCCCGTTGATCAGGTCGTAGGACGACCAGCCCACCCCGGGAGCCTCGGATCGGGCCTGGCTCCGGGCCAGTTGGGTGCTCGCCACGTGCGCGGTCAGGTTGTGGCGCAGCCGTGGATAGTGCCCGCCGAGCCGGGCGACGGCCTGGACGGCGGCCAGCACCGCGGCGGGACCGTGGATCAGCCCGACCGATCCGGTGCCCGTCAAGCCCTTCGCGGCCACCGTGAGCTGGGCGTGGGCGGCGGGGAGCCGATCCGGGTCGTGCCGGGCGAGTTCGGCGAGGAACAGGGCCGCGCCGGCGGCGCCCTCCAGCGAGACCGCCGGCGCCACCCGGTGGTCCGGCCCCTGGGGCAGCGGCTCCCGTGGGGCGGCGAGCGCGTCGGCCACCCGCTCGACGGTGGTCCCGATCCGGGTGGTGGCGCTCGGGTCTGTGGCGCTCGGGTCTGTGGCGCTCTGGTTCGTGGTGGTCGGGTTCGTGGTGGTCGGGTTCGTTGCGGTCTGGTTCGTCGTGGTCCGGCTGGTGGGGGTGGTCACCGCTGGTGTTCCTCCGGTCGGCAGGCGGGGCGTGCTGGGGAACGGGCGAGGGGCCGGCGGCACCGGCCGCCGACCCCTCAGGTCCGGGCCAGGTCAGCCCTGACCGGTCGTCAGCAGACGCACTGGCTGACGCCGAGGCACGAGAGGCTGCAGCCGAAGCTGGTGAAGCCGGCCTCGGCGTCGGTGTCGGTCTCCTCGATACGGACGTCCAGGTCGAAGAGGTCGTCCAGCTCGATCTCGGTGCCGCGGGCCGGAAGCGTTGCAGTGGTCATGGGAATCTCCTTACAGGGTGGTGTGGATGGAGAAGCCGGGACGTGCGCACGACAGCATAGGGGCGCCGAATTGAGTGCTGC
>NZ_JBIBIJ010000032.1:0-12785 GCF_042957465.1 Kitasatospora sp. NPDC008050
GGAGAGGCGTTCGACGAGGATGACGCCGGCGCCTTCGGACCAGCCGGTGCCGTCGGCGTCGGTGGAGAAGGACTTGCACCGCCCGTCCGAGGCGACACCGTTCTGGCGTGACGACTCCACGAACGTGGTGGGCGTGGACATGACGGTGACGCCGCCGGCCATGGCCAGGTCGCACTCGCGGCTGCGCAGGGCCTGGACGGCCAGGTGCAGGGCGACCAGGGACGAGGAGCAGGCGGTGTCGATGGTCACCGCGGGGCCTTCCAGGCCGAGGGTGTAGGCCACCCGGCCGGACAGCACACTGCCCGCCATACCGGTGCTGAGGTACCCCTCCACCTCCGGCGGCAGCGTGGCGGGGTCTCCGGCGTAGTCGTGGTACATGATCCCGGCGAACACACCGGTCCGGCTGCCCCGGACGGAGTGCGGGCTGATGCCGGCGCGCTCGAACACCTCCCAGGAGGTCTCCAGGAGCAGCCGCTGCTGCGGGTCCATCGCCAGTGCCTCACGCGGCGAGATCCCGAAGAACTCGGCGTCGAACTCGCCCGCGTCGTAGAGGAAACCGCCCTCGCAGGCGTAGCTCGTGCCGGGGCGGTCCGCCGCGCGATCCGGTTCGTAGAGCTTCTCCAGGTCCCAGCCACGGTTGTCGGGCATCGCCGAGATCGCGTCCCGGCCCTCCACGACCAGTTGCCACAGCTCGTCCGGTGACGTCACGCCACCCGGGTAGCGGCAGGCCATGCCCACGATCGCGATCGGCTCGGTATCCCCTGCCTCCAGCTTCTTGATACGGCGGTGCGCCAGACGGAGGTCGGCCGTCATCCGCCGCAGGTAATCAACGAGCTGAGATTCGTTCGTCATTTCTTACCCCGCTGAGAGAGAGCAAAGGATACGTGGGATCTAAAAAAATCCGGAAAGAGGTACGAGCCGGACAGGAGTCCTGTCCGGCGGTTCTTTCCTGTGAATATAGGCGCGTGAATCCGGCGCTTGTTCAGTCGGAATGCGGTCGTGGCAGCGCCGGTCGGCGGATCTCCGATGTGCAGCGGCATTGCCCCTCCTCGCCGAGGAGGAGCCGGCCTCGCGTCGGGAGGCGCTGTCCAACATCGGTCGTACCTGCCGGACGGACGTGCCCGGGAACACAGACGAACGAAAAGCACGCGAACGGAACACGTGAATATGTGGGATGGTAGCGACCGGCCGATCCGGACTACCACCCCTAACGCTTCGGCGGTACCCCTAGACGGCGACGGGCCGTCCCGTAGCGGCGACGGCACTCCCCCTTATGGGCGATCCCGTCGGCCTGGGTTCGAAATGAATGCCCGAAGTGCCGAATTTCGCAACGTGACCTCGGTCACACCGTCATCTCGGCAGCGGATATTCGGCCGAGGATTGGACAAAGAGGCCCATCTACGTCGATCTGTCAGGGTGCATCAGGTCGGTGTGACGCTCGGTCGCCAAATGATTGCCCACTGTGATGGCCGGTGCACTGTTGACCAACGGGTTTTTAGGTATAGTGGGCCTGTCGACTCGAATCCCCGGAGATTTATTCCTTCCGGTGAGTCAAATTCTTATAGTTTTGGGAATTTTGATCAAATGGATTCGTATTAAAGTTGAGGGGGAGCTTTGGTACTGGTTGACCGGGAAGCGGAACTGAAACTGCTTGAATCGGCCTTCGGCGACTGTCTCGCCGAGAAGTCCGGAGTGGTCGTCGTTGAAGCCGCATCCGGATGTGGCAAGAGTGAGATCCTGGAAGCATTCGTCGAGAAATTGTCAGGGATTGGTGCGATTGTTCTCCAGGCCAACTCCGCACCGATGGAGAGTGCCAACCAGCTCGGTGTGGTGCGCCAGTTGCTGGGCGGCGGGCGGGTTCCCGCGGAGTTTGTGAACCGATTTCAGGAACTCTTGAAGGGAGCCGACCGCGCCGAGGCCATGCAGGAGTTCTCTGCCATGTTGCAGAAACTCTCCGCCGTTGCGCCGGTCGTGATCGCGGTCGACGACCTGCAATATGCCGACCGTGAGTCCCTGGATTTCCTGCTGCATGCGCCGCGCCGGTGCCGGGCCGCCCGGTTGATGATGGTCTTCACCGAGTCGCTGGCCTGCACGCTGCGTGACCCGGTGTTCAGTACCGAACTGCTGCGCCAGCCGAACCTGCGGCGCATCCAGCTCCGAGGGCTCACCCGCAGGGGAGTCGGCAGCATTCTGGAGCGCGACACGAGCATCCCCGTCGACAGCCGGCTTGTGGATGGCTTCCACGCGGCGACGGGCGGGAATCCGCTGCTGGTACGGGCGCTGATGGAGGACTACCACGCACTGTCGTGCCGGGAGTGGCAGGAGCCCGACAGTCCCCAGCTCGCCGCAGGTGGCGCGTTCGGCCTGGCCATCCTTGCCTGCCTCTACCGGGACGGCGCCGCGGCCCTTGCGGTGGCGCAGGGCCTGGCGGTCCTGGGCGGCGCGGACAGCAGCGGCATCCTCGCCCGGCTGCTCGGCATCACCCCGACGGCGGTGGACCAGGGCGTGCGGGCCCTGAACGCCGCCGGGATCGTCGACGGTTACTCGTTCCGCCACCCGATGGCCAGGACCGCCGTGCTGGAGAACCTGGAATCCGCGGTCCGGGTGGAGCTGCATCTGCGGGCGGCGGCACTCCTCTACTCGGAGAGCGCGACCACCACAGCCGTAGCCGCGCACCTGAGGGTCGCCGACCAGGTCCGTTACCCGTGGGGCATCGCCGTTCTGCAGGATGCGGCGGAGCAGGCGCTCGCCGACGGCAACGTCAAGTGCGCCTCGTCCTACCTGGAACTCGCGCATGCGATGAGTGACGACGGTCAGCAGCGGATCGAGATCAAGCTGAGGCTGGCCGACGTCATGCGCCGGGTCAACCTCTCCGGTGCGGAGCTGCATCTCAGGGAGCTGATGTGCGCGCTCGGCAGGGACCTCCTGTCGGTGTCGAACCTCGCACCGCTGGCCAGGCTGCTCTACGCGCACGGCTGGATCGATGACGCGTGTGAGGTGCTCGACCGGCTGGAGCAGCTGACGACGGCGGAGATCCGCGCCGAGGCCGAAGTCCAGTTCATCAGGCCGTGGTTGTCCGCGAACATCGCCCCTGTCCGGTCGGTGCCCGCCGCGCAGCCGGCGGGGCGGCCCAAGGCGGTGCCGATTCATCCCAAGTCGCCCCCCGGGCGGCTGTCCAGGCTCGGATCGGCGGCCGGTCGGCTGCCGGGGCGTCGACGGCCGGACAAGATCGTCCAGCTGGAGGAGCTGCTGGACGGCTCGCCGCTGACCGATTCGACGCTCGATCCGATCGTGAGTTCACTCCGGACGCTGCTCCATCGCGGCAGGATCGACATGGCCGGACGGTGGTGCGACCGGTTCCTCAGGGAGTCGGCCGCCAGGGATACGCCGGGGTGGGAGGCCGTGTTCTCCTGTGTCCGCGCGGAGATCTCGCTCCACCGGGGTGACCTGGCGGGCGCGGAGGAATTCGCGGCCAGGTCCCTGAAAAGCATACCGCAGAAATACGGAACTTCCTTTTCCGGTGCGCCCATCGGAATTCTCGCAACGGTGTACACGAACATGGGAAAGTACGACGAGGCGGCCCGTCAGCTCGACCGGCCGGTGACCGACGCCCTGTTCAGGAGTGTCCACTGGCTGGGCTATCGCAGGGCGCAGGGGCGGTACTTCCTTGCCACCAACCGCTTCGACGTCGCGCTGGGCGAGTTCCTCGCCGTGGGCCGGCTGGCGGAGCGCTGGGGTGTCGACGACCCGGCTGTGACGCCCTGGCGGGCGGAAGCCGCCGAGGCGCTGATCGCGCTCGGTGACCGGGAGCGTGCCGAGAGCCTCATCGCGGAGCACCTCGTGAAGACGCCGCACGATGCGCGCCGCAGCCGCGGTGTCGCCTTGCGACTGCGGGCCTCGCTGGCCGTGGCCGAGGACCGGCCGGCGCTTCTCACTCAGGCGCTTGACGAACTCCAGCTGTCGGGCGACAAGTTGGAGTTGGCCAAGGTGCTGTTCGAGCTGGGTTCGGTCCATCAGTCCAACGGCGAGTCAGGCCGCGCCAGCATGCTGCTGCGTCAGGCCCACCACATGGCCCAGGAGTGCGGAGCCAGGCCACTGTCCGAGGAGGCCGGAGCCGCCAACGGCACCAGGCCGGGTCTGGAGGAATCCCGCTTCGAGGAGAGCGCCGAGTCCGCGACCTCCGACAGTGCCCTCAGCGAGTCGGAGCGGCGCGTCGCATGGCTGGCCGCGCGGGGACACACCAACCGCGAAATCTCGTCGAAGCTCTGCATCACCGTCAGTACGGTCGAGCAGCACCTCACCCGGATCTACCGGAAGCTCGACATCGCAGGGCGCCAGGAACTGCCGACCGGCATCCAGATGAGCGGTCTGCAGTTCGCGGCAGCGCAGTGACCGAAGGTTCACCGCCGGCCGCCGGAGACCCGGTGGCCGGCCGCCGCTGTGCCGCTCGGCCCCTCGGGGGCCGGCACGGTGCCGCCCCTGGTTCTGGACGGCGTTGACGGTGGAGCAGGTGGTGCTGCGACAATCGGTGGGTGCGTGTCGGATTGCTCGGACCCTGGTCCTGGACGTCGGAGCGGGGCCGGTATCGATCGGTGGCGCGCGGCTGCGGGCGTTGGTGGCGCGGCTGGTGCTGGACGGTGGGCGCGCCGTTCGGCCGCAGGTGCTGGTCGAGGCGCTGTGGGGGGAGTCGCCGCCGGCTGACCAGGGGAACGCGCTGCAGTCGCTGGTGTCCCGGTTGCGGGGTGTGCTCGGCGACCCCGAGCTGCTCACGCTCGGGCCGGCCGGGTATCGGCTGGCCGTCGAGGCGGGCGCGGTGGACGCCGTCGGGTTCGAGCAACTGGCCCGGTCGGGGCGGCACTTGCTGGCGGAGGGGCAAGCCGTCGAGGCGGCCGACGCCCTGCGGGAGGCGCTGAGTCTGTGGCGTGGCCCCGCGCTGGCCGATGCCGCGGTGGAGATCCTGCACCGGCTGACCGAGGTGCTGGCGGACGACGACCTGGTGCTGGTGCTGGACAACTGCGAGCACCTGGTCGAGGCGGTCGCGGCACTGGCCGAGACCCTGCTCGGCCGCTGCCCCCGGCTGCGGGTGCTGGCCACCAGCCGGGAGGCGCTGCGGATCGACGGCGAGATCCTGCACCCGGTGCTCCCGCTGGAGTTGCCCGAATCGGGCTCGACGCCTGCGCAGGCCCGGGCCTGCGCGGCGGTCCGACTGTTCCACGACCGGGCCGTGGCGGTGTGTCCCGGCTTCGAGGCGGCGGGCGAGGCGCTGGCGGCGGCGATCGAGATCTGCCACCGCCTGGACGGCCTGCCGCTGGCGATCGAACTGGCCGCGGCGCGGTTGCGCACCCTGCCGGTCGAGGTGGTCGCGGCCCGGCTGGACGACCGGTTCCGGTTGCTGACCCGGGGCAGCCGCACCGCACTGCCTCGGCACCAGACCCTGCGGGCCGCGGTGGCCTGGAGCTGGGACCTGCTGCACGCCGACGAACGGGCCTTGCTGGAACGGCTCTCGGTGGTGCCCGGCAGTTTCACCGAGGACGCGGCACAGGAAGTCGGCGGGCTCGACGTCCGGTGCGCCGACGCTCACGCCTGCGACCTTCACATCCGCGATGCTCACGCCCGCGACGTCCGGGAGCTGCTGGCGGCGCTGGTCGACAAGTCCCTGCTGCATCCGCTCGGCGCCGCCGGTACCGGCGAGCCGCGCTACCAGATGCTGGAGACCATCCGGGAGTACGGCCTGGAACAGCTCGCCCGGCGCGAGGAGGTCGGCACCGCGCGCAGTCGGCACGCCGGGTTCTTCCTCGAACTGGCCGAGACCGCGGAACCGCACCTGCGCACCCACGACCAACTGCGCTGGCTGGCCCGGCTGTCGGCCGAGCGCGACAACCTGCTGGCCGCGATCGGCTGGGCGATCGAGACCGGCGACGCCGGGACGGCGGTCCGGCTCGCCGCCGCGCTCAGCTGGTTCTGGTCCATGAGGGACTACCCGCCGGAGTCGCTGGACCTGCTCGACCGGGTGCTGGAGGTCCCCGGGCCGGCCGATCCGGTGGCCCGCGCGCTGGTGGTCGCGACACACGCGGTCGGCACCGAGTCCACCAGCCGGCCACCGGACCGGGCGGCGGCCTTCCGCCGGATCGAGGAGGCGATGGCGGGCATCGATCCCGGCGTCCATCCGTTGCTGGAACTCGCCCAGTTGGCCGCCGCGATCGCCGGATCGGATGCACCGGGCGCGCCGGACGCGATGGGCGCGCCGGATCGGGAACGGAAGGATCCCTCGGGCCGGTCGTTCGGCCTGCTGGTCCAGGGCCTGCTGACCCTGCACACCGGGAACATCGCCGAGGCGACGGACTACCTCTCCCGCGCGCTGACCGGCTTCGAGGAGCTCGGGGAGCGGTGGGGCCTGGCGACCGCACTGAGCACCCTCGGGTCGATCCGGCGGCGGTCCGGCGAACTGGCCCAGGCACTGGCGATGAACGAGCGGGCCACCCGGTACTTCCAGGAGCTGGGTATGCAGGAGTACACGGTCGAGAACGAGGTGCAGGCCGCGTTGATGCGCGCGCAGGCCGGGGACGTGGACGGCGCGCGACGGCAGCTGGCAGGCCTGTTCGACCAGGTGGCGCGGAGCGGATCGGCCGAGCCGTGGGCGCTGGTGGGCCTGGGCCGGGCCCAGCTGGAGTGGCGGGCCGGTCAGCCGCAGGCGGCCCGTGCCCACGCGCGGGTCGCCCTGGCCGAGGCTCCCGGTGGCCGGCCGATACCGTCGCACCTCACCGCCCTGCTGCTGGGCGTGCTCGCCCAGGTGGACGCGGCGGACGGCCGCCCGGACGAAGCGGTGCGCCGGCTCGACCATCCGGCGGTGCACCTGGTGCTGACCTGGAACTCGGCGGTCACCGGGTGGATCGCGGTCGTGGCCGCCGGTATCGAGCTGTGCCGCGACCGGCCGAGCCGGGCGGCGCGACTGCTCGGCGCCGCCGACCTGCTGCGCGGCTCGGACGACCTCGGCGACCCCGACGTGCGCAGGATCACCCGCCGTGCCACGGCCGCGCTGGGAGCCGCCGGGTTCGCGGCAGCGCACGCCACGGGTGCGGCGATGTCGCGGACCGGGGCCAGGGACCTGCTGTCCGCGATCGTCACCGCCGGCCCTGGGTCCGATCAGCCGGCCTGACCGGCGGCCGGGGCAGCCGGGGTGCCGGCCGGAGCCGGCTTGCCGAACATGGCGCAGATCACGGCGGTCTGCAGGGCTTTGTCGGCTGCGATGAGCTTGGTGTCGGCCCCGAACTCGAACAGGAACTCCGTCGGGACCAGCACGGTGGCGGTGCGACTGCCGCTGCCGTCGGTGAGGTTGACGCTGGAGTAGCCGGTGATCCCCCCGTCGTGGGCCCAGATGGTGCCGCAGGCCATGGTGCCCGTCTCGATGCCCAGCCCGGAGCCGGGCCCGTTCACCGGGTTGCCGGGGTCCATCGGTACGGTGTCGCGCAGCTCCGCCAGTTGGGCCGGGGGCAGCAGCCTGCCGGACATCAGGGCGGTGTAGAAGCGGGACCAGTCCTGCGCGGTGGACACCACCGCCCCGGCGGCGCCGCCCCAACTCGGGTCGTTGCCAGAGACGTTCACCTGGCCGTCGCGGTCCACCCCGGCGACGTCCTGGAAAGCGGTGGGCACCGCCGCCGGCATATGGGCCCGGTCCGGTTCGTAGCCGCGGGCGTACCGGCCGTGCCAACTGCCGTCCGTGGCGAGGTAGGTGTGCTTCAGGCCCAGCGGCCGGGCGATCCGGTCCTGGACCAGGTCGGCCAGGCTCGCGCCGGTGACCCGCTCCAGGACGGCGCCGACCGCGGCGTAGTCGGTGTTGCTGTAGGACCACTGGGTGCCCGGGGCGAACAGCGGCGGGTGCTGAACGCCCACGGCGAGCAGCTGCGCGGAGGTCCACCGCTGCGGGTCCTTGCCGAGGATCGACGGCACGAGGGCCGGGTCCTCGGTGTAGTCGAACAGGCCGCTGGTGTGGTTCAGCAGCATCCGCAGCGTGATCGCCTGGCCGTTCGGGATCTGGCCCGGCAGCCACTTCGCCACCGGGTCGGTCAGTGCGAGCCTGCCCTCGGCGACCAGTTGCAGGACGATCGTGGCCATCATGGTCTTGGTGTTGGAGCCCATCCGGAACTCGTCGCCCACCGTGAGCCGGCCGTCCTTCGCGGCCCAGGGAGCCTGCTCGGCGATCTCGACCGGCCGACCGTGGCCGTCGTCCACCCGCACGACCACCCCCGGCGCCCCGGCATCCACCAACTGCTTTGCCAGTTTCGTCAGTTGAGCTCGCTGCGCGTCGGCGCCGCCCAGGGACGCGGCGGGGGAGGCCGGGAACGCCGGACCGGCGGCCAGTCCCACGGTCAGGATCGATGCCGTCAGCACGGCTGGCGCCGGCCGCAGGCGACGCGACCGCACCGCGTGATCCGACGAAGAGGTGCGTGAGGTATCTGAAGAAGTATCCGGCGACATGGCCCGTTCCTCCGGTTGCTGGGTGACCTGGACGCCACTCAGCCTCCGACCCGCCGCTGGCAGACCGCGCACAGCGCGCTGTCAGGCGCCGTGCCCGGCCGGACTCAGTGAGCCAGTGTGGTGGAGACGGCCGCCATGACCTTCTGCCACTGGGCCGACGCGTGCTGGAGCCCGGGGCCGCTCGCCGTGATGGTGTGCTGCTGGTTGTCGGCCAGGACCCGCCCGAAGGTGTTCAGGTAGTCGGTGTGCTGCTTGCAGGTCGCGTCCGCCACGGCGGCCTTCTTCTCGTCCGGGGAGACCGGCGGCAGCGCGGCGTCCTTGGGCGTCGGCAGGCCGCGGCCGAGCAGGGAGTGGTCGTTGGAGGCCTGGAGCGGGGCGGCGTAGTGGTAGCCGGCGGTCTGCATGCAGCTGCTCCAGGCGCTGTCGAGCTGGACCATCCGCGCGTCCTTGTCCGCCGCGGCGGCGGCCTGGCTCCGCAGGGTCTGCACGTAGCCGAAGGCGTTCTGCGCGTCGGCGATGTCGAGGGTCTTGTAGGCGTTCATCGCGCACCCGTCGTTCCCGTCGAAGGCCGCCACCGTCCGGGCACTTGGCGTGGCTTGGGCACTTGGCGTGGCTTGGGCGCTCGGCGTGGCTTGGGCCGGTGCGGAGCTGTCGGCCTGCGGGAGGCGGTAGCCGTAGGTCTGCGCCTGCGTGACGTCGGCGACGCCGACGACGGACAGCGGCGGCAGCGGCGTGGGCAGGTAGCGTGCGCCCCACCCGTCGGGGAGCGTCACCCCGTGGGCGGTCATGCAGCGCTGCTCCAGGCGGGTGACGGCCTGGTAGATCCGGTCCTCGTCGGCCGGGTTGGCGTACTCGTCGTAGTGGTCCAGGGGCAGCACCATGCTGCCGTCGGCGTGGACGACGACCGCGGCGTCGGGTGCCGTTCGCCCGGCGGCCGAGGCGCTGGAGTCGAGGTGGGTGACGAGCCCGACCAGGACCGTTCCGGCGGCGGCTGCGCAGGCCAGGATTCGACGACGGGTGAAGCGCATGGTGGGTCTCCTCTCCTGCGGGGGCAGGCGCAGTCGGTGCGCCGCCGGGGCGGGGCGGGGGCTCCGGTGGAGTCCGCGTACCGCCCCGGCGGGGGGATGTCAGGTCCAGTGCTGGTAGTTGTTGCCGAGCCCGTAGGAGCCGTTGGTGTAGGCGCCGATGCCCTCCGGCCCGCCGCCACCGTCGAGGTAGAAGCCGGTGGCCTTGTCCTGCAGTGCCCAGCCGTTCGAGGTGGGGATCTCGTACCACCGCTGGTTGTTGTTGCCGCTGCAGTCCATCGTGTACGTGTTGCCCCCGTTGCCCCAGTGGTTGTCGCTGTCCAGGCACTGGTTGTTGTTCTGCTGGCTCGCCTCGAACCAGGTGCCGTCCGACTGGAGTTCGTCGTACCACTGGCACCCGTAGGTGTAGGTGCCGCACCCGCTGCCGCTGCCGACAGGGGCCGGGTAGGCTCCTTGCTCAGCCCAGAGGTAGTTGCCGGTGGCCTTGTTCCGCCAGGTGACGTTGCCGTTGGCCGAGGCCGTGCCGGCGACCCCGAGCAGGCTGGCCGTGAGCACGGCGCCGATCACGGCGGCCTTGCCCAGGCGCTTGGTGCGTCGTGTTGAGCTGTTCACTGTGCGTCCTTCCTGAGGGAGTGTGTCCGGTGCTCGGGTGAGCCCGGCGTGTTGACCTGGAACCGTCGAAGAGCACCCGGGTGCGAGGTCCCGCCTCCCGCCCGACGGCGGCAGGCGGCCGCCGTCGCACCGCACCCGGGTGAGTACCCGGGGGTCAGGGGCGAGGACCACCGCAGCCGAGCGGGTGTCCGGGCAGCCAGCGGTTGCAGGGGTCGCCCCAGCCGGTGTCCGCCAAGGTGGTGTGCGAGTGGGACGGGCTGACGGCAACGGCGTCGGTGCCGATCGTCACCCCGAGCATCGCGACGGCCGCCAGGCCGAACAGCGCGAGCTTGCGCATGGCAGGTTCCCCCTGAATCCGATGGATCTCGATGGCTGATGTGTCGTCCCGCAGCCGGTGGCTCCGGGCCTCCCGGCCGGGCACCACACTGCCGTTGCGCAAGGTGTAGCCGCCATCTGCCCTATGGTTCATCATGTGACAGGGGGAGAACAGGAAGGCAGACATAAGCGCCCGAACTGGGCGAAGCCGTAGCGGATTTCGGGGGGAACCGCGGTGGGGTCGATCGACGACGCCTTGCTGTCGGACGTCTACGCGTGGGCGGTGGCGCAGCGCCGGGTGTCAATGGAGGAAATCCCGTGTCTCGCACGGGAGTTGGGCTGCGGGGAGGACGAATGCCGACAGGCCGTGACCGAACTGGTCGACCGGCATCTGCTGACCCCTGACACGGACGGCCTGGTGGCCGCGAGCCCGGAGGTGGCCATCGCGGCGCTGGTGTGCCCGCGCGAGAGCGAGCACCGCCAGGCCGAGATCGACCTGATGGCCGAGCGCGGCCGCACGGCCCAACTACGGTCCCGACTCGCCGCGTTGAAGCCCGTCTATGCCGACCCGCGGCACCAGGGAGCCGCCGCCGGGGTGGACGTCCTGGACGACAAGTTCGCCGTCCGGGCGCTCCTCACGAACCTGACCGCGGCCTGCGAGAAGGAGATCATGGCCTGCCAGCCGGGCGGTGGCCGACCGCCCGCGGCGCTGGCCGACGCGCTGCCCCGGGACCTGGCGCTGTTGAACCGGGGGATCACCCTGCGCAGCCTGTACCAGCACACGGCGCGCTTCCACACCGCGACCCAGGCCTACGCCGAGACCGTGCTCGCCGCGGGCTCGCAGATCCGGACCGTCGCCGAGATCCCCGGGCAGATGATCATCATCGATCGGCAGACCGCCTTCCTGCCGCACCGCGACCACCGGTTCGGGGCGATCGTCGTGCGGGAGCCCTCGATCATCGACTACCTCTGCTCGGCGTTCGAGCAGGCCTGGAACCAGGGCGCGCCGTACCAGACCGGTCCCACGGCCGCCCGGGTCGCCGTCACCGAGATGAAGGCCGCGATCCTGACGCTGATGGGCAACGGTCTCAAGGACGAGGTCATCGCCAAACGGATGGGCCTGTCGGTGCGCGCCTGCCGCGGTCACATCGCCGGCCTGCTGGACCAGCTCGGCGCCCACAGCCGCTTCCAGGCCGGGGTGATCGCCAGCCGCACCGGAGTGCTGGACCCGAAGGACGACGGGGCCTGAGCAGCGGGCCCGACCCCGACCGCCGACCGGTGTGCGGCGGGCGCGAGACGGGAGCCGAGAACGCTCTCTATGCTGGCTCCACCAGGGAGAACGGGCTTGCGACCGGGCGGCGCCCACGCGGTCCTGACGGATCGACAGACCTGGCAGACCTCGCACGCCCGCGATCGCGGAGTGCCATCGAGAACGGGGACGAACCACCATGACCGCACCTGACGGGGAGGCCGGCCTGTGGTGCCGGCGCTTCCACCCGGCTCCGCTGGCACCCAGCCGGCTGGTCTGCTTTCCGCACGCGGGCGGCTCGGCGAGCTTCTTCTTCCCGGTGTCGGCCCAGCTGAGCCCCGGCGCCGACGTCATCGCCCTGCAGTACCCCGGCCGCCAGGACCGGCGCGCCGAGCCGTGCATCGATGACATCCGCCAACTGGCCGACGCCCTCCACCCGGTGCTGCGCCCACTGGCCGACCGGCCGCTGACCTTCTTCGGCCACAGCATGGGGGCGCTCCTCGCCTTCGAGGTCGCCCGGCGCCTGGAGCGCGACGGCGAGGGCCCGGTGCACCTGTTCGCCTCGGGCCGCCGGGCCCCCTCCCGCTACCGGGAGGACGAGGACGTGCACAAGCGCGACGACGAGGGCATCCTGGCCGAGATGCGGTCGATGAGCGGCACCGACCCGCAGGTCCTCGCCGACGAGGAGATCCTGCGCATGGTGCTGCCCGCGCTGCGCAGCGACTACAAGGCGGTGGAGACCTACCGCAGCGAGCCCGACTCCGTGCTCCGCTGCCCGATCACCGCCCTGACCGGTGACAACGACCCCAAGACCTCGATGGACGAGGCGCGCGCCTGGCAGCAGCACACCTCGGCGGCGTTCGACCTCCAGGTCTTCCAGGGTGGGCATTTCTACCTGAGCAGCCGGCCGGGCGAGGTCATGAAGGTGCTCGCCGCCCACCTCGATGCGGTGGCCGCCGAAGCCTGACCGGAACCCCGGAAGGGCCGTAGCAGGGCCGTGGGGGGGGGGGGGGGGGGGGGGGGGGGGGGGGGCGGGGGCGGGGGGGGGGGGGGGCCGGGGGGGGGGGGGGGGGCCGGGGGGGGGGGGGGGGGGTGGGAGGGGGACGGTG
>NZ_JBIBIJ010000032.1:12795-51235 GCF_042957465.1 Kitasatospora sp. NPDC008050
CGCGCGGCCCCCCCCCCCCCGCCCGGGGCGCGGCCCCCGGCCGCCGCCGGCCCCCCCCCCCCCCCGCGGGCGGGCCGGGGGCGGGGGGGGCCGCCCCCCCCCCCCCCCCCCCCCCCCCCACGGCCCTTTCGCGTCCGGCCGAGGCCGGGTGGCGGCTGACCAGCTCGGATATACCGATCTCTTGACTGTCGTCACAAGAGCGGCATACTGGCCTCACTCCCTGCTGAGCCGATTGAGGTGCCGCCGATGGAGCTCTCCCCCTCTGCCCATGTGGACACGTTCTGCCGTGACCGGCTCCCACCGGCCGAGCAGTGGCCGGAACTTCTCTTCGAGCTACCGGAGTTGGACTATCCCGAGCGGCTGAACTGCGCGCAGGCGCTGCTCGACGACACCATCGAGGCGTTCGGCGCCCACCGGCGCTGCCTGCTCACGCCGACCGAGGAGTGGAGTTACGGGGAGCTGCGGCGCCGCGTCGACCAGATCGCCCAGGTGCTGACCGAGGACCTCGGCGTGGTGCCCGGCAACCGGGTCCTGCTGCGCGGCCCCAACAACCCCTGGCTGGTGGCCTGTTGGCTGGGCGTGCTGAAGGCCGGGGCGGTGGCCGTCAGCACCGTGCCGCTGCTGCGGGCGCACGAGCTCTCCGCCCTGCACGCGATCAGCGCCCCGCGGGTCGCCCTCTGTGACCACCGCTTCCTGGCGGAGCTGGCCGCCGCGCAGACGCCGGGCCTGGTGACGCTCGGCTACGGCGGCACCGGGCCGCAGGACCTGTCGGCGCGCTGCGCGGCCAAGGAGGGGGTCTTCACCGCGGTGCCGACCGCGGCCGACGACGTGGCGCTGATCGCCTTCACCTCCGGTACCACCGGACGGCCGAAGGCCACCCTGCACTTCCACCGGGACGTGCTGGCCAACGCCGACACCTTCTCCCGCCATGTGCTGCGGCCCACGGCGGACGACCTGTTCGCCGGCACGCCGCCGCTGGCCTTCACCTTCGGCCTGGGCGGCCTGGTGGTCTTCCCGCTGCGGGTCGGTGCCGCCACCCTGCTGCTGGAGCAGCCGGGCGCCGAGCAACTGGCCGAGCAGGTGGCGCGGCACGGCGCCACCGTGCTGTTCACCGCCCCGACCGCCTACCGGGCGATCCTTCTCGCCGGGCTCGCCGACCGCCTGGCGGCCGTGCGCCGCTGCGTCTCCGCCGGCGAGTTCCTGCCCGCCGCGCTCTGGGAGGCCTTCCACCGGGCCACCGGCATCAAGCTGATCGACGGCATCGGCGCCACCGAGATGCTGCACGTGTTCATCTCGGCCGCCGACGGTGAGATCCGCCCGGGCGCCACCGGCCGGCCGGTGCCGGGATTCCGCGCCGCCGTGCTGGACCGGGCCGGCGAGCCGGTGCCGGACGGGCAGCCCGGACTGCTGGCGGTGAAGGGCCCGACCGGCTGCCGCTACCTGGACGACGAGCGGCAGGCCGACTACGTGCGCGACGGCTGGAACATCACCGGCGACACCTATGTCCGGGACCGGGACGGCTACTTCTGGTACCAGGCGCGCAGCGACGACATGATCGTGTCGGCCGGCTACAACATCGCGGGCCCCGAGGTCGAGCAGGCGCTGATCGAGCATCCGCAGGTCGCGGACTGCGCGGTGGCCGGCGCGCCCGACGAGCGGCGCGGCACGATCGTCAAGGCCTTCGTGGTGCTGCGCGAGGGAGCGGTGGCCGGCCCCGAGACGGCCAGAGAGCTGCAGGACTTCGTCAAGCGGAGCATCGCGCCCTACAAGTACCCGCGCGCGGTGGAGTTCGTCCCGGCGCTGCCCCGCAATTCCAGCGGCAAGGTGCACCGGGCCGAACTGCGGCGCTGGGCCCGGGCCGGCGCGCCCGAGCCGACGGCGGCGGTGGAGGCCGCCGGGCAGCCGGTGCCGGCGAGCGTGGTGGTCGAGCGCCGGGTGGAGTGGTCGGACACCGATGCGGCGGGCCACTACCACTTCTCCGCCGTCCAGCGCTGGGTGGAGGCGGCGGAGGCGGTGCTGCTGCGCCGGCTCGGCCTGGCCGCGCTGTTCGGCAGCATTCCGCGGGTCCACTTCGAGGCGGACTACCGGGAGCGGCTCTGGTTCGGCGACACCGTCCGGGTCGAGTTCAAGGTGGCGAAGGTGGGCAACTCCTCGCTGCACTACGCCTTCGAGGTGCACGGACCGCAGGGCCTGGCCGCCGGCGGGCGGCTGGCGGTGGTGCACTCGGCGGCCCACGCCAAGGGCAGCGTGCCGTGGCCCGAGGAGGTCCGGCAGGCGCTGTCGGGGGCCGGCGCGCAGGAGCCGGAGACCTACCGGTGAGCCCGCCGGGTGCGGGCGCGCATATCGCGTGCTCTTGACGGTCGTGGAATTACCGCAATACCTTGGAATCGCCGGACCACTGGAGGTCGTCGTGCGGGTAGCAGTCATCGGAGGCGGGCCGGGCGGGCTCTACTTCGCGGCCCTGGCCAAGCAGCTCTCCGCCGACTGGGAGATCACGGTCTGGGAGCGCAACGCCCGCGAGGAGGCCTTCGGCTTCGGCGTCGTCTTCTCCGACGAGACCCTGGAGGGCATCGCCCAGGCCGACCCCGGCGTCTTCGCCGCGATGTCCGCCGAGTTCGCCCGCTGGAGCGACATCGACGTCCACTTCCGGGGCCAGGTGCGCACCTCCGGCGGCCACGGCTTCGCCGCGCTGGACCGCAACCGGCTGCGGGAGATCCTGCAACAGCGCTGCGCGGAGCTGGGCGTGGACGTGCGCTACGGCACCCAGGCGCCGCCGGTCGAGCAGCTGCGGGCCGACCACGACCTGGTGGTCGCCGCCGACGGCATCCGCTCGGCCACCCGCGAGGCCTATGCCACCAGCTTCGGCCCACAGCTGGACGAGCGGCACAGCCGCTACATGTGGCTCGCCACCGACAAGGTCTTCGAGGCGTTCACCTTCATCGTGACGCGGCGGGACTTCGGCGTCCTGGCGGTGCACGCCTACCCCTACAGCGCGCACCGCTCCACCTTCATCGTGGAGATCGCCGAACAGGCTTGGCGGCGGGCCGGCTTCGCGGACCTGGCCGCTGGGGAGCCGGCGCGCGGCGAGAGCGACGAGGCGAGCGTGCGGCGCTGCGAGGAGCTGCTGGCCGAGCACCTCGGCGGCCACCGGCTGATCCCGAACGCCTCCCGGTGGATCCGCTTCGAGACCGTGCACAACGCCTCCTGGCGGCACGAGAACGTGGTGCTGCTCGGGGACGCCGCGCACAGCGCCCACTTCTCGATCGGCTCGGGCACCAAGCTGGCCATGGAGGACGCCCTCGCGCTCGCCGCCGGCCTGCACGAACACGCCACCGTGGCCGAGGCGTTGGCCGCCTACGAGGCCGAGCGCCGGCCGGTGGTGGAGTCGACCCAGCGGGCCGCCCAGGCCAGCCTGGAGTGGTTCGAGAGCATAGGCCGCTACGCCGGTCAGCAGATCGACCAGTTCGCCTTCAACCTGCTCACCCGCAGCCGCCGGGTCACCTACCAGAACCTGCGCGAACGGGACGCCGCCTTCGTGGCCGCCGTCAGCCAGGCGCAGGGGCCGGAGGCCGGGAGTGGCGCGGTGCCGCCGATGTTCCAGCCGCTGAAACTGGGCCAACTCGCGTTGCGCAACCGCGTGGTGGTCCCGCCGATCGCCACCTACACGGCCACCGACGGCCACCCCGGCGCCTTCGAGCAGGCCCAGCTCGCGGCGCACGCCCTCGGCGGCGCCGGCCTGGTCTTCGCCGGGATGACCGCCGTCGCCCCGCAGGGCCGGGCCACCACCGGCTGCCCGGGGCTGTGGACGGACGAGCAGGAGGCGGCCTGGCGCGCCCTCGTGCGGGCCGTGCGCGAGGTCAGTGACACCCCGCTGGGCATCCAGCTCACTCACGCCGGGCGCCGCGGCGCCACCGCGCCACCCGGCCCGGACGGCATCGGGCTGCCGCTGGGGGAGCGGGGCTGGCCGACCCTGGCGGCCTCCCCGCTCGCCTGGGGCCCGGGACACCCGGCACCGCACGAGGCGAGCGAGGCGGAACTCGCCGCTGTCACCGCGGACTTCGCCCAGGCGGCGGCCCGCGCCGAGCGGGCCGGATTCGACGCGCTGGAGCTGCAGTTCGGCCACGGCCAGCTGCTCTCCGGGTTCCTGTCGCCGCTCACCAACCACCGCACCGACCGCTACGGCGGCCCGCTGGACAACCGACTGCGCCTGCCGCTGGAGGTGCTGGCCGCGGTGCGCGCCGCCTGGCCCGCCGGCAAACCGATCGTGGTGCGGATCTCGGCCGCCGACTGGGCGCCGGGTGGCACCACCGAGGCCGAGGCGGTCGCGATCTGCCGGGCGCTGGCCGCGGGCGGCGCGGACACCGTCGACGTCTCCACCGGTGAGGTGGTGGCCGACCAGCGCCCGCCGTACGGCCGCAGCTACCAGACCCCGTTCGCCGACCTGATCCGCAACGCCACCGGGGTGCCGACCATCGCGGTCGGCGCCATCTCCACCTACGACGACGTCAACTCGATCCTGCTGGCCGGGCGCGCCGACCTGGTCGCGGTCGGCCGGGCCCACCTCTACGACCCGCTCTGGACCCTGCACGCGGCCGCCGAGCAGGGGTACACCGGCCCCGGGGTGCACTGGCCCCGGCCCTGGCAGCCCGGCAGCCGCAAGCCCCCGGGCCCGCGCGCCGACCGGGTGCCGCCCCGCCTCGAACTGCTGCGCGCGCCCGCGGCGCCCGTCCACCGGCGCTGGCCGCACCAGGCCTAGGAGAAGAGAACCGATGCTCCATCTGCCCCGCTTCACCGCCGCCGCCGTCCAGGCCGCCCCGGTCTACCTGGACGCCGCCGCCACCGTCGACAAGGCCGTCGCGCTGATCCAGGAGGCGGCCGGCAACGGCGCCGAACTGGTCGTGCTGCCGGAGGTGTTCGTCCCCGGCTACCCCTACTGGAACTGGACCATGAACCCGGTCCAGGGCTCGCCCTGGTACGAACGCCTCTACCGCGCGGCCATCGACGTCCCCGGCCCCGAGGTGGAGACCCTGCGCGCCGCCGCCCGCCGGGCCGGCGTGGTGCTGGTGGTCGGCGTCAACGAGCGCGGCGCGCACAGCCTCGGGGTGCTCTACAACACCCTGCTGACCATCGGCGCCGACGGCGAACTTCTGGGCGTGCACCGCAAGTTGGTGCCGACCTGGGCCGAGAAGCTGACCTGGACCGGCGGCGACGGCAGCTCACTGCGGGTGCACCGGACCGCGATCGGCCCGCTCGGCGTCCTGGCCTGCGGCGAGAACACCAACACGCTGGCCCGGTTCGCCCTGCTGGCCCAGGGCGAACTCGTGCACGCCGCAAGCTACATCGCGCTCCCGGTGGCCCCCGAGGACTACGACATGGCGGACGCCATCGCGCTGCGCACCGCCGCCCACAGCTTCGAGGGCAAGGTCTTCTCGGTGGTCTCCTGCTCCACCATCTCGCCCGAGATGGTGGACCTGATCGCCGGCGAGGACGAGGGCGTGCGCAAGCAACTGGCCCGCAAGCGCAGCGCGCTGTCCGGGATCTTCGGCCCGGACGGCCGCCCGGTCACCGAGCCGCTGGTCGACGAGGAGGGCATCGTGTACGCCGAGATCGACCTCGGCCGGTGCATCCAGCCCAAGCAGATGCACGACATCATCGGGCACTACAACCGCTTCGACGTCTTCCGGCTCCAGTTCGACGACCGCCCCCGCGGCCCGCTGGTCTTCACCGCCCCCGAGGCGGACCGGCCCACCCCTGAACCCACCGCACCCCTTGCTGAGCGGGAGGACACGTGACCAGTCACGACAGCTACGACGACCGCCGGATCGGCCGGGCCCGGGTCTCGGACAGCCCCGAACTGCTGGCCTACTACGAGGAGTTGGCCAAGCTTGAGGCCGGCGCCCTGTGGACGGTCGCCAACGAGATCGAACCCTGGTACCCGCAGCCCAAGTCGGTGCCGGTGCTCTGGCGCTACGCCGAGCTGCGCCCGCTGGTCCACCGCGCCCTGCCGCTGGTCAAGGCCGACGACGCCGGGCGACGCGTGGTCATGCTGGTCAACCCCGGCCGCCGGGACGTCAGCGCCGCCGTCGGCCTGCTCTACACCGGCCTGCAGATCATGGGCCCCGGCGAGGCGATGACCGCGCACCGTCACCAGGCCGCCGCGCTGCGCTTCGTCCACGAGGGCATCGGTGCCTGGACCGTCGTGGACGGCCAGAAGCTGCGGGTCGGCCCCCGCGACTTCGCCATCACGCCGAACGGCAGCTGGCACGAGCACGGCAACGAGTCCGACGAGGCGCCGGTCGTCTGGCAGGACGGCCTGGACATCCCCTTGGTCAACGCCCTGGACGCGGGCTTCTACGAGGTCCACCCGGAGCTGTACCAGCGGCCCGGAAAGGTCGTCAACTCCTCCCTGCTCAGCTACAGCGGCAACCTGCTGCCGTACGGCATGGAGAAGTGGACCCGCCCGTACTCCCCGGTCTTCGGCTACCCCTGGGAGCCGAGCTACCAGGCCCTGCTCGACCTCGCCAAGGCGAGCGAGGGCTCCCCGTACGACGGCGTCATCATGGCCTACGCCAACCCGCTCACCGGCGGCCCGGTGATGCCCACCATGGGCGCCCACCTCCAGCTGCTGCGACCGGGCCAGGCCACCGCCGCCCACCGCCACACCGGCTCGGTGGTCTACACGGCCGCCAAGGGGCGGGGCTACTCGGTGATCGCCGGGCGCCGCTTCGACTGGCAGCAGGGCGACATCTTCTGCGTGCCGTCCTGGGCCTGGCACGAGCACGCGAACCTCGACCGGTCCGAGGACGCCTGCCTGTTCTCCTTCAACGACTTCCCGGTCATGGACTCGCTGACCTTCTCCCGGGAGGAGGCCTACACCGAGCACGGCGGCCACCAACCGGTCGTCCAGGACAGCGACAAGTAACCGCCCCACCGCCCCGCCGTCCTCCCGCAAGGAGCCATCGATGCGCCTGGTCAGCTACTCACCGAACGACGCCCGCGACGCCCGCGACCCGAACGAGGCCGGCGAGCCCGCCCGGTACCTGGGCGCCCAGCTCGGCGACCGCGTGGCCGACCTCGCCACGCTGGCCGCGGCCGCCGGCACCGAGCTGCCCGGCGACCTGCTCGCGCTCGTCCAGGCCGGGCAGCCGGCGCTGGACGCGGCGCGGGCCCTGCTCACCGCCGCCGAGGCCACCGGCCTGCCGCCCGCCGCCGTGCACGCGCTCGATGCGGTCAAGCTGTGGGCCCCGCTGCGCCCCGGCAAGGTCGTCGGCGTCGGACTCAACTACGTCGAGCACGTCGCCGAGTCCAGCCGCACCCTGGACACCGACCGCGAACTGCCCGACCGCCCCGTGCTGTTCTCCAAGCCCGCCACCGCGATCACCGGTCCCGGGCAGCCGATCCTGCACAACGCCGACCTGACCGAGCAGCTCGACTGGGAGTGCGAACTCGCCGTCGTCATCGGCCGCAAGGCGTTCCGGGTGGCCGAACAGGACGCCTGGCAGCACGTGTTCGGCTACAGCATCATCAACGACATCAGCGCCCGCGACCAGCGCCGCTCCGGCCAGTGGTTCTTCTCCAAGGGCCAGGACTCCTACGCCCCCTTCGGCCCCGCCGTGCTGACCGCGGACGAGATCGCCGACCCGCACGATCTCGAACTCGGCCTCAAGGTCAACGGCGAGACCAAGCAGCACTCCAACACCCGCCACATGCTCTTCCGGATCCCGCGGCTGATCGCCGACATCTCCTGCGGCATGACCCTCGAACCCGGCGACGTCATCGCCACCGGCTCACCCTCCGGCGTCGGCGCCGGCCTGGTCCCCCCGCAGTTCCTCCAGCCGGGCGACCTGGTGGAGGCCACCATCCAGCACATCGGCACCCTCGCCAACCCGGTCCTGGACGCCCGCTGACGCCGCCCCCGACAAGGAGCCCGCCCGTGACCCTGCCCCTGACCCCGCCGACCCCGCGCACCTTCCGGATCGGCCAGATCGTGCCGAGCTCCAACGTCACCATGGAGACCGAGGTCCCCGCGATCCTGCGGGCCCGCGAGGGTATCGCACCGGAGCGCTTCACCTTCCACTCCAGCCGGATGCGGATGACCCGCGTCACCCCCGAGCAGCTCAGGGCGATGGACGCGGACTCCGACCGCTGCGCCCTCGAACTCTCCGACGCGGCCGTGGACGTCATCGGCTACGCCTGCCTGGTCGCCATCATGAGCATGGGCACCGGATACCACCGCGTCTCCCAGGACCGCCTGCACGCCCGGACCGTCGAGAACGGCGCGCCCGCCCCCGTCGTCACCAGCGCCGGCGCCCTGGTCAACGGGCTGCACACGATGGGCGCCCGGAAGATCGCCCTGGTCGCCCCCTACCTGCGCCCGCTCACCCGGACCGTGGTGGACTACCTCACCCACGAAGGCATCGAGGTGCTCGACTACGAGGCGCTGGAGATCCCGGGCAACCTGGACGTGGCCGCCCACGACCCGGCCAAGCTGCCGGTCATCGCGCGCGGGCTCGACTACGCGCACGCCGATGCCGTGGTGCTCTCCGCCTGTGTGCAGATGCCCTCGCTGGCCGCCATCGAGGAGGCCGAGCAGCGGCTCGGCAAGCCGGTGGTCTCCGCCTCCATCTGCACTGTCCACCAGCTGCTGCGCTCCCTCGGCCTGCCGGCCGTCGCCCCCGGGGCCGGACACCTGCTCTCGGGCGCCTATGCCGAGAGCCCCATGGACGGGAGCCCGGTGGAGGCAAGCGCGGCGGACGGGAGCCCGGTGGAGGGGAGCGCCGGATCGGTATGATCATCGCGGGTATCCCCGTGAGGAAGGCGACCATGTCGGAGACCGCGACCCGGCCCAGCGCCCTGATCCACACGATCTACGGTGAGTTCGTCCGCCGGCTCGGCGGCTGGATCTCCATCGCCGACCTGATCGCGCTGATGGCCGAGCTGGACGTGGACGGCCCGGCCGTCCGCTCGGCGATCTCCCGCCTGAAGAAGGCCGAGACGCTCCTCCAGGAGCGGCGCGAAGGCACCGGATACCGCCTCGGCCCGCAGCTGGGCCCGGTGTTCGACGAGGGCGACCGCCGGATCTTCCACAGCCTCGAACCCGCCGCCCTCAAGGACGGCTGGGTCGTCGCGGTCTTCTCCGTCCCCGAATCCGAGCGGGCCCACCGCCACCAGCTCCGCTCACGGCTCAGCTGGCTCGGCTTCGGCAACGCCGCACCCGGCGTCTGGCTGGCCCCCGCCCGCCTGCTGCCGGACGCCCGGCGACTGCTGGAGCGCCTGGAACTGAGCGCCTACGTCCACCTGTTCACCTCCGACTACGCCGGCTTCGCCGAGCTGCGCGACGCGGTGAGCTCCTGGTGGGACCTGCCGGCCATCGAGTCCCAGTACACGGCGTTCACCGACAGCTACCGGCCGCTCAAGGAGGAGCTGGCCCGCGGTCCGCGGCCCGACGAGGTGACGGCCTTTCGCGCGTACGTCCCCATGCTCACCGAATGGCGGCGGCTGCCCTACCTGGACCCCGGCCTGCCGACCGAACTGCTGCCCGCCGACTGGAACGCCGTGCAGGCCAGGCGCGTCTTCGTCGAACTCCACGACCTGCTCGCGGAGCCGAGCCTGCGTCATGTCGTCAAGGTGACCGGACTGGAGCAGCACCCGGCCCGGTGAACCGGCCGCCCCCGGACGGGAGTGGCCGGTTCACCGGGCCGGATCGGATCGGGATGCGCGGCTCAGGACAGCCGGCGGACGAACGACTCCCAGGCCACCTTGACCGACCGCACCGCCTGCGCGGCGGTCGGGTGGTGCGGCTGGGCGTTGCCCACCGGCGGGGCGGCGCCCTGCTCCGGTCCCATCGGCTGGTTGGTGACCTGCGTCCACGCGATCGTGCAGCTGACCGGGCCGGAACCGGTCGCGAAGGAGCACTCGGTCTGGTAGAGCGTGCCGTCGGTGGTCAGCGCCTCCACCAGGATGTCGTTGCCGTGGTCCGCCACCGCGACGCCGCAGGCGGGGCTGGTGCCGGGCAGCGCCGGGGGACTGGTGAAGGTGGCGGTGCCGGGGGTCGGGCTGACCTTCTGGCTGCCGACATCGATGTGACCGGGGCTGCCCGTGACCACGCCGGTGTAGAGGTAGTCGCCGTGGACGACGGTGTCCAGGGCCATGCAGGGGCCGGTCGCGCCGGTTGCGCCGGTCGCCCCCTGCGGTCCGGTGGGTCCGGTTGCGCCGGTGTTCCCCTGGGGCCCGGTCGGTCCGGTGGGTCCGGTTGCGCCGGTGTTCCCCTGCGGTCCGGTGGGCCCGGTTGCGCCGGTGTTCCCCTGCGGTCCGGTGGGCCCGGTCGCACCGGTGCTCCCCTGCGGTCCGGTGGGCCCGGTCGCACCGGTGCTCCCCTGGGGCCCGGTGGGCCCTGTCGCGCCGGTGGCCCCCTGCGGTCCGGTGGGCCCGGTCGCGCCCGTGGCGCCCATTGCTCCAGTTGGTCCCGTCGGCCCGGTGACGCCGGTGTCCCCTTGGGGCCCGGTCGGTCCCGTCGGCCCGGTGACGCCGGTGTCGCCCTGGGGCCCGGTCGGCCCGGTGTCGCCCTGCGGTCCCGTCGGCCCGGTGGGTCCGGTCGGGCCCGGGCACCCTTCGTCGCCGTGCCCGTGGTGTCCGCCGCCCCCGCCGCCGTCGCCGCCGTTCTGCGCGGTGCCGCTGTCCGTACCGGCGGTGCCGTCCCCGCTCCCGTCCCCGCCACCGTCGCGCAGCGCGGTCCGGCCGGGGCGGTGCGGCAGCATGCCGTCGGTGGAGTGGATCAAGGACTCGTGGCTGTGCATGACACGCTGCGCCGCGTACTCCATCGGCGGGCAGTGATTCCCCTCGTGGCCCCGCGGAGCCCCGCCCGCGAAGGCGGTGCCGCTGGTCGCCACGACGGCCGTGATGAGCAGGGCCGCGCTCCCGGCGAGTTGTTTCCGGCGGCTGGTGAGCCCCGGACGCAGGTCCCTTGGTTGTGCTGCGGGCACGCCTGACCTCCTGATGTCGGCAGATCGCGCGGACCGGAGCGGCCCGCGCGTACTGTCGGATGATCGACACCATGGCTCGAATCCATGTACGACCGCTCCGCAAAGTCACCGGGGCAGCCCACAACTGCCACACGTTCGGCCCGCTGTGTGGCAACCCGGCTCGGCGGCACCCCCGGCCTACTATCTGCAGCTGTGGCGCAACACGAGGATTCCCGTTCCGAGAGAGTCGGCGGTGGGCCGGGGCCCACCATCTGCCTCTGCATGATCGTCAAGGACGAGGCGAAGGTCATCGAGCGCTGCCTCGCCTCGGTCCGTGGCCTGGTGGACACCTGGGTCATCTCCGACACCGGATCGACCGACGGCACGCAGGAGCTGATCCACCGTGCGCTCGCGGGTGTGCCCGGCGAGCTGCACCAGGATCCCTGGGTGGACTTCGGGCACAACCGCACCCGGAACATCCGGCGGGCCCACGGCAAGGCCGACTACCTGCTGCTCATCGACGCCGACATGGTGGTGCGGCAGGAGGGCGAGCTGCCGCACCTGACCGCCGACTCCTATCTGCTGCGGCACGCCGCCGACCTGGAGTACCGGATCAAGCGGCTGGTCAAGGGCACGGTGAACTGGCGTTACGAGGGTGCCACGCACGAGTACCTGACCTCCGATCGGCAGGACCGGGCGGCCGACCTGGACGCACTGGTCATCGAGCACTTCGCCGACGGCGGCTCGCGGGCCGACAAGTTCGAGCGGGACGCCCGCCTGCTGCGGGCCGATCTCGCACGCGATCCCGGCAACACCCGCACCGTCTTCTACCTGGCGCAGACCCTGCGCGACCTCGGTGACACCGAGGCGGCCGTCGAGCTGTACCGGCGCCGGGCGGGGATGGGGGGCTGGGCGGAGGAGGTCTACTACGCGCTGCTCCAGGTCGGCGTGCTGACCGCCGAACTCGGCGACTGGCCGGCCGCGATGGACGCGCTGCTCCAGGCCTGGGAGAGCCGGCCGCAGCGCCTCGAAGCCTGCTACGAACTCTCCTCCCGGCTGCGCAAGTCGGGCCGCTACCAGGCGGCGCACGCGTTCGCCCGGGCCGGCCTCGACGGCGGCATGCCGCGCGACTGGCTGTTCACCCAGCCCTGGGTGTACCAGTGGGGGCTGCTCTTCGAGTACTCCATCACCAGCTACTGGGTCGGCGACCCACAGAGCTCGCTGGCGGCCTGTGACCGCCTGCTCGCCCTCGCCGACCTGCCCGCCGTCTACCGTGAACAGACCCTGGCCAACCGCGAGTTCGCCGCGCGGCTGGCATCGGCCGACTGAGCCGGCCCTGGGCCGACCGAGCAGCGGCCCTAGGCCGGCTTGCCCCCGGTCCCCGCTCTGCCGAGCAGCACGAAGCCGTCCTGGGCGGCGACGGTGAGGTAGCCGTGCTCGACGTCCCAGGCCAGGGCGGCCTTCTCCTGGTCGACCGTCAGCGGCCAGCGCTTGTAGTACGGAGTCCAGGTGTCCACGATGATCCACGCCGGATCGGGGCGGCTCTGCGGCCAGCCGTAGAGGCTGACACTGGTGCGGTTGGTCAGCTGGGGCACCAGCAGGGTGGAGGCCTGCACGGTGGCGTTGTCGGGGATCCGGTCCATCAGCCGGTGGGCCTCGGCGACCCGCGGATCCGTGCGCCAGGTGGCCGACTGGACCAGCTGCCACAGTGGGTACTGCGGCAGGAGCAGCAGGGTGACGGCGACGGTGCCCGCGAGGTGGCGGCGCAGACTGCGCGCGGTCAGGTCGCGGGTGGCCAGCGCGTCGACGAAGGCCGCGAAGACGATCGGCATCAGCACCAGCGAGTAGTGGTAGCCGGTGCCCCAGTGGACCGAGTCGTTCGAGGCGAAGCGCCACAGCAGCGTCGGCAGCGCGATCCACAGCAGCGGGGAGCGCAGGGCCAGGAAGAGCGTCGGGGCCAGCACCAGCAGCAGCGTCGTCGCCTTCGCCTCGGGGGTGACCAGGCCGATCGTGCTCCGGTAGAGCAGCTGTGCCGGGCCGCCGCCACCGCCCGGGGCGTCCAGGAAGGACCAGTAGGCGAAGGAGCCACCCGGGTTGAAGGCCGGCAGCGCCACCAGGATCGCCAGCAGTGCCCCGGCCAGGCCGGCCGCGGCAGTGGCGAGCCCGAGCCTGCGCTCGCCGCGCGCGGCGATGACCAGGCCGATCGCGAGCACGGTCAGGCCCAGGTCCTCCTTCACCAGCAGCAGGGGCAGGGCCCAGCACGCCGCGGCCCGCGAGCGCCCGCTGCCGAGCGCGGCCAGCGAGCAGGTCAGCAGCGGGACGGCGAAGGCCACTTCGTGGAAGTCGAAGCCGACCGCGCTCGCGATCCCCCAGGACAGCCCGTAACAGAGCCCGATCGCCACCGCAGCCCCGCCCCCCAGCGCCCGCCGGGCCCAGGCGGTCAGCGGCAGCACGCTGACGGCGATCAGCGCCGCCTGCGCCACCAGCAGGGTCCGCGCCGTCGGCCAGAGCCGGTAGAACGGCGCGAGCAGCGCGAGCACGGGGGAGAAGTGGTCCCCCAGTACCGGGAAGTCCGGTGCCTTCAGTTCGGAGACCGGCAGATGTCCGTGCGCGTAGGAGCGGACGACCTGTTCGAAGATGCCCAGGTCATAACTGTTGGACAGGATCCGCTGATGGATCCGCAGCGAGACGGCCGCGTAGCCGAGGAACAGCGCCCCCGCCAGGGCCCACATCCACCCGCTGATCCGCGGGCGGCCGCCATCGACCGAATCCGCGCGCGCCCGCCTTCCGGGGCCGGGTGACCAGGGTTGGCGAATGGCGCTGCCGATGGGGGCTGCCTGCATGACCACACCTTCCGGAAAGGGGACGCCGATTCCATCAAGATGCCAGCAGGATTCCGGACTTGATCGAGCGTCAATTCCCGGCGGTGCAGAATCATCCGATTGGCTCTGGCGCCGCCACCCCGGCGGAAGGCCCGCCACGGGCGGCGGCGCGCAGCCGTCGGGTGAGGGTCAGCCCTCGGCCCAGCCGTGGCTCTTGCCGAACTGCAGCAGGCCGCGGCGGATCTGCAGGATCTGCTCGCCGGTCAGCGAGGGCGCCGTGGTCAGCAGGGCCTCGGTCACCTCCTGCAGGAACTCCTCCGTGCTGAGTACATCGCACAGCGAGTCCTCGCCGTCCGGCTTCGGAGCGAGGGAATTCGGGGCGAGGGCGTGCGAGCGGGTGCCCGGCAGGGGCGCCGGCGGAGGCGTCACCGGACTGCCGTCGGGGCCCAGCGGAAGACGGACCCGGGAGGCCTTCAGGCCGCGGTCGCCGTCCTCGATCTCGAATTCCACCGTCAGACCCGAGTGCACGTAGGACTCGGGAATCAACATGTCGTTCACATGCAGGAAGACGTCCTCCCCGCCACTTTCCGGAGCGATGAACCCATAGCCCCGAGCACTGTCGAACCGCACCACACGACCAGCAACCACGACCAACCCCCAGACACCGTCGGGCCCCTTGCCCGAAGAACCTGGACCGAAGATTAGTACGGCCCCGGTGTCCGTGGCGAGTGCCGATTTTCCGTGCCGGGGCGGCGAGGCCGCGGGCGGGTGCGCCATGGCGCCGGGACGGGTCCGAACGGGTGGATCCCGCAAGGCCGTCTCCGTCGCTCCCCGTCCTCGCGCCGCCGGTACGTCAGGCTGCCCCCTGGAAGGGAGATCAGACTCATGCATCACCGCACAGTCGGATCCGTGGCAACCCGTGCGGCCGTGCTCACCCTCGGGGTGCTGCTCGCCGCGACCGCGTGTTCGAGCAGCAAGAGCACCAAGGCGACCAGCACGCCCAGCAGCAGCGCGAGCACAAGTGCCAGTGCCAGTGCGAGTGTCAGCCCGAGCGCGAGCACCAGCGGCAGTGCCAGTACCTCGCCGGTGGGGACGAACGTCACGGTCAGCGAGAAGGAGTATTCGCTGACGCTCTCGCAGACCCAGTTCGCCCCGGGGACCTACACCTTCACGGCGGAGAACCACGGCACCGTGCAGCACGCGCTGGCCATCTCGGGGCCGGGCCTGACCCAGGCGCAGACCCCGACGCTGTCGCCGGGCAGTTCGGCGCAGCTGACGGTCACGCTGCAGGGCGGCAGTTACGAGCTGTGGTGCCCGATCGACGCGCACAAGTCGCTCGGGATGGACACGCACATCCAGGTCGGTGCCGGCGGCGGCAGCACCTCGGCCTCGCCCAGCGGCAGCGCCACGGCGAGCAGCAGTGCGAGTGCCACCGGCACCGCCACCAGCACCGCGAGCGCCACCAGCACGGCAACCAGCGGTGGCGGCTACTAGCCGCCGGGTCGCGGCGGACCTGGTGCTCTGGGCGCTGCGGTTGGTGACCGCCGCAGCGCTCGGCGTGGACGCCTACGTCCACGCCGACCTCGCCGCCACCTACGACTCGGTGACGGCGAGCATCAGCCAGGGCACCCTGTTCCGGATCGAGGCAGCCGCCGCCGCGCTCGCCGCCCTGCTGCTGATCGTGACCGGCCGCCGCCTGCTGGTCTGGGCGTTCGCCTTCCTGGTCGCCCTGGCCGGCATCGCCGCGGTGCTGGTCTACCGCTATGTCGACGTCGGAGCGTTCGGGCCGTTCCCGAACATGTACGAGCCGATCTGGTTCACCGAGAAGACCCTCTCCGCCGTCGCCGAGGCGGTCGCGGCGGTGACCGCCCTGGGGGGCTTCCTGCTGCTCCGTCACCGGCGCCGGACCAGCCACCCGGGTGTCGGCCGGACAGACCCTACTCGCCCGTGAGCGGCCGCCGATAGCGCACGGCGGGGCGCCCGTTGATGCTGGTGTCGCCCACGACGGTGAATCCCGTGCGGGTGAGTACGGCCATCGACGCCGGGTTGTCGCAGGTGCTCCTCGCCGTGAGCGCCCGGAGCCCGTACGCCGCGGCGGCCAGGCGGCACACCTCGCGGACCGCGGCGGTGGCCACGCCCCGGCCCGCGGCGCACTCGCCGATCCGGTAGCCGAGTTCGGCGACGCCGTCCCGCACGTCGACGAGGTTCACCCGGCCGACCAGGTGACCGTGGTCGTCCACGACCACGTGGAAGTGGCACAGACCGTCGTCCTGCTCGGCGAGCAGCGCACCCAGACGGGCGGCGAACCCGGCGAAGAACGCGTCCCCACGGTCGGACACGGATCGCGCGAAGTAGGCGCGGTTGACCCGCTCGAACTCCAGCAGGGCGTCCTGGTGGTCTGCGCGCAGTCGTTCCAAGGTCACCATGGTGGCCAGGATAGGCGCGGCCGGGCCCGCTGGGCCCAGCTTCAGGAGAGCAGCAGGATCCGGTCCCAGCAGGGCTCGCCGGCCTCGGGGCCGCCCCGCTCGCCGCCGGGCAGGGTGGCGAGCAGGGCGGCGGCCACGCCGGCGGCGCCCTCCAGGAGGCCGGTGTTGTCCTCGGCGGTCAGCGGCCCGCCCGCTGCCCGGCCGGGATCGCGGCGGTCCGGGGTCAGATGGCGGTAGCCGTAGTCGGCCTCCTCGTCCCAGGCGGCGGCCAGCCGGTCGGCCAGCCGGGCGCAGTGGTCGAGCAGCACCTGGTCCTTCTCCTGCTGCCCGAGCCGCCACAGGCTCTGCAGGTAGCCCGCCTCGCCGTGGCAGACCGTGGGGCCCTTCAGGTGCTCCAGGGTGCCGGGGCGGGTCAGGGTGGCGTGGACACTGTCCAGCGCGAGGCGCTGCCAGGCCTGTTCACCGCTGACCCGGGCCGCGCGCAGCAGGCTGCCCGCGATGCCGATGGACCCGAAGCACCAGGCGCCGCCGGCCACACCGGCGGTGGCAGCGCCTTCGGCGGCTGCCACCGCCGGCGCGGGGCCATCGCCGGCGGCGCGGGCGATCTCCTCCTCGAAGGGCAGCCGCGGCGTCCAGTACGGCCCGAAGGCGTCCCGCTCGGCCCGTTCGGCCAGCCAGGCGGCGATCCGCCGGATGGCCGCCTGCTGTCCGTCGACCGTCACCCCCAGCTCGGCGCTGCGGGCGAGCAGCGCCAGCGGGCCCGTGATGCCGTGCGCCGTCCCGAGGTTGACGTCCCCGCGGGGGAAGCGGGCCCGGTCGGGCCCGGTCGGCTGGCGGTGGCCCGGTACCCACCAGCCGGGGAGCCGATGGCCGTCCACCCGCACCGGCAGGCTGAGCCGCCCGAGGTGCGCGAGGGTGGCGCGCAGCGCGGGTTCGGCCGCCGCCCGCTCCTCGGCGTCGCCCTCGGTGACCGCGGCGAGCAGCAGGCGGCCGGTGCCGGTGGGGCCGGTGATGAGGTCGTAGGAGGACCAACTCACCCCCGGTTCGCCGCAATCGGCCGGCTCGGCCGCGAGGCGGGCCAGCTGTTCGGCCGCGACGTGCGCGGTCAGGGTGCGGAGCAGCTGCGGGTAGCGGCCGCCGGGCCGCGCGGCGGCCTGGGCGGCCGCGAGCACGGCGGCCGGGCCGTGCTGGAGCCCGGCGGAGGCGGTACTGGCCAGCGCCCTGGCCGCCACGATGAGTTGGGCGTGCGCGGCGGCGCGGCGGTCCGGATCGCGGCGGGCGAGTGCGGCGAGGAAGAGCGCGGTGCCTGCGCCGCCCTCCAGCGACATCGGGGGAGCGGTACGGCGGCCGGCGCCGGCCGGCTGCGACGGACCGTCGGATTCCCCGGCCGGGGGCCTGGTGAGCGCGTCGGCCACCCGCTCGACGGCCGTCTCGATGCGCGCGGTGGCGCCGGACCTGGCTGCCGTGGTCACCGCTGGTGCTTCCTTCGGTCGGCGTTTCCGAGCACGCAGGCGCGGGCGAGGGCGTGGGCGCGCCGCTCGGCGTCCCGGTCGGTGCCGAGCAGCCGGTTGCAGGACATGTGGAGCAGGCTCGCCACCACCCCGGGCAGCGGCGACCAGTTGGCGCCGCGGGCGGTGAGCGCGTCCAACTCCTCGCGGTAGAGCCGCAGGTGACCGGCCTGGTCGGCGAGCGCCGCCGCGGCGTCGGCGCCCAGCGGGTGGTCGGCCAGGGCCGGCCAGCCGCCGGCCGGGTCGATCAGCCGCAGCCACCGTGCCCGGTTGGTCCGGAACCCCGCGGGGAGTTCCTGGTCGGCGGGGCTCATGGCGAGCCAGGCGGCGGCCGGCTCCTGGTAGCGGGCCGGCCCGGCTTGGGCGGGGGGCAGTCCGGCGGCGTGGGCGATGGAGGCCAGTGAGACCGCGGCCAGCGTCTCCTTGTTCCACGGCACTTCGTTCCCCGGCGCTTGGTCCGGCTGCGCGGCCTCGGCCTTGCGGGCGATCCGCAGCAGGGTGAGCGCGGTGCGGCTGTCGGCGGCGAAGAAGCGTTCGGCGGCCGGCTGGGCCTCGGGGCCGCCGTAGCGCTCCCACTCGGGGTCGTAGCCGTCCAGCACCAGCCGTCCGAGCAGGCCCTGGGCCTGCCACTGGCGCACCGCGGCGTGCAGCGGCGGCAGCAGCTCGCGCCAGAGGCCGTCCGCGGGCCCGTGGAAGCGCAGCCGCAGGTGGTCCTCCGGGTCGCGGTAGCGGATGAAGAACCAGCGGTCGATCACCGCCTTGGCGGCGTCGGGCAGTTCGGCCAGGAACCGGGCGAGCCGTTCGTGGAGGAAGGCGTCCTGGTGGCGGCCGGCGAGATAGAGCTTGGCGTAGAGCCATTCACCGCCGGGCGTGGCCACCCGGGCCTCGGCGACCCGCGCCGGTGCGAGCAGCGGCGCGGCGTGGGCGGCTCGGGCCCCTGCGGGCTCCGCGACGGCCCGGGGCTCCCGGACGGCCCCGGGCTCCTCGACGGCAGGGGCCTCCCGGACGAAGGCCAGCGCCAGTTCGGAGCGGTGGGCCCGGCCCTCGGCGTCGCGCAGCCAGCCGTTGGTCCGCTCCTCGCCGCCGGGCAGCTCGACGGCGAGCAGACCGGGGTCCTTGGCGAGCGCGTCGCGCAGCAGCTCGCGGTGCCAGCCGTCGGCCAGGTCCACCGGCAGCCGGTGGTCGTAGCGGGTCAGTACCAGGTACCGCGGCACCTGCCGGCGCGCCCGCCAGTCCGCCACCGCCTCGCCCCAGCCGGCCGGGTCGAGCGCGGTGTGGTCGCGCAGTTCGTCCAGCCGCCAGGCGGCCGAGGAGAGCACCGTCCTGCCGTAGCGCACCCGCGGCAGGAACGGCGCGCTCGCGGCCGGCCCCCAGCTCCAGGAGGTGTAGCCGCGGTGGGCGTCGCGGCCCACCTCCAGCAGGAACCGGGCGGCGTTCGGTGCCTGGCCGCTCAGGTCGAGGGCGTTGTGGGCGTGCGGCAGCAGCCGGCGGCCGGTGGGCAGGTGCACCGCGTACAGGTGGTCGATGGTGGCGGCCACGCCGATCTCGTCCAGGCGCACGGCGGTGGCGCCGGGGTCCGGCGGCAGCCCGATGGCCACCTCGTGGTCCGCGGTGCGCGGGCTGTTGGCCACGTTGAGCGCCCGGGTGAGGCGCGGCTGGAAGGCGACGGCCAGGTGCAGCTCGTCCGGCCGCTCGGGGAAGGCGAGCGCGGCCAGCTCCTCGTTGACCGGGCCGGCCAGCCCGGCGAACCGCCCGAAGGTGGCCCCGGCCTCGGGAGCACCCGGTCCGAAGCCGCCGACCAGCAGGAACTCCCCGTCCGACAGCGACTGTTCGTCCTCGGCGACCAGGTTGCAGAACAGCTCGCAGGAACGCGGCAGCAGTGTGCGGTCCGGCTCCCCGGGCGCCAGCCGCGCCACCAGCTCGTCGTCCAGCACCACCTCGCGGGCGCCGTTGCGCACCGCCTCGGCGGCCAGCCGGCCCAGCAGCAGGTCCCGCTCCTGGTCCGCCCGCGCCGCCGGCTCCTCGGGGCGGTGCGACGGCGGCCAGTTGTAGCCCGCGGGTGCGCCGAGGCCGATCGTGTCGTCCAGCACCTCAAGGATCGGCACGACCCGGTCGGGGCCGTAGCGCTCCAGGAAGTCCCGGTGGTAGCCGCGCAGCGAGGAGGCGCCGGCGGGGACGGCGGCCGACAGCCGCCACAGCACGCCCAGGCCGCGCGCCGCCTCGTCGGCCACCTGCTGCGGCAGCCGCACCTCCGCGCCCAGGGCCAGGTCGACGTGGACCAGCCGGTCGGCGTCGGCCAGGGCCCGCATCTTCTCCTCCAGCGCGGCCAGCGCGGCGTGGCGCCCGCTCGGCGCGGCGGCGTCGTACCGGTCACGGTCGGCGGCGATCTCGCGCAGCGCGGACAGCGCCCGGCCGGCGGAGTCCTCGGCGGCGGCCAGCACGCCGATCACCCGGCTGAGCGGGTCACCCCCGTCGAGCACCGGTCGCAGCCCGGTGATCAGGAACTCCTGGCGGACCAGGGTGGCCAGCAGATTGGCGGCCGCGCCGGGCGGCGCCTGCGGGAAGCGGCGCTCCAGCTCGGCGGCGGCCGCCTCGCCGGTGCTGCCGGCGGCGGCCAGCTCCAGGGCGGCGGTGACCACCGGCGTGATCCGCACCGAGACCTCGCTGCGGGCGCTGTCACGTGCCGTGGCACCGGGGTTGGAGGGCGCCGCCATCACCAGCCGGCCGCCGCGCGGGACGACTCCGGCGTGCGGGTGCAGCGTCAGGCGCGGTAGCAACGCGCGGTCCTGCTCCAGCTGCTGGACCACCCGCAGCAGCCAGTCGAGGTCGACCCGGGTGCGGCTGGTCGCCGGGGCCGACCAGGACACCTTGGTCGCCGGGCCCTGGGCCGCGGGGCCGAGGCGGACCGGGGCGACCCCGGCGAACAGGCCGAAGGGAGTGCAGCGGGAGCGCAGCCGGATCTCGTAGCGCAGCACGGAGACCGCGGCGCGCCGCAGTTGGGCGTCGGTGCGGCTGCTGAGCCCGTCGGGCCGGGTGCTCGCCGCCACCAGGTTGGCCAGCGAGGGGCTGGCGACCCGCAGCGCGTCCATGAAGGAGCCGTCGCCGGCCGCGCCGCTCAGCAGCTGCTCGCAGGCCGCACGGTCGATGGGGGCCGCGGGGGCGGCCGCCTCGGACGAGGCCACCTGGTGAGCCGGGGCCCAGGCGGCGCGCTGGTCCTGGCCGCGGCTCGGGGCGCGCAGCAGGGCGACGGGGGCGGTGCGGAAGAGCGGTGCGGTGGCGGGTGACAACGGCATCGGTGGCGGTTCCTCGGTGGCTGGTCCTCGGGTGCGGACAGGCGTCGGCCCAGGGCGGGCGGGCGGGCGCGCGGGTGGGCCTGGGACCGGCGGCGCGCGCCGCCGGTCCCAGGCCCGCACCGGCCGGCTCGTCACCGCACGCGTGGCGGCGACAGCAGGCCGGATGCTGTCAGGCGCAGCAGCCGGTCGGAAGGTAGGACCAGCAGACGAGGCTCGGGCAGCCGATGGAGGTGAAGGAGTCCTCGGCGATGGTCTCGGTCCGCTCGATCTGGATGTCCAGGTCGAAGAGGTCCTGGATGTCGATGTCCTCGATGACGGAAGGCAGCGTGGCGGTGCTCATGATGTTCCCCCAGAAAGCAGTTGGTGACGGTTCCGCCGGAGCGCCGGCGGCCGGTTGTCAGATGCAGCAGGTGGTGGGCAGCCAGGAGGGACAGGAGATGCTCGGGCAGCCGAAGGTGGTCCAGGAGTCCTCGGCGGTGTTCTCGGTCCGCTCGATCCGGATGTCCAGGTCGAAGAGGTCCTGGATGTCGATGTCCTCGATGACGGAAGGCAGCGTGGCGGTGCTCATGATGTTCCCCCAGAAAGAAGTTGGTGACGGTTCCGCCGGAGCGCCGGCGGCCGGTTGTCAGAGGCAGCAGTTGGTGGGCAGCCAGGAGGGACAGGTGATGCTGCAGCCGATGGAGGTCCAGGAGTCCTCGGCGGTGTTCTCGGTCCGCTCGATCCGGATGTCCAGGTCGAAGAGGTCCTCGAGCTCGATGGTGTCGATGGCGGCGGGCAGCGTGGCGGTGCTCATCAGGGAATCCCCCATTGGCTCGGTGGCGATGGCGCCGCGAGGGTGTCGTGGCGCCGTGGCCGGCGGTGCGGGCGGGTGGCCCGGCGCCGGCCCGGCCGCCGTCCGTGCGCGGCCCGCACACCGTGCGGACCCGGTACGGCGCGTCCGGTGCCCTCATCCTCGGGCTCCGGGCCGATCCGGCCAACGCATTCTGAGTCTCGTGTGACAAGCTCACTGCCCGCAGGCTCGTGAGCTGCCTATTGTGATGCGTCACCAGCCGGTTGGTGATGCCCGCCCGCGTCAGGAGTTGATGGTGGCATTCGCCTGGTCCCCTCTGCCTGAGGGGCTGTCCGCGGCCGAGCGGCGGCTCCTGGTCGAGCTGCGGGCGCTCAAGGACAGTCACGACCTGTCGTTCCAGCAGCTGGGCAAGCTGACCCACTACAGCCACGCCTCCTGGGAGCGGTGGCTCAACGGCAAGCGCCCCGTCACCCGTCAGGCCGTCCTGGCCCTGCTCACCGCCCTCGCGGTGGACGGCACCCGGCTGCTCCAGCTGCTCGGCGACATCGAGCCGCCGCAGCCGTCCGGGCCGGAGGGGCAGCCGGCCCCCGTCGCCGGCGCGGGGGCCCAGCCGACGGTCCCGGTGTCGCTACCGGCCCAGCTGCCGGCGGTGGTGGCCGACTTCACCGGCCGCCGGAGACAACTGCGCGAGCTGGCCGAGGTGCTGATCGACGGCGGCGTCGCGCCCGGGCAGGTGGCCATCGCCGCGGTCACCGGCCGTGGCGGCCTGGGCAAGACCGCACTGGCCGTGCAGGCAGGGCATCTGGTGGCCCATCACTTCCCCGACGGACAGCTCTACGCGGACCTGCGCGGCGCCGACCCGACGCCGCGCGAGGCGGCGGAGGTGCTGGGCGGCTGGCTGCGGGCGCTCGGCGAGGCCTGTGACGCCGTCCCGTCCCAGCTGGAGGAGCTGGCCGCCCGTTTCCGCAGCCTGCTGGCCGGCCGCCGGATGCTGGTGGTGCTGGACAACGCCGCCGCCACCGCCCAGATCCGACCGCTGATCCCCGGCACCGCCGGCTGCGCCGTGCTGGTCACCGCCCGCACCCGGCTGAGCGACCTGCTCGGCGCCCGCCACCTCGCGCTGGCCGCGCTGGAGCCGGACGAGGCACGGGAGCTGTTCGGCACGGTCATCGGCAGCCCGCGCGCGGCCGCCGAGCCGGCGGCGGTCGAACGTGTCCTGGCGGGCTGCGCCGGGCTGCCGCTCGCGCTGCGGATCGCCGCCGCCCGGCTGGCCAGCCGCACCTCCTGGACGGTCGCCACGCTGGCCGACCGCCTGGACGACGAACGCCACCGGCTCGACGAACTCACCATCGGTGACCTCGCCATCCGCACCGCCTGTCACACCAGCTACCACAACCTGCCGGGCAGCCGCCCGGGCGTGCCCAGACCCCGTTCCGGGCCGGCCGGGCCTGCCGGGGCGGCGCGGACGGCGGCAGCCGGTGCCTGCGCTGCCGGGGTCGCCCCGGGCGAGCCGTCCCCCGAGATGTCCCCCGCGCGGGCGTTCCGGCTGCTGGGCCTGTTCCCCGGCGAGCGGTTCACCGCGCACGCCCTGGCCGCCCTGCTCGACGTCCCGCTGCGGCGGGCCGAGGAGCTGCTGGACACCCTCGTCGAGGCCCACCTGGTCGAACCCGACGGCCCCGACCGCTACCGACTGCACGACCTGCTGCGCTCCTACGCCCGGGAGCTGGCCGACCAGGAGGAGCCCGAGGCCCAGCGCCGGGCGGCCCGCGCGCGGCTGGTCGGCTGGTACCTGTACGCCTGTCACCAGGCCCAGCAGGCCACCCGGATCTTCCACACCACCGCCGACGTCAGCGTTGTCGCCCGCCCCGGGCCGACCCCCTCCTTCTCCTGTCACGACACCGCGCTGGCCTGGCTGGACGCCGAGCAGACCAACCTGCCCGCCATCGCCCGCCTCGCCGCCGCCGGGGAGTCCAGCCCGGCCACCTGGCTGCTGGCCCGCTGCGTCCTCAACTACCAGCTGCTGCGCGCCCGGTGGCAGGACGCGATCGAGGGGGCCGAGCTGGCCGTGGCCGCGGCCCGCGCCCACGGCGCCACCGAGAGCCTGCCCCCGCTGCTGTCCGCGGTCAGCCTGCCCTACGTCAAGCTCGGCCTCGTCGACCGGGCCCTCGGGGTGTGCCAGGAGGCGTTCGAGATCGCCGAGGAGCTCGGCCAGACCCGCGACGCGGCCCACAGCGCCCTCGTGCTCGCCGACGCGCTGGTGGACAGCGGACGGTTCGACGAGGCCGAGCCCTGGTACCACCGGGGCATCGAGCGCTACCGCGCCGCCGACGTCCCGCACGAACTGGGCCGGGCGCTGAACAACATGGCCTGGGCCTACCACGAGGCCGGCCGCTACCAGCAGGCCCTCACCCTGGCCGCCGAGTCGCTCGACCTCGCGCGCGCCTTCGCGGACCGCAACGCGGAGGCCTCGGTGCTGGACACCCTCGGCATGGCCTACCGGGGGCTCGACCGGCTGCCGGAGGCACTCGACGCCCTGCGTGGCGCCGTCCAGGCCTACGCCGACACCGGCAACCGCTTCCTGGGCGCCGACACCCTCGACCACTACGCCGACACCCTGGCCGCCGCCCACCGGCCCGACGAGGCCCGGGCCGCCTGGGCCCAGGCGGCCGACTGGTTCAAGGGCATCGACGACGCCCGCGCCGCCGCCATCCACGCCAAGGCCCAGCACGAGGCCCAGCACGAGGACCAGTCGACGGCTCAGTCGACGGCTCAGCACGCGCGGGCGCTGCTCTAGGCGGCGGCGTGTACGGCGGCGCGGGCCTCGACGGCCTCGGCAGCCGTCCGCAAAATCTTCGTCTGCGCCGGTATGACCTTCGCCGATGTGCCGTGTTCCTGACGGATCGGCCCGGCAGCTGGGCGAACTCTTGTCGGCATGGCTACCAGTACACTTCCCGAACTCCGTGAGCCGGTGCCGGTCCGGCGGCGGGTGTGGCAGTCGCCCGTGGGTCAACCCGCCTGGGCCAGGCCCGCGTTGCTCGGCATCGCGGCGCTCGCCGGGCTCCTCTACCTGTGGGGCGCCGACCAGGACGGCTACCACTCCTTCTACGCCAACGCCGTGCGCAGCATGACGGTGAGCTGGAAGGCGTTCGTCTTCGGCTCCTACGACCCGGCGAACACGATCACGCTCGACAAGCTGCCGGGCTTCCTGTGGCCGCAGGCGCTGCTGGCCCGGCTGCTGGGCTTCCACGGCTGGGCGCTGGCGCTGCCGCAGGCGGTGGAGGGCGTGCTCTCGGTGCTGGTGCTGTTCCGGCTCGTCCGGCTCTGGGCCGGTGCCGGTGCGGCGCTGCTGGCGGCCGCCCTGTTCACGCTGACCCCGGAGCTGGTCGGGCTGTTCCGCACGCCGGTCGAGGAGCCGGTGTTCACCCTGTTGCTGCTGCTCGCGGCCGAGTCGGCGCAGCGCGCGGTGCGCACTGCCGGGCTGCGGGCGCTGCTGCTGGCGGGGGTCTGGGTCGGGCTGGCGTTCCAGGCCAAGATGCTGGAGGCGTGGGCGGTGCTGCCGGTCTTCGCCGGTGTCTACGTGCTCGCGGCGCCGACGCGGCTGCGCCGCCGGCTGGCCCACCTCGCGCTGGCCGCTCTGGTGACGGTGGCGGTCTCGGCGGCCTGGATGGCGCTGGTGACGCTGACGCCGGTCGCGGACCGGCCCTACGTGGACGGGACCACGGACAACTCCGCCTACAGCATGGTGGTGGGCTACAACTTCCTGAACCGGTTCTCCGCAGTGGGACTGACGGCCGAGCAGACCGGGAGCGTGACCGTCGACCGCAGCCGCGCCGGTGCCATGGCCCCTGCGGCCGACGGCCCGCGAACGGGTCCGACGCAGAGCCGGAGAACCACCGCGGGACCCCCGCCCGGAACCAAGGGCGACGGCGGCTGGACGAAGCTGTTCCGCTCCCAGTTCGCCTCCCAGATCGGCTGGCTCTACCCGCTGGCCGCGATCTCGCTGCTCTGCGCGCTGCTCTGGCGGCGCCGCGAACCGCGCACCGACCCGCTGCGCGCGGGGTACCTGCTGTGGGGCGGCTGGGCGGCGGTCTTCTTCCTGTCGCTCAGCGCGGGCACCATCGGCATGCACACCTACTACCTCGGCTCGCTCGCGGTCGCCCTCGCCGCGCTCGGCGGCGCCGGGACGGTGCTGCTCTGGCAGGGCTTCGGCCGGGGCGGATGGCGCGCCCTGGCCCTGCCGTCCGCGGTGGCCGCGAGCGTGCTGTGGAGCGGCTGGCTGAGCTGGCGGCTGCCCGCCTTCCTGCCCTGGCTGGCGCCGACCGCGGTCACCGCGGCGGCCCTCGCGCTGGCATTGCTCGGCACCGCGAAGAGCGGCTGGTTCGCCGGGCTCGGGCCCAGCAGGGCCACGATCGCCAGGGCCGGCGTCGCGGCGGGCCTGGTGGCCGCGCTGCTGACGCCCACGGCCTGGGCCGCCTCGGTGCTGGACCCGAAGTACGGCAGCGACCTGCGCGGCGCGGTGGGACCGATGGCGGCGCACCGCGCCGCCGCGCAGCCCGTCAGTACCCAACTGACGCCGCAGCAGCAGGAGCTGTTCGGCTACGTCGAGGCGCACAACGGCGGCGCCCGGTACCTGCTCGCCGCCTACCCCTGGCAGGCCTCCTCGCCCTACATCCTGGCGACCGCCGCGAAGGTGCTGCCGATGGGTGGCTTCACCGGCCAGGTGCCGTGGCCGACGGCCGACCAGCTGCGCGACCTGGTCGCCGACGGCCAGGTGCGCCATGTACTGATCGGCCGCGATCCGAGCGGCGGGGCGATCCGGGACACCACGGACTGGGTGCGCGCCCACTGCACCGAGGTGCCACCCGGCGACTACGACCAGCAGGCGGCCTCGGCCCAGCTGCTCTACCGGTGCGGGAGCTGAGCCGCCCGGCCGCCACCGGCTGACGGTGCGTCAGCTGCCGGGCGTGGTGCGGTAGGCGAAGACGCCCGGCGGCAGCGGCGCCGGGTCCGGCAGCCAGTGCGCCAGGACCCAGCCGGAGGGCCCGAACATCGGCTCCGGCAGCGCCGTCAGGGCGACCCGCTCCCAGCCGCCGCAGGCGTGCGGCTCGGTGACCTCGGCCACCGCGTCGCTCGGCGGCGCGAGCACCGCGGCGGTCAGCCGGGGCCGTCCCTCCAGGTGGTCGAGGATCACGCCGAGCACCCGCATCCGCTCGGCGGGCAGCCGGATCCCGGTCTCCTCGGCCAGCTCGCGGGCCGCCGCCTGCTCGAAGGACTCCCCGGGGTGGTCCACCTTGCCACCGGGCAGGCTCCAGGTCGGCGGCTCGCCGGCCACGGTCCGGCGCCCGACCAGGACGCCGCGCCCGTCCGGCGTGGGCACGATCACACCCGCCCCGATCAGCGGACCGCGCCTCGCCTGCGACCCGTGCGGCTGCGCACTCACCACGTCATCACCGTCACCGTTCAGCGCCACCGTTCACCGTCACCGCCCAACGGGCCCGGTCACCAGGCCGAGGGCTCGAAGTCCTTGAGGAAGCATCCGTACAGGTCCTCGCCGCGCTCGCCGCGCACGATCGGGTCGTAGACCCGGGCGGCGCCGTCCACCAGGTCCAGCGGCGCGTGGAAGCCCTCGTCGGCCAGCCGCATCTTGTCGGGGTGCGGCCGCTCGTCGGTGATCCAGCCGGTGTCCACGGCGGTCATCAGGATGCCGTCGCTCTCCAGCATCTCCTTGGCGCTGGTACGGGTCAGCATGTTCAGCGCGGCCTTGGCCATGTTGGTGTGCGGGTGACCCGCGCCCTTGTAGCCGCGGCTGAACTGGCCCTCCATCGCGGAGACGTTCACCACGTACTTGCGCCGCGCGGGCGAGGCGGCCATCGCCTTGCGCAGGCGGCTGACCAGGATGAACGGCGCTGTCGAGTTGCACAGCTGGACTTCGAGCAGCTCGATCGGGTCGACCTCGCTGACGGTCTGCACCCAGCTGTTGGAGTCGGCCAGGTCCGGGACCAGGCCGCCGGCGTCGATCGCCGTACCCGCCTCGATCCGGGCCGGCGAAGCGGAGCCGCTGACCAGCGCCAGCGAGGTGACCTGCTCGGCACTGAGCGCCTCGCGAGCGCCGGTGGCCTGCCCCGGCAGCGCGGGCCGGTCGACGCTGCCGCTGCCGAAGGTGCCGATCACCTCGCTGGCCGGCAGCTGCCCGGCGGGCAGCGGGGCGGACTCGGCGGCCACCAGCTCCGCGTAGGCGGCGGGGGAGCGGCGCACGGTCTGCGCCGCGTTGTTGATCAGGATGTCCAGCGGGCCCTCGGCGGCCACCGAGTCGGCCAGCGCGACCACCTGGGCGGGGTCGCGCAGGTCGATGCCGACGATCTTCAGCCGGTGCAGCCAGTCCGCGCTGTCCGGCATCTCCTTGAAGCGGCGGATCGCGTCCTTCGGGAACCGGGTGGTGATCGTGGTGTGGGCACCGTCACGCAGCAGGCGCAGCGCGATGTACATACCGATCTTGGCGCGGCCACCGGTGAGCAGGGCGCGCCGGCCGGTCAGGTCCGCCGAGTCGTCCCGCTTGGTCCGGCTGGAGGTGGCGCAGTTCGGGCAGAGCTGGTGGTAGAAGGCGTCGACCTCGACGTAGCGCTGCTTGCAGATGTAGCAGGAGCGCGGGCGCTGCAGGATCCCGGCGATCTCGGTGGTGGTCGGGGTGGAGAGACCGAAGACGCCGGCGGTCTCGTCGTCGATCCGCCCCGGCGCGCCGGTGGCGGTGAGCGCGGTCACGGCCTTGTCGTTCGCGGTCTTGGCGGCGCGGGTGGCCTGGCGGCGGCGCTGCTTCACGGAGCGGAAGATGCCGGCCACGGCGCGCCGCACGGTGATCGCGTCCGGGTGGTCGACCGGGAGCTCGTCCAGCTCGGCCAGCACCTCCAGGCAGAAGCTCAGCCGCTCGGGGTCGATGCCCGGGCCGAACTCGACCGCCTCGTCGGCGGCCTCCGAGGCGGCGTCCGCGGCCGGTGTGGTCGTGCCGGTCGGCATCGGGTCGTCGATCGGCCCCCGCCGGTCGTGCCGCTGCTCCTCTGCCGTCGTCATGCCTCTGCCGCTTCCTTGATCGCTCGATCTTGCTGGATGTACCCCGTGAACTCTACGGAGTGGCCGGGGGAGGGCCAAACGGGGTGCCCGTCGCGGGCCCGCCCGGGTTCCGTCGCCGTTTGCCGCTACGGGCTTCGCGTGTTAGGTGCCGCCTTGAGCGCCGGCCGGGGGCCGGCGGGCCGGGCCGTCCGCCAGGTCCAGCCCCGGTCATAGGTCCAGAATCCACCGAGCGCCCGCCGGCAGGTGCCCGCTAGCCTGCTCGACCATGACCACTGAGCCGCCCGTCCCCTCGTCCGACCCCGTCGTCCTGCTGCCGTACCCGCCGGAGGAGATCCCCGGGCTGCCGGGCGGCCTGGAGACCCATGTCTTCGACGGCACCGCCTGCGACGGCCGGCCAGGGCCGCCGCCCGTCGAACTGCTCGCGCGCGTCGAGCTGTTGGTGACCCCGTACCTGCGGACCGGGACGGTGCTGCCGCTGCTGCCGGTGATGGAGCGGCTGCGGGTGGTGCAGACGCAGACCGCGGGCGTCGACGACATCCTGCCGCACGTGCCGCCCGGCGCGCTGCTGTGCAACGCCCGTGGCGTGCACGACGCGAGCACCGCCGAGCTCGCGGTGGCGCTCACGCTGGCCTCGCTGCGCGACATCCCGGGCTTCGTCCGCGGCCAGGACGCCGAGCAGTGGCGGGCCGGCTTCTACCCGGCGCTCGCGGACCGGACGGTGCTGATCGTCGGCTACGGCGCGGTCGGCGCGGCGATCGAGGAGCGGCTGCGGCCCTTCGAGTGCGAGGTGCTCCGGGTGGCCCGCAGTGCGCGGACGGTACCGGCGGGGCCGGTGCACGGTCTGGAGGAGTTGCCCGCCCTGCTGCCCCGGGCGGACGTGGTGGTGCTCGCCGTGCCGCTGTCGGCCGCGACCGAGGGCCTGGTGGACGGCGCTTTCCTGGCGGCGATGGCGGACGGCGCGCTGCTGGTCAACGTGGCGCGCGGGCCGGTGGTGGTCACCGAGGCGCTGCTGGCCGAGCTGACGGCGGGGCGGCTGCGGGCGGCGCTGGACGTCACCGACCCCGAGCCGCTGCCGGCGGGCCACCCGCTCTGGCACGCGCCGGGCGTGCTGATCACCCCGCACGTGGGTGGCAGCTCCTCGGCCTTCCTGCCCCGTGCGCGCCGGCTGATCGGCGCCCAGCTGACCCGCTTCGCCAAGGGCGAGCCGCTGGCGAACGTGATCCCGCTCGGCTGAGCCCCCCGAGAACGGCGCCCGGTGGAGAAACGAGCGCAGCATCGAGAGCGGCCCCGGCCGGCCGCGTCCGGTCTTCCACGCGGTCTGACCTGGCGTCAACTGCCGTCACTGGCACTGACTGTGTCGCCCCGTAACGGGCGTATGGCAGTTCTCCGGTGATCCTTGACCGCCCGGACGCGGCCCCCGCATAGTTTCCGGCATGTTCCTGCCCAGCACCGCGGGTCGACCCCGAAGCGCCCTCCTCGGCAAGCGCAGCCCGCTCGCGGCTGCGGCCGGATTCGTCCTGCTCGCCGGCCTGACCACCTCCTGCGGTGGCACGGCCGGGAGCACGGCCGCGGCCTTCGACCCCGCCAGCTGCCAGGGCGGCACGCTGACCGTGCTCGCCCACGTCGGGCAGGGCAAGTTCGACCCGGCGGAGCTCTACACCTCGGGCGGCGGCAAGGTGCCCACTCTGGTGTTCCGCACCCTCACCACCCGCGACCACACCACCGACGGCCCGAACGGCGCCAAGGTCGTCCCGGACCTGGCCACCGACACCGGCGAGCCCAGCCAGGACGCCACCGTGTGGACCTACCACCTCAAGCCGGGGCTGAAGTTCGAGGACGGCACGCCGATCCGCTCGGCGGACGTCAAGTACGGCATCGAGCGCTCCTTCGCCCCCGAGCTGCCCGGCGGACCGCCCTACCTGCGGGACTGGCTGATCGGCGGCGAGCAGTACCAGGGCCCCTACAAGGGCGGCGGCGACCTGGCCTCGATCGAGACCCCCGACGACTCCACCATCGTCTTCGAACTCACCAAGCCCGAGGGCGACTTCCCCTACCTGGCCACCGCCACCCAGTTCGCACCGGTGCCCAAGGCCAAGGACACCGGCACCGACTACCAGAAGCACCCGATCTCCTCCGGGCCCTACGAGGTGGTCAGCAACGACAACGGCAAGCAGATCGTGCTGGCCCGCAATCCGTACTGGTCGCGGAGCCTCGACGACCAGCGGCTCGCCTGCCCCGACAAGGTCGTCTACACCTCGGGGCTGGACCAGTCGGTGATCAACCAGCGGCTGATGGCCGGCAGCGGTGACGACGCCCGCGCGGTCAGCGGCGACACCGACATCGACGCCGGTGTGCTGGCCCGGCTGAACAGCGACCCGGCGCTGCGCAAGCGGGTGGCGGTCGGCAACTTCGGCGAGACCTACTACCTGGCCTTCGACCCGAAGGTGAAGCCCTTCGACAACCCGCTGGTGCGGCAGGCGATCTCCTATGCCGTCGACCGGCAGGCGGTGATCAACGCCGTCGGCGGCAGCGCGGTGGCCAAGCCCGCCACCACCTTCCTGCCCGACCAGGCGGCCTTCGGCTACACCCCCTACGACTACTTCCCGGCCGGTGCCGACGGCGACCCGGCCAAGGCCAAACAGGTGCTGGCGCAGGCGGGTTACCCGAACGGGCTGAGCATCACCCTGAGCCACGGCACCGGCACCCCCGAGACCGGCCCGGGCGTCGCCACCGCGGTCCAGCAGGCGCTGGCCAAGGCGGGGATCACGGTGAGCCTCGATCCGTCCGCGGACGACGACTACGACACCAAGATCCAGACCCCCGCCCGGGAACCCGGCTTCTTCCTCTCCGGCTGGGGCGCCGACTGGCCCTCCGGTGGCCCGTTCCTGGCACCGATCTTCGACGGCCGCCAGATCCTCACCGAGGGCGGCAACTTCAACACCGCGCAGCTCGACGACCCGCAGGTGAACGCCGAGATCGACGCCGCCAACCGGCTCACCGACCCGGCGCAGTCCGCCCGGGCCTGGGGGCAGCTGGACGCCCAACTGGGCAAGCAGGCCTGGGTGGTGCCGCTCTTCCACCCGGTCTACCAGCGGCTGTTCGGCACGGCGGTGAAGAACGCCTACGTGAGCCAGTGGAACGGGGTCTACGACCTGTCCCGGATCTCGGTGAAGTAGGTGGCGACGACCAATGGCGCGCTCGGGCCGGCGGAGCCCGCGGCAGGGCCGGTGACGGTGGCCCCGGCGGCCCCGGCGGCCCCGGCGGACGAGGCGTCCACAGCAGCGGCCGACCCGGTGCCCGCGGCGGGGCCGCGCCCCGCCGGATCGCTCTGGCGCCGGCTGCGCACCGACCGCGCGGCCCTGGCCGGCCTGGTGCTGGCCGCGCTGCTGGTGCTGATCGCGCTGGCCGCCCCGCTGATCAGCGCCCTGGAGGGGCAGAACCCGACCACCTTCCACAACGAGCTGATCGACTCGGCCACCGGCGGGGTCCCGATCGGCCCGTTCGGCGGCGCCGGCGCCCGGCACTGGCTGGGCGTGGAGCCGGGCACCGGGCGCGACCTGCTCGCCCGGCTGGTCTACGGAGCCCGGATCTCGCTCGCGGTGGCGCTCGGCGCCACCCTCGTGCAGAGCCTGCTCGGGCTGCTGCTGGGCCTTCTGGCCGGGCTCGGCAACCGGCTGGCCGACACCGTGCTGAGCCGCGCGATGGACCTGGTCATCGCCTTCCCCGGCCTGGTCTTCGCGATCTCGCTGATGGCCGTGGTGCCCGGCAGCTTTCCCCGTCCGGTGCTGCTGATGCTGGTGCTCGGGGTGCTCGGCTGGGGCGGCACCGCCCGCCTGGTGCGCGGTCAGGTGCTCACCCTGCGCGGGCTCGACCACGTGGCGGCCGCCAGACTCGGCGGCGCCAGGCCCTGGCGGATCGCGCGCCGCGAGATCCTGCCCGCGCTCGGCGCGCCGGTGATCACCTATGCGGCGCTGCTGCTGCCGGCCGACGTCACCGCCGAGGCCGGGCTCTCCTTCCTCGGGGTGGGAGTGCGCCCGCCCACCTCCTCCTGGGGGCAGATGCTCGCGAGTGCCAGCACCTGGTTCCAGGCCGATCCGGCGTACGTGCTGCTGCCCTCGGTCCTGCTCTTCGCCACCGTGCTCGCCTTCACGCTGCTCGGCGAGGGCGTGCGGGTCGCGCTCGACCCGCGGGCGGGCTCCCGGGTGCGGCGCCCGCGGGCCGCCCGAGGGAGGGCGCACGCGTGATCCGCTTCCTGATCCGACGGACCGTCAGTTCCCTCGCACTGATGCTGATCCTGTCCCTCGTGGTCTACCTGGTCTTCTACGCGGCCCCGCACGATCCGGCCCGGCTGGTCTGCGGCAAGGGCTGCGACGGGGCCAGGCTGGCGGTGGTGCGGCACAAGCTCGGCACCGACCTGCCGATCTGGCAGCAGTACTGGCAGTTCCTGCACGGCCTGGTGGCGGGGCGGAAGTTCGACACCGGCACCGACATCACCACCTGCGCGGCGCCGTGCTTCGGCTGGTCCTTCCAGAGCGACCAGCCGGTGCTCACCATGATCACCCAGCGGCTGCCGGTCGACCTCTCGCTGGCCGCCGGGGCATCGGTCCTGTGGCTGCTGCTCGGCATCGGCACCGGCCTGCTGGCGGCGCTGCGGCGCGGCCGGCTCAGCGAACGCGTGCTGACCGGGGTGACGCTGGCGGGCGTGTCGATGCCGGTCTTCCTGGTCGGCCTGCTGCTGATGCTGCTCTTCTGCGCCGAGCTGCGCTGGCTGCCGTTCCCGGTCTATGTGCCGATCACCCAGGACCCGTTGGCCTGGGCAGGCAATCTGGTGCTGCCCTGGTTCGCGCTGGCCCTGACCCTGGCGGCCGCGTACGCCCGGATGAGCCGCGGGCTGCTGCTGGAGACGCTCGCCGAGGACCACATCCGCACCGCCCGCGCCTACGGCCTCACCGAGCGCCGGATCGTGGTCGGCCACGCGCTGCGCGGTGCGCTCACCCCGGTGATCACCCTGCTCGCGATGGACCTGGGCGGGCTGATCGGCGGCGCCCAACTCACCGAGTCCGTCTTCGGATTCGACGGCATCTCACGCCTCCTGGTGGACGCCGTCAACCAGGTCGACCTGCCGGTGGTGGTCGGCATCACGCTGGTGGCCGGCTTCTTCATCATCATCGCCAACGCCGCCGCCGACCTGCTCTACGCGGTGGCCGACCCCAGGGTGCGGTTGCAGTGAACCAGGTGGCCGAGAATGCCCAACCCTTGCTGACCGTAGAGAACTTGACCGTCGGATTCGCCGGTCCGGTGACCGCCGTCGACGGGCTCTGCTTCACGCTGGGCGCGGGCGAGTCGCTGGGGCTGGTCGGCGAGTCGGGGTCGGGCAAGAGCACGGTGGCCGCGGCGCTGCTCGGGCTGCACTCCGGCACCGCCGCCACGGTGTCCGGCAGCGTGCGGCTGGACGGCGTGCAGGTGGTCGGCGCCACCGAACCCCAACTGCGCCGACTGCGCGGCTCCGTGGCCGCGATGGTCTTCCAGGACCCGCTCTCCGCGCTGGACCCGTACTGGTCGATCGGCGCCCAGATCGCCGAGGTGTACCGGGTGCACACCGGGGCGAGCCGGGCGGCGGCCGGCCGGCGCGCGGTCGAGGTGCTCGACCGGGTCGGCATCGCCGACGCCGCCCGCCGATCCCGCGCCCACCCGCACGAGTTCTCCGGCGGCATGCGCCAGCGGGCGCTGATCGCCATGGCGCTCTCCTGCTCACCCAAGCTGCTGATCGCCGACGAGCCGACCACCGCACTGGACGTCACCGTCCAGGCCCAGATCCTCGACCTGCTGCACGAGCTGCGGGTCGAGCACGCGATGGCACTGCTGCTGGTCACCCACGACCTCGCGGTGGTGGCCGGCGCCACCGAGCGGGTGCTGGTGCTGCGCGCCGGGCGGGCGGTGGAACACGGGCCGGTGGCCCAGGTGCTGGGCGAACCGCGGGCGCCGTACACCCGTGAGCTGATCGCCGCCGTGCCGCGCCTGGACCAGCGGCGGGCGCAGCCGCCCGGCGCCCCCGCGAACGGTGAAGTCCTGCTGAAAGTCCGGGAGTTGCGCAAGGAGTACCCGGGCGCGGCGCGCGGTCCGCTGGGACGCCGGACCCAACTCGCGGCGCTGGACGGCGTCGACCTCGACCTGCACCGGGGCGAGGCGCTCGGCGTGGTGGGGGAGAGCGGCAGCGGCAAGACCACCCTCGGGCGGCTGCTGGTACGGCTGCTGGAGCCCACCGGCGGGCGGATCGAGTGGGCCGGCCGCGAGATCGGCCACGCCTCGGAGCGCGCGCTGCGCCCGATCCGCCGCGAGCTGCAGATGGTCTTCCAGGACCCGCTCTCCTCGCTCAACCCCCGGCGCACGGTCGGCGACGCGATCGCCGACCCGCTGCTGCCGCACCGCCCCTCGGCCACCGCCGCCGGGATCCGCCGGGAGGTCGGCCAGTTGCTGGAGCGCGTCGGCCTGGACCCGGACCAGTCGGTGCGACACCCGCACGAGCTCTCCGGCGGCCAGCGCCAACGCGTGTGCATCGCGAGGGCATTGGCGACGGAGCCGCGGCTGCTGGTGTGCGACGAGCCGGTCTCCTCGCTGGACGTCTCCACCCAGGCGCAGATCGTGCGGCTGCTGGCCGAACTGCGCGCGGAGCTGGGACTGACGCTGGTCTTCATCGCCCACGACCTCGCGGTGGTCCGCCAGGTCAGCGACCGGATCGCGGTGATGCGCGCGGGCAAGGTGGTCGAACTCGGCCCCGCGGACGCGGTCTACGGGGACCCGCAACACCCCTACACCCGCGCCCTGCTGGCCGCCGTCCCGGTCCTCGACCCGAGTGCCGAGCACGAGCGCCGCCGGGCCCGGGCGGCGGGGGCGTTGCGGTTGCCGTGAGGGATGCGGTGGCAGGCGCGGGCGATGCGGTGGCGGCCTCACTGGCAGGCCGCCACCCGGCTGACCTCCGGCACCACGGCGATCGCCTGCCGAGGGGTTGGTTCAGGTGGTGCTACCTGGCGGCTCCGTGGGGCCAGAGGACCTGGACAGGCACTCCGAATCGTTGCGCATAGGCCACGACGTCGGCTGTTCCGCCGTACCCGCGGGCCGGAAGGCCGTCCCACACGGCGAGCAGCTGATCCGAGAGCGCCACCAGGATCTCGCTGCCAGCCATGTGGGCGGCCTCGTCGGACTCCACCATGCCGGTGTGGTGAACCTCGGACGCGCTTCGCAGGAGTTGGTCGTACGTCGGGTGGTGCCACTCGGGCAAGCCGGCGCGGTACTCGTCGGCCGGGATGACCACCTCGATCCGCCCACCGTGTCGAAGGACGGCTTCGGCGAACCACGCGTCCGGGCCGTCGGCGACGCACGATACGCCAGTCAGCTCGGCCGGGTCCTCGGTGCGGAGAGCCTCTTCAAGCAGCTGCCGGACCTCGCGCTCGATGTCCGCTGTCAGTCCTCGGTGCCCGGTAATCCCTATGCGCATCCGGTCTCTCCCTAGAGGTAGACGCCGTGCAGGCGTTCGTCAAAGTCCCTCACGACCTTGGGCGGCGAGGAAGTGATGAGTGAGCGCCGTAGCGCACGGGCCCGCTCCACAATCCGGCCGGACCGGTACTGGAGCCCGGTCTCCATCGCGCGGGAAGCAAGTGCGAACGCTGCCTCGATCCTCCCGGCAGCGAGATGGCCGGCCGCGATGTCGAGCACGACAAGGGCGCGCTGTTTCGCGTGGCCCGTGGCCAATGCCGAGGCATCAGCGGTGGTAACCCACTCGGGCACGCTCAGTCTGGCCCCACAGGTGACCCTGAACGCGGCTACCTTGGACTCGTCAAAGGCGAACACCCAGGGCCAGGGCGGCAGCTCACTACCCGCAAGGGTGGCGGCCACAGTTCGGCTTCGGGTCAGCGCGCGGTCTGCGCTTCGCCGGTCGCCCCCGGCCGCGTGACCCAGCGCTTCGACCGAGGAGAGCCAGGCGTCGGCGATCGGCGGCCGGGTCGAGCCCAGATGACGGCGTGCTGTCAGGGCGAGGCTGAGCGCCTGTGCGGCGTTGCCCGCATGAGCCTCGAACTGCGCGAGGCTGCCTGCTTGGTAAGCGGCCAGGAGCGGATCACCCGCTGAACGAGCGGCTTTGATCGCGGCTCCGTAGAATGACCGGGCCGAGCCGTTGTCTCCCATGTCCCATGCCAGCCACGCCGCAAGGCTCGCGGTCTCGCTCGCGACGGCGGCAAGCTTGCTGCGATGACTGTCGGTTGGTGTCGATCCGGCCAACCCCTGGATGAGACGCATGTGGGAGTGCACCACATCGGCCAGCTCCCGCGACGGCGTCGATCCATCCAGCCGACGGAAGGCGGTGGTGCCCAGCCGAAGCGCTGCGGCCTGTTGCCCGGCTTCGTCGGGCAGGTCTGGCACGGTCGCCAAAACCGGAGTCGCCGCAGCGGCTGCGACACCTCCAAGGAATTGCCGTCGGTCCACGTGCTCTGTCCCGTTCCTCGCTTGCGTTCCGTTCTCAGCGAGGCCCAGCAGCCGGGCGGGGATGCCCAGATGCGCTGATAGGCGTAGCAGTACGTCCATGGCGTAGGGGTCGGTGCCTCGCTTCTCCAGCCGGGAGACCGCCGACTGCGACAGTCCGCATGCCTCACCCAACTGAACCTGCGTCATTCGCAGATGTGTTCTCGTCAGCTCGATGATTTTGCCGTAGTTCCGCGCTCGGGAGGCGTCCCGAACCGCTGCCGAGTTCCAGTTCAACAGCCACCCCACGTTACGAGTTTCGCCCGGCCGAACTGCACATCCGTATGCGCGCGGCGCATATCCGAATGCGGAGACTGCATGAGCAATGGTCTCACAGTCGTGACGGAGTGTTGACTGACTGTTAGCAGACGTACTCGCCTCATCCTCAGGAGGCCGGGGGCGAGGACGGTGCTCCAGCTCGATCATGTTCCATGTGTGCCCGCGAGGGGATCCAGCCATGTTCGGAATGCTCGTCAGGCCGCCGCTGCGGCCGATCTTCCCGCGCCGTGGTCCTGTACCCACGTGCCCTCGGGGTGACTGCGCGCTGCTCGGCACACCTCGGCCAGAGAGTGCGGTGAACGGATGAGCCCGCTGGACACGGCGTCGTTCCCGGTGCCGTACGAGTGGGGTGTCGAGCCCGACGCGGCGGCTGTTCCGGCGGCCCGGCGGTTGATCGTCGACATCGCACGCTTCTGGAAGGTCCCGCTGTCGCAGGACGCGTTGCGGGATGTGGAGCTGTGCGCGGGCGAGTTGCTGGCGAACGCGGTGGAGCACACCAAGGCCCGGTGCATGGTGACCGTCCGCTGGACGGGCCTGCGGCTGCGGGTCGAGGTGGCGGACAGCAGCCTGTACCTGCCCGATCCGTCGGCTGCTCAGGACATGGTCACCGGTGGTCGGGGGCTGCTGCTGGTCGCCGGTCTGGCGCACTCGTGGGGCTGGGCCCCGGCGGGTGCGGGCAAGGTCGTGTGGTTCGAGTGCGCCCTGAAAGCGCCTGGTTGTATTCCCGGTAGAACCGGGAGGAATTCGGAGGTTATTCCTGGGTCCAATGGCTTACCTGGCGT
>NZ_JBIBIJ010000033.1:0-44271 GCF_042957465.1 Kitasatospora sp. NPDC008050
TTCGTGAAGGGCGAGGTGATCAAGACCGTGCCCGAGTCGAAGATCGTCGAGACCCTGATCGAGGAGGCCCTCAAGCTGGCCGAGCAGATGCAGGCAGACGGCGTCGCCTCCGGTGCTCCGACCGTGATCGCCGCCGAATGACGGTGGATGAGGCGCTGTGCTCGATCGAGGTGTGATGCTCCCCGGCGCGAAGCAGGCCATCCGCGGCCATGGGGGTCCCGCCGGCCGCAGGCCGGGGGAGGCGACCCGGGTGCTGGAGGGTCCCGACCTCGCCGACACCCTGGCGGTGCTGCGCCGGGACCCGGTCGCCAACGCCTTCGTGGCCACCCGGGTCGAGGCGGTCGGCCTGGACCCGTGGCGGCTCGGCGGCGAGATGTGGGGCTGGTTCGGCCCGGACGGACGGCTGGAGTCGCTCTGCTACGCCGGGGCCAACCTGGTGCCGATCAACGCCGGGCCGCAGGCCGTGCGGGCCTTCGCCGAGCGGGCCCGCCGCCAGGGGCGGCGCTGCTCCTCGATCGTCGGCCCCGCCGGGCCGACGGCCGCGCTGTGGGAGCTGCTGGAGCCCAGCTGGGGCCCGGCCCGCGAGGTGCGGGCCCGTCAGCCGCTGCTGGCCACCACCGAGCCCGCTGCCGGGGTCGCGCCCGACCCGCTGGTGCGGCGGGTCCGCAAGGACGAGATCGACCTGCTGATGCCGGCCTGTGTGGCGATGTTCACCGAGGAGGTCGGGGTCTCCCCGCTGGCCGGTGACGGCGGCCTGCTCTACCAGGCCCGGGTGGCCGAACTGGTCAGCGGTGGCCGCTCGTTCGCGCGGATCTCGGAGCAGGGCGAGGTGATCTTCAAGGCCGAGATCGGCGCGGTGACCCAGGGGGCCTGCCAGATCCAGGGGGTCTGGGTCGCCCCCGCCCACCGTGGCCGCCGGCTCTCCGAGAGCGGCATGGCCGCCGTGCTCGACATCGCGCTGCGCGAGGTCGCCCCGGTGGTCAGCCTCTACGTCAACGACTACAACCTGCCGGCCCGCGCCGCCTACCACCGGGTGGGTTTCCGCGAGGTCGGGGCCTTCATGTCGGTGCTCTTCTGAGAGTCTGCGGTGTTCGCCTCGGTGATCGCCGGGAGGGAGTAACCTCCCGGCCATGGAGCAGCTGACCGAGGTGACCGTCCAGCCGATCGACCTGGCGGCCTGGGCACCGTACGCGCTGGAGGTGCAGGCGGCGGCTTTCGGGCTCTCGCCGTCGGAGATCGCGGTACGGCTGCACATCGTGGGGCGGCACGCCCTGCAGCCCGGGGTGGTCGCGCTCGGCGCGATGCGCGCGGGCCGGCTGGTCGGCTTCGGCTACGGCATGCCCAACCTGCGCGAGCACTGGTGGAGCACGGTGATCGAGCCGTACCTGGAGGCCCGCGGGCACGGCGACTGGCTGGACGACGTCTTCGCCGTCACCGAGTTGCACGTGCTGCCCGAGTACCAGGGGCAGGGCCTGGGCAGCACGTTGATCCGCAGTCTGTGCGAGCGCTCCGGTCTGTCGCGCAGCATCCTGTCCGCGATCGACGCCGAGACGCCCGCCCGCCGGCTCTACCGCTCGCTGGGCTACCGCGACCTGGCCCGTGCGGTGCGGTTCCCCAACACCGACCGGCCCTACGCCGTGATGGGTGCCCGGCTGCCGCTGCTGGACCGTGCCGGCTACAGCCGCCCCGCGAACTCCAGGTAGAGCTCGGCCGCCGCCCGGTCGCCGGCCGCCAGCGAGGCGAGGCCGGCCGCCACGCTGCGAAAGAGCACCCAGCCGCGCAGCCGCTCCAGGTCCACCTCCACCGCTTCGGCGAGCCGGCGCAGGCGCCGGCGCAGCGCGCCCTCGGGACCGGGGGCGGCGGCCAGTGTCTCCTTGCGGTCCTGGGCCAGCCAGGCCAGGTCGAAGGCGCGTTCGCCGACCAGCGGTTGCGGGTCGATGGCCAGCCACGGCGATCGGTCGGCGGCCATCACGTTGCCGTGGTGGAAGTCGCCGTGCAGCAGAAAGGTCTCCTCAGCAGAGTCCAGTAGCTCGGCGGCGGTGCGCACCGCCGCCTCCACCAGTGGACCGGCATCCAACTCCTGTGCCAGCGCCGGGTGTTCGGCCAGCCACTGGGAGCGGACGGCGACATGCTCGGCCACCGAGCCGAACGAGTGGTGCGGGCCGGGGTCGCTCCACAATCGCTGGAGCAGGCCGCAGGCCTCCAGCATCGCCTTCGCCTCGGCCAGCGAGCGCAGCGGGATCTCGCCGTGCAGGCGCTCCAGCAGCAGGAAGCCCTCGGGCGGGTCGGCGTCCAGCAGCAGCACCGCGCCGCGGCCGGCCCAGTGGGCGAGCGCGGCGGGCTCCTGGGCGGTCTCGGCGGTGACCAGGCCGGCCTTGAGCACCGCGGGCGTGTTGTCCGCGCGCCGCACGTAGCCGATCAGGCTGAGCCGGCCGCCGGGTTCGGCGACCCGGTCCAGGGTGAGCTCCCAGCGCTCCAGTTGGCGGGCGATCCGGTCCGGCAGCGCCGCCAGCCAGTCGGCGCCGGCCTCGCCCTGGCGGGCCAGCACGCTCATCCGCAGTCGGTCCGGTACGGTGCACTTCCCTGCTGCTGGCGACATGCTGACCTTCCACCTCGGCTCCCCCTGGCGCTACCCGTCCATTGTCCGCCCAGCGCGGCTCGCCACCGGGGAGCCGCGCTGGTCAGCGGCTTGGCGTCGGGCTCGTCGACGCGCTGGGGGCCGCCTTCGCGGGCAGGCCGGGCAGCGCGCCCGGGGCGGCGCCCCAGTGGCCGGCCTGCAGGGTGCAGGCGCGCAGCGCGGTGGCCGCGTCCAGTCGCAGCGAGCCGGAGCCGGCCGCCACCAGGTCGGCGTAGACGGCCGTCAACCGGGTCTCGATCTCAGCGGCCAGCCGGCCGGCCGAGGCGGTGTCCGTGACGGCGAACGGGAGCTGGTAGCCGGGCGCGGCTGCGGTCGGGGTCGCACCCGCGCCGGAGAGCAGGCGCTGCCAGGCGTCCCGGCGGGCCTGGTGGGCGGCGTAGCAGGAGCGGGCGTCGTCGCGCTTGGGGCCGGGGCCGATCCTGGCCGCGATCACCCCGAAGGCGTAGACGGCGGTGTGTTCGCCGGCCAGCGCCGCCTGGAGCGCCGTCAGCGCCCCGGCCGGGAGCGCGGCCGACCCGGCGCCGGGCGAGGCGGGGCTCGCCGGGGAGCCGTTGGAGGCGGCGGCGCTGGGCGAGGCAGGGCCTGACGGAGCGTTGGCAGCGCCGGCCGGCGAACTGCCGGCCGCGGGGGAGCCGGCCGCGCCAGGGGCGGGGGAGGGCGCCGGCGGCGCACTCGCCGCCAGAGGGCTCTGGTCGCCCAGCTCGACCGCGTGCAGCGCGCCGGCCGCCGAGACCGAGGCCAACAGGCGGGCCAGCTCGGGGGAGGCGGCCGCCAGGTCGGTCAGCCGGGCCTGCGCGGTGCTCCACTCGGCGGCGGCCAGCGCCGCCAGGCCGCCCGGTGTGCCGGGGCTGCTCGACGCCCCGGCGCCCGAGGCGGTGGCGTTCGGCGAGGGCGCGGCGGCACTGCCGGAGGGCGAGCCGGCGCCGGCCGGCAGCCCGGCGGCCAGCGCGGCCCGCTGGGCCTCCACCTCCGCACGCAGTGCGGGTACCGGCGCGCCGCCGGTACCCGTGAGCGGCGCGTACTGGGCGAGCAGCGCGTCGGTGGCGGCCACCGCCTTGGTGCGCAGCGCCAGGTCCGGGTCGGGCTTGGCCTTCCCACCGCCGCCCGGCCCGCCGGACCCGTCGGACCTGCCGCCCGAGGAGGTGCAGGCGGCCAGGAGCCCGGCGACGGCCAGGGCCCCGGAGGCCAGGAAGGTCCGCCGGCTGGGGGACTGCATCGACGCGCTCCAGGAGGTCGTGCGGAAGTCGCCGAACGCCCCCGCGGCCATGACTGAGGATGGGAACCAGCGCGTATCCATCAGGTGAAAGAGTTGTGCCCGCCCCGCTCGACCGTACCGTCCGACACTGAGCCGCCGAGCGCGGGGGCGCGCTCCGGCGCCGCCGCGGGCTCTCGCCCAGGTGCCCGGCCTGGTCGGAATCGGCGGTTCGGGGGTCGACCCGATAGGCTTTGGGTCGAGTTACGACCTTCTGACAACAGCAGACGCGGCCGAGGAGTCACCCGGATGAGCACCACCCCCACCGATCGGTTGCGTGCCCTGTTGGCACCGCTGGCCGAGCGCGCCGGTCTGGACCTTGAGGAAGTCAAGGTGACCCAGGCCGGCAGCCGCCGCCAGGTGCAGATCGACGTGGACGCGGACGGCGGCGTGGATCTGGATGCGATCGCCGAGTTCAGCCGTGAGGTGGGTCAGGCGCTCGACGAGAGCGACCTGATGGGCAACGCCGCGTACCTGCTGGAGGTCGGCTCCCCGGGCGTGGACCGCCCGCTCACCGAGCCCCGCCACTGGCGCCGCAATGCCGGCCGCCTGGTGAAGGTCCAGCTCGTCGAGGGCGGCGAGATCATCGTCCGGATCCTGTCGAGCGACGAGGACGGCGCGCTGGTCGAGGTGCAGCCCGTCAAGGGCCGTGGCCGCGCCAAGGAGCGCCGCCTGGAGTTCACCGAGGTCGCCAAGGCCCGGATCCAGGTGGAGTTCAACCGCAAGGAGGACGAGCAGCTGCTCGCCGACGACGCGGAGTTCGAGGAGACGGACGACGCGGAGTCCGAGGAGGCCGGAGCCGACGGCGAGGCCGCCGGGACCGAGACCGAGCAGGACAGCGCCGGCGCGCACGCCGACCGCGACGAGCAGTGAGTAAGAAGAGCAGAGCAGAGGAGGCGTAGCCGTGGACATCGACATGAGTGCCCTGCGTGGGCTGGTGACCGAGAAGAACATCCCGTTCGACCTGTTGGTCGAGTCGATCGAGTCGGCGCTCCTCATCGCGTACCACCGGACCGAGGGCTCGCGCCGCCGCGCCCGCGTCGAGCTGAACCGCAAGACCGGGCACGTGACCGTGTGGGCGCTTGAGGACGCGAGCGAGCTGGAGGAGGGCGTCGAGCCCAAGGAGTTCGACGACACCCCGAGCGGCTTCGGCCGGATCGCCGCCAGCACGGCCAAGCAGGTGATCCTGCAGCGTCTGCGGGACGCCGCCGACGACCAGACCTTCGGCGAGTACGCGGGCAAGGAGGGCGACATCGTCACCGGTGTCGTCCAGCAGGGCAGCGACCCGAAGAACGTGCTGGTCGACATCGGCAAGCTGGAGGCCATCCTGCCCCCGCAGGAGCAGGTCCCCGGCGAGGAGTACAAGCACGGCACCCGGCTGCGCAGCTACGTGGTGGCGGTGCGCCGCGGCGTGCGCGGTGCCTCGGTGACGCTCTCGCGCACTCACCCCAACCTGGTGCGCAAGCTCTTCGCGCTGGAGGTCCCGGAGATCGCCGACGGCAGCGTCGAGATCGCCGCGATCGCCCGTGAGGCCGGTCACCGCACCAAGATCGCCGTCTTCTCGCGCCGGGCCGGCCTGAACGCCAAGGGCGCCTGCATCGGCCCGATGGGCGGCCGGGTGCGCAACGTGATGGCCGAGCTGCACGGCGAGAAGATCGACATCGTGGACTGGTCCGAGGACCCGGCCGAGATGGTGGCCAGCGCCCTGTCGCCCGCGCGGGTGACGAAGGTCGAGATCGTGGACTACGCCCAGCGCTCCGCCCGGGTGATCGTGCCCGACTACCAGCTGTCGCTGGCGATCGGCAAGGAGGGGCAGAACGCCCGTCTGGCCGCCCGTCTCACCGGTTGGCGGATCGACATCCGGCCGGACACCGAGACCCTCGGTGCCGAGCCGGGCAGGGAATCCGCCGCCGAGTAGCGGTGTTGTCAATCACGTGCAGCGGCCCCGTCCTGATCGACGGGGCCGCGGTCAGTCCCTGCGGAGGGGTAGACTTGATGGTGTCCGGCCGGACGCGTGTCCGCGCATGCCCTGAACGCACCTGCGTGGGCTGCCGCAAGCGAGCGGCCAAGCAAGAGCTGTTGCGAATCAGGGCGATCGAGGGCGGCTGCGTCCCCGATCCTCAGGGTTCGCTGCCCGGCCGGGGCGCGTATCTGCACCCCGATCCGGCCTGTCTCGACCTGGCGGTCCGCCGCCGGGCGTTCCCGAGGGCCTTCCGGCTCCAGGAAACGCTCGACACGGAGGCGCTACGGGAGTGGCTCGAGGCCCGGGCGAACGGCGCTGCGGCGCCCTGACCAGCAAGGCCGGGCCCCGGTCGGAGCGCAGGGCACCACCCTCGTGGACACGGGGGAGAACCACCGTACAGAGCACGGCGCGCGCACCTCGGTGCACCGCGCCACAAGTCAGGTACCTCGCGAGATGGAAGTAGGTCGAGATTGCGATGAGCACTCGATGAGTACGCGATGAGTACGCCCATGAAGTAGCGACGGTCCGGCGGACAACTGCCCCGGACTTATAGACAGGAGCGAAGTGGCTAAGGTCCGGGTATACGAACTCGCCAAGGAGCTTGGCTTGGAGAGCAAGGCCGTCATGGCCAAGCTCACCGAGCTCGGTGAGTTCGTCCGTTCGGCGTCCTCGACGATCGAGGCGCCGGTTGTGCGCAAGTTGACTGACGCTTTGGGAGCGACGCCGCCCTCCGGTGGTTCCTCCGCTAAGCCTGGCCCGCGGAAGCCCGCGGCGCCCACCCCCGGCGGTGCCGCCTCGGCCGCACCCAAGCCGGGAGCCCCCACGCCGGGTCCGCGCCCCGCCGCGACCCCCGGCCCCCGTCCCACCCCCGCCGCGGCGGCTCCGGCTGCTCCGGTGGCCCAGGCTGCTCCGGCGGCCTCGGCTGCTCCGGCAGCCCCCGCTCCGGCAGCGCGGCCGGCCGGCGCCCCGACCCCGGGCCCGCGCCCGGCGGCGCGTCCGGCCACTGCGGCTGCTCCGGCGGCCCCTGCGGCCGAGTTCTCCTCGCCGGCTCCGGCCGGTGGCGAGGCCGCCCCCGCGCGTCCCGCCGCTGCTGCCCCGGCTTCGCGTCCCAGCGGTTCCGCGGCCGGCGGTGGCGCCCGTCCCGGCCCGCGTCCCGCGGGTCCGCGTCCGGGCAACAACCCCTTCACCTCGGGCAGTGCGACCGGCATGGCGCGTCCCGGCGAGCGCCGTCAGGGTGCGCAGGGCGACCGTCCGCGTCCGGCCGGTGCTCCCGGTGACCGCCCGCAGCGTCCCGGTGGCGACCGTCCGCGTCCCGCCGGTGCTCCCGGTGCGGGTGCCCCCCGTCCCGGTGGCGACCGTCCGCGTCCCGCCGGTGCTCCGGGCGACCGCCCGCAGCGTCCCGGTGGCGACCGTCCGCGTCCCGCCGGTGCCCCCGGCGCCGGTGCGCCGCGTCCCGACGGGATGCCGCGTCCGGCCGGCCCGCGCCCCGGTGGCCCGAGCCCGTCCGGTATGCCGCGTCCCAACCCCGGCATGATGCCGCAGCGTCCCGGCCCGGGCACCGGCCCGCGTCCGGGCCCCGGTGGCCGTGGTCCCGGTGGCCCCGGCGGCCGTCCGGGTGGTCCGGGTGCCGGTGGCGGCGCCCGTCCCGGCTTCGCCGGTCGTCCGGCCGGTCCGGGCTCGCGTCCGGCCGGTGGCGGCGGCTTCGGCGGCCCCCGTCCGGGTGGCGGTGCCGGCGGCGGCGGTGGCTTCGGTGGCGGCGGTGCCCGTCCCGGTGGCTTCGGCGGCCGTCCCGGTGGCCCGGGTGCCCGTGGTGGCACGCAGGGTGCCTTCGGTCGTGGCCCGGGCGGTCGTCCGGCCCGTGGCCGCAAGTCGAAGCGTCAGCGGCGCCAGGAGTACGAGGCCATGCAGGCCCCGTCCGTCGGCGGTGTGATGCTGCCTCGCGGCAACGGGCAGACCGTCCGCCTGTCGCGTGGTGCCTCGCTGATGGACTTCGCGGAGAAGATCAACGCCAACCCGGCCGCGCTCGTCTCGGTGATGTTCAACCTCGGTGAGATGGTCACCGCGACCCAGTCGGTCGCGGACGCCACCCTCGAGCTGCTGGCCGGCGAGATGGGCTTCATCCTGGAGATCGTCAGCCGGGACGACGAGGACCGTGAGCTGCTCGAGTCCTTCGACATCGACTTCGGTGCCGACGAGGGCGACGAGGACGAGCTCATGCCGCGTCCGCCGGTGGTGACCGTCATGGGTCACGTCGACCACGGTAAGACCCGCCTGCTCGACGCGATCCGCAAGAGCAACGTGGTGGCCGGCGAGGCCGGTGGCATCACCCAGCACATCGGTGCGTACCAGGTGTCGGCGGAGGTGAACGGGGAGGAGCGCAAGATCACCTTCCTCGACACCCCCGGTCACGAGGCCTTCTCCGCCATGCGTGCCCGTGGTGCCAAGTCCACCGACATCGCGATCCTGGTGGTCGCGGCCAACGACGGTGTCATGCCGCAGACGGTCGAGGCGCTCAACCACGCCAAGGCCGCCGGTGTGCCGATCGTGGTCGCGGTCAACAAGATCGACGTCGAGGGTGCCGACCCGACCAAGGTCCGCGGTCAGCTGACCGAGTTCGGTCTGGTGGCCGAGGAGTACGGCGGCGACACCATGTTCGTCGACATCTCCGCGCGCCAGGGCCTGAACATCGACCAGCTGCTGGAGGCCGTGGTCCTGACCGCGGACGCCTCGCTGGACCTGCGGGCCAACCCCGAGCAGGACGCGCAGGGTATCGCCATCGAGGCGCACCTGGACAAGGGCCGCGGCGCCATGGCGACCGTCCTGGTCCAGCGCGGTACGCTCCGCGTCGGCGACTCGATCGCCGTCGGTGACGCCCACGGCCGCGTCCGCGCCATGCTGGACGAGAACGGCAAGAACGTCGCCGAGGCGGGCCCGTCCCGTCCGGTCCTGCTGCTCGGTCTGACCTCGGTGCCGCGCGCCGGCGACAGCTTCATCGTTGTCGACGACGACCGCACCGCGCGCCAGATCGCCGAGAAGCGTTCGGCCCGTGACCGCAACGCCATGTTCGCCAAGCGTCCGCTGCGGATCTCCCTGGAGAACCTGGACCAGGCGATCGCGGCCGGCGGTATCCAGCAGCTCAACCTGATCATCAAGGGTGACGTCTCCGGTTCGGTGGAGGCCCTTGAGGACGCGCTGGTCAAGCTGGACGTGGGCGAGGAGGTCGAGCTCCGCATCCTGCACCGCGGTGTGGGTGCGATCACCGAGTCCGACGTGGACCTGGCGATGGGCTCGGACGCCATCATCATCGGCTTCAACGTCCGCGCCGAGGGCCGTGCTCGCACGGCGGCCGAGCGCGAGGGCGTCGACGTCCGGTACTACTCGGTCATCTACCAGGCGATCGAGGAGATCGAGGCGGCGCTCAAGGGCCTGCTCAAGCCGGAGTACGAGGAGGTGCGCCTCGGTTCCGCGGAGATCCGCGAGGTCTTCCGCAGCTCCAAGTTCGGCAACATCGCGGGTGTCATCGTCCGCGAGGGCCTGCTGCGCCGCAACGCCAAGGCGCGCCTCATCCGCGACGGCAAGGTCGTGGCGGAGAGCCTCACCATCGAGGGTCTGCGCCGCTTCAAGGACGACGCGACCGAGGTCCGCGAGGGCTTCGAGGCCGGTGTCACCCTGGGGTCGTTCAACGACATCAAGGTGGACGACGTCATCGAGACCTTCGAGATGCGCGAGAAGCCGCGCTCGTAAGGCTCATCGGTAGCCGGGGCCGGTCGGCGGGAATTCCCGTCGACCGGCCCCGGTCTCGCTGTGTAGGGTCCTCGACATCAGCCCCCGTGGTCGCACGGGGGTCCTACGAGGCCCTCAGGTCGGCGAGACCTGTCACACATGTTCGTGGGAACACTCACCTTCGACCTGCTTCTCGGCGACGTTCACTCGCTCAAGGAGAAGCGCTCGATCGTGCGGCCCATCGTGGCCGAACTGCAGCGCAAGTACAGCGTCTGCGCCGCGGAAGTCGGAAACCAGGATCTGCACCGCCGGGCCGAGATCGGCCTGGCGGTGGTCTCCGGCGAACACCGTTTTGTCACCGAGATCCTGGACAGTTGCGAGCGGTTGGTCGCCGGCCGCCCCGAGGTGCAGCTGCTTGCTGCCCGCAGGCGTTACTACGGCGACGACGATGATTGAGATCGGCGGATGGCCGACGACCGACCCCGGACAGTCGCCACCATCACACCGACGAGGACCGAGAGCGCTCACAAGGCTGAGCGCGGGCCGGTACGTTGGGGCGTGGGCCCCGCGGGGCGCTGCGGCGCCCCACGTACCGCGCCCACTGCACGAGGAGGCAACGTGACCGACACCGCAAGGGCGCGCAAGCTCGCCGACCGAATCCAGGTGGTCGTCGCGGAGACCCTGGAACGGCGGATCAAGGACCCGCGCCTGGGCTTCGTGACCATCACCGACACCCGCGTCACCGGTGACCTGCGGGAGGCCACGGTCTTCTACACGGTCTTCGGCGACGAGACCGAGCGGGAGGCGACGGCGGCCGCGCTGGAGAGTGCCAAGGGCGTGCTCCGCTCCGAGGTCGGCAAGCAGACCGGGGTGCGCTTCACCCCGTCGCTGACCTTCGTCGCGGACGCGCTGCCGGACACCGCGCGCACCATCGACGATCTGCTGGACAAGGTCCGCAGCTCCGACGCGGCGGTGCGTTCCGCCGCCGCCGGCGCGCAGTACGCCGGTGACGCCGACCCGTACAAGCGGGCCGCCGAGCACGACGACGCGGACGAGGACGAGTAGTCATGGCAGGTGAGCCGGCGGCGGCCGGTTCGGCGAGGGCGTTCTCCACCCACCCGGTGGAGGACGCCCTCGCGGTGCTTCCGGCGCCTCGCGAGGAGTCACCGCTCGATTTCGAGCGGGAGTGGCGGCGGATCGTGGCACTCGTCGAGCAGAGCCCGGTGATCGACCTGATCTGCCACATCACCCCCGACGGCGACGCGCTCGGCTCGGCCCTGGCGGCCGGGCTCGGCCTGCGTGCGCTCGGCCACCGGGTGCGGGTCTCCTTCGGTGACGACCCGCAGGTCATCGCGGAGTCACTCTCCTTCCTGCCCGGGCAGGAGCTGATCGTGCCGGCCGCCGAGGTACCGGAGCGGCCGGAGCTGGTGCTCTGCTTCGACGTCGCCTCCGAGGGGCGGCTCGGGCTGCTGCGCGAGAAGGCGTTCGCCGCGCGGCACCTGGTGGTGCTGGACCACCACGCCTCCAACCCCGGCTTCGGCAGCCACCGGATCATCGATCCGAGCGCGCCGGCCACCGCGGTGCTGGTCGACGAGCTGCTGCGGCGGCTGGGGGTCCGGCTGGACCAGTCCATCGCCACCTGCCTGTACACGGGGGTGGCCACCGACACCGGCTCGTTCAAGTACGCCGGCACCACGCCGGCCACCCATGAGCTGGCCGGACGGCTGCTGGCCACCGGGATCCGGCAGGATCTGATCTCCCGCCGGCTCTGGGACACCACCTCGTTCGGCTACCTCAAGGTGCTGGCCGCCGCGCTGGACCGCGCGGTCTACGAGCCCGAGGCCGCGGGCGGGCTGGGGCTGGTGTGGACCTGGGTGCCCTACCAGGACCTGGCACTGTTCAGCGTCCCGGTGGAGGAGATCGAGGGTCTGATCGACGTGCTGCGCAAGCCCGCCGAGGCGGAGGTCGCGCTGGTGCTCAAGCAGGACCCGGACGGCACGCTGCGCGGCTCCTGCCGGGCCAAGGGCGCCGTCGACGTCGCCGCGGTCTGCGGCGAGCTGGGCGGCGGCGGGCACGCGTTCGCGGCCGGCTTCTCGGTCCGGGGGGACGCGCCGAGCGCGGTCGCCCGGTTCCGGGCGGCGCTGGGGCGGGCGGTGCGCTGAGGCGGCTCGGCCGGGCGTACCGGCCGGGCGCGTTGTGCGGGGTCCGCAGGCGTTGCGGGCCCCGGAACCATGGTTGGCAAACTGTGCAGAGAAAGAACTGATGAAGCGCAAAGGCACCGGCCCTGACGGCCTGGTCATCGTGGACAAGCCCGAAGGCATCACCTCGCACGGCGTGGTCGCCCGGCTGCGCCGGCTCGCCGGGACCCGGAAGGTCGGCCACGCCGGCACCCTGGACCCGATGGCCACCGGGGTGCTGGTGATCGGCGTCGAGCGCGCCACCCGGCTGCTCGGCCACCTGATGCTCACCGCCAAGACCTACGAGGCGACCGTCCGGCTCGGCCAGACCACCATCACCGACGACCGGGAGGGCGAGGTCACCGCCTCGGTTCCGGTGCGCTGGGAGGCGCCCGGCGGGGTGAGCCGGGCGGCGATCGACGAGCAGATCGCGGTGCTGACCGGCGAGATCATGCAGGTACCGTCCAAGGTCAGCGCGATCAAGATCGACGGCAAGCGCTCGTACCACCGGGTGCGGGAGGGCGAGGACTTCGAGCTGCCGGCCCGGCCCACCACAGTGCACTCCTTCACCGTCCACGAGCTGCGCGAGGCCGTGGCCGAGGACGGCACGCCGGTGCTCGACCTGGACGTCACCGTGGAGTGCTCCTCCGGGACGTACATCCGGGCGCTCGCCCGCGACCTGGGCAGCGCGCTGGGCGTCGGCGGCCACCTGACGGCGCTGCGCCGCACCAGGGTCGGGCCGTACGGGGTGGAGTCCGCGCACACCCTGGAGCAGTTGGAGGAGCAGCTCACGGTGCTGCCGATCGGCGAGGCCGCGGCCGCCGCCTTCCCGCGCTGGGATGTCGGCGAGGAGGACGCGCGCCGGCTGTCGACCGGTGTGCGGCTGCCCGCGCCGGGGCTCGGGGTGGACGGGCCGATCGCGGTGTTCGGGCCCGGTGAGCAGTTCCTCGCCCTGGTCGAGGAGCAGCGCGGGCAGGCCAAGCCGGTGGCGGTCTTCGTCGGCTGACAGCACTTTCGTCGGCCGGCACCACGCTCCCGCTGGACTCACCTGGACCGTGCTCACTCGAATGGGCGAGCGCGCGAGGTGAAAGCCCGTGGTGAACGGTGTGGCCGGGGTCGCCCGGCCCCTTGCCCGGGCAGGCTCCTCGCGGCGAGCACGGCAGCGGTGACGGGCCCGAACGGGTGCCCACCGGGGCCGCCGGGGAGGGCAGCACGATGGCGGGTGGTCTGCGGGGTGGCGGGCCGGCGGACCCCGACGGGGCGCTGGTGGCGATCAGCACGGGTGCCGGGCGCCCGCTCGGCTACGGGTTCTGGGCGGACGCGCGCGGCACGGTACTGACCGCCGACGAGGTGGTGGCCGAGCAGCCGGCCGACGGCGCGGGCCTGCGGGTCCGCACGGCCGCCGGGGCGTGGCACACGGTCGGCCCGGGGACCCTGGCACGCTGTCCCGAGCTGGGCCTGGCCTGGCTGACGGTGGCGCGGGACGGCCCGCAGGCCGCGGCTGAACCGCTGCCGGTGGCCGAGGCCGGTCCTTCGCCGGAGGCCGGGGTGGCCGACGAGCCGGGGCAGCAGGTCCTCGTCCCCGGGGCACCCGCCGTGACGGGTGTGATGCGCGGCACGGCGGCCGCGCTGACCTCGGGCGCGGCGCCGGCCCGCCTGCTGGCCGGGGTGCTGTTGCTCGAACTGCCGCCGGGCCTCGCACCGATTCCCGGCCTGCCGGTGCTCGACCCCGTCACCGGGGTGGTCCTCGGCCTGCTGGCGCCGGGCCTGCGCGGCCTGCCGGCCGGGCTGACCGGCGTGATCCCGCTCGCCACCGCCCGTTCGCTGGGCCCGCCGGCCCTGGCCGAGCTGCTGGCCCGCAACGCGGTGGCCGCGCCGGCCTACGGCCACTCGCTCAACCTGGGCGGCGCCCTCGGGCTGACCGCCCGCCAGCTGGCAACGGCCTGCGCCGGGCCGGGGCGGATCGGCGAGCTGGCCGCCGACCGGGTGGAGCGCTCGGACGGCCTGGCCGGCGAGGAGCCGGCCGCGGTGCTGACCGTCCTGGTCGGCGAGCCGGGCAGCGGCGGGAGCACCGAGCTGGCCGCGCTCGCGGTCCGCCGTTCGGCGGGCGCCCGGCCGCTGCCCACCCTCTGGCTGCGCGGCGCGGACCTGCGGGCCGCCGACCGCTGCCTGCGAGCGCCCCTCGGCCGCGCGCTGGCCGGGCTCGCCGAGCGGGAGCAGCACTCGGCGGGGTCATCGGAGCTGGTGGACGAGGTGGCGGTGGCCCAGGTCTGTGCGGCCGGCGGGCGGCCCCTGCTGGTGGTGCTGGACGGGCCCGAGGAGTCGCCCGGAGTGCTCGGCACCGCCTGGTGGACGGCGACCATCGAGTGGCTGGTGGCCGCCCGGGTGCGGCTGCTGGTGGCCTGCCGCCCGGAGAGCTGGGAGCGGTACGGGCCGCAGGTCGAGGCCGGGCTCGTGGGCAGTGGTGGGCTGGTGGGTCGTGGTGGGCTCGGCGGCGGCCCCGAGCCGGTGCGGCTGCACCGGCTCCGCCCGCTGACCGGCGTGGCGCTCGAACTGGCCGCCCAGCACTATGATGTGACGATTCATCAGGACAGATGGGAGCGGCTGGCGGTGAGCCCGCTGCTGCTCCGGCTGGCGGGAGAACTGCGGGCGGCGGGGGTGGACCCGACGGGGGCGAGCGCGGCCGAGCTGTACCAGGGCTGGCTCGACCTGCGCTGCCTGCGGATCGCCGGGCAACTGGCCCGGGAGGGGGACCGGCCCGCCTCGCATCGCAAGGGGAGCGCGGCGCGGGCGCCCGGGCCGGTCGTCGCGCCGGAGCGGGTGCGCCGGCTGGCCGCGGTGGTGGCCGGGCGGGTGCACGAGGCTGCCCGCCGGATGCTCGGCGCGGGCCAGGGCGGTCTGGGGAGGAACGCCTTCGAGGAGCTGTTCCCGCCCGGCGGCTGGGCCCGCGCGGTGCTGGGCGAGGGGCTCTTCGTGCCGGCCGGAGACGGCTACTGGCTGGCGCACGCGCAGGTGGCGGACTGGCTGCAGGGCACCCATCTGGACCTGGACGCCGCGCTGCGCCTGCTGTTGGCCGGCGGCGAGCAGGGCGGCGCGCGGCGTGCGGTGCCCCGGCACCGGGTCGGTGCGGTGGAGGCGGCGCTGCGCGCCCTCGGGGAGAGCCATGGGGCGGCGGGGCTGGAACCCTGGCTGCACCGGCTCTGGGACGCGCTGACCGCCGCTGGGCCGCCCGCCGGCCCGGCCGTGGCGACGACCTCTGCGACGACCTCTGCGACGGCCTCTGCGACGGCCTCTGCGGCGAGCGCCGCGGTGACTCCCGCGGCGACCCCTGCGGCGGCGGAGCTCGACCAGGAGCGGCGCTGGTGGGCGGCCCGCCTGCTGGCCACCGCACTGCGCGTCGGTCCGGAGCCGGCGGCCCATCAGGAGCTGCTCCAGCGGATGGCGGAGCGGATCGCGCAGGCCGCCGCGGGCACGGGCGGCTTCGCGGCCCTGGGCCAGGGCCTGTCGCACGGCCCGGGCTGCGTCGAACTGGCCCGGTTCGGACCGGAGTTCTGGGAGGCCCTCGCACTGCCCGATGAGCTCCACTGGACGCTGCTGCGCTCCCTGAGCCGGGCGGACGGCCCCGAGCAGGGATTTCTCGGCTCGGCCGCGGCCCGGCTCGCCGCCGCGGGCCCCGCGGCCTTCCCGCTGCTGTGCCGCTGGTTCGAGGACGGCCGCGGCCTGCCCGCCCGCCCCGGCGGCACCGTCGCCGACCTCGCCCACGACCTGCTCTACGCCCATCGGGCCCTCGCGGTGGACGAGTTGACGGAGGCCCTGGTGGCGGCCGGGCACCCGCGCGCCGACGCGCTGCTGACCGTGCTCGCGGTGGAGGAGCCCTCCGCGCTCTGCCGCGCGGTCGACCGCTGGAGCCACGACCCGCGTCCCGAGCGCCATGTGGCCGCCGCCGTGCACGCCCTGCGCACCGCGCCCTACGCCACCGGCGCGGGTGTCGAGCTGCTGCGCCACACCGCGCTGACCCTGCTCGCCCGGGAGGCGGAGCCCGGCCTGCACGGCGCCGCGCTCGCCCTGCTGGTCCGCGATCCGGTCACTCGCGCCCGCCATCTGCCGGGCGCGCTGCGCGCGTACGCGGCCGACGATCCGTTCGTCCCGCCGGCGGCCCTCGCGGTGGCGCTGGCCACCGACGCGGCCGCCGTCCTCGACGCGTTCGAGGCGCGGCTGGCGCTGCCCGGCGGCTCTGCCGCGGCCGTGCTGCGGGTGCTCGCGGACGCCGCGCCCGGAGTCGGCGCGCCCGGGGCCGGCGCGGTGGCGGCGCCCGGTTCGCTGCCCGACCCGGCCACCCGGCTGGCCGGGCGCCTGCTGCGGGCCCGCCCCGAGCGGGCCGAGCTGGTGGCCGAGTACCTCAACCGGCGGCTCGCCCTGGGTACGGCCGCCCGGGGCGATCTCACCGCGCTGCTGGGCGCGCCGCCGGGGGAGCGGCCGGCGTCGGTCCGGCAGGCCTTCGCGCTGGTCCTGGCCACCCCGGGGGCCGCGGCGCCGGCGGCCTCGCCGACCGCGACCGCGACCGGGCCGGTGCGGGGCCCGGCGGCCGGGGAGGTGCTGCGCGGCGAGTTCCTGGACCGGCTGCTGGTCACCGAGCGGGATCCGGTGGTGCTGGCGCCCGCCCTGGAGCGGCTGGCCAACACCACCGCCCGCCAGGACCCCCAGCGCGCCCGGGCGATGGTGCGCCGGATCGCCGACGCCTGGGCCCAGGGCCCGGGCGGCCCGGAGCGCTGGGACGCGCTGCTGGTGTGCTGCGCGGGCCGGGCCGCCGACTTCGCCCAACTGCTCGCCGAGTGGCCCCTCGACTCGCACCCGCCCACGGGCGGTCCGCTGCTGGCCCGGATGCGCGTGCTCCTCGCGCAGGGCCGCGACCCGCAGTACGCGGCGGCCGAGGCCGAACGCACGGCCGTGCGGCCGGTCATCGCCGCGCTGCCGCGCGCAGCGGGTGTTCCGGTGCCGGAGCGCGGAGCGGCGCATGGCACGCTATAGGGGTTCGAGTGTGAGCATGTGAGAAGAGGAGCGGTCAGGGTGCAGCGCTGGCGTGGCCTGGAGGAGATTCCCGGCGACTGGGGACGCAGCGTCGTCACCATCGGCTCGTTCGACGGGGTGCACCTGGGGCACCAGCTGATCATCAACCGGGCGGTCGCCCGGGCGGGTGAGCTGGGCGCCAAGGCCGTCGTGGTGACCTTCGACCCGCACCCGAGCGAGGTGGTGCGCCCCGGCAGCCACCCGCCGCTGCTGGCCCCGCACCCGCGCCGGGCCGAGCTGATGGCGACCCTCGGCGTGGACGCGGTGCTGGTGCTGCCGTTCACGGCGGAGTTCTCGAAGGAGTCGCCGCAGACGTTCGTCCAGCAGGTGCTGGTGGACGCACTGCACGCGCGGCTGGTGATCGAGGGGCCGAACTTCCGGTTCGGCCACAAGGCGGCCGGCAATGTCGCGCTGCTGGCCGAGCTGGGCCAGGAGGCGGACTTCGAGGTCGAGGTGCTCGACCTCCAGGTGCGCGGCGCGGCCGGTGGCGGCGAGCCCTTCTCCTCCACGCTGGCCCGCCGGCTGGTCGCGGCCGGTGAGATGGGCGCGGTGGCCGAGGTGCTGGGGCGGCCGCACCGGGTCGAGGGCATCGTGGTGCGCGGTGCGCAGCGCGGGCGCGACCTGGGCTACCCGACCGCCAACGTGGACGTGGTGCCGCACAGCGCCGTCCCGGCCGACGGGGTGTACGCGGGCTGGCTGACGGCCGACGGCGAGCGGATGCCGGCCGCCATCTCGGTGGGCACCAACCCCACCTTCGACGGCACCCACCGCACCGTCGAGGCCTACGCGATCGACCGGGTCGGCCTGGACCTGTACGGGCTGCACGTGGCCGTCGACTTCCTCGCCTACCTGCGCGGGATGGAGAAGTTCGACACCATCGAAGCGCTGCTCGACCGGATGGCCGCCGATGTGAAGCAGGCCAGGGAGCTGACCACGACGGACTGACGAGCCGTCACCGCACGCGACCGCGCCCGCCCCCGAAGCGATGGGGGCGGGCGCGGTCGCGTGCGGTCACTGCCGGGGCGGTGGCGGCGGGTAGCCGTAGCCGGGCTGCTGCGGCTGCTGTTGCGGCTGCTGCGCGGGGTCGGTGGGGGCGGGCATCGGCAGGCTCGGGGGCCACTGGCCCGGGCCCGGCTGTGGCCCGGGGGCCACCGGCCCGGGTGCCGGCGGGTAGCCGTACCCCTGGGGCGGGGGCGCCTGCGGGGCGCCCTGCGCCGGGTAGCCGTAGCCCTGCTGGCCGGGCTGCGGCGCCCAGGGCTGCCCACCGGCCGGGCCACCGCCCTGCGGCGCGCCCCAGGGCTGGCCGGCCTCCGGTCCGGGCGCGCCGTACGGCTGCGGCTGGGCCGGTCCGGGCTGGCCGGGCCACCCCTGCTGCGGCGCGCCCTGTGCCGGCTGCTGTTGCTGCTGCCAGCCGCCGCTCGCCGCGGCCTGCTGGGCCCGGATGATGTCCTCGCCGACCAGGGTGGCCAGCTCGAAGTAGGCCTCGCGGACCTTGGGCCGCATCATGTCCAGGTTGACCTCGGCGCCGGCCGCCAGGCTCTCGTCGAACGGCACCACCACGACGCCGCGGCAGCGGGTCTGGAAGTGCGCGACGATGTCCTCGATCCGGATCATCTTGCTGGTCTCGCGGACCCCGGAGACCACGGTGATGCTGCGCTGGACGAGGTCGGCGTAGCCGTGCGCGGACAGCCAGTCGAGGGTGGTGCTGGCGCTGCTGGCGCCGTCCACGCTCGGGGTCGCGACGATGATCAGCTGATCGGCCAGGTCGAGCACCCCGCGCATCGCGCTGTACAGCAGGCCGGTGCCGGAGTCGGTCAGGATGATCGGGTACTGGCGGCCCAGTACGTCGATCACCTGGCGGTAGTCGGAGTCGTTGAAGGTGGTGGAGACCGCCGGGTCGACATCGTTCGCCAGGATCTCCAGGCCGCTGTTGAGGTCCTGCGAGGTGTACTGGCGGATGTCCATGTAGCTGCGCAGGTGCGGGATGGCCGTCACCAGGTCGCGGATGGTCGCCCCGGTCTGCCGCTTGATCCGGCGGCCCAGGGTGCCGGCGTCGGGGTTGGCGTCGATCGCGATCACCTTGTCCTGGCGCTCGCTGGCCAGCGTGGCCCCGAGCGAGGTGGTGGTCGTGGTCTTGCCGACGCCGCCCTTGAGGCTGATCACGGCGATCCGGTAGCAGCTCAGCACCGGGGTGCGGATGATCCCGAGCTTGCGCTCGCGCTCGGCCTGCGCGGCCTTGCCGCCGAACTTCAGCCGCGGCGCCTGGCGCTGCTGCTTGGGCTGGTTGCGCAGCAGCCGGTCGGAGGAGAGCTCCACGGCCGCGGTGTAGCCGAGCGGGGCGCCCTGCGCGGTCGGCTGCTGGCCGCCGGGCTGCTGGAAGGCGGCGGGGGCCTGCGGCACGGCCTGCTGGTGCGGGTAGGCCATCGGCGCGGGGTACGGCTGCTGGCCGGCGGTGGGCACGGCCGGGGCCGGGCCGGACTGCGGCCAGCCGCCCTGGCGCGGGTCGACCGGACCCGCCTGCGGGACGCCCGGCTGGGCGGCGGGGTGCGGCTGGCCCCACGGCGGGCCGGCGGTGGGAGCGTTCGGCACGCCGGGCGGCGCGGCCTCCGGGCCCGGTTGCGGCTGGGCGGGCGGGAGCGGCTGGCCCTGCTGCAGGTGCGGCGGGTAGGCGCCGGCGGGGTAGGCGCCGGCGGGGTAGGCCTGCGCGGGCGGTGCCGTGACGGGTTGCTGGAGGCCGGGTTGCTGGACGCCGGGCTGGCCCTGGGCGTTCTGCGGCGGGCCGGCCTGGTACGGCTGCTGCTCGGCGCCCGGCCAGGCGGGCGGGCCGGGAAAGCCGGGCGTGGCCGGGGCACTGCCCACGGCCTGCGGGGTCGCCAGGGGGGCCGGCACCGGCTCGCCGCCGACCGGCGGCACGGCGGTCGGCGGGACGGCGGCGCGTGGCACGTCGCTCTGGGGCACGGTGGTCTGCGGGACGGCGGTCTGCGGGACGGGGGGCTGCGCGACCGGGTCCGAGGGGACCGGAGCCGCGGCTACGGCAGCCGCAGGCACGGCCGCCGGCGGCACCTCGGCCTCGCCGCCGGGCCCGGCCTGCGCGGGGATCGGCACGGGGACCGGCGCAGCGGAGGCCGGCTGGGGTTCGCCCACCGGAGCAGGCGCGGGCCGCGGCTCGGCCGCCGGTGCCGCCTCGCCCTGCGTGTACCAGGACGGGGGAGTGTAGTCGGGGGCGTCGGACCAGTCGTCGTCGTCCTCCGCCGCCGCGTTGTCGCCGACGTAGACGCCGTCCCGATCGCTGCTCACCTTGGGCTCCCTCGTGTTCGCCGCCGCTGTTCGCGGTGCCGTAGGCACAAGACTAGAACCTGTGCGTCGCCAGGTTGACTGCGCCGTCGGGACTTGTCCGACCTGACGCGGGCTCAGCCGTGGGCGGATCCGTCCGGGCCCGGCCGCTGGGCGCCGTCACCGGTAGGGGTGACGGCGCCGGGGCGGCGGGCTGCCGATCGGGTACCGGTCAGTCCACCCGGCGGGGCGGCCCCAGCAGCTGGTGCTCGGCCGAGCCCGGCTCGGTGCGCACGTACTGCCGGTGGATCCTGGTGGCCCAGAGCGTGAGGTCGTCGCCGAGCTGCGGCAACGCGGTCACGTCCTGGCTGCTGAACGAGAGCACCCGGCCGATCAGTTCGGCCTCCGGCGGGGAGATCCGCTGTACCCCCACCAGGTCGGCCGAGTTGATGACCCGGGCCGCGTTCGGTCCCAGGAACGGCAGCAGGGTCAGCGTGGACTGCCAGGGAGTGGCCGACAGGCGGCTGCGCGGCGGGCGCGGTCCCAGGTCGCGCACCACCAGGACCGGCGCCGAGACCGAGGCGCCCTGTGCGCCGAGCCGGCCGATCTGGTGCACGGTCACGCACGGCTGTCCGCCGCCGGCGGCCTGTGCCAGCTGCGCCCAGAGCTGGGGCCGGGCGGTCTCCACCGCGACCCGGGCGCCGGTGGCGGCTGCCCGCAGCGCGATCACCTGTGCCGTCCACACCCCGCCGACCAGCACCACGTCGTAGGCGCTGGGCCGGAACAGGCCGAGCACCGCGGCCTGGCGGTGCGGGTCCTCACCGATCACCACGCCGTCGTCGCCGACCGGGAAGGAGAGCGCGGCCAGTTCCTCGGGGCCGAGCACGTGCTGCTCGCGGCGCGGGCCGCGCAGGCCGAATCCGGCCCGGATCCGGGCCAGCGGCCCGGTGCGGTCGGCGGGCTGCGGCCGGTTCTGGCCGGAGTAGGTCTGATAGGCCATCAGGCACATCCCCCCAGAGGCAGGGTGGCGAGCAGGCCGGGTGCCTGCTCCTGGTCCAGCCGGGACAGGCCCAGGCCCGCGCTCTGCGCGCGCTGCTCCAGCAGCCGGCCGAACTGGGCGACGTCGGCCTCGCTGCGGGCCACCACCCGGACGTGGCCGCTGATCGCGGCCGCGTCACCGGCGCCGGCCCGGGCGGTCAGGCTGAACACGCTGGCCAGCGCGGGTGTGCCGGTGGCCAGGTTGACCAGGTCGGGGGCCGAGGCCCCGCCGCCCGCGCCGGGCGAGTGGCTGAGCTGGGGCCACTTGGAGATCCAGTAGGTGGTGTGGAAGCGGTCGTCGACCCGCCAGAACCGGCTGCTCTCCTGGGTGCGGCGGGTGACGCCACCGCCGCCGCTGCCGGTGCCCTGGCGGCCGGCCGTGGCCAGCGGGTTGGCACAGGTGGCGATGGACAGCGCGCCGATCAGCTGGCGCTCGTCCAGCGCGGTGGCGGTGAATCCGGCGCCGTTGAGCCGCCCGGCCAGCTGGTCGGTGACCCGCTGCAGCGCCTTGCGGGCGCCCTCCTCGCCGCCGCCGCGGGCCAGCACGGCGGTGGCCGCGCGCTCCGGGTCGAGCTTGAGGGCGACCCAGGTCAGGCGCAGGGCGGGGGTGCTGAGCCCGTCCGGCAGCTGCTGGTAGGCGCGGGTGGCCAGGGCCTGCTCGGGCAGGTGCGGGGCCGGGGCGGGCTGGGTGTGCTGGAGCACCTGCACCGACTCCAGCGCGATGTCGTCCACCCGCAGCGCCGAGCAGACGATGTCCAGCGGCAGCGGCAGCGCGGTGCGCATCGGGCGCAGCGGCTGGTCCTTGGCCTGCACCAGCAGCACCGAGGTGAGGAAGGTGCCGTCGCCGATCATGCCGGTCTCGCGGCGCACCGGGCGGCCCGCGCCGACGTCGGTCTCGGTGGCGTGGGTGTAGGTGCGCAGGGCGGGTTCCAGCTCCAGCGCGGGCGCCAGGCCCGGGTCGCTGCCGGGCGGCGGCAACAGGTTCGGCGCCTCGCGGCGGCGGGCGCGGTGGGCCGAGCGGATCCGCAGCGCCTCGGGCAGGCTGCGCCCGCGCACCGGCACCACGGCCAGCGCCAGCAGCAGTACGGCCGGCACCGCGAAGGCCCCGGCCATCGCCCGGTTGACCGTCCAGCCGACCGCGACCAGCGCCACCGCGACCTCGATCAGCACCAGTTGCTGCAGTCGCAGCCGGCCGCCGAGCAGTCCGGGGCGCGGGTGCACCCGCACCGGGACGGGGGCCGGGCCACCACCGCCGTCCTGGACTCCGGTGGGCTGCGGGGGAGTCGTGCCGTTCGGGCGGGCCCCCCTGCCCCGTGCCGCCCTGCGTCGCCCTTGCGCGGTCTGGCTTGGCATTCCCCCGCGTGACCCTCTCTGATTCGCTGTCACGGCCCGGTTGGCCGGGTGCTGAACAGTACCCGTACCGTACTCACGTCTGCCGCATCGTAGAGGGTCGCCAGGGACCTGAGGCGAGCGGGCGGCCTCAACAGGGGAGGGCCAAGCACGATGGCATCACGCAGGGACGAGCTGAACGCCTACACCTTCGCGCGAAAGCGCACCGTGGGCGCCTTCCTGCAGCCGGCCGGTGGTGGTAGCGACGAGGACGCGCCGCGGCCGATCCGCGCGGTGCTCCCCTCGCTGGTGATGGCGGTGGTGGCGGTGGCCGGCTTCGGGCTCTGGGGCCTGATCAAGCCGACCGCTCCGGAAGGCTGGGACAGCGGCAAGAACGTCATCCTGGGCAAGGATTCGACGACCCGCTACGTGGTGCTGACCAGCGCCGACGGCACCAAGATGCTGCACCCGGTGCTCAACATGTCCTCGGCGAAGCTGGTGCTGCCGGCCGACTCCAGCGTGGTCATCGTCGCCGACTCGGCGATCGACAACTACAAGGCGCACGGTCCGACGATCGGCATTCCGTACGCCCCCGACAAGCTGCCGAGCGCCGCGGACGCGGGCACGGCCAAGAAGTGGTCGGTCTGTGACCGGCCCGGGGCCGACGACTCCCACCCCAACCAGGGCGTCTTCGTGACGGCCGGCGCGGACGCGGCCACTCTGGAGCGGCCCGACCGGCTGCTGAACGCGGGGCAGTCGCTCTACGTGCAGGCGGTGCAGAAGAACGGCGTGCCGGGCATCCAGTACCTGGTGGACTCGGCGGGCCGCTCGCACGTGATCGGCACCCCGGGGATGTCGGACTCCGACGTGCGGGCGCTGCGGATCGCGCTCTTCGGCAACCAGGCCAAGCCGGAGCAGGTCACCGACGACTGGCTGGGCACGCTGACCCCGGGCAGTGCGATCGGCTTCCCGCAGGTGCCGGGGATGACCGCCGCCAAGACCCGCTCCGGCGTGCAGCTCTCCGACCCCAACCAGAGCTACGTGGGCAGGCTGGTCAGTTCGCAGGGGACCTACTACGTGGTCGGTACCGACCGGCTCTACCAGGTGACGGCCTTCGAGGCCGAGTTGATCCGGCAGGCGCCGGTCACCGGCTACGCCTACGACCAGGGCAACCCGACCGTCGCCGAGATCACCCCGGCCGACAACGCCCGCTACGGTCGCGACTTCGACACCTCGGGGCCGATGGCCAAGGTGCCCGACTGGCCGACGGCCAAGCCGGCCGCTCCGGTCAACGGCGGCGACCCGGGTACCGCCCGTCCGGTGATCTGCTCCACCCTCGAAGGGATGAACGGGGGTGCCGTGCAGCAGAGCGTGTGGGCCGGCGCCGACTTCCCCGCCGCCTTCGTGCCCGGCTCGGCCAGCGCCTATGTCAGCCCGGGCCACGGGCTGTTCTACCGCGCGGTGGACGCCTCCACCCAGGGCTCCGGCAGCGACTACCTGATCACCGAGACCGGGCTGCGCTACTTCGTGCCGGCCGGCAACGACGGCCCGGCCTCTGGCGCCTCACCGGCCCCGGCGCCCTCCGCGAGCCCGCAGGGCGACAGCCAGCCGCAGGTCAACGAGGCCCAGGCCAGGCTGGGCTACAAGGACACGGCGCCGGTGCTGGTGCCCAAGGTCTGGTCGGACCTGATCCCGGCGGGCCCGGCACTCAACACCAAGGCCGCCCTGCAGGAGCAGACGTCCTGATTGCGGTAGTTGATCGCGGGTCAGTACCGGCTGCGCCAATCTCCCCCACATCGTCATGGGTTGGTAACCATACGGCTCCCGATGTTGGGACTGTCGGCGTCGTTGGCTACAGTGCTGCGAAGCATCACACCGTGGTGTCGTCCGGGTGGGCAGGGTGACCGCACAGCCGGAAAGAGTCTGTCTCATGGGGGACGGTGGAACATGGCTGGTCAGTTCACGACGACCGCTGAGGAGATGCGGGCTTTCTCGGGCAAGATCACCGAGGTCAACTCGCAGATCCAGGGCGAGCTTTCGAAGCTCAACTCGCTGGTCGAATCGATTGCCGGTGGCTGGCAGGGTGCGGCTGCGACCGCTTACCACCAGCTCCAGGAGCGGTGGAACGACGACGCGAGCGCGCTCAACAAGGTGCTGGACGAGATCCGGCAGGCGATCGACGCCACCACTGCCAAGTACTCCTCCACCGAAGAGGACCAGCGCTCCTCGCTCAGCGGCGTCCAGGGCGCCTGACGCCCTGCCGGCCCGGCCGGCACGCAGCTGCGCGGCAGTGCACATCAGTCGGGGCCGTCCCCGAGGGGCGCCCCGCACCACCTCTTTCCTGAAAGGGAGCCATCATGGCTGACGGAAGCATCAAGGTCGATTTCGCCACCATCCAGAACGCGGGCTCCGAGGTCCGTGCCACCGCCACCCGCGTCCAGCAGCAGCTGGACGACCTCAAGGCCGGTGTCACCCGGATCGCCAGCTCCTGGACCGGTGCGGCTCAGGAGGGCTACCAGGCCCGCCAGGCCATCTGGGACTCGAAGGCCAATGACCTGCACACCACGCTGAACCAGATCGCCGCGGCGCTGGACAACGCTCACCAGAGCTACACCCAGACCGAGTCGGCCAACACCGCGATCTGGAACGGCTGATCCATCGGTCGGGGCCGGTGAGCCGGTCCGGCTGAGCGCAACAGGTGGGGCGGGTGTCCTTGGACGCCCGCCCCGTCGCGTGTCCGGGCCGCAGCCCTGGGCCGGACACGCAGCAGGACACGTTGGGCGGAACACGTTGGGCGGAACACGCGAGTCGAGGGGTGCCAGGTGGCGTTGGGGCGAAGGCTGAGCCGGATTGCGGCGGTCGGCGCGGTGCTCGGTGTGCTGGGCGGGACGGCCGCCGCGCCCGCCATGGCGGCGGATCCGCCGGGGACCCACTGGTCGCCGCTGAGCATCGCGGCGGCCGGCGACTGCACCTTCCCCGCCAAGGACGTGCCGGGCACCCCGTGGGCGCTGCAGCGGGTGCTGCTCGACCAGCTCTGGCAGAACAACACGGTCACCGGCAGCGGGGTGCTGGTCGCGGTGATCGACACCGGCGTGGACAACCAGAACCCGCAGCTGGCCGGCAAGGTGCAGGCCGGTCCCACGCTGCTGCTGGACAAGAACAACAACAACCAGCCGGTGGCCGGGGGTTCGACCACCGACACGGTCGGCCACGGCACCAAGGTGGCCGGCATCATCGCCGCCGCGCACCGTGACGGGGTCGGCTTCGTGGGCCTGGCGCCCGGCGCCCAGATCCTGTCGATCCGGCAGAACGACGACGCGGGCAGCGGCAACGTGGACACCCTGGCCCAGGCGGTCGTGGACGCGGTCAACGCCAACGCCCAGGTCATCAACATCTCGCAGGACGTCCGGGGCACCAACGGGGACAGCAGCTTCAGCGGCAGCGTCGCCCTCAAGAGCGCGATCGACCTGGCCGAGGCGCACAACGTGGTGGTGGTCGCGGCCTCCGGCAACGACGGCCAGGAGGGGGCGACCTATCCGGCCGCTTACCCCACGGTGCTCGCGGTGGGCGCCTCGGACCGCAACAACGAGCGCGCCTCGTTCTCCGAGTACGGCGACTTCGTCAAGGTCGCGGCCCCCGGCGTCGACATGCTCTCCACCGTTCCGGGCGGCGGCCAGTGCGTGGACAACGGCACCAGCTTCGCCGCCCCGTACGTGGCCGGGGTGGCCGCGTTGCTGCGCGGCGAGCACAAGGACTGGACGGCTCAGCAGATCCGCACCCGGATCGAGCAGACCGCGCAGCGCACCCAGCGCACCCCCGACAAGTACCTCGGCTGGGGGGTGGTCGACCCGGTCAAGGCGGTCACCGACACCGACCCGCCGGCCAACGCCCCGGTGCCCGACCCGCCGGTCCAGCTGGCCGGTGCGCCGATCCTGCCGCAGCCGCTGGGCCTGGGCGAGACCCAGGCCGACCGTGACCGGCGCACCGCCACCTATGTGCTCGGCGGCGCGGTCCTGTTGGTGGCGCTGCTCTTCGGTGGCTCCGTGGTGCTGCGCGACCACCGCCGCCAGCAGGGCTGAGGCTCCCGCCAGGCGGCCCGGACGGCCCGCGACAGCCGAAGCGGCCCGGACACCCCCCAGCGGGGCGTACGGGCCGCTTCGTCGCGCGCGGGGCCGGGCGGGCTCAGACCTGCTCGTCCTCCGGCAGGGTGATCACCCAGCGGGTCGCCTGGCGCGGGCGCAGGTAGAAGACCCAGTAGAGCGAGGCGGTGGCGGTGATCACGCCGGTCCAGATCAGCGCCTTGGTGTCCAGCTGGGTCAGCGTGTAGCCGAGGGCGATGATCAGCAGCACGGGCAGCACCGGCCACAGCGGCTGGCGCCAGGCGGGCGTGTCCTTGTGCGCGCCGCGGCGGGCGAACAGCGCGGCGACGGCGACCAGCAGGTAGAGCGCGGCGACCGCGACGCCGGTGATGTTGCTCAGCATCTGGCCGGGGACGAAGCACAGCACCGCGCCGGGGACGCCGACCGCGAGGGTGGAGACCCACGGGGCGTTGAAGCGGTTCAGCGTGCCGAAGGCCTTGTTGACCGGCTCCGGCCAGGCCCGGTCACGGCCCGAGGCGAACAGCACCCGGGAGTTCTGGATCACCATGACGATGCCGGCGTTGATGATGGCCAGCGCGATGCACAGGCTGATGAAGGTGCCGAGCGCCGAGTCGCTCCAGCCGGCCACCATGCCGGAGATGTCGCCGCCGGTCAGCGTGGACAGGTCGGGCGCGCCCAGGGTGATCGCGATGACCGGGACCATGATGACCACCGCGGACAGGCCCAGCGTCCACAGCACCGTGCGGGCCACGTTGCGGCGCGGGTTCTCCAGCTCCTCGGAGAGGTAGATCGCGGTGCTGAAGCCCTGGGTGACGAAGAGCGCGGTGCCCATGGCGGCCATCATCGCGCCCAGGCCCACCGCGCTGGTGGCGCCGTGGGCGTCGGCCACCACGCCGTGGAACAGGCTGCCCACCCCGCGCTGGCTGTGCGCGAAGCCGAGGATCGAGACGACGCCGGCCGCGATCACCTCCAGGACCAGGAAGATGCCGGTGATCCAGGCGTTGGCCCGCAGGTCCAGCAGGCCGGCCACGGTGGCGGCCAGCATCACCGCGGCGCCGGCCACCGGGCCGCTGACGTGCACGATCGGGGCCAGGTAGGCGGCCGTCCCGATGGCGATCACCGAGGGGACGATCATCACCACGATCAGCGACTGGATGAAGACCAGCCAGCCGGCGAACCGCCCGGCGAGCGTGCCCACCATCGCGTACTCGCCGCCCGCGCTGGGGATCAGGGTGCCCAGCTCGGAGTAGCAGAACGCCACCGCCACGCAGATGATCGCGCCGACGCCGATGGTCAGCGCGGTCGCGGTGCCGAGCGAGTTGAACAGCAGCGGCACGATGACGAAGAGCGAGGAGGCCGGCGTCACGCAGGAGAGCGTGAGCAGCGTTCCGCCCACGACGCCGAGCGAGCGCTGCAGCCCTCGGGAGGCCTCGGCGGTACTGACCGTCACCGTGGGGGTGGCGGCGGGTGGGCGAAGCGTGTCGGTCATGGCGGGTCCGATCGGCTCAGCGCGGCGGTGCGCGGTCCTGTGCGGTGCTGGGTGGGGAGCGATATCGCCTCCGCGACGTCTTCGATGCCCCTGCCTGGGGGTTTGGTCTGCCGGCTCCCTTGGATCGCCATGGTGCGGGGGCGTATAGCTTGCGTCAATGGCGGTTGACCTTCGGAATCCGTTGCGGTAATCCGCATAGGCATCCACATCTCTGGCCCGCGGCAGGCCCCCGGGATTGATGTCCGACTTGTTACCTTTGGCCAACGGCGTATGAATCAAAGGTGAACTCGGATTGCGAAGACCGATTCAAAGGTTGCGGTCGGCAGCGGTTGCCAGTGGTCCAGGCAGGCCCAGGCATCGCGACGACTCTTCGGACCGGATCGCGAGCACCACGAGAACCGCAGCTCGGCGGTGAAAAAACCTCGATAACTTTCCGGCTGCTGGACGGCGCACATGCCGAGGGGCCGGGCGGCGACTGCGCGCACCCGACCCCTCGAACACTGTCAGTGACGGCCGGCCGGCCGCCCCGCTCGGCTCACTGCTGCGGCAACCAGCCCGTCTGCACCATCTGCCCGCTGGTGATCCGCCGCGACACGAACACACCGCGGCCCGGCGGCAGCGCCTGCGGCTTGACGGTGCCCAGCAGCGCGCCCTCGTCCCGGTTGCCGGAGAGCATGACGCCCTGCCCGCCCAGCTCGCGCATCCGCTGCATCACCGGCTCGAAGAGCGAGCGGCTCGCGCCACCCGCGCTGCGCGCGACGATCACCCGCAGGCCGATGTCGCGGGCGAACGGCAGGAACTCGGCCAGCGGGGCCATCGGGTTGCCCGAGGAGGTGGCGACCAGCTCGTAGTCGTCGACGATCACGAACATGTCCTTGCCGCTGTACCAGTTGCGGTTGCGCAGTTGGTCGGCCGTCACGTCCGGGCCGGGCAGCCGGCGCGCGCAGGCCCCGCGCAGCATGTCCACGATCGCGCTCATCGCGGGCTGCGCGGCGGCGTACTCCACCAGGTACTCCGGCGGCACCGCGCCCAGCAGCGCGCGCCGGTAGTCCCCGACCACGATGCCGGCCTGCTCGGGGGTGTAGCGCTCGGTGATCTGCTTGATCAGCATCCGCAGCAGCGCCGACTTCCCGGACTCGCTCTCACCGAAGACGATGAAGAGCGGGTCGGTCTCGAAGTTGACGAAGACCGGCGCCATCTCGACCTCGTCCAGGCCGAAGGCGACCCCGCGCTCGGGCTGCTCGAAGCCCTTGGGCAGCGCGTAGCCGTCCAGCACGGCCGGCAGCATCCGCACCTGCGGCGCCCGCGGACCGCTCCAGGCGGCGTCGACCGCCTCCACCAGCCCGGCGACGCCGGTCACCAGGTCCTCCATGGCCGAGGAGCCGTCCAGGCGCGGCAGCCCGCTCAGGAAGTGCAGCTTGCCGCTGGTCAGGCCGCGGCCCGGGGCGCCGTTGGGCACGTTCTGCGCCACCTTGCGGTCGATCTCCGACTCCATCGGATCGCCCAGCCGCAGTTCGGTGCGGTTCTGCAGCGCGTCCTTGAGCGCCGGGCGGACCTCGGCGTAGCGGGCGGCGGTCAGCACCACGTGCACGCCGTAGCCCAGACCGCGGGCCACGATGTCGGTGATCACCGGCTCCAGGATCTCGTACTCCTGGCGGAGCGTCAGCCAGCCGTCGATCACCAGGAAGACGTCACCGAACTGTTCGTCCGGCAGCTGACCGGCGGCCCGGCGGGTGCGGTAGGTGCCGATCGAGTCGATGCCGGTGGCGCGGAACAGCTCCTCGCGCCGGTTCAGCACCCCGTGCACCTCGCTGACCATCCGGCGCACCTTGTCGGTGTCCAGGCGTCCGGCCACCCCGCCGACGTGCGGCAGGTCCTGCAGCGACTGGAACCCGCCGCCGCCGAAGTCCAGCAGGTAGAACTGGGTCTCCACCGGGGTGTGGGTGAGCGCGAAGCCCGCCACCATGGTGCGGATCATGGTCGACTTGCCCGAGCGCGGACCGCCGACCACCAGGCCGTGGCCGGCCGCGCCGGAGAAGTCCTGGTAGAGCACGTCGCGCCGCTGCTCGCGCGGCCGGTCCACGATGCCCACCGGCACCACGAGTCGGCCCAGTGCGCCGAACTCCGGCGAGGTCAGGCCGCGTTCGGGGGTGGCCTGGAGCGGCGGCACCAGCTGGTCCATGCTCGGCGCCTCGTCCAGCGGCGCCAGCCAGACCTGGTGGGCGGGCGGACCCTGCCCGACCATCCGCTGCACGATCACGTCGAGCACGGTGTCGACCAGCGCGTCGTCCAGCTGTTCCGGCTCGGGGGCCACCTCCTGCACCACCGCCTCGATCACCGGCACCTCGGCCGCGGTGAAGAGCACCGGCTGCACGGTGGAGATCCGGCCGCTGGCCCGCTGCTGGCCCGGTGCCCGGTAGGGCCCCGAGACGTAGGCCGCCTTGAAGCGGTCCATCACGTCGGTGCCGAACTTGAGGTAGCCGACGCCGGGCACCGGCGGCAGGTGGTACGCGTCCGGCACGCCGATCGCCGCCCGTGACTCGGCGGCCGAGAAGGTGCGCAGACCGATCCGGTAGGACAGGAAGGTGTCCAGGCCGCGGAGCTTGCCCTCCTCCAGGCGCTGCGAGGCCAGCAGCAGGTGCACCCCGAGCGATCGGCCGATCCGGCCGATCTGGATGAACATGTCGATGAAGTCGGGCTTGGCGGTGAGGAGTTCGGAGAACTCGTCGATGATCAGCACCAGTGAGGGCAGCGGGTCCAGCGCCGCGCCGGCCGCCCTGGCCCGCTCGTACTCGTTGAGGTTGGCGTAGTTGCCGGCCGAGCGCAGCAGCTCCTGGCGGCGGTTCAGCTCGCCCTCGATCGCGTCGCGCATGCGGTCGACCAGGGTGAGCTCGCCCTCCAGGTTGGTGATCACCGCGGAGGTGTGCGGCATGTCGGCCATGCCGGCGAAGGTCGCCCCACCCTTGAAGTCGGCGAGCACGAAGTTCAGCGTCTCGGAGGAGTGCGTCATCGCCAGGCCCAGCACCAGGGTGCGCAGCAGCTCCGACTTGCCGGACCCGGTGGCGCCCACGCACAGGCCGTGCGGGCCCATGCCCTCCAGCGCGGCCTCCTTGATGTCCAGGTGGACCAGCTCGCCGCCGGCCCCCACCCCGATCGGCACCCGCAGCTTCTCGTGCTGGGGACGCGGCCGCCAGGTGCGGGCGGTGTCCACCGAGCCGGCGTCGCCCACGCCCATCAGGTCGGTGAAGTCCAGGTTGGACAGCAGCGGTTCGTCGTCACCGCCGGCCGAGATCCGGTACGGCGCCAGCTGCCGGGCCAGCGCCTCGGACTGCCAGGCGGTCAGGGCGTCGGGGCGGCCCGAGTAGGAGGCCCCGGAGGCCGACTCCAGCAGCAGCTCCTCGGTGCCGACGGTGACCACCAGGTGCCCGGTCGGCTCGTCCAGGTCGCCCGGGACCACCTCGATCACGGTCACCCCGTGCACCCCGTCCACCGAGGCCAGCAGCGAGTCCTGGGGCACCGAGGCGCCGTCCAGGACCACGATCAGGTGCGGCTGCTCCGGCGTCGGCACGGCGTCGCGGCTGAACCGCTGGCGGCCCGACAGCTCGTCCTCCAGCAGCAGCTCCAGCTCGCCCAGGCCCGCCGCGATCAGCCGGCGCGAGCCCGCGCCGTCGTTCTGCTTGCGGTGCTGGGTGTGCGGCAGCCACTTGACCCACTCCCACTCGTCCAGCGCGCCGGGCGCGGCCGCGACGCCGAGCATCAGGTCGTCGGGGGAGTGCAGGGTGGTCAACTGGGCGATCATCGCCCGCACGTTGGCGTACACCGCGTCCGGGTCGCCGCAGACGGTGATGTGGTAGAAGGCGCGCAGCGAGACCGACAGCGGCAGTTCCTGCAGCGTGCCGTGGGCCTGCAGGAAGTTGCGCATCGCGTCGGCCGACAGCGGTTCCAGCTCGTCCATCGGCGCGGTCTGCGGGGCCACCAGGGGAGTGGCCAGCTGCTGTGCGCCGCGGCCCAGGCGGATCTGGGCGAAGTCCGGGTCGCTGGGGCGGCGCTCCCACAGCCGGCGGCCCTCGGCCACGATCGACCACAACTGGTCCGGCTCCGGGTGCAGATAGAGCTGCGCGCCGCGCTGACGCTCGGCGGTGCGACGGACCTGGCGGCGCATCTGCTGCAGGTACTTCAGGTAGTCGCGCCGCTCGTCCGCCAGCCCCGCGCCGCCGCCCTTGCGGGCCTTGACCAGCTGGGCGATGCCCATGCCGGCGGTGGAGGCCACCATCAGCATGCCCATGACCTTCATCATCGGGGCCGCGCCGGGACTGAACAGGAAGGCCGCCGAGCCGCCCATGCCGAGCAGCGGCAGCAGGCTCATCACCCAGTCGTCGCCGCCCCCACGGGGCAGTTCGGGCGGGTTGACCAGCTCCACGGGCTCGTCCGGAACCACCGGGGGATACGCCCGGGGCGGACGCTTGACCGTCACGACACTCATCTACTACCGCACCAGCCTCACGCGACTCGACGGGTCCCGAAGGAGGCGCCCCTGTGACTGCCCTGCCCCCGCCGCGGACCGGGGCGGTACCGCGGCGATCCATCCCGCCCCCGGCACGCGCCCTGCGCAGGGGCAGATCCTACCGAGCCCGCCGGGGTGCCGAGCGGGGGCGGGCCCTGCGGGCGTGCGGGACGTGCCGGACGGGGTCGGCCGGGGTGCGGGACGGTGACGCTCCCTCGGGCGGTAGGGTGACGCAGCGCCAACTCCGGTGGACGCGGCGCACGGTTGATGAAGGACAGTGAGCAAGGGGGAGCACCGGTGAGTTCGAACGCAGCGACCGGATTCTGTCGCGTCACCGTGGTGGCGCCGGACAGCCGGATCGATGTGGCCCTGCCGGAGGACGTGCCGCTCGCCGACGTCTATCCCGAGGTGCTGCGGCTCTCCGGCCAGACCCAGGCCGACGGCGACCCCACCGGCTTCCATCTGGTGCGCCGCGACGGCACGGTGCTGGACAGCGGCCTGCCGCTGGCCGCCCAGCAGGTGCGCGACGGCGACCTGTTGAGTCTGCGCCCGTTCGCCGAGTCGCTGCCGCCGGCCGTCTACGACGACGTGGCCGACGCCATCGCCAGCGCGGTCGAGGCCGACCGCCGGTTCTGGAGCCCGGACCTGATGCGGGCCTTCGGCCTGATCGGCGCCGGCCTGCTGATCGTGCTGCTCGGTTTCGCCCTCTGGTTCTCCGACCTGACCCACAACATGCACGGCCTGCCCGGGGTGCTCTCCGGCGTGACGGCCGTGGTGCTGGTCGCCTTCGCAGGCGTGCGCGCCCGGGTCTACAAGGACCACGTGGCGGCCCTCACCCTGGGCATCGCCGCCCTGCCGCACGCGCTGATCGCCGGCAGCGGCATCCTCGGCGTCGCGCACAAGTACGACGGGCCGGGGCGCCTGCAGTTCCTGGTCGGCTGCGTGGCCATGCTGGTGGTCTCGGTGCTGCTGATCGGCCTGCTCCCGGAGAAGGACTCGGTCTTCGTGGCCGCCGCGGTGCTCTCCGCCGCCGGCACGCTGGCCACCTTCGCCGCCGTGCTGATGCCGGGCACCCCGGCCGACCACATCGCTGCCGTGGCCGGGGTCGCGGCGCTCGCCGCGATCGGCTTCCTGCCGGCCCTCTCGGCCCGCTTCGCGCGGCTCCCGGTCGGCTTCAGCGCCCCCGGCCAGACCCGCACCCGCGGCAGCCGGGCCGGTGAGGAGAGCAGCCGGGCCGAGGCCGTGCAGTACGAGCGGATCGCCCACCAGGCCCGCCGCGGCCACGAGGTGCTGGTCGGCCTGGTCGGCGGCTGCGCCGCGGTGATCATCGGCGCCTGCACCGTGCTGGGCTTCGCCGACCGGATGTTCCCGCAGGTGCTGGCGCTGGCGCTGGGCATCTCGACGATGCTGCGGGCCCGGCTGTTCCGCTACACCGCACAGGTCTTCAGCCTGACCATCGCCGGGCTGCTGGGCCTGGGCATGCTGATCCTGGGCCTGTCGCTGCACACCCCGCTGTTCATCCTCAAGGCCACCAGCAGCACCGCCGTCGACCTGCGCACCATCTGGCTGGGCGGCTCGGTCGCGCTCGGTGCCACGCTGCTGATCGCGATCGCCCTGGTGGTGCCGCGGCTGGGTGTGTCACCGTTCTGGGGCCGGATCCTGGACCTGGTGGACAGCCTGCTGCTGATGTCGCTGGTCCCGCTGACCCTGGCGGTGCTCGGCATCTACACCCTGGTCCGCGGCGCGAGCTGACCGCCCGCTGCCGCCCGGTCGCGCCCCGCGGGCAGCCCTGGGGTGCGACCAGGTCAAACGGGTCAGTGGCCGGCTGGTACCCTGGGGCTTCCGAGTTCTCGAAGATCCTGTGCGGTAGACCAGGTTCACTCGGACACCCCAGAAGGAGTTGCCGTGGCCCTCGACGCCGCTGTCAAGAAGCAGATCTTCGCCGAGTTCGGTCAGAAGGAGGGCGACACGGGCTCCCCCGAGGTCCAGGTCGCCATGCTGTCGCGCCGGATCTCGGACCTGACCGAGCACCTCAAGTTCCACAAGCACGACCACCACAGCCGTCGTGGTCTGCTGATCCTGGTCGGCCAGCGCCGCCGCCTCCTGCAGTACCTGGCCAAGAAGGACATCGAGCGCTTCCGTACGCTCGTCGACCGCCTGGGCATCCGCCGCGGTGCCGCGGGTGGCGCCCGCTAAGACCGCCGCCTGGGGCGGCTCCCCACACGGGGAGCCGCCCCTCGCGCGTACCATCCCCCTGTAGGCCGTCCGTCCCGAAGGCGTCGCGCGGAGACACTCCGCAGACCCCGGGGACAGACGCAGGGTGCCAGAATTTCCGGTCCGCCTCCCAGGGCGGCCGAGATTCGCACCGTAGGGTTGTGGGCATGCCGGGTGGTGGCGCGACCACGCGCTTCACCCGAGCAGCACAACCCCACTGCGGGCCGAAGGCTTCAAACGGAAGCCGCCCGCATCCAGGAGAGCGTCCAGACGCCCACCGCTGAGCGGCCTGGCAGCCGAGAGGCGCCGGTCCTCGGTAGTGGCCGCCGGGAGTCCCACGAGTGGACGACCCGGGGGCTTCGATCGAAGACCGGCCCGGCAGGTCAGGGCCACCGGCAGGCAAGCGCGGGGACGCTCTCCCGGAGACGTACGAAAGAGGAGATCTTCCAGGTGGAAGAGAACGTGTTCTACGCCGAGGCCGTGATCGACAACGGTTCCTTCGGCACCCGTACCATCCGCTTCGAGACCGGCCGCCTGGCCCGTCAGGCCGCCGGTTCCGCCGTGGCCTACCTGGACGACGACACCATGGTGCTGTCGGCCACCAGCGCCTCCAAGCAGCCGAAGGAGCACTTCGACTTCTTCCCGCTGACGGTGGACGTCGAGGAGCGGATGTACGCCGCGGGCCGGATCCCCGGCTCGTTCTTCCGTCGTGAGGGCCGTCCCTCCGAGGACGCCATCCTGACCTGCCGCCTGATCGACCGCCCGCTGCGCCCGTCCTTCGTCAAGGGCCTGCGCAACGAGATCCAGGTCGTCGTCACGGTGATGGCGCTCAACCCCGACCACCTGTACGACGTGGTCGCCATCAACGCCGCCTCCGCCTCCACCCAGCTGGCCGGCCTGCCGTTCACCGGCCCGATCGGCGGCGTCCGTGTCGCGCTGATCCGCGGCCAGTGGGTGGCGTTCCCGACCCACAGCGAGCTGGAGGAGGCCGTGTTCGACATGGTCGTCGCCGGCCGCGCGCTGCCGGACGGCGACGTCGCGATCATGATGGTGGAGGCCGAGGCCACCGCCAAGACGATCCAGCTGGTCGCCGAGGGCGCCGAGGCCCCCTCCGAGGAGATCGTCGCCTCCGGCCTGGAGGCCGCCAAGCCGTTCATCAAGGTGCTGTGCGCCGCGCAGTCCAAGCTGGCTGCCCAGGCCGCCAAGCCCACCGGCGAGTTCCCGGTCTTCCTGGACTACCAGGACGACGTGCTGGCCGCGCTGACCTCCGCCGTCAAGGGCGAGCTGGCCAAGGCGCTGACCATCGCCGGCAAGCAGGAGCGCCAGAACGAGCTGGACCGGGTCAAGGCGGTCGCCGCCGAGAAGCTGCTCCCGGAGTTCGAGGGCCGCGAGAAGGAGATCAGCGCCGCCTACAACGCGCTGACCAAGAAGATCGTGCGCGAGCGCGTCATCAAGGACAAGGTCCGCATCGACGGCCGCGGTGTCACCGACATCCGCACCCTGGCCGCCGAGGTCGAGGCGATCCCGCGGGTGCACGGCTCGGCCCTGTTCGAGCGTGGCGAGACCCAGATCCTGGGCGTCACCACCCTCAACATGCTCCGGATGGAGCAGCAGCTCGACACGCTCTCCCCGGAGACGCGTCGCCGCTACATGCACAACTACAACTTCCCGCCGTACTCGGTTGGCGAGACCGGCCGCGTGGGCTCGCCCAAGCGCCGCGAGATCGGCCACGGCGCGCTGGCCGAGCGGGCGATCCTGCCCGTGCTGCCGACCCGCGAGGAGTTCCCCTACGCGATCCGCCAGGTCTCCGAGGCGCTGGGCTCCAACGGCTCCACCTCGATGGGCTCGGTCTGCGCCTCCACCATGTCGCTGCTGAACGCCGGTGTGCCGCTGAAGGCCGCCGTCGCCGGTATCGCGATGGGCCTCATCTCGCAGGAGATCGACGGTGAGACGCACTACGTCGCGCTGACCGACATCCTGGGTGCCGAGGACGCTTACGGCGACATGGACTTCAAGGTCGCCGGTACCCGCAACTTCATCACCGCCCTGCAGCTGGACACCAAGCTGACCGGCATCCCCGCCTCCGTGCTGGCCGCCGCGCTGAAGCAGGCCAAGGACGCGCGTCTGCACATCCTGGACGTGATGAACGAGGCGATCGACGCGCCCGACGCGATGTCGCCGAACGCGCCGCGCATCATCACCATCAAGATCCCGGTGGACAAGATCGGTGAGGTCATCGGCCCGAAGGGCAAGATGATCAACCAGATCCAGGAGGACACCGGCGCGGACATCACCATCGAGGACGACGGCACCATCTACATCGGTGCGGTCGACGGTCCCTCGGCGGAGGCTGCCCGTACGACGATCAACCAGATCGCCAACCCGACCATGCCGGAGGTCGGCGAGCGCTACCTGGGCACCGTGGTGAAGACCACGACGTTCGGCGCGTTCGTCTCGCTCATGCCGGGCAAGGACGGCCTGCTGCACATCTCGCAGATCCGCAAGCTCGCCGGTGGCAAGCGCGTGGAGAACGTCGAGGACGTGCTGGCCGTCGGTGCCAAGGTGCAGGTCGAGATCGCCGAGATCGACCCGCGCGGCAAGCTCTCGCTGATCCCGGTCGTCGAGGGCGAGGAGGGCGGCGAGACCGCCGCCGCCGAGTGACGCACCCGCAGTAGTCTCTTGCGGCCCGTACGCCCCTCGCGGCGTACGGGCCGCACCCTGTTGTTCTCCTGACCTGAAAGAAGGACGGCCCGTGGCTCAGGCTTCGGCGGCCAAGCAGCGCCCCGGTACCACCCGCACCCTGCTCAAGGGCGTGGACGGAGCCGGAATCGTGCGTCGCACCGTGCTCCCCGGCGGCCTGCGGGTCGTCACCGAAACCCTGCCGACGGTCCGCTCGGCGACCTTCGGCATCTGGGTCGGGGTCGGCTCGCGGGACGAGACCCCGGTGCTGAACGGCGCCACCCACTACCTGGAGCACCTGCTCTTCAAGGGCACCGAGAAGCGCAACGCGCTGGAGATCTCGGCCGCCCTGGACGCGGTCGGCGGCGAGATGAACGCCTTCACCGCCAAGGAGAACACCTGCTACTACGCGCGGGTGCTCGACACCGACCTGCCGCTCGCCATCGACGTGGTCTGCGACATGCTCACCGGCTCGCTGATCCGCACCGAGGACGTGGAGGCCGAACGCGGCGTCATCCTCGAGGAGATGGCGATGGCCGAGGACGACCCGGGCGACGTGGTGCACGACCTGTTCGCCAAGGTGATCTACGGTGACGCCCCGCTGGGCCGCCCGATCCTCGGCACCCAGGAGACCGTCCGGGCGCTGACCCGCGAGCAGATCGCCGGCTTCTTCAAGCGCCGCTACAAGCCCGAGCACCTGGTGGTGGCCGCCGCCGGCAACCTGGACCACCGCGCGGTGGTCAAGCAGGTCGAGCAGGCCTTCGCCGGCCTGCTCGCCAAGTCCGACGCGGCGCCCGCCGAGGCCCGCCGCGGCCTGCGGGCGACGCGCACCGCGGGACGGGTCGAGGTGCTCAACCGGCCCACCGAGCAGGCCCACCTGGTGCTCGGGGTGCCCGGCCTGCCGCGGCACGACGAGCGGCGCTGGGCGATGGGCGTGCTCAACTCCGTGCTCGGCGGCGGGATGAGCTCGCGGCTCTTCCAGGAGGTGCGCGAGAAGCGCGGCCTGGCCTACTCGGTCTACTCGTACTCCTCCTCCTACGCGGACAGCGGCGTGTTCGGCATCTACGCCGGCTGCCAGCCCAAGCGGGTCGAGGAGGTGCTGCGGATCTGCCGCACCGAGCTGGCCAAGGTGGTCGCCGAGGGGATCACCGAGGAGGAGCTGCGCCGGGCGATCGGCCAGATCTCCGGCTCCACCGTGCTCGGCATGGAGGACACCGGTTCGCTGATGAACCGGATCGGCAAGGCCGAGCTGGCCTACGGCCACCACCTGTCGGTGGACGAGATGCTGGAGCGGATCGCGGGCGTCACGCTGGCCGACGTCCAGGAGGTGGCCCGGGACGTGCTGGGCGCCCACCGGCCCTCGCTGGCGCTGATCGGGCCGATCGCCGACAAGCGGGCGGCCCGGCTCGCCGACCTCATCTGATCAACGCCCGCTGCTTCAACGCCCTCTGCCCTGAAAGGACACCTCATGACTCTGCGCGTGGCCGTCATCGGCGCCACCGGCCGGATCGGCTCGGAGGCCGTCAAGGCCGTCGAGGCCGCCGAGGACCTGGAGCTGGTCGCCGCGCTCGGCCGGGACTCCGCGCTGGAGACCCTGCTGGAGAGCGGCGCCGAGGTGGCCGTCGAGCTCACCCACCCCGACTCGGTGATGGGCAACCTCGACTTCGCCCTGCGGCACGGCATCCACGTGGTCACCGGCACCACGGGCTGGAACGAGGAGCGCCTCGCCGAGGTCGACCGCCGGCTCGCCGCCCGGCCCGAGGTCGGGCTGCTGATCGCCCCCAACTTCTCCATCGGCGCGGTGCTCACCATGCACTTCGCCCAGCAGGCGGCGAAGTACTTCGAGTCCGTCGAGGTGGTCGAGCTGCACCACAACCGCAAGGCCGACGCTCCCTCGGGCACCGCCACCCGCACCGCGCAGCTGATCGCCGCGGCCCGGGACGCGGCCGGGCTGCCCCGGCAGTCGGACCCGACCACCCACGCGCTGCCCGGCGCCCGCGGCGCGGACGTCGACGGGGTGCCGGTGCACGCGGTGCGGCTGCGCGGTCTGCTGGCCCACCAGGAGGTGCTTTTCGGGGACACCGGCGAGACCCTGACGATCCGTCATGACTCGTTGCACCACAGCTGCTTCATGCCCGGCATCCTGCTCGGGGTGCGCCGGGTGGGGCAGGTCCCCGGGCTGACCCTGGGCCTCGAACACTTCCTCGACCTGTGAGCCGGTGAACTGCGAATGACCTCCCGTACCGGTTTCTTCATCCTCGCCGCCGTGCTGCTGCTGACCGCGCTGGTCTGCGTCGGCGAGGGCGTCCAACTGATCGCCACCGGAAAGCCGTTCGGCATCGGTCTCGGGATCTGTGCGTTCATCATCCCGGGCATCGGCGTGTGGTTCCTGCGCCAGACGGTCAGGTTCGGGCGCACCACCGAGGCGATGTCGCGCGAGCTGGAGGCCGAGGGCGGGCTGCCGGTGGACGAACTGCGCCGCACCTCCGGTGGGCGGATCGACCGCGCCTCGGCCGACGAGGTGTTCAGCAAGCGCCAGGCCGAGGCCGAGGCGGATCCGGGCGACTGGCGGGTCTGGTTCCGCCTCGCCGTCGCCTACGCGGACGCCGGGGACACCCCGCAGGCCCGCAAGACCATGCACCACGCCATCAAGTTGAGGAGTAACCCGTGACCGACGAAGCAGCGGCCACCCCCACGTTCCGCAGCGACGTCACGGTGGAGCTGGTCCGCAGCGCCGCCACCGACACCGACGTGCTCTGGGCGGCCCGTGTCTCGACCAAGGGCGAGCAGTCCCTGGAGTCGCTGGAGCAGGACCCGGCGAAGTCCAAGGGCCTGATCAACTTCCTGATGCGCGACCGGCACGGCACCCCCTTCGAGCACAACTCGATGACCTTCTTCATCAGCGCGCCGATCTTCGTCTTCCGCGAGTTCCACCGCCACCGCAGCGGCTGGTCCTACAACGAGGAGAGCGGGCGCTACCGCGAGCTGCAGCCGGTCTTCTACGTCCCGGGCGAGGAGCGCAAGCTGGTCCAGCAGGGCCGGCCCGGCCGGTACGAGTTCGTCGAGGGCAGCGCCGAGCAGCACAAGACGGTGACCACGGCGATGGAGCGGGCCTACACCCAGGCCTACGCCGAGTACCAGGAGATGCTGGCCGCGGGCGTCGCCCGCGAGGTGGCCCGCGCGGTGCTGCCGGTGGGCCTGTTCTCCTCCATGTACGCGACCTGCAACGCCCGTTCGCTGATGCACTTCCTCTCGCTGCGCACCAAGGCGGAGAACGCCAAGGTGCCGAGCTTCCCGCAGCGCGAGATCGAGATGGTGGCCGAGCGGATGGAGGCGCTCTGGGCGCAGCTCATGCCGCTCACCCATGCGGCCTTCAACGAGCACGGTCGGGTCGCGCCCTGACCTGGCCGGATAGGCATATGGACGCATTGGCCCGGCATGTCTGGATTGCGACCGATTCGGGCGCTCCCTAGGCTCGGGACACGGATTCCGGCGCCACTTGAACCCCCGAGCGGGTGGCGCCGGAATCCTATGATGTGTCCGGATTTCTGGCAGGCTCTCAGGACTCCCGTTGTCCGAACCCTGGACCGGAGTCACGGTCTCCTTATCGGCTACGAGTATTTTTGGACCCATGGCTCCGACCTCCACACCGACAGCTGCCCTCGCCACCGCGCCCTTCGGCCGGGTTCTGACCGCGATGGTGACCCCGTTCACCCCCGATGGTGAGCTCGACCTCGACGGCGCCCAGCGCCTGGCGACCCACCTGGTGGACTCCGGCAACGACGGCCTGGTGCTCAACGGCACCACCGGCGAGTCGCCGACCACCAGCGACGCCGAGAAGGCGCAGCTCGTGCGAGCGGTGGTGGCGGCGGTCGGTGACCGGGCCCGGGTGCTCTCGGGTGTCGGCACCAATGACACGGCGCACAGCGTGGAGCTGGCCCGGCAGGCCGAGGCCGCCGGCGCCCACGGTCTGCTGGTCGTCACCCCGTACTACAGCAAGCCCCCGCAGGAGGGCCTGTACCGGCACAGCGTCGCGGTCGCCGACGCCACCGAGCTGCCGGTGATGCTCTACGACATCCCGGGACGGAGCGGCGTCGCGCTGAGCCACGAGACGCTGGTCCGGCTCGGCGAGCACCCGCGGATCGTCGCCAACAAGGACGCCAAGGGCGACCTGGGCGCCGCGGCCTGGGCGATCGCCCGCTCCGGCCTCGCCTGGTACTCCGGCGACGACATGCTCAACCTGCCGCTGCTGTCGGTCGGCGCGGTCGGTGTGGTGAGCGTGGTCGGCCATGTGGTCTCCGAGCAGCTGCGCGCGATGATCGAGGCCCACACCGCCGGCCGGGTGGCCGAGGCCACCGCCATCCACCAGAGCCTGCTGCCGGTCTTCACCGGTATGTTCCGTACCCAGGGCCTGATCCTCTCCAAGGCGGCCCTGAACCTGCAGGGACACCCGGCCGGCCCGGTCCGGCTGCCGCTGGTCGACGCCACACCCGAGGAGATCGTGCAATTGAAGCAGGATCTCGCCGCAGGCGGGGTACACCTGTAGCGAAGAGACGTGCGCGCCCCCGGCTCGCCGGACCCCCATCGCCGCACCCGGGGATCCGCCGCTGGACCGGAGCAGGCGCGAGGCGCAACAAGCCAGCCGCTCGGTGACGGGCGGATTGACCTGATAGGTAGCTAGCACAAGCCGCGCGCCATATGTCAGCGGGAGAACCCCGGGCATATGGCGCGCGGCGCGAAGGAGAGTCTTTTGAGCCACCCTCACCCTGACCTCGGCGCGCCCCCCGCGCTCGCGCCGAACGCGATCCGGATCACCCCGCTCGGCGGCCTCGGGGAGATCGGTCGCAACATGACCGTGCTGGAGCACGCCGGACGGCTGCTCATCATCGACTGCGGGGTGCTCTTCCCGGAGGACGAGCAGCCGGGCATCGACCTGATCCTGCCGGACTTCTCCTCGATCCGGGACCGCCTCGACAAGGTCGACGGCATCGTGCTGACGCACGGCCACGAGGACCACATCGGTGCGGTCCCGTACCTGCTCCGGGAGAACCCGGACATCCCGCTGATCGGTTCGAAGCTGACCCTGGCCCTGATCGAGGCCAAGCTCGCCGAGCACCGGATCCGGCCCTACGTGCTGGAGGTCGTCGAAGGCGAGCGCGAGCAGATCGGTCCCTTCGACTGCGAGTTCATCGCGGTCAACCACTCCATCCCGGACGCGCTCGCGGTCGCCGTCCGCACCCCCGCCGGGATGGTCGTCGCCACCGGCGACTTCAAGATGGACCAGCTCCCGCTGGACGGTCGCCTGACCGACCTGCCGGCCTTCGCCAAGCTGGCCGAGGAGGGCATGGACCTGCTGCTGGTGGACTCCACCAACGCCGAGGTCCCCGGCTTCATCCCGCACGAGCGGGACATCTCCGCCGCGCTGCGCAACGTCTTCGCCAACGCGGACAAGCGCATCATCGTCGCCTCCTTCGCCAGCCACGTGCACCGCATCCAGCAGGTGCTGGACGCCGCGCACGAGTACAAGCGGAAGGTCGCCTTCGTCGGCCGCTCGATGGTGCGCAACATGGGCATCGCCCGCGACCTCGGCTACCTCAAGGTGCCCGGCAACCTGATCGTCGACGTCAAGCAGCTCGACGACCTCCCGGACAAGGAGGTCGTGCTGGTCTGCACCGGTTCGCAGGGCGAGCCGATGGCCGCGCTGTCCCGGATGGCCAACCGCGACCACCAGATCCGGATCGTCGAGGGCGACACCGTGATCCTGGCCTCCTCGCTCATCCCGGGCAACGAGACCGCGATCTACCGGGTCATCAACGGCCTGACCCGCTGGGGCGCCAACGTCGTGCACAAGGGCAACGCCAAGGTGCACGTCTCGGGCCACGCCTCGGCCGGTGAGCTGCTCTACTTCTTCAACATCTGCCGCCCGAAGAACCTGATGCCGGTGCACGGCGAGTGGCGCCACCTGCGGGCCTGCGCCGACCTGGGCATCAAGACCGGCGTCCCGAAGCACCGCACGGTGATCGCCGAGGACGGTGTGGTGGTCGACCTGGTCGACGGCGTCGCGAAGATCGTCGGCAAGGTGCAGGCCGGCTACGTGTACGTCGACGGGTCCTCGGTCGGCGACATCACCGAGTCCTCGCTGAAGGACCGCCGGATCCTCGGCGAGGAGGGCTTCATCTCGGTCTTCGTCGTGGTGGACTCCGCCAGCGGGAAGATCGTCAGCGGCCCGACCATCCAGGCCCGCGGCTCCGGCATCGACGACAACGCCTTCGGGCCGGTCGTCCAGAAGCTGGAGGAGGCGCTGCGCAAGTCCGCCGACAACGGCGTGCTGGAGGTGCGCCAGGTGCAGCAGCTGGTGCGCCGCACCATCGGCAAGTGGGTGGCGGACAACTACCGCCGCCGGCCGATGATCCTTCCGGTCGTGGTCGAGGTCTGACCTCGCGTTCGACCGGCGTGACCGTCGCCGGACCGGCCCCGGGCAGCTCGGCTGCCCGGGGCCGGTTTGACTCCGGGGCCGCGGGTGCGTAATGTTCTCCGAGTTGCCCCGGCCGCAGGAGCGGTTCGGAGGCGAAACCCCCCGAACGAACAGTCTGACGGTTTTGTATGTCCTTTTCGAAGGAAATAGCGAAACTGAAACTCTGGTAGAGTCGGGGAAGCGGAAAGCCGAAAGGCCGGAAGCGAAATGTGGAAAGCGAAGCGGAAAAGGCACTGAGCCGGATCTGATAAGCTGGAAACACGAAAGAACGAAGCGCCCGGAGGGGCCACGGAAGTGGCTGCAAAGGAAGCGTCCGTTCCTTGAGAACTCAACAGCGTGCCAAAAGTCAA
>NZ_JBIBIJ010000034.1:0-44222 GCF_042957465.1 Kitasatospora sp. NPDC008050
AACACCGGATGACCGTTCCGCTCCGCATCCGACAACCGCTCCACCAACAACACCCCCACACCCTCACCCCACCCCGTACCATCCGCACCACCCGCAAACGCCTTGCACCGCCCATCCACCGCCAACCCACCCTGACGACTGAACTCCACAAACGCACCAGGCGTCGACATCACCGTCACACCACCCGCCAACGCCAACGAACACTCACCACCACGCAACGCCTGCACCGCCATGTGCAGAGCCACCAACGACGACGAACACGCCGTATCCACCGTCACCGCCGGCCCCTCCAGACCGAACGTGTAGGACAACCGCCCCGACACCACACTCGCCGCGGTTCCGGTGCCGAGCTGGCCCGACAGCTCGTCCGCCGAGGAGGCGGCGAGGGCGAGGTAGTCCTGGCCGTTGGTGCCGACGAAGACGCCCGCCTGGCTGCCGCGCAGCGTGGCCGGGTCGATGCCCGCCCGCTCGAACGCCTCCCAGGAGGCTTCGAGCAGCAGCCGCTGCTGCGGGTCCATCGCCAACGCCTCACGCGGCGAGATCCCGAAGAACGTCGGGTCGAACTCGGCCACGCCGGTGAGGAAGCCGCCGTCACGGGTGTGCGAGGACTGGGCCTCGTCGGTGCCGAAGAGCGAGGCGAGGTCCCAGCCACGATCGGTCGGGAACCCGGAGATCGCATCACGCCCCGAGACGAGCAACTCCCACAGCTCCTCGGGCGACGCGATACCCCCCGGGAACCGGCAGCTCATCGCCACGATCGCGATCGGCTCATCGTCAACCGCGCCCGCCGCAACCACCGCCGGGGCAACCTGGGTGCCACCGAGCAGCTCGGTGCACAGGTAGCCGGCCAGCGCGGCCGTGGTCGGGTAGTCGAAGACCAGGGTGCTGGGCAGGCTCAGGCCGGTCACGGCGTTCAGGCGGTTGCGCAGCTCGACGGCGGTCAGCGAGTCGAAGCCCAGCTCCTTGAACGCCCGGGCCGGGTCCACCGCCTCCGGACCGGGGTAGCCGAGCACGGCGGCCACCTCGGCGCGGACGGCTTCGAGCAGCGCGCGCTCCTGCTCGGCGGGGGTGAGAGCGGCCAGGCGCTGGGCCAGCGGACCGCGCTGCGCCCGGTGTGCGCCGGCCGCGCCGTCGTCCGCGCCGTCGGTGGTGGCCGCCAGGGCCTGGCGGGCCTCGGGGATCGCGTCGAACAGCGTGGTGGCGCGGCGGCTGCCGGTGGTGCCGCCGAGCAGCAACTCCCAGCTGATGTCGGCGATCGCGAGCGTGCCGTCGCCGTTCTCCAGCGCCTGGTGCAGGGCGGTGATCGCCGAGGCCGGGTCCATCGGCGGGACGCCCTCGCGGCGCAGCCGCTGCTCCAGCGCCCCGCCGGCGGCCATCCCGCCGCTGCTCCACGGGCCCCAGGCGATCGAGGTGGCGGGCAGGCCGTCGGCCCGGCGCTGCTCGGCCAGCGCGTCCAAGTAGGCGTTGGCGGCCGCATAGTTGGCCTGGCCGGGGTTGCCGATCGTCCCGGCGGTGGAGGAGAAGAGCACGAACGCGCCGAGGCCGGCGGTCAGTTCGTGAAGATTGCGGGCCGCGTCCAGCTTGGGACGAGCCACGGCGGCGAACTGCTCGGCGGTCAGGCCATCGAGCACCCCGTCGTCGAGCACGCCCGCGGTGTGGAAGACGGCGCAGACCGGGTGCGCCGCCAACAGCTCGGCCAGCGCCCCGCGGTCGGCCACATCGCACGCCGCAACCGTCGCCTCGGCACCCAACTCTGCCAGCTCAGCGACCAGTTCGGCCGCACCGGGAGCCTCCGGGCCGCGCCGGCTGGTGAGCACGAGCTGCTCGGCGCCGTTGCGGGCCAGCCAGCGCGCCACCTCGGCACCCAGCGCACCCGTGCCACCGGTGATCAGGGTCGTCCCGGTCGGCTGCCACGGGGTCGCGCTGCCGCGCGGGGCGCGGACCAGGCGGCGGGCGAGCAGGCCGGTGGCGCGCACGGCCAGCTGGTCCTCACCGCCGACGCCGGCCAGGGCATCGGCGAGGCGGGACAGCACGCGGTCGTCCGCGTGCTCCGGGAGGTCGACCAACCCGCCCCAACGCTCGGGCTGTTCCAGCGCCGCCACCCGGCCCAGGCCCCAGAGCTGGGCCTGCACGGGGCTCGCCAACCGGTCCGTGCGACCGGTGGAGACCGCGCCGCGCGTCACGCACCAGAGCGGCGCCTCGAAGCCCCCATCGCCCAGCGCCTGGAGCAGCCCGAGCGTGCCGGCCACCGAGGTGGCCTCCTCCAGTGCCAGCAGCGAGAGGACGGCGAGCGGTGATGGAGCGTCGGAGACGGCGCCGAGCAGCTCACCGGCGATGTCGCCGCGCGCGGTGCCGGTCAGTGCCAGCAGCCGGACCGTCGCGCCGCGCGCGGTCAGGACCCGTGCCATGTCCCGCACGAGGGCGTCGTCGCGGTGCCCGGCCGGGAGCACCACCAGCCAGGTGCCCGTCAGCGCCCCCGCCGGGGACTCGGTGACCGGCTGCCAACTGGCCCGGTAGCGCCAGCCGTCCAGGGTGGACTGCTCGCGGCTCCCGCGGCGCCAGGCCGACAGGGCGGGCAGCAGCGTGCCCAGCGCGGCCTCGTCGTCCACCGCGAGCGTGGCGGCCAGCGCGTCGACGTCCTCGCGCTCGACCGCCGCCCAGAAGTCCGCATCCGGCACGGCGGCCGCCGCGGCTGCCGCCGCCCCTGCCTTGGTGCCCGCGCCGCCGGACTCCAGCCAGTACCAGTCGTGCTGGAAGGCGTAGGTGGGCAGCTCGACGCGCTGCGCGGGCCGCCCGGCGAAGAGCGCCTCACGGTCCAGCGCGGCACCGCGCACCTGGGCCAGCGCGATGCTGGTCAGCACGGTCTCGACCTCGGGGCGGTCGGCGCGCAGCACCGGGGCGAAGGCGGCGCCGGTGGCGATCTCCTGGCCGAGCGCGCTGAGGGTGCCGTCGGGGCCCAGCTCGACGAAGGTGCGCACGCCGTCCTGCTCCAGGGTCTGGACGGCGTCGGCGAAGCGGACGGCCTCGCGGACGTGGCGAACCCAGTACGCGGGGTCAGTCAGGTCGGCTTCCCGGTCGAGCGTGGAGACGATCGGGACGGTGGGGGCGTTGAACGTCAACTGCTGGGCGATCGCGCGGAACTCGGCCAGCATCGGCTCCATCAGCGGCGAGTGGAACGCATGGCTGACGGTCAGGCGCTTGGTCTTGCGGCCCAGTTCGGCGAGTTGTGCGGCGACCTCCGCCACGGCCTGCTCCGCACCCGAAACCACCACGGAGGCCGGGCCGTTGACGGCGGCGATGCCCACCTCGTGCTCGCGCCCTGCGAGCAGCGGGAGCACCTCCTGCTCGCTCGCCTGCACGGCCACCATGGCACCGCCGGCGGGCAGTTGCTGCATCAGGCGGCCGCGGGCAGCGACCAGCCGGGCGGCGTCGGGGAGCGAGAGGATGCCCGCGACGTGTGCGGCGGCCAGCTCGCCGATCGAGTGCCCGGCCAGGAAGTCCGGCCGCAGACCCCAGGATTCGACGAGGCGGAAGAGCGCGACCTCGATGGCGAAGAGCGCCGGCTGGGTGTAGGCGGTCTGGTCGAGCAGCGTGTCGGCCTCGCCGACCGGCGTCGCCAGATGCTGGTCCAGCTCGGCGCAGACCGCGTCGTACGCCTCGGCGAACACCGGGAAGGCCGCGTAGAGTTCGACCCCCATGCCGGGGCGCTGGCTGCCCTGGCCGGTGAAGAGGAAGGCGAGCTTGCCGTCGCCGGCCTCGCCCCGCACGAGCCGCGCGCTGGTGCTCCCGTCGGCGGCGAGTGCCTGGAGGTCGCGGCGGAACTCGTCCAGTTCGGTGGCGACCAGCACCGCGCGCTGTGGCAGGACGGCCCGGGTGGTCGCCAGCGAGTAGCCGAGGTCGACCGGGTCGGGCAGGCGGTCCTCCTGGCCCGGTCCGGCGGCCAGGTGGCTCAGCAGCCGCGCGGCCTGGGCGCGCAGGGCGTCGGCGCTCTTCGCCGAGAGGAGCCACGGCACCACGGCAGTGCGCACCACGGCAGTGCGCACCACGGCGGCCGCGGCGGGTGACGTCGTCTCCTCCTCGCCGGCCTCGGCCGGCTCCGGCACCTGCTCCAGGATGGTGTGCGCATTGGTGCCGCTCACGCCGAAGGAGGAGACCGCGGCCCGCCGGGGCTCGCCGGTCAGCGGCCAGGCGGTGGCCTCGGTCAGCAACGAGACCGCACCCGCCGACCAGTCGACGTGCGGGGTGGGCTCGTCCACGTGAAGGGTCGGCGGCAGCACGCCGTGCCGCATCGCCATGACCATCTTGATCACGCCCGCGACACCGGCCGCCGCCTGGGTGTGGCCGATGTTCGACTTCAACGAGCCCAGCCAGAGCGGGCGTTCGGCCGCCCGCTCGCGACCGTAGGCGGCCAGCAGGGCCTGCGCCTCGATCGGGTCGCCGAGCGTGGTGCCGGTGCCGTGCGCCTCGACCACGTCGACCTGGCCGGCCGTCAGCCGGGCGTCGCCCAGCGCCTGGCGGATCACCCGCTGCTGGGCCGGACCGTTCGGCGCCGTCAGGCCGTTCGAAGCACCGTCCTGGTTGACGGCGCTGCCGCGCACCACGGCCAGCACCGGGTGGCCGTTGCGCCGGGCGTCCGAGAGCCGCTCGACCAGCAGCATCGCGACGCCCTCGGACCAGCCCGTGCCGTCGGCCCCGGCGGCGAAGGACTTGCAGCGCCCGTCGGCCGCAAGGCCGCGCTGGCGGCTGAACTCGATGAACACGTCCGGGGTGGCCATCACCGTGACGCCGCCGACCAGGGCCTGCGAGCAGTCGCCGCGGCGCAGCGCCTGGCACGCCCAGTGCAGGGCGACCAGGGAGGAGGAGCAGGCGGTGTCCAGGGTGGCGGCCGGACCCTCCAGCCCCAGGGTGTAGGCGATCCGACCGGAGAGCACGCTGGTCGCGTTGCCGGTCAGCAGCCGGCCCTCGACGCCCTCCGGCACCTCCTTCAGCTCCGAGCCGTAGCCCTGGTAGCTGCCGCCGACGTAGACGCCGGTCCGGCTGCCGCGCAGACCGCCCGGGTCGATACCGGCCCGCTCGAAGACCTCCCAGGAGGCTTCCAGCAGCAGCCGCTGCTGCGGGTCCATCGCCAGCGCCTCACGCGGGCTGATACCGAAGAACTCCGCGTCGAAGCGGCCTGCGTCGTGCAGGAAGCCGCCGCCGGTCGCGTAGACCGTGCCCGGGTGGTCCGGGTCCGGGTGGTACAGGCCGTCGACGTCCCAGCCGCGGTCGGCCGGGAACGGGGTGATCGCGTCCCCGCCGGTGGCGACCAGTTGCCACAGGTCCTCGGGCGACCGCACACCACCGGGCAGGCGGCAGCTCATCGCCACGATCGCGATCGGCTCCTGCTCGGCGTCCTCGACCTCGCGCAGCTTGCGGGTGGTCTTGCGCAACTCGGCCGTCATCCACTTGAGGTGGTCGAGGAGCTTCTTTTCGTCTGCCATCAGAGGGCCACCTTCGGGGAAGCCGGGACACGTGCGGTCGGGGCGCGGAAAATCGCGGTCAGGAGCTGGCCGATCGTGTACTGATCGGCCGGGTGGTCATCGGGTGCTGGGTGGTCAGGCGTCAGGTGGTCAGACGTCAGATGGTCAGGCGTCAGGTGGTCAGGCGTCAGGTGGTCAGGCGTCAGGTGGTCCGCCTCAGCCGGAGGGGCCACAGGCTCGTCACTCGGTGCGGGAGTCATCCCGGTCCCCTCAGTCCCGGCCGAATTCACGGCTGATGATGTCGAAGAGGTCGTCGGCAGACGCGTTCGCCAGCTCGTCGTCCTCGGCGCCGTCCGCCGCGCCCTCGACCGCGGTCCAGTTCGCCAACAGCGCCTGGAGCCGGGCCGTGACCCGGGCCCGGTCGGCGTCGTCGGCGGACAGCGCGGTGAGCCGCTGGTCGAGCGCGTCCAGCTCGGCCAGCACCGGCGCCGCCGGGTCGGCCCCGTCGGCCACGATCTCGGTGCCCAGGTACTCGGCCAGCGCCTTCGGGTTCGGGTAGTCGAAGACCAGGCTGGTCGGCAGGCGCAGCCCACTGGCCGCGGTGAGGCGGTTGCGCAGCTCGACGGCGGTGAGCGAGTCGAAGCCCAGCTCGTTGAAGGCCCGGTCGGCCTCGACCGCGCCGGCCCCGGCATAGCCCAGGACGGCGGCGACCTCGGCGCGCACCAGGTCGAGCAGGGTGCGCTCCCGGTCCGCGGCGGGCAGCGCCCGCAGCCGCTCCACGAAGGCCGCCGACGGCTCGGCCCCGTCGCCCTCGGCGGCGGGCGAGCCGTCCGCCAGCGCCGCGCGGGCCTCGGGGACCTCGTCGAGCAGCGGGCGGGGCCGGGCCGCGGCGAAGGCCGGGGCGAACAGTGCCCAGTCCACGTCGGCGACGGTCAGCGCCGTCTCCTGGTGGTCCAGCGCCTGCTGGAGGGCGGTGATCCCGAGCTCCGGTGCCAGAACCCGCAGGCCGCGGCGGCGCAACTGCTCGGCGGCCTGCGGGTCCTCGGCCGCCATGCCGATCTCGCCCCACGGGCCCCAGGCGACCGAGGTGGCCACCAGGCCGGCGGCGCGGCGGCGCTCGGCGAGGGCGTCCAGGAAGGCGTTGGCCGCCGCGTAGCCCGCCTGGCCGCCGCTGCCCCACACCCCGGCGATCGAGGAGAAGAGCACGAAGGCGTCCAGGTCGGTGTCGCCCAGCGCCGCGTCCAGGTGGACCGCGCCGGAGACCTTGGCGTCCAGGACCCAGGAGAGTTCGCCCAGGTCACTGTGGGTCAGCGCGGTGTCCTGGGTGACCCCGGCCGCGTGCACGACCGCGCGCAGCGGGGTGCCGCCGGGCTCCTCCGCGGTGAGCCGCTTGAGCAGCGCCGCCACGGCCGGGCCGTCGGCCACGTCACACGCCTCCAGGGTCACTCGGGCACCCAACTCGGCCAGCTCCTGCTGGAGTTCCTCGGCGCCCGGGGCGCCGGCACCGCGACGGCCGGTGAGCACCAGGTGCTCGGCGCCGTTGCGGGCCAGCCAGCGGGCCACCTCCGCACCCAGCGCGCCGGTGCCGCCGGTGACCAGGACCGTGCCGCGCGGCTTCCAGGCCGGGACGGACGCCTGCGGCCGGGCCGCGCGCGCCAGGCGGCGGACCAGGACACCCGAGCGGCGGATCGCCAGCTGGTCCTCGCCGGAGCCGGCCTCCGGGCCCGCAGCCGTACCGGTACCCGTACCCGTACCCGTACCCGGGTCGGCACCCGGGTCGGCGAGGAGAGCCGCCAGGCGGGCTGCCGCCCGCTGGTCGACGGTCGACGGGAGGTCGACCAGGCCACCCCAGCGCTCCGGGTGCTCCAGGGCCACCACCCGGCCCAGGCCCCAGACCTGCGCCTGGGCCAGGCTGCCGGCGGTGTCGGCGGGACCGGTCGCCACCGCGCCACTGGTCACGCACCACAGCGGCGCGCCGATCTCCGCATCGCCGAGCGCCTGGGTCAGCACCGCGGTCGCGGCGAGCCCGGCGGGCAGCACGGGGTGGGTCGGGTGCGGCTCCTCGTCCAGGGCGAGCAGCGAGACCACGCCGGCCAGGGCGCCGGCCCCGGCGGCTCCGACAGCTCCGGCAGCTCGGGCAGCTCGGGCAGCTCCGGCGGCCTCGGTGCGCAGCGCGTCCGCCAGCGCGGCGCGCTCGCAGGCCGCGGCGTCCACCGGGAACCGGCGGACGTCGGCGCCCGCCGCCGCCAGCGCCTGGGCCACCAGGGCGACCCAGGCCTCCTCGGCCCGGGCGGCCGGGACGGCCAGCAGCCAGCTGCCGGTCAGGCTGCCGGTCGGCTCGGCGGCGAGCGGCTTCCAGGTGATCCGGTAGCGCCAGCCGTCCACCACGGACTGCTCACGCTGCTGGCGGCGCCAGGCGGAGAGCACCGGCAGCACGGCGCTCAGCTCGCTGCCGCCCTCGACCTCCAGGGTCGCGGCCAGCGCCGCCAGGTCCTCGCTCTCGACGGCCTCCCAGAACCGGGCGTCCGTGGCCTGCGCGCCGGTACGGCCCTCGCCGGTGGCGGTGGCGGTGGCGGTGGGGAGGTGCTCGGGCCAGTAGTGGTGGCGCTGGAAGGCGTAGGTGGGCAGGTCGATCCGGCGGGCGCCGGTGCGGGCGAAGACCGCCGCCCAGTCCACGGCCAGGCCACGGACGTGGACCCGGGCGAGCGCGGTGATCGCGCCGCGCACCTCGGGGCGGCCGGCGCGCAGAGCGGGCGTGAAGGCAGTCTGCTCGGCGGTGGCACTCTCCTGGCCCATCGCGCTGAGCACCCCGTCCGGGCCCAACTCGATGAAGGTGCGGACGCCCTGGCTCTCCAGGGTCGCGATGGCATCGGCGAAGCGGACGGCCTCGCGGACATGGCGCACCCAGTACTCGGGGGTGGTGAGGTCTGCGGACTGGTCGAGCGTGGAGACGATCGGGATGGTCGGCTCGTGGAAGGTGAGCTCCGAGGCGATCGCATGGAACTCGGCGAGCATCGGCTCCATCAGCGGGGAGTGGAACGCGTGGCTGACGGTCAGGCGCTTCGTCTTGCAGTCCAGCTGCCCGGCCACCTCCAGGACCGCCTGCTCGACACCCGAAAGCACCACGCCCAAAGGCCCGTTGACAGCGGCGATACCGACGTCCGTACGGTCGGCGAGCAGCGGCAGCACGTCCGCCTCGCTCGCCTGGACGGCCACCATCGCGCCCCCGGCGGGCAGCGCCTGCATCAGGCGACCGCGCGCCGCCACCAGCCGGGCCGCGTCGGTGAGCGAGAGCACGCCCGCGACGTGCGCGGCCGCCAGCTCACCGATCGAGTGCCCGGCCAGGAAGTCCGGGGTGAGGCCCCAGGATTCGACGAGGCGGAACAGTGCCACCTCGATCGCGAAGAGCGCCGGCTGGGTGTAGGCCGTCTCGTTGATCAGGTCGGAGGCGTCCTTGAGCGGGGTCTCCAGGTGCTGGTCCAGCTCCGCGCAGACCGCGTCGTAGGCCTCGGCGAACACCGGGAAGGCGTCGTACAGTTCCGCGCCCATTCCGGCGCGCTGACTGCCCTGCCCGGTGAACAGGAACGCCGTGCGGCCCTCGACCACCGAGCCCGTGACGACCTGGGCCGCCGACTCCCCCGCCGCCAACGCGGCCAGCCCGCCCAGCAGTTCCTCGCGCCCCTCGACCAGCACCACCGCACGGCGCTCCAGCGCCGCCCGGCCGGTCGCCAACGAGTGTGCCACATCGACCAGTTCGGAATCCTCGGCCACCGGCAGCAGCCGCTCGGCCTGCGCCCGCAGGGCCTCCGTGCCCTTGGCGGAGAGGAGCACGGGCAGCACCGAGGGCGCGGCGGTCGCCTCGGCGACCGGCTCCGGCGAGGAGGTCTCCGGTGCCTGCTCCAGGATGGTGTGCGCATTGGTGCCGCTGATGCCGAAGGCCGAGATGCCGACCCGGCGCGGGGCGCCGGTCTCCGGCCACGCGGTGGCCTCGGTCAGCAGCTCCACCGCGCCCGCCGACCACTCCACCTGCGGGGTGGGCTGGTCGACGTGGAGCGTGCGGGGCAGCACGCCGTTCTGCATCGCCAGCACCATCTTGATCACACCCGCGACACCGGCGGCCGCCTGGGTGTGCCCGATGTTCGACTTCACCGCGCCGAGCAGCAGCGGACGACCCGCCGCCCGCTCCTGACCGTAGGTGGCCAGCAGCGCCTGCGCCTCGATCGGGTCACCCAACCGGGTACCCGTCCCGTGCGCCTCCACCGCATCCACCTGGTCCGCCCTCAGCCCGGCCGAGGCCAACGCCGCCCGGATCACCCGCTGCTGCGAGGGGCCGTTCGGCGCCGTCAGACCGTTCGACGCACCGTCCTGGTTGACCGCCGAACCACGCACCACCGCAAGCACCGGGTGCCCGTTGCGCCGCGCCTCCGAGAGCCGCTCCACGAGCAGCATGCCCGCACCCTCACCCCACCCCGTGCCGTCCGCCGCACCCGCGAACGCCTTGCACCGGCCGTCGGCCGACAGGCCACGCTGACGGCTGAACTCGACGAACAGGTCCGGCGTCGACATCACGGTCACGCCACCAGCCAGGGCAAGCGTGCACTCACCGTTGCGCAGCGCCTGCACCGCCAGGTGCAGCGCGACCAGCGAGGCCGAACACGCGGTGTCCACCGAGACCGCCGGACCCTCCAGGCCGAAGGTGTAGGAGAGCCGGCCCGAGATGACGCTGGTAGCCGTGCCCGTCAGGCGATGGCCCTCCACGCCCTCCAGGCCGTCGACGAGCAGGTTCGCGTAGTCCTGGCCGTTGGTGCCAATGAAGACGCCCGCCTGGCTGCCGCGCAGCGTGGCCGGGTCGATGCCCGCCCGCTCGAACGCCTCCCAGGAGGTCTCCAGCAGCAGCCGCTGCTGCGGGTCCATCGAGAGCGCCTCGCGCGGCGAGATGCCGAAGAACGTCGAGTCGAACTCCGTGACGCCGTCGAGGAATCCACCGCCACGGGCATACGTGGTGCCCTGGTGGTCCGGGTCCGGGTGGTAGAGGTTCTCGATGTCCCAGCCACGGTCGGTCGGGAACCCGCCGATCGCGTCCTCACCGGAGAGCAGCAGGTCCCAGAGCTGCTCGGGGGTGTCGACGCCGCCGGGGAACCGGCAGCTCATGGCGACGATGGCGATCGGCTCGTCGTTCACCGCAGCGGCGGCGAAGGTGGCCGGGACAGCCGTGGTCACCGGCTGGGCGGCGCCCAGCAGTTCGGTCCGCAGGTGTTCGGCCAGCACGGTCGCCGACGGGTAGTCGAAGACCAGCGTGGCCGGCAGCCGCAGGCCGGTCACCGCGTTCATCCGGTTGCGCAGGTCGACCGCCGTCAGCGAGTCGAAGCCCAGCTCCTTGAACGCCCGGCCCGCCTCGACTGCGCTCGCGTCGGCGTAACCCAGCACCGCCGCCACCTGCGCCCGCACCAGCTCCAGCAGCGCCCGGCCCTGCTCGACCGGTGTCAGACCCGCCAGACGCCGGGTCAGCGAGGACTCACTGTCTGCGGCAGGCGCCGAGGCGAGCGCGGCCTCCATGACCTTGCGGGCCTCGGGGATCTCGTGGAACAGGTTGCTCGGGCGGACGGCGGCAGTCTCGGCCGCCACCTTCTGCCAGGCGACGGCGGCGATCGTGACGGTCACGTCGCCGTTCTCCAGCGCCTGCCGCATCGCGGTGATACCCAACGCCGGAGCCATCCCCGCCACACCGTCCCGGCGCAGTCGGTCGGCCACCAGCTCCTCGGTCGCCAGCCCCGCCTCCGCCCAGGCACCCCAGGCGATCGAGGTAGCGGGCAGACCATCGGCCCGGCGCTGCTCGGCGAGTGCGTCCAGGAACGCGTTCGCCGCCGCGTAGTTCGCCTGCCCCGCGCTGCCGACCGAACCCGCCATCGACGAGAAGAGCACGAACGCGCTCAGACCGTCGGTCAGTTCGTGCAGGTTACGCGCCGCGTCCACCTTCGGACGAGCAACCGCGGCGAACCGCTCCGGCGTCTGACCATCGAGGATGCCGTCATCCAGCACACCCGCCGTGTGGAAGACAGCAGAGACCGGATACTCCGCCAGCAGCTCGGCCAGCGCCTCACGGTCCGCCACATCACAGGCCACGACCGTGACCTCAGCACCCAACGCGGCCAACTCATCACGCAGTTCCACCGCACCCGGCGCATCCAGGCCACGCCGGCTCGTCAGCAGCAACCGCTCGGCACCGTTGCGGGCCAGCCAGCGCGCCACCTCCGCACCCAACGCACCCGTCCCACCCGTCACCAACACCGTGCCCGACGGCTGCCACACAGCCACCTCGCCACGCGACGCCCGCACCAGACGACGACCGAAGACACCCGACGCCCGCAACGCCACCTGATCCTCACCACCCGCACCCGCCAGCACGCTGGCCAACCGCGACAGCGCACGCTCCTCCAGCACCCCGGGAAGGTCGATCAGACCACCCCAACGCTCCGGATGCTCCAACGCCACCACCCGGCCCAGACCCCACACCTGCGCCTGCACAGGGCTCGCCAACCGCTCCGAACCACCCGACGCCACCGCACCACGCGTCAGGCACCACAACGGCGCACCGACTCCCACATCACCCAACGCCTGCACCAACGCCAGCGAACCGACCACCGACACCGACTCGTCCAACGCCAGGAAGGACAGCACCCCGTCAGCCGGCACGCCACCCAGCAGCTCCGCCAGCGCTCCGCGCTCGGCCGCTGCCGCATTCACCTCGATCTGACGGACCGTCACACCGTGCTCGGCCAGCATCGCCAGCGTGTCCAGCACCGCTGGGTCCTGCGCGCAGCCCGTCGGGACCACCACCAGCCAACTGCCGGACAGAGCAGCCGAAGCGGCGTCCAAGACCGGGAGCCAGCTGTCCCGGTAGCGCCAGCCGTCGATCACGGTCTGCTCGCGGTGCCGGCGGCGCCAGGCCGACAGCAGCGGCAGGGCCGAGCTCAGCGGCTGGTCACCGTCCAGGTCGAGGGTGCCGGTCAGCTCCGCGAGGTCGCCGCGCTCGACGGCCTCCCAGAAGCGGGCATCCGCCTCGTCGAGCACGGCCTCGGGCCGTGCGACCGAGCCGTCCGACTCCAGCCAGTAGCGCTCGCGTTGGAAGGCGTAGGTCGGCAGCTCGATCCGCCGGGCGCCACGGTCGGCCAGGAAGCTCGCCCAGTCGACCGCGACCCCCCGCACATGCGCCTCGGCCAGCGAAGCGAACAACCGCTCCAAGCCGCCCTCGTGACGACGCAACGTACCGAACGCCACCGCATCCCGCCCGGCCGCCTCGACACCCTCCTGAACCGCCATCGCCAACACCGGATGCGCACTCACCTCGACGAACGTCCCAAAGCCGTCCGCCAACAACGCCCGCACCGCACCCTCGAACTCCACCGTCGCCCGCAGGTTGGCGTACCAGTACTCCGCATCCAACCCGGAACCGTCCACCACCTCACCACTCACCGTGGACAACAACGGCACCCGCCCGACGCGCGGCTCGACCCCCGCCAACAGCTCCAGCAACTCCACCCGGACCGACTCCACCTGCGCCGAATGCGAGGCATAATCCACCGGCACCCGACGCGCCCGCACCCCCTCCACCGCACACCACGCCAACAACTCGTCCAACGCCACCGGCTCACCCGACACCACCACCGACGACGGCCCGTTCACCGCCGCCACCGACACCCGCGCCTCACCCCACACCGCCAGCCGCTCACGCACCTCAGCCACCGGCAGACCCACCGACACCATCCCACCCAACCCCGCCAAACCACCCGCAATCACCCGGCTACGCAACGCCACCACCCGCGCACCATCCTCCAACGACAACGCACCAGCCACCACCGCCGCCGCGATCTCCCCCTGCGAATGCCCCACCACCACACCCGGACGCACCCCCGCCGCCCGCCACACCTCCGCCAACGACACCATCACCGCCCACAACACCGGCTGCACCACATCCACCCGCTCCAACCACGCCTCACCGGCCCGGCCTAGCAGCACCTCCTCCAGCGACCAGCCGTCGGCGAAGGGCGCCAGCGCCACACCACAGGCCTCGATCGAGGCCCGGAACGCCGCCGACTCCTCCCACAGCCGAGCGCCCATCGCGGCCCACTGCGAGCCCTGCCCCGGGAAGACGAACGCGACCTTCCCCGCCGAACCGCTCACCCCGCGCACGACCTCCGCCGCTACCCCGCCCGAAGCCAGCGCCGCCAACCCCCGCACCGCCGCCTCGCGGTCACCCGCGACCACCACCGCCCGGTGCTCGAAGGCCGAGCGCGAGGCCAGCAGCGAGTCGCCCACATCCAGCAGACCGGCCTCCGGCCCCTCCGCCAGCCGTGTCAACAGCCGCGCCGCCTGCCCCTCCAGCGCCGCACCGCTCTTCGCCGACAGCACCAGCGGCACCACACCGGCGGGCACAACGGCGGGCACAACGGCGGGCACAACGGCCGGCTGGGCCACGGCCGTCGGCGCGTACTCCAGGATCGTATGGGCATTGGTGCCGCTGATGCCGAAGGACGACACCGCCGCACGACGCGGCCGGCCCACCTGCGGCCACTCCCGCGCCTCGGTCAGCAACTCCACCGCACCCGAAGCCCAATCCACCTTCGGCGACGGCTCGTTCACATGCAACGTCTGCGGCAGCACACCGTGCCGCATCGCCATCACCATCTTGATGATCCCACCGACACCCGCCGCCGCCTGCGTGTGACCGATGTTCGACTTCAGCGACCCCAACCACAACGGCTGCTCGGCAGACCGCTCCTGGCCATAGGTCGCCAGCAACGCCTGCGCCTCGATCGGGTCACCCAGCGGCGTTCCCGTCCCATGGGCCTCCACCGCGTCCACCTGATCCACCGTCAGACCAGCTGCCGTCAGCGCCTGGCGGATCACCCGCTGCTGCGAGGGACCGTTCGGCGCCGTCAGACCGTTCGACGCACCGTCCTGGTTCACCGCGCTACCGCGCACTACCGCGAGCACAGGGTGGCCGTTGCGCTCGGCATCCGAGAGCCGCTCGACGAGCAGCATGCCGACGCCCTCGCCCCAGCCCGTACCGTCCGCGTCGTCCGAGAACGCCTTGCAACGCCCGTCCGCCGACAGGCCTCGCTGGCGGCTGAAGTCCACGAACACCTCCGGGGTGGACATGATCGCCACACCGCCGGCCAGGGCCATCGTGCACTCGCCGTTGCGCAGCGCCTGAATGGCCCAGTGCAGAGCAACGAGCGAGGAGGAGCAGGCGGTGTCCACCGTCACCGCCGGGCCCTCCAGGCCCAGGGTGTACGAGACGCGGCCCGAGGTGATGCTGCCCGAGACCCCGGTACCGATGTGTCCCTCGACACCCTCGGGCAGTTCGCTGATCCCACTGGCGTAGTCGTGGTACATCACACCGGCGAAGACGCCGGTCCGGCTGCCGCGCAGCGCGGCCGGGTCGATGCCCGCGCGCTCGATGGCCTCCCACGAGGTTTCGAGCAGCAGGCGCTGCTGCGGGTCCATGGCGAGGGCCTCGCGCGGCGAGATGCCGAAGAACTGGGCGTCGAAGAGGCCTGCGTCGTGCAGGAAACCGCCCTCCCGGACATACGAGGTGCCCTGGTGGTCCGGGTCCGGGTGGTAGAGGCCCGCCAGATCCCAGCCACGGGTGGCCGGGAAGCCGGAGATCGCGTCCGCACCGGAGAAGACCAACTGCCAGAGATCCTCGGGGGATTCGACACCGCCCGGGTACCGGCAGGCCATGCCGACGATCGCGATCGGGTCATCGGCGGCGATCGGGGCGGGGCCGGTGACGGTCGTCGCCGACTCGTCGCCGAGCAGCTCGGCACGGAGGAAGGCGGCGAGAGCGAGCGGGCTCGGGTAGTCGAAGACGAGCGTGGCGGGCAGGCGAAGGCCGGTCGCGCCGTTCAGCTCGTTGCGCAGCTCGACGGCGGTCAGCGAGTCGAAGCCCAGCTCCTTGAACGCCCGGCCGCCCTCGACGGCACTCGCGTCGGCGTAGCCGAGCACGGCCGCCACCCGGCCGCAGACCAGCTCCAGCAGCGCGGCCTCGCGCTCACCGGCCGGCAGCGCGCTCAGCGTCCGCACCAGGGCGGATCCGGTCGCCGCACCGGCGCCGCCGGCCTCGACGGTGCGCCGGGCCGGCATCCGCACCAGCCCGCGCAGCAGCGGCGGCAGGGTCCCGGCCACGGCCTCGGCGCGCAGCGCGGCGAAGTCGAGACGCATCGGCACCAGCGTGGCCTCGTCGGCGGCGCAGGCGACGTCGAAGAGCGCCAGGCCCTCGGCGGCGGACATGCCCTGTACACCGCCCCGGCTCATCCGCTGCACGTCGGCCTCGGCCAGGCTGCCGATCATGCCGCCGTTGGCCCAGGCACCCCAGGCGAGCGAGGTGGCGGCGAGACCGGATGCGCGGCGCTGGGCGGCGAGCGCGTCCAGGAAGACGTTCGCGGCCGCGTAGTTGCCCTGTCCCGGGCCGCCGAAGGTGCCGGCGGCGGACGAGAAGAGGATGAACGAGCGGAGATTCTCGGTGAGTTCGTTCAGGTTGAGCGCCGCGTCCAGCTTCGGGCGCAGCACCGTGTCCAGCCGCTCGGGCGTGAGTGAGGAGACGATGCCGTCGTCCAGCACACCGGCCGTGTGCACCACCGCCGACACCGGATGCGCCAATGAAGCCAACAGGTCGGCCAGCGCGTCACGGTCCGCCACATCACAGGCGGCCACGATCACGGTCGCGCCCGACTCGGCCAGCTCAGCCACCAGTTCGGCCGCACCCGGCGCATCCGCACCGCGACGGGAGACCAACAGCAGGCTGCGCACACCGTGTTCGGCCACCAGATGCCGGGCCACCAAGCCGCCCAGCAGACCCGAGGCACCGGTCACCAGCACCGTACCGTCCGCCTCGAAGACCGGAGCGGAAGCCGACAGCGGCTCCACGGCCGCCGCCACCCGCGCCAGGCGAGGCACCAGGACCTCGCCCGCCCGGATCGCCAACTCCGGTTCACCGGCAGCCAGAGCGCCGGACACCGTAGCGGACGAAGCCTCGTGGGCGTCCAGGTCGAGCAGGACGAACCGGTTCGGGTTCTCCGACTGTGCCGAGCGCACCAGACCCCAGACGGGGGCCTGCGCAAGGTCGGTGAGGCCGCTCGCGTCAGCCGCCACCGCGCCCCGGGTGACCAGCACCAGGCGCGATTCGGCGAACCGCTCGTCCACCAGCCACTCCCGCACCACCGCGAGCACACCGTGCAGCGCCTCGCGCACGACAGCCGCACTGACCTCGGGGGCCGGCGGGAGGGCGAGGAAGACCGCCTCCGGGGCGGCCAGGCCACCGTCCACCGCCGCACCCAGCGCGGCGAGATCAGCAAAGACAGGCACACCGAACACCTCGGCACCCAGCGCCACCCAGCGCCCGACCACACCGGCCGCGACCGGCAGCGTCTGCCACGCCACCCGGTAGAGCGAGTCGGTGAACTCGCCGCCGGCCGCACGGATCTGCTCCTCGGAGACCTCGCGCATCGCCAGCGAGTCAACCGAGGCGACCGGTCGGCCCGACTCGTCCGCCAGCACCAGCGAGACCGTGTCGCGGCCCGCCGGGGACATCCGCACGCGCACCGCCGAGGCGCCGGTCGCATGGAGGGTCACGCCGTTCCAGGCGAACGGCAGTCGCCCGCCGCCGTCGCTCTCCAGCAGGTTGCCCAGGCCCACCGCGTGCAGCGCGGCGTCCAGCAGCGCCGGGTGCAGACCGAAACGTGCGGCCTCGCTCTGGGCGGTCTCGGGCAGCCGGACCTCGGCGTAGACGTCCTCGCCCAGGCGCCAGGCGGCGCGCAGGCCCTGGAACACCGGGCCGTAGCCGAAGCCGGCCGCGGCCAGCCGCTCGTACAGGTCCTCGACGCCGACCGCGACCGCGCCGGCGGGCGGCCACTCGGCCGGCCCGAAGGACTGCCCGAAGGACTGCTCGAAAGGCTGCCCGAATGAGGGCGCGGTCGCCGAGCCGGGCGCGAGCACACCGGTGGCGTGCCGCGTCCACAGCGGATCGGCGAGCGCGTCCTGCGGCCTGGAGTGCAGGCTCACCACGCGACGGCCCGTGGCGCCAGCGGCCTCCACCGAGAGCTGCACCTGGACCGCGCCGCGCTCGGGCAGGACGAGCGGAGCCTCCAGGGTCAGCTCCTCCAGCACCTCGCAGCCGACCTGGTCCCCGGCCCGGATGGCCAGCTCCACGAAGGCCGTGCCCGGCAGCAGCACCGAGCCGAGCACCGCGTGGTCGGCCAGCCACGGGTGCGACTGCACCGAGAGCCGACCGGTGAAGAGGAAACCGTCGGCGGCGGCGAGCGAGACAGCCGCGGCGAGCAGCGGGTGACCCGCCACCGTGAGCCCCGCCGCCGTCACATCACCGGTCCCGGCGAACGGGCGCTCGGGCCAGTAGTGCTGGCGCTGGAAGGCATAGGTGGGCAGGTCGATCCGGCGGGCGCCGGTGCCTGCGAAGACCGCCGCCCAGTCCACGGCGACACCGCGAACGTGCAGCTGGGCGAGGGCGGTGGTGAGGGTGCGGGCCTCGGGGCGGCCGGCGCGCAGGACGGGCGTGAAGGCGGTCTGCTCGGCGGTGGCGCTCTCCTGGCCCATCGCGCTGAGCACGCCGTCCGGGCCCAACTCGACGAAGGTACGCACACCCTGGCTCTCCAGGGCCGCGATGGCGTCGGCGAAGCGGACGGCCTCGCGGACATGGCGCACCCAGTACTCGGGGGTGGTGAGGTCTGCGGACTGGTCGAGCGTCGAGACGATCGGGATGGTCGGGGCGTGGAAGGTCAACTCCGAGGCCACCGCACGGAACTCGGCCAGCATCGGCTCCATCAGCGGCGAGTGGAACGCGTGGCTGACGGTCAGGCGCTTCGTCTTGCAGTCCAGCTGCCCGGCCACCTCCAGGACCGCCTGCTCGGTGCCCGAAAGCACCACAGCCAAAGGCCCGTTGACGGCGGCGATACCGACGTCCGTACGGTCGGCGAGCAGCGGCAGCACCTCCGCCTCGCTCGCCTGGACGGCCACCATCGCGCCCCCGGCGGGCAGCGCCTGCATCAGGCGGCCACGCGCGGCCACCAGCCGGGCCGCGTCGGCGAGCGAGAGCACGCCCGCGACGTGCGCGGCTGCCAGCTCACCGATCGAGTGCCCCACCAGGAAGTCCGGTGTGAGGCCCCAGGACTCGACGAGGCGGAACAGTGCCACCTCGATCGCGAAGAGTGCCGGCTGGGTGTAGGCCGTCCGGTCGAGGAGGTCGGAGGCATCCTTGAGCGGGGTCTCCAGGTGCTGGTCCAGCTCCGCGCAGACCGCGTCATAGGCCTCGGCGAACACCGGGAAAGCGCCGTACAGTTCCGCGCCCATCCCGGCGCGCTGGCTGCCCTGCCCGGTGAACAGGAAGGCCGTCCGGCCCTCGACCGCCGAGCCCGTGACGACCTGAGCCGCCGACTCCCCCGCTGCCAACGCGGCCAGCGCACTGCGGAGTTCGACGTGCTCACCGGCAACGATCGCGGCGCGCTGCTCGAAGGCCGCGCGCGTTGTCGCCAGCGAGAAGCCGAGATCGGTGAGGCGGACCGCGTCGTCACCGTCGAGCCGGGCGAGCAGCTCCCGGGCCTGGTCGCGCAGTGCGGCGTCGTTCTTCGCCGACAGGAGCATCGGCAGCACCGAGAGCGGCGCCGTCACCTCGGGGACCGGCTCGGCCTCAACTGCGGGCGCCTGCTCCAGGATCGTGTGCGCATTGGTGCCGCTCACGCCGAAGGCCGAGATGCCGACCCGGCGCGGGGCACCGGTCTCCGGCCACGCGGTGGCCTCGGTCAGCAGCGAGACCGCACCCGCCGACCACTCCACCTGCGGGGTGGGCTGGTCGACGTGCAGGGTCGGCGGCAGTACGCCGTTCTGCATCGCCAGCACCATCTTGATCACACCCGCGACACCAGCGGCCGCCTGGGTGTGCCCGATGTTCGACTTCACCGCGCCGAGCAGCAGCGGACGACCCGCCGCCCGCTCCTGACCGTAGGTGGCCAGCAGCGCCTGCGCCTCGATCGGGTCACCCAACCGGGTACCCGTCCCGTGCGCCTCCACCGCATCCACCTGGTCCGCCCTCAGCCCGGCCGAGGCCAACGCCGCCCGGATCACCCGCTGCTGCGACGGACCGTTCGGCGCCGTCAGACCGTTCGACGCACCGTCCTGGTTCACCGCGCTACCGCGCACCACCGCAAGCACCGGGTGCCCGTTGCGCCGCGCCTCCGAGAGCCGCTCCACGAGCAGCATGCCCGCACCCTCACCCCACCCCGTGCCATCCGCCGCACCCGCGAACGCCTTGCACCGGCCGTCGACGGAGAGGCCGCGCTGACGGCTGAACTCGATGAACAGGTCCGGTGTCGACATCACGGTCACGCCACCGGCCAGAGCGAGCGTGCACTCACCGTTGCGCAGCGCCTGCACCGCCAGGTGGAGAGCCACCAGCGAGGCCGAGCACGCGGTGTCCACCGAGACCGCCGGCCCCTCCAGGCCGAAGGTGTAGGAGAGCCGACCCGAGATGACGCTGGTAGCCGTGCCGGTCAGCCGGTGGCCCTCCACGCCCTCCTGGCCCTCGCCCAGCAGCGAGATGTAGTCCTGGCCGTTGGTGCCGATGAAGACGCCCGCCTGGCTGCCGCGCAGGGTCGTCGGGTCGATGCCCGCCCGCTCGAACGCCTCCCAGGAGGTCTCCAGCAGCAGGCGCTGCTGCGGGTCCATGGTGGTGGCTTCGCGCGGGCTGATGCCGAAGAACGCGGGGTCGAACCGGGTCGCGTCCTGCAGGAAGGCGCCCTTGCGGGTGTAGACCTTGCCGAGCTGCTCGGGGTCGTCGTCGAAGAGCGAGTCGAGGTCCCAGCCGCGGTCGGTCGGGAAGTCCACCACCGCGTCGCCGCCCGCGATCAGCAGGTCCCAGAGCTGCTCGGGGGTGCTGACGCCGCCGGGGAACCGGCAACTCATGGCGACGATGGCGATCGGCTCGTCACTCACCGCAGCGGCGGCGAAGGTGGCCGGGACAGCCGTGGTCACCGGCTGGGCAGCGCCCAGCAGTTCGGTCCGCAGGTGCTCGGCCAGCACGGTCGCCGACGGGTAGTCGAAGACCAGCGTGGCCGGCAGCCGCAGGCCGGTCACCGCGTTCATCCGGTTGCGCAGGTCGACCGCCGTCAGCGAGTCGAAGCCCAGCTCCTTGAACGCCCGGCCCGCCTCGACCGCGCTCGCCTCGGCGTAACCCAGCACCGCCGCCACCTGCGCCCGCACCAGCTCCAGCAGCGCCCGACCCTGCTCCACCGGCGACAGCCCCGCCAGACGGCCGGTCAGCGAGGAGCTGGGGCCGGCGGCGGTGTCCGTGCTGCCCGGCTGGGCGGCAGCGGCGCGCAGGCGCTGGACCTCCGGGATCTCGTCGAACAGGTTGCCGGGCCGGACGGCCGCGAACTCGGGGGCGAGCTGCTCCCAGACGATGTCGCCGATGGTGACGGCGGTGTCGCCGTTCTCCATCGCCTGCCGCATCGCGGTGATACCCAACGCCGGAGCCATCCCCGCCACACCGTCACGGCGCAGCCGGTCGGCCACCAGCTCCTCGGTCGCCAGCCCCGCCTCCGCCCAGGCACCCCAGGCGATCGAGGTAGCGGGCAGACCATCGGCCCGGCGCTGCTCGGCGAGTGCGTCCAGGAACGCGTTCGCCGCCGCGTAGTTCGCCTGCCCCGCGCTGCCGACCGAACCCGCCATCGACGAGAAGAGCACGAACGCGCTCAGGTTGTCGGTCAGTTCGTGCAGGTTACGCGCCGCGTCCACCTTCGGACGAGCAACGGCGGCGAACCGCTCCGGCGTCTGACCATCGAGGATGCCGTCATCCAGCACACCCGCCGTGTGGAAGACAGCGGACACCGGGTGAGCCGCCAGCAGCTCGGCCAGCGCCTCACGGTCCGCCACATCACAGGCCGCGATCGTGGTCTCAGCGCCCAACGCGGCCAGCTCGTCACGCAGTTCCACCGCACCCGGCGCATCCAGGCCACGCCGGCTCGTCAGCAGCAACCGCTCGGCACCGTTGCGGGCCAGCCAGCGCGCCACCTCCGCACCCAACGCACCCGTCCCACCCGTCACCAACACCGTGCCCGACGGCTGCCACACAGCCACCTCGCCACGCGACGCCCGCACCAGACGACGACCGAAGACACCCGACGCCCGCAACGCCACCTGATCCTCACCACCCATGAGCACGCTGGCCAACCGCGACAGCGCACGCTCCTCCAGCACCCCGGGAAGGTCGATCAGACCACCCCAACGCTCCGGATGCTCCAACGCCACCACCCGGCCCAGACCCCACACCTGCGCCTGCACAGGGCTCGCCAACCGCTCCGAACCACCCAACGCCACCGCACCACGCGTCAGGCACCACAACGGCGCACCAACCCCCACATCACCCAACGCCTGCACCAACGCCAGCGAACCGACCACCGACACCGACTCGTCCAACGCCAGGAAGGACAGCACCCCATCAGCCGGCACGCCACCCAGCAGCTCCGCCAGCGCTCCGCGCTCGGCCGCTGCCGCATTCACCTCGATCTGACGGACCGTCACACCGTGCTCGGCCAGCATCGCCAGCGTGTCCAGCACCGCTGGGTCCTGCGCGCAGCCCGTCGGGACCACCACCAGCCAACTGCCGGACAGGGCAGCCGAAGCGGCGTCCACGACCGGGAGCCAGCTGTCCCGGTAGCGCCAGCCGTCGATCACGGTCTGCTCGCGGTGCCGGCGGCGCCAGGCCGACAGCAGCGGCAGGGCCGAGCTCAGCGGCTGGTCACCGTCCAGGTCGAGGGTGCCGGTCAGCTCCGCGAGGTCGCCGCGCTCGACGGCCTCCCAGAAGCGGGCATCCGCCTCGTCGAGCACGGCCTCGGGCCGTGCGACCGAGCCGTCCGACTCCAGCCAGTAGCGCTCGCGTTGGAAGGCGTAGGTCGGCAGCTCGATCCGCCGGGCGCCACGGTCGGCCAGGAAGCTCGCCCAGTCGACCGCGACCCCCCGCACATGCGCCTCGGCCAGCGAAGCGAACAACCGCTCCAGACCGCCCTCGTGACGACGCAACGTACCGAACGCCACCGCATCCCGCCCGGCCGCCTCGACACCCTCCTGAACCGCCATCGCCAACACCGGATGCGCACTCACCTCGACGAACGTCCCAAAACCGTCCGCCAACAACGCCCGCACCGCACCCTCGAACTCCACCGTCGCCCGCAGGTTGGCGTACCAGTACTCCGCACCCAACCCGGAACCGTCCACCACCTCACCACTCACCGTGGACAACAACGGCACCCGCCCGACGCGCGGCTCGACCCCCGCCAACAGCTCCAGCAACTCCACCCGGACCGACTCCACCTGCGCCGAATGCGAGGCATAATCCACCGGCACCCGACGCGCCCGCACCCCCTCCACCGCACACGACGCCAACAACTCGTCCAACGCCACCGGCTCACCCGACACCACCACCGACGACGGCCCGTTCACCGCCGCCACCGACACCCGCGCCTCACCCCACACCGCCAGCCGCTCACGCACCTCCGCCACCGGCAGACCCACCGACACCATCCCACCCAACCCCGCCAAACCACCCGCAATCACCCGGCTACGCAACGCCACCACCCGCGCACCATCCTCCAACGACAACGCACCAGCCACCACCGCCGCCGCAATCTCCCCCTGCGAATGCCCCACCACCACACCCGGACGCACACCCGCCGCCCGCCACACCTCCGCCAACGACACCATCACCGCCCACAACACCGGCTGCACCACCTCCACCCGCTCCAACCACGCCTCACCGGCCCGGCCGAGCAGCACCTCCTCCAGCGACCAGCCGTCGGCGAAGGGCGCCAGCGCCGCGCCACAGGCCTCGATCGAGGCCCGGAACGCCGCCGACTCCTCCCACAGCCGAGCGCCCATCGCGGCCCACTGCGAGCCCTGCCCCGGGAAGACGAACGCGACCTTCCCCGCCGAGCCGCTCACCCCGCGCACGACCTCCGCCGCTACCCCGCCCGAAGCCAGCGCCGCCAGCCCCCGCACCGCCGCCTCGCGGTCACCCGCGACCACCACCGCCCGGTGCTCGAAGGCCGAGCGCGAGGCCAGCAGCGAGTCGCCCACATCCAGCAGACCGGCCTCCGGCCCCTCCGCCAGCCGTGTCAACAGCCGCGCCGCCTGCCCCTCCAGCGCCGCACCGCTCTTCGCCGACAGCACCAACGGCACCACACCGGCGGGCACAACGGCGGGCACAACGTCCGGCTGGGCCACGGCCGTCGGCGCGTACTCCAGGATCGTATGGGCATTGGTGCCGCTGATGCCGAAGGACGACACCGCCGCACGACGCGGCCGGCCCACCTGCGGCCACTCCCGCGCCTCGGTCAGCAACTCCACCGCACCCGAAGCCCAATCCACCTTCGGCGACGGCTCGTTCACATGCAGCGTCTGCGGCAGCACACCGTGCCGCATCGCCATCACCATCTTGATGATCCCGCCGACACCCGCCGCCGCCTGCGTGTGACCGATGTTCGACTTCAGCGACCCCAACCACAACGGCTGCTCGGCAGACCGCTCCTGGCCATAAGTCGCCAGCAGCGCCTGCGCCTCGATCGGGTCACCCAGCGAGGTGCCGGTGCCGTGCGCCTCCACCGCGTCGATGCCGTCGGCGGGCAGGCCCGCGTTGGCCAGCGCCTGCCGGATCACCCGCTGCTGCGAGGGACCGTTCGGCGCTGTCAGACCGTTCGACGCACCGTCCTGGTTCACCGCGCTACCGCGCACTACCGCGAGCACAGGGTGGCCGTTGCGCTCGGCATCCGAGAGCCGCTCGACGAGCAGCATGCCGACGCCCTCGCCCCAGCCCGTACCGTCCGCGTCGTCCGAGAACGCCTTGCAACGCCCGTCCGCCGAGAGCCCGCGCTGGCGGCTGAAGTCGACGAAGGTCTCGGGGGTGGCCATCACGGTCACACCACCCGCGAGCGCCATCGTGCACTCGCCGTTGCGCAGTGCCTGGATCGCCCAGTGCAGGGCGACCAGCGAGGAGGAGCAGGCGGTGTCCACCGTGACGGCTGGGCCTTCGAGGCCGAAGGTGTAGGCGACGCGCCCGGAGGCGATGCTGCCGGAGACACCGGTGCCCAGGTAGCCCTCGACGCCGTCCGGCAGTTCGCTGATCCCGGTGGCGTAGTCGTGGTACATCACGCCGGCGAAGACACCGGTCCGGCTGCCGCGCAGCGCGGCCGGGTCGATGCCGGCCCGCTCGATGGCCTCCCACGAGGTTTCGAGGAGCAGGCGCTGCTGCGGGTCCATCGCCAGCGCCTCGCGCGGCGAGATACCGAAGAAGTCCGGGTCGAAGAGACCGGCGTCATGCAGGAAACCGCCCTCGCGGGCGTAGGTGGTGCCCTGGTGGTCCGGGTCCGGGTGGTAGAGGCTCGCCAGGTCCCAGCCACGGGTGGCCGGGAAGCCGGAGATCGCGTCCGCACCGGAGAAGACCAACTGCCAGAGATCCTCCGGGGATTCGACGCCACCCGGGTAGCGGCAGGCCATGCCGACGATCGCGATCGGCTCGTCGACCGCCACAACAGCCGCAGGGCTGGTGGTGACGCTGGCCGAGGCGTCGCCGAGCAGCTCGGCGAGGAGGAAGGCGGCCAGCGCGAGCGGGCTCGGGTAGTCGAAAACCAGCGTGGCGGGCAACCGCAGGCCGGTCGCGCCGTTCAGCTCATTGCGCAGCTCGACGGCGGTCAGCGAGTCGAAGCCCAGCTCCTTGAACGCCCGGCTCGACTCGACCGCGCTCGCGTCGGCGTGGCCGAGCACGACCGCCACCCGGCCGCAGACCAGCTCCAGCAGCGCGGCCTCGCGGCCGCCGGCCGGCAGGGCCAGCAGACGGGCGGTCAGCTCCGAACCACCGGCCGCGGCCGACCGGGCGGCCCGGCGGGCCGGGACCCGCACCAGGCCGCGCAGCAGGGCGGGCAGGGTGCCGGCCGCGGCCTGCGCGCGCAGGGCGGCGAGGTCGAGGCGGATCGGCACCAGGGCGGCTTCGCCGGTGGCGGTCGCGGCGTCGAGCAGGCTCAGGCCCTCCGCCGAGGAGAGGCCGTGGATACCGCCGCGGCTCATCCGCTGGACATCGAGTTCGTCCAGGCTGCCGACCATGCCGCTGCTGTCGGCCCACGGGCCCCAGGCGAGCGAGGTGGCGGCCAGGCCCTGGGCGCGGCGCCGGGCGGCGAGCGCGTCGAGGAAGACGTTCGCGGCCGCGTAGTTGCCCTGGCCGGGGCTGCTCATCGTGCCGGCGGCGGACGAGAAGAGGACGAACGCGCTCAGGTTGTCGGTGAGTTCGTGCAGGTTGAGCGCCGCGTCCAGCTTCGGGCGCAGCACCGTGTCCAGCCGCTCGGGCGTGAGCGAGGAGACGATGCCGTCGTCCAGCACACCGGCCGTGTGCACCACCGCCGACACCGGATGCGCCAACGAAGCCAACAGGTCGGCCAGCGCGTCACGGTCCGCCACATCGCAGGCGGCTACGATCGCGCTGGCGCCCGACTCGGCCAGCTCAGCCACCAGTTCGGCGACGCCCGGCGCATCCGCACCGCGCCGGGAGACCAACAGCAGGCTACGCACACCGTGTTCGGCCACCAGATGCCGGGCCACCAAGCCGCCCAGCAGACCCGAGGCACCGGTCACCAGGACCGTGCCGTCCGCCTCGAAAACCGGCAGCGGCTCGACGGCGGCGGCGACCCGTGCCAGCCGCGGTGCACGCAGGGCGCCTGCCCGGACCGCCAGTTCGGGCTCCCCGGCGGCGAGCGCGGCCGACAGTGCCTCGCGGGAGAAGTCCCCGCCGTCAAGATCGAGCAGCACCAGACGGTCGGGGTTCTCCCCCTGCGCGGCGCGGACCAGGCCCCAGACGGGCGCGTGCGCCAGGTCGGCGACGCCGCTCGCGTCGGCCGCCACCGCGCCCCGGGTGACCAGCACCAGGCGGGAGTCGGCGAACCGCTCATCCGCCAGCCACTCCTGGACCACGGCAAGCGCACGGTGCAGTGCCGCGCGCACGGCTGCGGCACTGACCCCGCCACTGACCTCGGCACCGGCCTCAGCGGTCGGCTCCAGGGTGAGGAAGACCGCGTCGGGCGCGGTCAGGCCGCCGTCCACGGCCGCGCCCAACGCGGCCAGGTCGGCGAAGGCGTCGGCCGTGCCGCCGGCCGCCGTCAGCGGGTCCCCGCCCAGCACGGCCCAGCGGCCGGCCGGCGCGGACGAGACCGGCAGCGCGGCCCACTCCACCCGGAACAGCGACTCCACGAAGCCGCCGCGGGCGCCACGCACCTGGGTGTCGGAGACCTCGCGGGAGACCAGCGACCGGACCGCCGCGACCGGCTGTCCGGACTCGTCGGCCAGCAGCAGCGCCGCCGTCTCCTGGTCGCGCTCGGAGAGCCGCAGCCGCAGCGCGGTGGCGCCGCTGGCGTAGAGGCTCACGCCGTTCCAGGCGAACGGGATGCGCGCCTGCTTGGGGGCTTCGGCGCCTTCGGGGCCGGTGATGTCGAGGCCGAGCGCGTGCAGCGCGGCGTCCAGCAGTGCCGGGTGCAGACCGTAGTCGGCAGCCTCCTCGTGCGCGGCCTCCGGCAGCCGGAGTTCGGCGTAGACGTCGCCGTCGTGGCGCCAGGCGGCGCGCAGGCCCTGGAAGACCGGGCCGTAGCCGAAGCCGGCCGCCGCCAGCCGCTCGTACAGGTCCTCGACGCCGACCGCGACCGCGCCGGCGGGCGGCCACTCGGCCGGCTCGAAGGACTGCCCGAAGGGCTGCTCGAAGGGCTGCTCGAACGAGGGCGCGGTCGCCGAGCCGGGCGCGAGCACACCGGTGGCGTGCCGCGTCCACGGCTCTCCCACAGCCTCGGCATCCTCCGGGCGGGAGTGCACGGTCAACGGGCGCCGGCCGTGCTCGTCGACGGCGCTCAGGGCGAGCCGGAGCTGGATGCCGCCGCGCTCGGGGAGGACCAGCGGGGCCTCCAGCGTCAGCTCCTCCAGCATCTCGCAGCCCACCTGGTCGCCGGCCCGGATGGCCAGCTCCACGAAGGCCGTGCCCGGCAGCAGGATCGAGCCCATCACGACGTGGTCCGCGAGCCACGGGTGCGACTGCACCGAGAGCCGGCCGGTGAACACCACGCTGTCGGAGTCCGGCAGTTCGATGCTGGCGCCGAGCAGCGGGTGACCCGCCGCGCCGAGACCGATCGACGCGACGTCGCCCGCCGCCATGATCGGCGTGCGCGGCCAGAAGCGGTGGCGCTGGAAGGGGTAGGTGGGCAGGTCGATCCGGCGGGCGCCGGTGGCGGCGAAGACCGCCGTCCAGTCCACCGCGAGGCCCCGCACGTGCAGTTGGGCGAGGGCGGTGGTGAGGGTGCGAGCCTCGGGGCGCTCGGCGCGCAGCACCGGGACGAAGGCGACGGACTCGGCGGTGGCACTCTCCTGGCCCATCGCGCTGAGCACACCGTCGGGGCCCAACTCGACGAAGGTACGCACACCTTCGCGCTCCAGGGTCTCGACGGCGTCGGCGAAGCGGACGGCCTCACGGACGTGGCGCACCCAGTACTCGACCGTGGCCAGGTCGGCCGACCGGTCGAGCGTCGAGACGATCGGGATCTTCGGCTCGTGGAAGGTCAACTCCGAGGCCACCGCGCGGAACTCGGCCAGCATCGGCTTCATCAGCGGCGAGTGGAACGCATGGCTGACGGTCAGGCGCTTCGTCTTGCAGCCCAGCTGCCCGGCCACCTCCAGGACCGCCTGCTCGACCCCCGAAAGCACCACCGCCAACGGCCCGTTGACAGCCGCGATGCCCACGTCCGAGCGGCCCGCCAACAGCGGCAGCACCTCGGCCTCGCCCGCCTGCACGGCCACCATCGCACCACCGGCGGGCAGCGCCTGCATCAGGCGACCACGCGCGGCCACCAGCCGGGCGGCATCGGCCAGCGAGAGGACGCCCGCGACATGCGCGGCCGCCAGCTCACCGATCGAGTGCCCGGCCAGGAAGTCCGGCGTGAGGCCCCAGGATTCGACGAGGCGGAACAGCGCCACCTCCAGCGCGAAGAGCGCCGGCTGCGTGTAGGCCGTCCGGTCGAGCAGCGCTCCCTCGGCCGCGAGCACGATCTCCCGCAGCGAGGTGTCCAGGTGCTGGTCCAGGTGCGCGAAGGCCTCGTCCAGCGCGTCCGCGAACGCCGGGAAGGCCGCGTAGAGTTCGGCGCCCATGCCGGGACGCTGGCTGCCCTGGCCGGTGAAGAGGAAGGCCGTCCGGCCTTCGACCACCGAGCCCGTGACGACCTGGGCCGCCGACTCCCCCACCGCCAACGTGCCCAGGCCGCGCAGCAGTTCCTCAGGTCCCTCGGCCACCACCACCGCACGGCACTCCAGCGCCGCCCGCCCGGTCGCCGACGAGTACGCCAGATCGACCGGTTCGGCCTCCGCCGCCACCGGCAGCAGCCGCTCGGCCTGCTCGCGCAGCGCCCCCGCGTCCCGCGCGGAGAGCACCACCGGCAGCACCGACGGCACCTGCGCCGCCTCGCCGGTCAGCTGCGGCTGCGGCTGCGGCTGCGGCTGCGGTGCCTGCTCAAGGATCAGGTGCGCGTTGGTGCCGCTGAACCCGAAGGACGAGATGCCCGCCCGGCGCGGCTCGCCGGTCCCCGGCCAGGTGGTGGACTCGGTGAGCAGCGCGACCGCGCCCGTCGTCCAGTCCACGTGCGGGGTCGGCTCGTCCGCGTGCAGGGTGCGGGGCAGCACGCCGTGCCGCATCGCCATGACCATCTTGATGACGCCCGCGACACCGGCGGCGGCCTGGGTGTGGCCGATGTTCGACTTGACCGACCCCAGCCACAGCGGCTGGTCGGCCGGCCGGTCCTGGCCGTAGGTGGCGAGCAGCGCCTGGGCCTCGATCGGGTCACCGAGCGCGGTGCCGGTGCCGTGTGCCTCCACCGCGTCGACCTGCGTGGCCGACAGCCGGGCGTCGGCCAGAGCCTGGCGGATGACGCGCTGCTGCGAGGGGCCGTTCGGCGCGGTGAGACCGTTCGAGGCGCCGTCCTGGTTGACGGCGGTGCCGCGCACGATCGCCAGCACCGGGTGACCGTTGCGCTCGGCATCCGAGAGCCGCTCGACCAGCAGCACGCCCGCGCCCTCGCCCCAGGCGGTGCCGTCGGCGGCGGCCGAGAAGGCCTTGCAGCGGCCGTCGGCCGACAGGCCGCGCTGGCGGCTGAAGTCGAGGAAGGTGTCGGGGGTGGCCATCACGGTCGCACCACCGGCCACGGCGAGCGTGCACTCACCGTTGCGCAGCGCCTGCACCGCGAGGTGCAGGGCGACCAGCGAGGAGGAGCAGGCGGTGTCGACGGTGACCGCCGGGCCCTCCAGGCCGAAGGTGTAGGAGAGGCGGCCGGCCAGCACGCTGGCGGAGGTGCCGGTGCCGAGGTGCCCCTCCAACTCCTCCGGGGAGTTCATCAGCAGGGCGAGGTAGTCCTGGCCGTTGGTGCCCGCGAAGACGCCGGTCCGGCTGCCACGCACGGTGGCCGGGTCGATGCCGGCCCGTTCGAAGGCCTCCCAGGTGGTCTCCAGGAGCAGGCGCTGCTGCGGGTCCATGGCGAGGGCCTCGCGCGGCGAGATGCCGAAGAAGGCGGGGTCGAACTCGGCGGCCTCGTAGAGGAATCCGCCCTCGCGGGTGTAGATCCTGCCGACTCGCTCCGGGTCCGGGTCGTAGAGCGAGTCGGTGTTCCAGCCTCGGTCCTCCGGCAGGCCGGACATCGCGTCGGTGCCCGTTTCGAGCAGCTGCCACAGCTGCTCGGGGCTGCTGACGCCGCCGGGGAACCGGCAGCTCATGGCGACGATGGCGATCGGCTCTCCCCCAGCCTGGCGGCTGGGAGGGGCCCCCACACCGGCGGCAGCGCCGGCGAGTACGGTCGGCGTCGCCCCGGAGGTGTGCCGGCCGAGCAGCTCGGCGTGCAGGTGTCCGGCGAGCGTGGCAGCGGTCGGGTAGTCGTAGACCAGGGTGGTCGGCAGGGTCAGGCCGGTGGCCGCGCCGAGGCGGTTGCGCAGTTCGACGGCGGTGAGCGAGTCGAAGCCGAGCTCCTTGAACGCCCGGCCGGACTCGATCGTCTCGGTCCCGCTGTGGGCCAGGACGGCGGCCACCGCGCTGCGGACCAGGTCGAGCAGGGCGCGCTGCTGCTCGGCGGGGGCGAGGGCGGCGAGTTGGCCGGCCGGGGCGGCGGCAACGGCGGCCACGGCAGCGGCGGTGGGGCGGGCCTCGGGGAGATCGCCGAACAGCTCGCTGGGCCGACCCGCCGTGAAGCCCGGCAGGAAGCGGTCCCAGGCGAGGTCGGCCACCATGAGGGCGCCGTCGCCGTGGTCCAGGGCCTGCTGGAGGGCGGCGATCGCCAGGGCCGGGGACAACGGCGGGAGGCCGTCGCGGCGCAGGCGCTGCTCGACGGCCGGGTCGGTGGCCATGCCGCCCTGGGCCCACGGGCCCCAGGCGATCGCGGTGGCGGGCAGGCCGTCGGCCCGGCGCTGCTCGGCCAGCGCGTCCAAGTAGGCATTGGCAGCAGCGTAGTTGGCCTGACCGGCGCTACCGATGGTGCCGGCGATCGAGGAGAAGAGCACGAACGCGGTCAGCTCACCGGTCAGTTCGTGCAGGTTGCGGGCGGCGTCCAGCTTGGGACGGGCCACGGCGGCGAAGCGCTCGGCGGTCAGGCCCGCCAGCAGGCCGTCGTCGAGCACACCGGCGGTGTGGAAGACGGCGGAGACCGGGTGTTCCGCGAGCAGCGCGGCCAGCGCCTCGCAGTCGGCCGCATCGCACGCCGCCACCGTCGCCGTGGCGCCCAACGCGGCCAGCTCGTCGGTCAGTTCGTCCGCACCCGGGGCGTTCGGGCCGCGCCGGCTGGTGAGCAGCAGCTGCTCGGCGCCGGTGCGGGCCAGCCAGCGGGCCACCTCGGCACCGAGCGCTCCGGTGCCACCGGTGACCAGGACGGTGCCGGACGGCCGCCAGCCGATGGCCTCGCCCCGCGTGGAGCGCACCAGACGGCGGGCGAACAGGCCCGAGGCACGCAGGGCGACCTGGTCCTCGGCGCCGCCGAGCACCCCGGCCAGCCGGGAGAGCGCGCGCTGGTCCAGCGCCGCCGGGAGGTCGATCAGACCGCCCCAGCGGTCGGGGTGCTCCAGCGCCACCACGCGCCCAAGACCCCAGAGTTGGGCCTGCTCGGGAGTGGCGAGCCGGTCCGTCCGGCCGGTCGAGACGGCGCCACGGGTCAGGCACCAGAGCGGCGCGGTGATTCCGGCGTCGCCCAGCGCCCGCACCACGGTGGCGGTGCGGGCCGGGTCGCCGTCGAGCGGGGGCAGCCACAGCACGCCGGCGAGCGACGCGGACTCGTCCACCGCCGCCCGCAGCAGTTCTGCCACGGTCGCACGCGTCTCGTCGTCGGTGCCGAGTTCGACCAGGCGGGGCTCGATGCCCCGCGCGGTCAGCGCCCGCAGCACGGCGAGCGTCGCGGCGTCCTCGGCCGTCCCGGCCGGGACGGCCAGCAGCCAGTCGCCGGCCGGCGGGCGGGCGGCGGACTCGCGCACCGGTCGCCAACTGGCCCGGTAGCGCCAGCCGTCCACGGTCGCCTGCTCGCGGCTCTTGCGGCGCCAGGCCGAGAGCGCGGGCAGCACCGAGCTGAGCGGCTGGTCGCCCCCCAGGTCGAGGGTGGCGGTGAGGGTGTCCAGGTCGCCGCTGTCGACGGCTGCCCAGAAGTCGGCGTCCACGGCGTCGCTCTGCACCGCTCCCGGGGCCGGGGCGGCGGCGCTCTCCAGCCAGTACCACTGGTGCTGGAAGGCGTAGGTGGGCAGGTCGACCCGGCGGGCACCGGTGCCTGCGAAGACCGCCGCCCAGTCCACGGTGACACCGCGCACGTGCAGTTGGGCGAGGGCGGTGGTGAGGGTGCGGGCCTCGGGGCGCTCAGCGCGCAGCACCGGGACGAAGGCGACGGACTCGGCGGTGGCACTCTCCTGGCCCATCGCGCTGAGCACACCGTCCGGGCCCAGCTCGACGAAGGTACGCACGCCCTGGCTCTCCAGGGTCTCGACGGCGTCGGCGAAGCGGACGGCCTCGCGGACATGGCGCACCCAGTACTCGACCGTGGCCAGGTCGGCCGACCGGTCGAGCGTCGAGACGATCGGGATCTTCGGCTCGTGGAAGGTCAACTCCGAGGCCACCGCGCGGAACTCGGCCAGCATCGGCTCCATCAGCGGAGAGTGGAACGCATGGCTGACGGTCAGGCGCTTCGTCTTGCAGTCCAGCTGCCCGGCCACCTCCAGGACCGCCTGCTCGGCCCCCGAAAGCACCACCGCCAACGGCCCGTTGACGGCGGCGATACCGACGTCCGAGCGGCCCGCCAGCAACGGCAGCACCTCCGCCTCGCCCGCCTGCACGGCCACCATCGCGCCACCGGCCGGAAGTTGCTGCATCAGGCGACCACGCGCCGCCACCAGCCGCGCGGCGTCGGCCGGCGAGAGGACGCCCGCGACATGCGCGGCCGCCAGCTCACCGATCGAGTGCCCCGCCAGGAAGTCCGGGCGCACACCCCACGATTCGACGAGCCGGAACAGCGCCACCTCCAGCGCGAAGAGCGCCGGCTGCGTGTAGGCCGTCTCGTCGAGCAGCGCCCCCGCATCCTTCAGCGGCGTCTCCAGGTACCGGTCCAGCTCCGCGCGGATCGCGTCATGGGCCGCCGCGAACACCGGGAAGGCGTCGTACAGGTCCGCGCCCATCCCTCGCCGCTGGCTGCCCTGCCCGGTGAAGAGGAAAGCGGTGCGGCCCGCCGCACCGACGGTACCGAGCACCGCGTCGGCGCTCGGCTCGCCGGCGGCCAGTGCCGCCAGCGCTGCGGTGAACTCGGCGCGCTCGCTCCCGACCAGCACCGCGCGGTGCTCCAGCAGCGCGCGGCCGGTGGCCAGCGAGTAGGCCAGGTCGGTGGTGGTCGCCTCGGGCTCGGCCTCCAGGTGGGTCAGCAGCGCCCGGGCCTGGTCGCGCAGCGCCTCGGGGCCGCGCGCCGAGAGCAGCCACGGTGCGAGGGCGGGCGCCGGGCGCCGGGCCCCGCTCTCCTCGGCGGCAGCGGGCGCCTGCTCGACGATGGTGTGGGCGTTGGTGCCGCTGAAGCCGAAGGACGAGATGCCCGCCCGGCGCGGCCGGCCGGTCTCCGGCCAGTCCCGGGCCTCGGTGAGCAGCTCGACGGCGCCCGCCGTCCAGTCGACGTTCGCCGAGCGCTCGTCGGCGTGCAGGGTGCGGGGCAGTACGCCGTGGCGCATCGCCATGACCATCTTGATGATGCCGCCGACGCCGGCCGCCGCCTGGGTGTGGCCGATGTTGGACTTCAACGAGCCGAGCCAGAGCGGCTGGTCGGTGTCGCGGTCCTGGCCGTAGGTGGCGAGCAGGGCCTGGGCCTCGATCGGGTCACCGAGCGCGGTGCCGGTGCCGTGCGCCTCCACCACGTCGACCTGGTCGGCCGTCAGAGCGCCGTCCGCCAGGGCCTGGCGGATGACGCGCTGCTGGGAGGGGCCGTTGGGGGCCGTCAGGCCGTTCGACGCGCCGTCCTGGTTGATCGCGGTGCCGCGCACGACCGCGAGCACGGGGTGGCCGTTGCGCCGGGCGTCGGAGAGCCGCTCGACCAGCAGCATGCCGACGCCCTCGCCCCAGCCCGTGCCGTCGGCACCGTCCGAGAAGGCCTTGCAGCGGCCGTCGCCGGCCAGCCCGCGCTGGCGGCTGAAGTCGATGAACGCCTCGGGCGTCGCCATCACCGTGGCGCCACCGGCGAGCGCCATCGCGCACTCGCCCTGGCGCAGGGCCTGCACGGCCAGGTGCAGGGCGACCAGCGAGGAGGAGCAGGCGGTGTCGACCGAGACCGCCGGGCCCTCCAGGCCCAGGGTGTAGGCGACGCGGCCGGAGGCGACGCTGCCGGCGGTGCCGGTGCCGAGGTAGCCCTCGACGCCCTCCGGCACGGCGCCGATCCGGGTGGCGTAGTCGCTGCTCATCACGCCCGCGAAGACCCCGGTGCGGCTGCCGTGCAGAGTGGCCGGGTCGATGCCGGCCCGCTCGATGGCCTCCCAGGAGGTCTCCAGCAGCAGGCGCTGCTGGGGGTCCATGGCGAGCGCCTCGCGCGGCGAGATGCCGAAGAAGGCCGGGTCGAACAGGCCGACGTCGTGCAGGAAGCCGCCCTGGTCGACGTAGCTGGTGCCCTGGTGGTCCGGGTCCGGGTCGAAGAGGTGCTCCAGGTCCCAGCCACGGCCGGCCGGGAACGCGCCGATCGCGTCGGTGCCGCCGGTGACCAGGCGCCACAGGTCCTCCGGCGAGCGCACGCCGCCCGGGTAGCGGCAGGCCATGCCGATGATGGCGATGGGCTCCTCGGCCGCGCGGACGGGGGCCGCCGCGCCGGGGGCGGTGGCCGGCTGCTGGGCGCCGGCGATCTGGGTGCGCAGGTACTCGGCGAGGGCGGCCGGGGTCGGGTAGTCGAAGATCAGGGTGGGCGGCAGCCGCAGGCCGGTCGCCGTGTTGAGCGCGTTGCGCAGCTCGACGGAGGTCAGCGAGTCGAAGCCGAGCTCCTTGAACGCCCGGCCGGACTCGATCACCTCGGGCGAGGCGTGACCCAGCACGGCCGCGACCCGCACCCGCAGGACTTCGAGCAGCTCGCGCTCCAGCTCGGCCTCGGGGAGGCCGGCCAGGCGGCGCAGCAGCTCCGAGCCGCCGCCCGCACCGGCCTGGGCGGCGCGCCGGGCCGGGGTGCGGACCAGGCCGCGCAGCAGGGCGGGCAGGGTGCCGGTGGCGGCCCGGCCGCGCAAGGCGGTCACGTCGAGGTGCATCGGCAGCAGGGCGGCCCGGCCGAGGCCCCCGGCGGTGTCGAGCAGGGCCAGGCCCTCGGCGTTGCTCAGGCCGCGCATGCCGTCGCGGGCCAGGCGCTGGAGGTCGGCGGCGTCCAGGCTGCCGGCCATGCCACCCTCGGCCCAGGGGCCCCAGGCGAGCGAGAGGGCGGGCAGGCCGGCCTGGGTGCGGTGGTTGGCCAGCGCGTCCAGGAAGGCATTGGCGGCCGCGTAGTTGGCCTGGCCTGCGCCGCCGAGGGTGGCGGCGTTCGAGGAGTAGAGCACGAAGGCCGACAGGTCGAGTCCGGCGGTCAGCTCGTGCAGGTTGAGCGCGGCGTCCACCTTGGGGCGCAGCACGGCGTCGAGCCGCTCGGGCGTGAGCGAGGAGAGCACACCGTCGTCGAGCACACCGGCGGTGTGGATGACGGCGGTGAGCGGGCGTTGGAGCGAGCCGAGCAGCGCGGCGAGGCCGGCGCGGTCGGCCGCGTCGCAGGCCACGATGCTGACGGATGCGCCGAACTGCTCCATCTCGGCGGCGAGTTCGGCCGCACCCGGGGCCTCGGCGCCGCGCCGGCTGGTGAGCAGCAGGTGGCGGGCGCCGTGCTCGGTGACCAGGTGGCGGGCCGCGACGGCGCCGAGTGCGCCGGTGCCGCCGGTGATCAGTACGGTGCCGTCCGCGTCCAGCGGGGCCGGGACGGTGAGGACGACCTTGCCGATGTGCCTGGCCTGCGAGACGAAGCGGAAGGCCTCCGGCGCCCGGTGGATGTCCCAGGTCGCGATCGGCAGGTGGTCGAGTGCGTCCTGGTCGAAGAGCTCCAGCAGCGCCGCCAGCATCTCGCCGGTGCGCTGCGGCCCGGCCTCGATCAGGTCGAAGCCCTGGTAGTGCACCCCCGGGTGCTCGGCCGCCACCTGCTCGGGCTCGCGGACGTCGGTCTTGCCCATCTCCACGAACCGCCCGCCGCGCGGCAGCAGCCGCAGCGAGGCGTCCACGAACTCCCGGGCCAGCGAGTCCAGTACCACGTCGACGCCCCGGCCGCCGGTCGCCGACCGGAACCGCTCCTCGAACGCCAGATCACGCGAGGAGGCGATGTGCTCGTCGTCCAGACCCAGCTTGCGCAGGGCGTCCCACTTGCCCGCGCTCGCGGTGCCGTAGACCTCCGCCCCCAGGTGCCGGGCCAGCTGCACGGCCGCCATGCCGACACCCCCGGCGGCGGCGTGGATCAGCACCGACTCGCCCGCCCGGAGGTCCGCGAGGTCCACCAGCGCGTAGTAGGCGGTCAGATAGACCAGGGGCACCGAAGCGGCCTGCGCGAAGGTCCAGTTGCGCGGCATCCGGGCGACCTGCTGACGGTCCGTCACCGCGACGGGGGCGAAGCCGCCGGAGAGGATGCCGAACACCCGGTCGCCGACGGCGAGATCGGTGACGTCGGGAGCCACCTCCAGGACGACGCCCGCGCCTTCCAGGCCCAACAGACCGGCGTTGCCCGGGTACATGCCCAGCGCGTTGAGTACGTCACGGAAGTTCAGGCCGGCCGCGCGCACGCCGATCCGGACCTGGCCCGCCTCCAACGGCGCGACGGCCGCCGGGTGTTCGACGAGCGCCAGGTTGTCCAGCGTGCCCTTGACCGGGATGTCCAGCCGCCAGGCGACCGCACCGACCGGCTCGGTGAGCGCGTCGTCGGTGGCGATCAGCGCCAACCGGCTGGTGTAGCAGACTCCCTGACGCAGTGCCAGCTCCGGCTCGCCGGAGGCCAACGCGGCCGGGAGGGCGGCCGCCGAGGTGTCGTCCAGGTCCAGCAGCACGAACCGCTCGGGGTTCTCCGCCTGCGCCGAGCGGATCAGGCCCCAGAGGGCGGCATGCGCCGGGTCGGCCAGCTCCTCGCCCGCCAAAGGCGCGACCGCACCCCGGGTCACCAGGACCAGGCGCGAGTTCGCGAACCGCTCCTCGGCCAGCCAGGACTGCACCAGGACCAGCGCCCAGTACGTCACCTCCCGCACCGCGTCGGCCGACAGCTCGTCGACGCGCGGCGCACACGGCACGAACACCGCCTCCGGCACCACCTCGGCCGCCGCCACCGCCGCCAGGTCGGCGAAGGTCTCGGCTGCGGCGAAGGTCTCAGCTGCGGCGAAGGCGCCGAGCGCGGCCCACCGGCCGGGCGCGGACGCGCCGGCGGTGACAGGCGCACCGGCGGTGACGGGCAACGCGGCCCACTCCAGCCGGAAGAGCGACTCGTGGTGCGCGGCGCGGGCGGCGCCCAGCTGATCGGCGGAGATCTCGCGCAGCGCCAGGGAGCGCACCGACATCACCGGTGCGCCGGTGCCGTCGGCGAGTTCGAGCGCCACCTCGCCGTGGCCCAGCGGCGTGACCCGGACCCGCAGCGCAGCGGCGCCGGTGGCGTGCAGGGTGACCCCGGTCCAGGCGAACGGCAGCCCGCCGCGGAGCGCGCCGTCGGAACCCTCGGAGCCGTCGGGACTGTCAGAGCCGCCGGCCGCGCCGAGCGCGTGCAGGGCGGCGTCCAGCAGGGCCGGGTGCAGGCCGAAGCGGTCGGCGTCGTCCTCGGTACCGGGGGGCAGCGCGATCTCGGCGAGGATCTCGGTGCCGCGCAGCCAGGCGGCCCGCAGGCCCTGGAACGTGGGTCCGTAGCCGAAGCCGGCCTCGGCCAGGCCGGTGCGCAGCTGCTCGACGTCGACCGCGCGGGCGCCGGTGGGCGGCCAGGCGGTCAGCTCGAAGCCGGCCGGCGCGGCCCCGGCGCCGAGCACGCCGGTGGCGTGCCGGGTCCACGGCTCTCCCCCAGCCTGGAGGCTGGCAGGTGCCCCCAGGACCGGGGCGCCCTCGATCCGCGAGTGCAGGCTGAGCGAGCGGCTGCCGTTCTCGTCGGCGCCGCTGACCACGATCTGCACCTGCACGCCGCCCTGCTCGGGCAGCAGCAGCGGGGCCTCCAGGGTCAGCTCCTCCAGGCGGTCGCAGCCGACCTGGTCGCCGGCCCGGATCGCCAGGTCGACGAAGGCGGTGCCGGGCAGCAGCACGCTGCCCAGCACCGCGTGGTCGGCCAGCCACGGGTGGGTGTCCAGGGCGAGGCGGCCGGTGAAGAGGAAGCCGTCGACGTCGGCCAGTGCCACCGCGGCGCCGAGCAGCGGGTGGTCGGCGGTGCCCAGGCCGATCGCGGCGACGTCGCCGAGCGCGCTGCCGCTCTCCAGCCAGTAGCGCTCGCGCTGGAAGGCGTAGGTGGGCAGCTCGACCCGGCGGGCCTGCTGGCCGGCGAAGACGCCGTCCCAGTCGAGCGCGCTGCCGCGCAGGTGGGCCTGGGCGAGGGCGGTGGTGAAGGTGCGGACCTCGGGCCGGTCGCCGCGCAGCAGCGGCAGGAAGGCGACCGGCTCGGTGACGCACTCCTGGCCCATCGCGGACAGCACGCCCTCGGGGCCCACCTCGACGAAGGTGCGCACGCCTTCGCGCTCCAGCACCCGCACGGCGTCGGCGAACCGGACGGCCTCGCGGACGTGGCGCACCCAGTACTCGGGATCGGTCAGGTCGGTGGCAGCATCGAGCGTCGAGACGATCGGGATCTTCGGGGCGCGGTAGGTCACCACCTGGGCGCAGCGCCGGAACTCCTCCAGCATGGCGTCCATGTGCGGCGAGTGGAAGGCGTGGCTGACCCGCAGCCGCTTGACCTTGCGGCCCTCGGCCCGGAACCGCTCGGCGAGGGACGACACGGCCTCCTCGTCGCCCGCGATCACCACGGCCTCGGGGCCGTTGACGGCGGCGATGTCCACGTCCGTGCGGTCGGCGAGCAGCGCCAGCGCCTCGGCCTCGGTGGCCTGGACGGCCAGCATGGCGCCGCCGCCGGGCAGTTCCTGCATCAGCCGGCCACGGGCGGCGACCAGCAGGGCGGCGTCCGCCAGGCTGAGGACGCCGGCGGCGTGCGCGGCGGCCAGTTCACCGACCGAGTGGCCGGCCAGGAAGTCCGGGGTGAGGCCCCAGGACTCGGCCAGCCGGAAGAGCGCCACCTCGACGGCGAAGAGCGCCGGCTGGGTGTAGGCGGTGCGGTGGAGCAGCTCGGCCTCGGCGGAGCCCTCGGCGGCGAAGAGCACCTCGCGCAGCGGGCGGTCCAGCTGCAGGTCGAGGTGGCCGCAGGCCTGGTCGAGGGCCTTGGCGAAGACCGGGAAGGTCTCGTACAGCTCGCGGCCCATCGCCAGGCGCTGGCTGCCCTGGCCGGTGAAGAGGAACGCCGTGCGGCCGGCCACCGGCGTGCCCTGGAGCAGCCCGGGCAGCTCGGCGCCGTCGGCCAGGGCGCGCAGCGCCTGCTCGAACTCGGCGCGTTCACCGGCGAGCAGCACCGCGCGGTGTTCGAAGCCGGCCCGGCTGGTGGCCAGCGAGTGGCCGAGGTCGGCCGGGGTCGGCTCTCGGTGGGCGGCCAGGTGGGCGTGCAGCCGCTCGGCCTGGCCGCGCAGCGCCTCGGGGGTCCTGGCGGAGAGCACCCAGGGCAGCACCGCCGGGGTGACGGCGGCGGGCGCGGCGGCGAGCGGCGCCTGGGCCGTCGGGGCCTGCTCGATGACGGCGTGGGCGTTGGTGCCGCTCATGCCGAAGGAGGAGATGCCGGCCCGGCGCGGGCGGTCCAGCTCCGGCCAGGGCATCGCCTCGGTGAGCAGTTCGACGGCGCCGGCGCTCCAGTCCACGTGCGCGCTGGGCCGGTCGACGTGCAGGGTGCGCGGCAGCACGCCGTGCCGCATCGCCATCACCATCTTGATGACGCCGCCGATGCCGGCCGCTGCCTGGGTGTGGCCGATGTTGGACTTCAGCGAGCCCAGCCGCAGCGGCCGGTCGGCCGGCCGGTCCTGGCCGTAGGTGGCGAGCAGCGCCTGGGCCTCGATCGGGTCGCCCAGCGTGGTGCCGGTGCCGTGCGCCTCGACGGCGTCGACCTCACCGGGCGTCAGGCGGGCGTCGGCCAGCGCCTGGCGGATGACGCGCTGCTGGGAGGGGCCGTTGGGGGCGGTCAGGCCGTTCGACGCGCCGTCCTGGTTGATCGCGGTGCCGCGCACGATCGCCAGCACGGGGTGGCCGTTGCGCCGGGCGTCGGAGAGCCGCTCGACCAGCAGCATGCCGACGCCCTCGCCCCAGGCGGTGCCGTCGGCGGCCTGGGCGAACGGCTTGCAGCGGCCGTCGGGGGCCAGGCCGCGCTGGCGGCTGAAGGCGATGAAGGAACCGGGGTTGGCCATCACGGCCACACCGCCGGCCAGGGCCACACCGCACTCGCCGCGGCGCAGCGACTGCACGGCGAGGTGCAGGGCGACCAGCGAGGAGGAGCAGGCGGTGTCGATGGTGACGGCCGGGCCCTGGAAGCCGAAGGTGTAGGAGAGCCGGCCCGAGGCGACGCTCAGCGCGCTGCCGGTGACCAGGTAGCCCTCCAGGCCCTCGGTGGCCTCGTGCAGGCGCGGGCCGTAGTCCTGGGCCTCGGCGCCGATGAAGACGCCGGTGCGCGACTCGCGCAGGGTGGTGGGGTCGATGCCGGCCCGCTCGAAGGCCTCCCAGGCGGTCTCCAGCAGCAGGCGCTGCTGCGGGTCCATCGCCAGTGCCTCGCGCGGCGAGATGCCGAAGAAGCCGGGGTCGAAGGTGTCGGCGTCGTGCAGGAACCCGCCGGCCTGGGCGTAGCTGGTGCCGGGGTGGTCGGGGTCCGGGTCGTAGAGGCCGCCCAGGTCCCAGCCGCGGCCGGCCGGGAAGGCGGAGATCGCGTCGGTGCCGTCCGCGACCAGCTGCCAGAGCTGCTCGGGCGAGTGTGCCGCGCCGGGGAACCGGCAGGCCATCGCGACGATCGCGATCGGCTCGTCGTCGGCGGAGCCGAGTGGCTCCACCGCGCCGGTGTCGGCGGCCAGGCCCAGCAGTTCGGCGCGCAGGTGGCGGGCGAGCGAGGCGGCGGTGGGGTGGTCGAAGACCAGGGTGACCGGCAGCCGCAGCCCGGTGGCGGCGGCCAGCCGACTGTGCAGGTTGACGGCGGCCAGCGAGTCGAAGCCGAGCTCCAGGAACGGGCGGTCGGCCTCGACCGGGGCGGCGGGCTTTCCGCGCAGGGATTCCGTCGCGTGCTCCAGCACCAGGGTCACCAGCAGGCGCTGCTGATCCGCCACGGAACGGTCGGCCAGCCGCTGCCGCCAGGACTGGGACGCCGCGGAATTTCCGGCCCCCGTACCGTCCGGCTCCGAAATGAGACCCTCGGACTGGTTCATCATCGCGCTCCACCACCCAGCAGACGGTATCCAACACCGTCGGCCAGCGTGCCAGGCCCCGTGACCAGCAGAAACCCCTAGGGTCCCCTAGCCACCCCTACCGAATCACGGGGCGACCCCTGGCCCGATCCGGGCGCCGGGAAAGGGAATTCCGGAGGGCATTTCGGCCCTCCGGAACATACCCGCCGACCGGCCGCGGAAATGCCGGACATTGCTATTTCCCGCGCCGGTGGCGCACGCTGATCCACCGTCGGCGCGGCCGCCCGGTCAGGTCCCTTCGAGGAACAGCCAGGTCTCGTCGCGGACGGTCAGGTCTCGTCGCGGAACGGTCAGCCCTCTTCGAGGAACGGTCAGCTCTCGTCGAGGAACGGGTCGAGCAGGTGCGGCACGGCCCGGGCGGCGAACGCCAGCCCCTCGGCCACGCCCACGTCGCGCACCCGGTAGGCGCCGCGGCCCGCCGCCGTGCTCGCCGTGAGGGTGAGCAGGCCCTGGCGGCGCTGGAACGGGGACTGGCTGACGCTCCAGCCGATCACCCCGGCGCGCTCCAGGGCGACCGTACGCCGGGCGAAGGTACCCGCGCGGGCCACCAGGTACTTGCCCACCAGCGCGTGGCCCAGCGCCCGGTGGGCGTCGACGGCCAGCCACACCGCCACGGGCAGCAGCACGAGGGCAACCACCGCGGCGATCGGCAGGAGCACCGGCAGCCAGATGCCGGGCACCGCCGGCACCGCGGCGGTGAGGGCGACCGCCGCCACCGCCCGGTTGATCCGCCGGCGCCGGGCCGCCGCCGGGTGCGGCCGCAACTCGGCTGTCACCGGGCACGGTTGACCGCCCGGCAGCAGCTCGCCGACGACCCGCAGCGCCTGCGCGCGCGGCGCGGCCGGCAGCAGCGCACCACGGGTGCGGTTCTCCTCCGCGCTGCCGAGGCCGGTGGCGATGGCGTTGAGCCGCGCGCCGCCGGCCAGCCGCAGCAGGAGCGGTTCGACCAGCTCCACGCCGCGCAGCCGGCGCTCCTCGATGGAGACCGAGCGGTGGATCCACAGGCCGCGGCGGACCCGCAGGATGCCGCCGTCCTCGCGCTCCAGGCGGTATCCGTACCAGCCTTCGAGGTACTGGCCGACCGCGGCGAGCGTGCCCAGCACGGCCACCAGCAGCAGCGTCACCGGCACCGCGAGCCACAGCGGCACGGCGGTGAAGGCGGCGACCAGCCAGTGCACCAGGCCCAGTTCGAGCGGGTCGACCCCCAGGTCGTGCAGGGCCTTGTAGACGGCGCCGAGGAGCGCGAAGAGGCCGCCGACCCCCCAGATGGTGAGCGGGGCGTAGCGCAGCCAGCGCCAGGACAGTTCGGCCAGCGGCGGTGGGGGCTCGGGGGCCTCGGTGCCCGGTCGCTGGGCGATCAGGGTGGCCCGGCGGTTGAGCAGGTCCTGGCGCAGCGCGCCGGCCTGGGCCGTGGTGACACCGTCCAGCCGCAGCGCGCGGCCCGCCGAGCCGCCGTGCACACCGGCGCCGATGCTGACGGTGGCGAGCCCGAGCAGGCGGTGCAGGGGGCGGGCGGTGATGTCGGCGCTGCGGATGCGCTCCAGCGGGACGGCGCGGCGGCTGCGGAAGAGCAGGCCCGAGCGCAGCTCCAGCCGCTCGGCGGTGATCCGGTAGCCGGTGGTGAACAGGCGGCTCAGGTTGAGGCCGGCGACCACCAGGAAGGCCGTGGTGAGCGAGGAGAGCGTGATCACCGCTTGGAGGCCGGGCCGGCCGCCGGTGCCGAGCAGGGTGGCGAGGGCGGTGAGCACGGGCGGGGCCAGCCAGGCGAGGTGGACCGGGATCAGCCGCGGACTGAGCCGCTGCCAGGCTGGCTCGGCGGGCTCAACGGTGTCGGCGGCATCAACGCTCTCGGCGGGCTCGGCGTTGTCGGCGGGCTCGGCGTTGTCGGCGGCGCCGGCGGCGGCCGCGCCGGTGGTCCCGGTCGGCTCCTGGGTGCCGGTGCTCACGTCGCGTCCCCCGGGGTGGCCTGGGTGACGGCGGTCAGGTGCTCCACCACCTCGGCGGCGCGGTGGCGGTCCAGGCCGCGGATGGTCACGGCGCCCGCGACGGAGGCCGTGGTGACCTTGATGCCGCTGAGCCCGAAGAGCTGCTCCAGCGGGCCCCGCACGGTGTCCACGGTCTGGATCCGCGACAGCGGCGCCACCCGCCGGCGCTGCCAGAGCCAGCCGGAGGCGGTGTAGACGGCCTGGTCGGTGGCCTCCCAGCGGTGCACCCGGTAGCGCCACAGCGGCATGACGACCAGGTAGCAGAGCCCGGGCAGGAGGACGGCCAGGAAGATCGGGCCGAAGACGATGCGGGCCGGTGGGATGAGCAGGTACAGGACGCCCAGCACCAGCGCGGTGGGCATCGGGATCAACGCGGCACGCAGCACCCACCAGGCGATGGCGCGGCGCTCGACCCGATGGCGGGGCGGTCGCAGGCGAGGTCCGTCGGAGTGGGGCACGGTGTCGGTTCCTCCCGCTTGACTGTCAGAACTGCGCGGCCGCGCGGCGCTTCCCCTGCCCGAGTCTACGGCCCGCCGGGGCACGGCCCGGACCTGCGCCGACGGCCATCTCGCGCAACCGGTTCAGCCGGTCCTACGTTGTTGGTGTGGCAGAGGGGCCAGTCGTATGGTCCTGAGGCCCAGGGACACCGGGTATGGCTTTCAGCCGGTTGCACGCG
>NZ_JBIBIJ010000035.1:0-38648 GCF_042957465.1 Kitasatospora sp. NPDC008050
GGTGATGTGGCGCGGTGGAACCGCGAGGGCCAACTGGAGTTCCTGGGACGGGCGGATGACCAGGTGAAGATCCGGGGGTACCGGATCGAGTTGGGTGAGGTCGAGGCGGTGCTGGCCTCGCATCCGTCAGTGGCTCACGGTGTGGTGGTGGTGCGTGAGGATCAGCCGGGTGACAAGCGCCTGGTCGGTTACGTGGTCCCGGACGTCGGCGCTTCGGTCGATGTGGCGGGGCTGCGGGGTCACATAGCCGATGCGTTGCCGGACTACATGGTTCCGGCGGCGGTGGTGGTGCTCGACGCGTTGCCGGTGACGGTGAACGGGAAGCTGGACCGCCGTGCTCTGCCCGCACCCGAGTATGCGGTCGGCTCCGGAGGCGGCCGTGGCCCGGCGAATGCGCGCGAAGAGGCGATATGTCAGGTCTTCGCCGAGGTGCTCGGTGTGCCCGAGGTCGGCGTGGATGACAACTTCTTCGACCTGGGCGGGCATTCACTGCTGGCAGTGACGCTGGTCGAGCGGTTGCGTGCCCGGGGTGTGCCGGTCGATATTCGGGCTCTGTTCTCCTCGCCGACGGTGGCCGGGCTCGCACAACAGGTGCAGCAGGGGACCGAACGGGACGACCTGGACGTGCTTCTGCCGTTCCGCACGACCGGCGACCGGCCGCCGCTGTTCTGCGTCCACCATGGGTTCGGGTTCGGCTGGAACTACCGGGAGCTGCTCCCGCACCTGCCGGCCGATCAGCCGCTCTACGCGCTCCAGGCTCGCAGCCTGCGCGAAGCCGATGGCTTGCCGAACAGTGTCACAACGATGGCCGCGGGCTATCTGGAGCACATCCGCGCCGTGCAGCCCAACGGTCCTTACCAACTCCTCGGATGGTCCTTCGGTGGACTCGTCGCCCACGAGATGGCCGTTCAGCTGCGACAGCAAGGTCAGCAGGTGAGCCTGCTGGCCATACTCGACAGCTATCCGCGGGTGGAGGAGTCGCAGGGCGATGCGCCGGACTTCGATGAGGCGGCCGCACTCGCGGGCATCGCCCGTACTCTGGGTCTCGATGCGAACCCTGAATCCGGGCAGCCGTGGACGGCCACGGACATAACGCGAATCCTGCGGGAGCGCGGCGACGGTCCGGCGGATCTGAGCACCACCGATGCCATGGCGGCGGCCGCCGCCTCAAGGGTCCACAACATGAAGCTCGTGCGCGGTCACACGCCCGGAGGCTTCGATGGCGACGTCCTGCTTCTCGTCGCCATCGACGGCCGGCCACCGCAAGCACCCACGGCCGACAGTTGGCACGCCCATGTCCGTGGAGAGGTCGTCAGTAGCGATGTTCCCTGCCGCCACACCGACATGATGGAGCCCCATGCCCTCGCGCACATCGGCCCGATCCTCACGGCTGCGCTGGACCGAGCGACTTCCCGGGAAGCCTAGTGTCGTGAGAGAGGAAGGAAGAGGCGCCCCGGAGGATGGACTGCTGGTGAGTCGGCAGGCCGGGCCCGCCGGATTGGAATGACGCCGCCGCCGGCTGGGCTTGCCGGCGGCGGCGCCACGCAGCTTCGGCCGGAGGATCGTGGCAGTACCTGCGGCGGTCCTACAGTGGGCGGGTGGTACCCGTTGCGGTGGCCGGTCCGTGTCCGAGGCTTGCGAGGAGGTGCGCAAGCAGCTCCTGGCGGTGGCCCACGAGGTAGAAGTGACCGCCGTCGAAGGCCCGCAACGTGAAGGTGGAACCGGTCACCGATGACCAGGCCGCAACGGAATCGCGGTCCAACTCCGCCTCCTCGTTGCCGTAGTAGGCGACGACCGGGGTGTCGAGGGGAGCGCGGCTCGTCGGTGCCTGGTAACCGTCGACGAGGCGGTAGTCGGCGCGGATGACGGGGAGTATCAGCCCTCGCAGCTCCGGGTTCGCGAAGGCCTGCGCATCGGTGCCACCCTGCAGTCCGACGTCTTCGATCAGTTCGTCGTCGGTGGCCCCGGCGAAGCTCCGGCGCTTCTCCCGCCCGGGTCCCGAGCGACCGGAGACGAAGAGCCCGGCCAGGTCGGCACCGTGCTCCGCCTGGAGCCGCACGGCGACCTCGTAGGCGACCGACGCGCCCATGCTGTGACCGAACAACGCCAGGGGGGCGTCGAGAAATTGGGAGCACCCGTCGGCTATCGGGTCGGCCAGCTCCTCCATGGTCTCGGCCAGTGGGTCGAGGAGTCGGTCCTCCCGTCCGGGATAACGGACAGCGATGAGCTCCACGTCGTCCGGCACGAATTCAGCCCACGAGCGGAAGAAGCTCGCCGCGCCTCCCGCGTGGGGAAAGCAGATGATCCGGACCCGTGGGTTGGGACAGCGCTTCACCCTCCGGAACCATCGATCGGCCGACCGGTTCTCGGTACCGCGCATGTTCACTCTCCTCGACCAGTGCGAATCGAACTCCCGAGAGAACCAAGAATCTTGGGGGCGAGGAGCTTCGGGTCGTACTCCCGGCTCATCCGCCACACCTCCGTACACCGCCGTGCACGGAATACGGCGGAGCGGCATTGACGAGCTCCGCCGTATACACATCGGTGTGCTGTGACAGCTCTGGATGCGCACGCCGCGCCAGTCCGCACTTCGTGCAGACAAGCGCATAGTGATCCCTCGTTTCCATGGTATGTCTCCTTCGCCACGGCCGCCGTACCGGCCCTTTCTCCGAGGCCCGTACGCGCCGACGGATGTCCGCCCCGTAAACGTGTATCGAAATCGCGGGAGAATTACCGGCAGCAGATCGGGGAAGGCGAGATATGGCTGCATCCGCGCCGCCGTGTTCATGATCAGTTTCCCGGATGCTACAAGTTGGCTCGCCCGGCTGCAACCCATTGAATTCAGATAGCCGGTGAGGCAGGGCAGTTCGGGACCGGCGCGGAACCGAGGCCGGCCCGGCCCGCCGAGTCGGGCACGACCCGGCGCCCCACCAGGCCGAACCCGCCGAGCTCGGCTCCCGCGTGCGCACCGGCACCGCACCGGCACCGCACCCCCGGGCCGTGGCCGCCCTGCGTGGCCTCGGCAGCACGTGATCAAATCGGGCAGATCCACAGAATGACGCCGCCCTGCACGAAATCCGCACGTAATGCCTTCGGCATCACCTTCGACGGGCGTCTTCCCGCTGGTCGCAGCTGTTACTGCATCAACCTGCTCACGCAGTGGGGTTGGACAGATCATTCTTCAGGGGATACGGTGAATCTCCTGAGGCTCTGCAGTATTCGGGGATGACAAACTGCGCGGAATGGCCGTGCCCGGTCGCCCTTTTGCGGGCCCGGGTCCATCATTCATTCCGACCAGGAGGCCTGTGGGTGAAGAGTATTCCGCAAGCGTCTGCCGCTCTTGTCACCGGAGCCTCATCCGGGTTCGGAGCGGCGATCGCCCGCTGCCTCGCCAAAGAGGGTCGGCCGGTCGTAGGGCTGGCTCGACGCTCGGCGCGGCTCGAACAACTGCGCGAGGAAATCGGCGCGGACCTTTTCCACCCGGTCACCGTCGATGTACGCGACGCCGAGGCGGTGGCGGCGGCGCTCGACAATCTGCCGGAACGATTCGCCGACATCGGCATACTCGTCAACAACGCCGGTCTGTCAAAGGGATTCGGCCCTGTCCAGGACGCGACATCCGCGAACTGGCAGGAAATGGTGGAGACCAATATCAACGGTGTCCTCAACTGCACCAGAGCAGTGCTGCCGCGCATGCTCGAGGCGGGATACGGCCACATCGTGAACCTGGGCTCGATCGCGGCAAGCTACCCCTATCTCGGCGGCAACGTGTACGGGGCCACCAAGGCCTTCGTACGGCAGCTCAGTCTCAACCTGCGTGCCGACCTCGACGGCACGGGCCTGCGGGTCACCTGCGTCGAGCCGGGCATGGCCGAGACGGAGTTCGCGCTGGTGCGTTACGACGGTGACCGCGACCGCGCCCGTGCCCTCTACGAACACCTCACGCCACTGAGTGCGGAGGATGTCGCGAACGCGGTCGTGTGGTGCCTGGCCCAGCCCGTTCACGTCAATGTCAACCTCATCGAACTCATGCCGACGCAACAGCCGTTCGGCCTCGGTTTCCGTGGTGCTGCAGTCCCGGAGAAAGCTCGGAAGTGAACGTTCCGGCTTCCGGCGAGCCGGTTCAGTCCGGGACCGCCGAACAGCCGCCCGTCGGGCCCACCGCGACGAGGACGTCGCGGTAGCGGTCGGTCGCGGACAGGGCAGTGGCCAGGGTCGCCGCCGCGTGTGCCGACTCCGTGAGGAAGGCGCAGGTCGGCCCCGAGCCCGAGACCAGGCCGGCCAGGGCGCCGTGCTCCGGTCCCAGCCGCAGCGTGTCCGCCAGCTCCGGGCGCAGGGACAGGGCGGCTTCCTGGAGGTCGTTGGCGTCCTTGACGGCCGCCGCGAGCAGGGCGGCGTCGCCGCTGTCCAGCGCGTCGGTCACCGCCGCCACCCGCTCCGCCGCCACCCGCTCGCCGTCGGCGGGCCGTGTCCGCCTCAGCCGGTCGTACTCCTGGAAGACCGCCGGGGTGGCCAGGCCGTGCGGGGACACCGCGAAGACCCAGTGGAACACCCCGGCGCCGGAGGTCTCCAGCGGGGTGAGCAGTTCACCGCGTCCGGTGCCCAGCGCGACCCCGCCGTACAGCGGAAAGCCGACGTCGCTGCCCAGTTCGGCGGCCAGCAGGCGCAGGTCCTCGCGGGGGAGGCCGAGGCCCCACAGCGCGTCGCAGCCCACCAGCGCGGCCGCCGCGTCGGCGCTGCCTCCGGCCATGCCGCCGGCGACGGGGATGCGTTTGTCGATGTGGACGGCGACGGCCGGTTCGACCCCGGCGGCGCGGGCGATCAGGCGGACCGCCCGCGCCGCCAGATTGCCGTCGCCGGCGGGGATGTCGGCGGCGCCGGGGCCCCGGACGGTGACGGTGAGCCGTGCTGCGGGGGCGATCCGCACCACGTCGTGGAGACCGACCGCCAGGAAGACGGTGGTGAGTTCGTGGTAGCCGTCCGGGCGGCGGGGGCCCACCGACAGCGTCAGGTTGACCTTTCCCGGCGCCCGGACGGTGACCCCCGCCCGGGGGTCCCCGCCGACCCGGCTCATGCCGTGCGGACCGGCTGTCCGGCGACGAGCGGGTGGTCGCGATCGACCGGGCCGAGGCCGCTGGCGCCGCCGGGCGAGCCGAGGTCGTCGAAGAACTCGGTGTTCGCCTTGTGGTAGTCCGTCCAGTCCTCGGGCACGTCGTCCTCGTAGAAGATCGCCTCGACGGGGCAGACCGGTTCGCAGGCGCCGCAGTCGACGCATTCGTCCGGGTGGATGTACAGGGACCGCCGGCCCTCGTAGATGCAGTCGACGGGGCATTCCTCGATGCAGGCCTTGTCCTTGACGTCCACACAGGGCTGGGCGATGACGTAGGTCACGGGTGCTTCCTCACGTTGCGGGCGGGTTGGTTCCGGTCCTCGTGTTCGTGTCGCGGTCGGTGTGCGGTTCTCGTCGGGGGCTCAGTCGTCGTCCTCGTCCTGCCGCATCAGGTCGGCGAGCTTGAACGCCTCCTCGATGAGCGTCTCGACGATCTTCGACTCGGGGACGGTCCGGACGATCTCGCCCTTGACGAAGATCTGCCCCTTGCCGTTGCCGGAGGCGACGCCGAGGTCTGCTTCCCTGGCCTCCCCGGGGCCGTTCACCACGCACCCCATGACGGCCACGCGCAGCGGGATGTCCATGCCCTCCAGCCCGGCCGTGACCTCTTCGGCCAGCTTGTAGACGTCGACCTGGGCGCGCCCGCAGGACGGGCAGGACACGATCTCCAGGCCGCGCTGCTTGAGGTTCAGGGACTCCAGGATCTGGAGGCCGACCTTGACCTCCTCGGCGGGCGGCGCGCTCAAGGAGACGCGGATGGTGTCGCCGATGCCCTGGGACAGCAGCGCGCCGAACGCGACGGCCGACTTGATGGTGCCCTGGAAGGCGGGGCCCGCCTCCGTCACCCCGAGGTGCAGCGGATAGTCGCACTGCGCCGCGAGCTGCTTGTACGCCTCGATCATGATGACGGGGTCGTTGTGCTTGACGGAGATCTTGATGTCCCGGAAGTCGTGCTCCTCGAACAGCGACGCCTCCCACAGCGCGCTCTCGACCAGCGCCTCCGGGGTGGCCTTGCCGTACTTCTTCAGCAGACGACGGTCGAGCGAGCCCGCGTTGACCCCGATGCGGACCGGCGTGCCGTGATCCTTGGCGGCCCGCGCGATCTCGCGGACCTTGTCGTCGAACTGCTTGATGTTGCCCGGGTTGACGCGCACGGCCGCGCAGCCGGCCTCGATGGCGGCGAACACGTACTTCGGCTGGAAGTGGATGTCCGCGATCACCGGGATCTGCGACTTGCGCGCGATCGTCGACAGGGCGTCGGCGTCGTCCTGGGTGGGGCAGGCGACGCGGACGATCTGGCAGCCGGACGCGGTGAGTTCGGCGATCTGCTGGAGGGTCGCGCCGATGTCGGACGTGCGGGTCGTGGTCATGGACTGGACCGAGACCGGGGCGTCGCCGCCCACGGGTACGGTGCCTACGTGGATCTGACGGCTGGTACGTCGTCGGGCCAGCCTCGGCGGCACCGTCGGCACTCCGAGAGCGACAGGCATGACAGGTCCCCAAGATGGTCGGCCGGTCCGGGCGGACCGGGTGCGTGGCTGATGACTGTGTGCCGTTGCGGGCTGTGCAGGTGCAGGTGCAGGTGCTGGAGAAGGGTGTGGCCGGGGTGCCCGGGGTCAGCCGACGGCGAGGGAGGCGGTGGCTCCCCGCCGGGCCTGCCATCCGGCGGGCAGGGCCTCCAGCAGCGCGTGGGTGAGATGGCGGGGAGTGAGGCCGCTGGCCTCCAGGATCTCGGCCCGTGAGCCGTGCTCCAGGAAGCGCTGCGGGATGCCGAAGACCTGCACCGGCAGGCCCGACTTGGCGTCGCCCAGCGCCTGGGCGACGTGCGCCCCGACGCCGCCGACCCGGCCGTTGTCCTCGACCGTGGCGACCAGCAGGTGGTCGAGGGCGAGCCCGGTCAGCTCGGGTGGCACCGGCTTGATCCAGCGGGGGTCCACGACGGTGACGCCGACGCCCCGCTCGGCCAGCCGTTCGGCGACGTCGAGGCAGGTGGCGGCCATGGCGCCGACGGAGACCAGGAGGATGTCGGGACGTTCGCCGCGGTGCAGCACGTCCAGCTCGGCGTAGGCGTCCACGGCCGGGATGTCCGCTCCGCAGGAGCCCTTGGGGAAGCGCAGGGCGGTGGGGCCGTCCTCGCAGGCCACGGCCTCCCGCAGGGCGCGGCGCAGGGTGGCGCCGTCGCGTGGGGCGGCCAGCCGCAGGCCGGGCACCAGGTTCAGCAGCGACAGGTCCCACATGCCGTTGTGCGAGGGTCCGTCGTCGCCGGTCACGCCGGCCCGGTCCAGGACGAAGGTGACCGGGGCGCGGTGCAGCGCCACGTCCATCAGGAGCTGGTCGAAGGCCCGGTTGAGGAAGGTGGCGTACAGCGCGACGACCGGGTGCACCCCGCCGAGGGCCAGCCCCGCGGCGGCGGTCACGGCGTGCTGTTCGGCGATGCCGACGTCGATGACGCGCTCGGGGTGGCGGCGGGCGAACTCGCCGAGCCCGGTCGGGTCGAGCATGGCCGCGGTGATGGCGACCACGTCCGGCCGGTCGGCGGCGAGGTCGGCCAGCTCGCTGCCGAACACGGACGTCCAGCTGGGGGCGCCCGCCGGTTTCCGGGCGGAGGCGGCGCGCACGGCGTGGAAGCGGTCCAGGTCGTCCTGCTCGGCGGGGAGGTGGCCGCGGCCCTTCTCGGTGACGCAGTGCACCACCACGGGCTTGCGCAGGGCGACGGCCTCGCGCAGCGCCGTCTCCACGGCCTCGATGTCATGGCCGTCCACCGGGCCGAGGTAGGCGAGCCCCAGGTTCTCGAACAGGGCTTGCGGGGCGTCGCCCGCGCGCAGGTCGGTGAGGTGTCCGGCGACGGCGCCGACGGTGGGGGCGTAGGAGCGGCCGTTGTCGTTGAGGACCACGACGACGGGGCGTTCGGGGGCCGCCGCGATGTTGTTGAGGGCTTCCCAGGCCATGCCCCCGGTGAGCGCGCCGTCGCCGAGCACGGGGACCACGGCACGGTCGCTCCGCCCGAGCAGGGCGTTGGCGCGGGCCAGGCCGTCCGCCCAGGACAGGGCGGTCGAGGCGTGCGAGTTCTCGATGACGTCGTGCTCGGACTCGGCGCGGCTGGGGTAGCCCGACATGCCGCCGGTCGTGCGGAGCGTGGCGAGGGCTCCGGCGCGGCCGGTGAGGATCTTGTGGACGTAGGCCTGGTGGCCGGTGTCCCACAGGATCTTGTCACGGGGGGAGTCGAAGACGCGGTGCAGGGCGATGGACAGTTCGACGACCCCGAGGTTGGGGCCCAGGTGGCCGCCGTTGGCGGTGCAGGTGTCCACCAGCAGCCGCCGGATCTGCGGCGCCAGTTCGCGGGCCGCCTGCGGGGACAGGGCGCGCAGGTCCTCCGGCCCCCGGATCTCCTCCAGGCGTGGCATGGCGCAACCCTCTTTCTCCCGTGGTGGATTCATCGCACCCCACCGGGTGCGGGCGAGATCTCGCCGGCCAGCGGTGTCTGCGGGACGCGGCCGGTGACCGGGTCGGCCAGCCGGCCGGGCATGGAGAACACGACGTCCTCGGCGATGCCCCGCTGGAGCTCGACCTGGTCGAAGCCGAGTTCGGCGAGCCGGGCGACGAGCCCGTCGACCAGGATCTCCGGGGCACTGGCCCCGGCGCTGATGCCGATCGACGACACGTCCTTGAGCCAGGCCGCTTCGAGGTGCTGTTCGTCGGGCACCAGATGGGCGGCGGCGCCGTGGTCGCGGGCCACCTCGACCATCCGCAGCGAGTTGCTGGAGTTGTGCGAGCCGACGATCAGGACCAGGTCGTTGTCGCGTGCGAGGTCCTTGACGGCGTTCTGCCGGTTCTGGCTGGCGTAGCAGATGTCGTCGCCGGGGGTGATCAGGTCGGTGAAGCGGGTGCGCAGGGCCTCGACGACGCGCTCGGTCTCGTCGAACGAGAGGGTGGTCTGGGTGAGGACGGCGACCGGGGTGTCGTCGGGCAGGCCCAGGCGCCGTACGTCGTCCTCGGTCTCGATGACGACGATCCGGTCGGGGGCCTCGCCGATGACGCCCTCGACCTCCTCGTGGCCCTCGTGCCCGACGAGGAGGATGGTGCGGCCGTCGCGGGCGAAGCGCACCGCTTCCTGGTGCACCTTGGAGACCAACGGGCAGGTGGCGTCGATGACTTCGAGCTGCCGGTCGGCGGCGGCGGAGCGCACCCCGGGGGAGACGCCGTGCGCGGAGAAGACACAGACCGCGCCCGGCGGGACCTCTTCCTCGCTGTCGACGAAGACCGCGCCGCGCTTCTGCAGCTCCGAGACGATGTAGTGGTTGTGCACGATCTCCTTGCGCACGTACACCGGCGCCCCGTGCAGGTCCAGCGCCCGCTCGACGATGCCGATGGCGCGTCGTACGCCCGCGCAGAAGCCGCGCGGCTGGGCCAGGACGACGTTCCCCTCGCTCACGTCGCGTCACCGCCGGCCGGTGCGAGGGCGGCGGAGGTCATCCGGCGCGGGGTGCGTGCGTCCAGCCTCAGGCGCAGTCGGCGCGGGTGGTAGACGGTGGCCAGCGGGACCGGGCGGATGTCCATGCCGGGCTCGCAGGTGACCCGCCAGCGGCTGAGGATGGTGGCGAGCCCCAGCATGGCCTCGGTGCGTGCGTAGAGGTCGCCGATGCACTTGCGGGCGCCGGTGCCGAACGGCACGTAGGCGTTGCGGGCGGCCGGTGCGACACGCTCCGGGAGCCAGCGGTCGGGGTCGAACTTCTTGGGGTTGTCGAAGGCGCCCTCGTACTGGGCGACCGCGGCGGGGCTGAAGACGACGGTGGAGCCGGCGGGCAGCTGACGGCCCGCGAGTTCGGTCGGTGAGGTGGTGAGGCGGGTGAACAGCCAGGCCGGCGGGTGCAGGCGCAGCGTCTCGGAGATGATCCGGTCGGCCAGGGAGAGGCTCGGCAGGTCGTCCCACTGCGGGGCGCGGCCGTCGAGGACGGTGTCGATCTCGTCGTAGAGCGCGGCCTCGATCTCCGGGTGCTGGGAGAGGAGGTAGAAGACCCAGGTGAGAGTGCCGGCGACGGTCTCGGTGCCGGCGGCCATGACGGTGATGACCTGGTCGTGGATCTCCTTGTCGCCGAGCCGGCCGCCGTCGTCGTCGCGGGAGGCGATCAGGGCGGCGAGCAGGTCGTCGCGCTCGGTGTCGGAGCTGCGGTAGTCGTCGATGAGCTGCTGGGTGGTCTCGTGCAGGAAGTCCAGGTTGCTCTTGTAGCGGCGCTGGGACGGCAGGGGCAGGCGGCGGATCGAGGCCGGCAGGAACATCTGCCGGAACAGGCCGTTGAGCACGACGTCGAAGGAACGTTCCACCTTCGCCGCCAGCTCGGAACTGACGGGTGTGGAGTACAGGGTGCGGCCGACCGTGCGCAGGGCCATGCCGTACATCTCCTGGAAGGCGTCGACGACCATGCCGTCCTGCCAGCGCGACGCGGTGTCCTCGATCTCGGCGTGCATGGCCTCGGCGTACCGCTTGAGCTGGCCGCGGGTGAACGCCGACTGCATCAGCCGGCGCTGGCGGCGGTGGTCGGCGAACGGGCAGGTGACCAGGCCGTTGCCGGCGATGTCACGGGCGCGGTCGTAGAAGACGCCGCCCTTGTCGAAGATGCGGTCGTTGGTCAGGACGTGCCGCAGCAGTTCGGGGTGGGTCGGGACGTAGGCCGTGGTGGGGCCGATCTTGATCTCGACCAGGTCGCCGTGGGCCGACAGCGCGGTCATGAAGTTCACGGGGTGACGCATCATCTGGAGGGCGTGTCCCACGACGGGGAGCGCCCCGGGCGCCGCTCCCGCCGAGAAGGTGGTCTGCTCGGTCATTCGATTCTCAACTTCCCGTCTCTACTGATCTGTTGACAGCTGTTCCGGCAAGTTGACAGCTGTGCCGCCGCGACGGCCGGGCGCGGGTGTGTGCTACTGGTGGGCGGTGCTGCCAGTGCTGCCGAGCTCCTCCAGGTAGCCCTGGGCACCGGCGGCGAGCGCGAACTCGGCGTCGTAGCGGCCCGAGGAGCGGTGCCAGTCGTAGGAACCGCGGATCACGGTGCGCACGGCGTCGTTGCGGTAGCGCTCCAGGGCCTCGCGCTCGGCCTCGTCGAGCCGGTAGATGTCGCCGACCTGCGGCAGGCAGGACTCCAGCAGGAGGTACTGCTCCAGGCGGGCGCGCACCTCGCTCTGGATGTGGGCGACGCTGCGGTCCTTGGACCAGCCGTGCTCCCGGCGCAGGATCATGACCATGTTGTTCTGCTCGCCGCGGGCCTCCTCCTTCTCCAGCGAGGCGATGTCGTTGAGCAGCAGATTGACGTCGACGGCGATCTGGAGCATCGCGGAGAGCACGGCGCTGTCGAAGACCCGGTGCGGCACCTCGAAGCGGCCCGCGCGCTCGGCGAGGTCGATCGTCGGCTGCACCCCGATGGTCTGCCGGCGCACGGCCAGGTACTGGGCCGCGCAGTTGTACGGCGTGTCCCAGAAGCGGCTCTGCGCCTCGTCGACGTAGCCGTCGAAGTAGCTGCGCCAATGCCGGGCGCTGCGCGCGCACCAGGCGGGTGTCATGCCCTCGCTGGTGCGCCGCCAGATGTCGGCGAAGCCGTGGGCGATGGGGGGCGCGGTGTCGGGGAGGGGGCCGTCCAGCGCGGCCGCGACCGCGTCGGTGAGCTCCTTGGTCTCCTGCGGGTTCTCGCCGCGCGGCCCGTCGAAGAGGTCGTCGAAGAGGAAGAACCACGACATCAGGTCGACGCCCAGGTCCAGGTCGGCACCGGTGGCGTGCGGGTAGAAGCGGGAGGCCAGGTCGGCGTAGCCGCCGCGCAGATGACGCGCCGCCGCCGCCTCGGAGTTGATCAGCCCGAGCGACCGCGGCCAGGCGAGCTGCTCGGCGTCGGCCCGCGCGTGATCCGGGCTCTGCCGGCCCGGCAGGGGTATGTGGAAGTCGACGTCCTGGGGCATGAGGGAATCCTTGGGAGTGGGTTGCGGAGGGGCAGCGGCCTGGTGGTGCCTGGCGGGGATGCTGCGCTGATCGGAGAGTCAGAAGTCGGAAAGGGGCATGCGGGTACGGGGCCGGCCCGGGTCTCAGACCTCGCGGTCGACGACGAACCGCCCGAGCGCGAGGAGTTCCTCCCGCGCGCCGGCGTCCAGCTCGACACCGCGCAGCGCGTCCTCGGCCAGCACCATCCGCCGGGCGGCCTCGGCCAGCGCCCAGTCCCGTCCGCCGGCGCCCTCGATCAGGCCGGCCACGTGCCGCAGTTCCTCCTCGTCGGGTTCGCCGGGGGTGGTGAGCCAGGCGGCCAGCTCGTCGCTGAGCGGGCCGTCCTGGTTCAGTGCGTGGCTCACCGGCAGGGACTTCTTGCGGGAGCGCAGATCGGAGTGGACCGACTTGCCGGTGACGGCCGGGTCGCCCCAGATGCCGAGAACGTCGTCGACGAGCTGGAAGGCGAGGCCGACCTGGTCGCCGTAGAGCGCCAGCGCCGCCACCGTCGCCTCCGGTGCCCCGGCGAGGACGGCGCCGATCGCGGCGCTCGCCGACAGCAGCGCGCCGGTCTTGCCGGCGGCCATGTCGACGCACTCCTCGACCGTGACGTGCGAGCGCTGTTCGAAGGACAGGTCCTGGACCTGGCCGCGGATCAGATGCCGGGTGGTGCGCGCCAGCAGCCGGGCGGCGGGTACCGCCGTCGGCAGCCCGGCGTCCAGCAGCACCTCCTGGGCGAGCGCCAGCATCGCGTCACCGGTCAGGATGGCGCTTGCGGGACCCCACAGCTTCCACACCGTGCGCCGGTGGCGGCGCTCCTCGTCGCCGTCCATCAGATCGTCGTGCACCAGGGAGAAGTTGTGCACGAGCTCCACGGCGACGGCGCCGGGCAGGGCGACCTCCGGCGGCGCGCCGACCGCTTCGGCCGACAGCAGCGCGAGCGCCGGCCGTACGGCCTTGCCGGCGTCGGCGCTGGTGGGCGCGCCGTCGGCGGTGATCCAGCCGAAGTGGTAGGCCGCCTGGTGACGTGAGCGGTGGTCGAGCCGGTCGACGGCGGCGCGCAGCGCCGGGGTGATCGTGACCCGGCTGTGGCTGAGGCAGGCGGGAGCGGTTCTCACGGGGCGACCTCCGCGTGCCAGGGGGCGGTCGGGTCGTCGAAGATGCTGACGACCTGGCGCATGATGCGCCGCTCGGCCGGGTCGAAGGCCTGCTTGGCGTGGATGGTGCCGATCTGGTCCCACATGACGATGTCCCCGGGCTGCCAGGTGTGGGCGTAGGTGTACGGGGGCTTGCCCGCGTGCGACAGCAGTTCGTCGAGCAGCTTGCGGCTGTCGTCGGGGGTGAGGTCCACGATCCGCTTGGTGTTCAGGGTGCTGATGTAGACCGACTGGCGGCCGGTGCGCGGATTGCGGGCGATCAGCGGGTGGATGGTGGAGGTGCCGTCCTCGGGCTGGATCTGTTCGGTGCTCCCGCCCAGGGACACCTCGCCCTGGAGCCTCTCCTCGATGGTCTCCTCGTACCCGGTGCGCAGGGCGTGGCGGACCCGGTAGGAGTGCAGGCGCCGGCGTTTCTCGGGCGACAGCGACTCGTACAGGGCGTACATGTCGGTGAAGAGGGTCTCCCCGCCGCCGGAGGACGGCACTTCCATCGCCTCCAGGAAGCCGACCTGGGAGACGTGGGGACGGAAGGAGTAGTCGGTGTGCCAGCCCATCCACTCGGCGTCGCCGACACCGATCTTGCGGCCGTCCTCCACCAGGTTGGAGACGATCAGGATCTCGTTGTGGTCGGGATGGGCGCCGCTGGTCAGGCCGGTCTTCGGGATGTACCCGAAGCGGCTGCCGAAGGCCAGGAACTCCTCGTAGGAGGGGGTCCGGTGGCCGCGGAAGACGAGCACGAGATGCGCGTCGAGCGCTGCCCGGATCTCCTCGAACTGGGTCCTGTCCAGGTCGCCGGTGACCTGGGCGCCGTGCACGACGGCGCCGAGAGCAGCGCCGGGTATCGGCGTTACGTCCATGGGCGTTGCCGCCTTTCGCAGAAGGGTGGGGTGGTCAGCGCAGTTCGAGGCCGGCGAGGTCGCCCGCCTCGCGCCAGCGCCTGAGGATGTTCACGAACTCCACCGAGCCGCCGCCGTAGCTGGAGTTGAGCAGGGGCAGTCCGCTCGGGTCGCCCTCGTTGTTGTAGAGGCCCGGCGTGCAGTTCTCTAGGAAGTCGATGCTGTTGGTGGCGAGCCGGAGGATCTCCTCGACCCATTCCTTCTCACCGGCCTCGGAGGCCTCCACGACCTGGTGGCCGCGCTCCTCGACGCACTTGACGATGTGCGCGAGGTGCCGGGTCTGCTCGCCCAGCATGTAGGCGATGTTGACGTGCCGGCCGGCCTGGACCTTGGACAGGATGAAGCAGTTGGGGAAGCCGTTCACCTGGAGTCCGTGCAGGGTGTGCGCCCCGTCCGCCCACTTCTCCGACAGCTTCACGCCGTCGCGGCCGACGATGTCGTAGCCGGCGCGCTCGGTGTACGGGACGGCGAACTCGTGCTCGTAGCCGGTGGCGAAGACCAGGCAGTCGACCGGGTACTCCCGGCCGTTCGCGACCACCCCGGCCGGGGTGAGCCGCTCCACGCCCTGCCCCTGGGTGTCGACCAGGGTCACATTGGGCCGGTTGAAGGTCTGGAGGTAGCCGTCGTGGAAGCAGGGCCGCTTGCAGTACACGCGGTAGTACGGCTTGAGGGCGGCGGCGGTCGCGGGGTCGGTGACGACGCTGTCGATGCGGGCGCGCAGCTCCTCCATCTTGAGGAAGTCCGCCCGCTCGGCCGCGAGCGCCCGCTCCTTCGGGTCGCCCCCGGTGTTGCCGGTGGGCAGGATCGCGGCGGCCAGCTTGGCCGTGGTCTGGGTCCAGCGGTCCTGGACCAGGTCCTCGTCCTGCGGGATACCGGAGGTCAGCGCGTGGAAGTTCTCCATCCGGCGCTGCTGCCAGCCCGGTTCGAGGCTGTCGGCCCAGTCGTCCGGGGTGGGCCGGTTGCCCCGGACGTCGACCGCGGCCGGGGTGCGCTGGAAGACGACGAGCTGCTCGGCCCACTCGGCGAGGTGCGGGGCGAGCTGGATGGTCGTCGAGCCGGTGCCGATGACGCCGACCCTCTTGTCCTTCAGCTTGGTCAGGCCGCCGGTGCTGTCGCCGCCGGTGTAGTCGAAGTCCCAGCGGCTGGTGTGGAAGGAGTGCCCGGCGAACGTCTCCAGGCCCGGCAGCCCGGGGAGTTTGGGGCGGTGCATCAGACCGATCGACATCGCCACGTACCGGGCCCGGATCAGATCCCCGCGGTCGGTGCTCACCAGCCAGTGCCCGGCGGCCTCGTCCCAGCGCAGCTCGGTGACGGTGGTCTGGAAGAGGGCGTCGCGGTAGAGGTCGTAGGTGTGGGCGATCTGCTGGAGGTGGGCGAAGATCTCGGGCCCGGTGGAGTACTTCTCGGTGGGTATCGTGCCGATCTCTTCGAGCAGCGGCATGTAGATGTGGCTCTCGACGTCGCACCGCACGCCGGGGAAACGGTTCCAGTACCAGGTGCCGCCGACGTCGCCGGCCTCGTCGATCAGCCGGATGCGCTCCAGGCCGGTCTCCTTGCGCAGGTGGGCGCCGGTCAGCAGGCCGCCGATGCCGGCGCCGATGACGGCGACGTCCACCTCGTCGGTGAGCGGCTCGCGTTCCTGCCACTCGGTGTAGGGGTCTCGCGCGTAGCGGCCGAAGTCACCGCGCGCGAACTGGTAGGTGCGACCGACGCTTCGCTTGTCGCGTTCCTGCCGGTACTTCTCCCTCACCGCTTCCAGGTCGATGGTCAGTGTTTCGTCGCTACGGTCGCTTTCGGCGCGGGCCACAGCTCCTCCTCGGGGGAAGGGGGCGGAAGGGAAAGATGACGCCATACGTCGTCGAACTGATCGCGCAGCCGCAGCGGGGCGTCGGAGTTGCTGAAGAGATAGAAGCGGTCGGAGCCGAGCGCCTCCCAGACGAGTTCGGCGACGTCCTCGGCGCTCACCGAGGTGTCGCCACCCGCACCGCGCGGGGCCGTCAGGCCTTGGACCATGGGGGTGTCGACCCGGCCGGGACACAGCACCGACACCCGGATCCCGGTGTCCCGAAGATCGGCGCGCAGGCTGCGGGCGACCGCGAGGTCGGCGTGCTTGGAGGCGGCGTAGGCGGCGCTGCCGGCACCGACGACGAAGGCGGACATCGAGGCGGTGTGGATCAGATGGGCGGGCCGGCCGCGCTCCAGCAGCCGGGGGACGAAGGCGCGGGCCACCAGGACGTGCGCCCAGTGGTTCACCTCGAAGACCTGCCGCATCCGCTCCAGCGGCGCCTCCCACAGGGGCTGTCCCACGGGGCCCAGGACCCCGGCGTTGTTGCACACCACGTCGATGTCGCCGAGCAGGTCGAACGCCGTGTCCGCGAGCCGTTCGACGGCGTCCGGGTCGGTCAGGTCGGCGGTCACCGCGGTGACCTGGGCGCCCTGTGCGCTGAGTTCGGCGGCCCGGCGGTGCAGTGCCTCGCCTTCGACGTCCGCCATGACCACGCCGGCGCCGGCCCGTGCGAAGCGGGCGCTGAGGGCGAGGCCGATGCCGCTGGCCGCGCCGGTCACCACGGCTGTCCTTGTCTGTAACTGCACTTGGCTGTCTCCGCTCCTGCGTGCGGGTACGCCGAAGGACGGCGCGCCGTTGCCAACGAGAAGGTCTGGATCAGAACGCGCCGTTCGAGGGGCGCGGGTGTCAGCTGGGGTCGGGGAGCTTCAGGCTGATCACGAGAACGGTCACCGAGAAACACCCCAACAGGGCGAGCACGAGCACGGTCGCCGACGCCGTCGACAGCCAACCGGCCAGGGAGACATAGAGGGTTCCGCCGACGGTCGCACCCAGCGCGGTCGCCATCTGCTGGCTGGTCACCAGCACGCCGCTGCCCATGCCGGCCTGCGCGGGGGGTACGTCGGCGAGGATCGTCCGGAACAGCGTCGGACCGATCAGCGCCGCGCCGACGCCGAAGAGGCCGATCCCGACGAGCACGAGCGCCAGGGAGGGATGCGGCCAGCCCAGCCAGATCACCAGGGCCAGCAGCAGCAGGCCCGTGCCCTGGACGAGGGCGCCCAGGGTGACGATCCGGCTGCCCAGGGCCGCCGCGATCCGCGGGGTGAACAGCGTCACCACGAAGAACGCCGCGGCGAACGGCATCAGCACCCCGCCGGAGGCGAGCCCGTCGAAGCCGAAGTGGCCCTGCGCGATCAGCGCGTAGACGAACAGGAAGGCACCGAAGCTGGCCGAGAACGGCATCATCGCCGCCAGCCCCCTGCGCATGCCGGGATGGGACAGCACCGACGGGGACAGCAGCGGTGAGCCGCCCCGCGCCTCCAGTGCGCGTTCGGCCCGCACCAGCGCCACCGCCGCCACCGCCGCGACCGCGAGCAGCGACCACAGCCACAGCGGCCAGCCCAGGTCGGGGCCCGCCACGACCACGGCCAGGACACAGATCATGGTGACACCGAACAGCACGGTGCCCACCGGGTCGAAGCCCGGCTTCGCGTCGGCCCTGGTCGCGGGGATGCGCCGGACGAGCAGCAGCGCGGCCACTCCGATCGGCACGTTGATCGCGAAGACCGACCGCCAGCCGATCCCGGCGACGTCCAGCGAGACCAGCAGCCCGCCCAGGATCTGCCCGGTGACCATGCCGAGGGCCGCGGTCGCGCCGTACATGCCGATCGCACGGGCGCGAGCCGGGCCCTGGGTGGCGGCCTGGATCGTCGCCAGCACCTGCGGTACGAGCATGGCGGCGGCGGCACCCTGCAGCAGCCGGGCCGCGACGAGGAACTCGATGGTCGGGGCGAGCCCGCACAGCGCCGAGGTGACGGTGAACGCCGTGAGCCCGTAGGCGTACAGGCGCCGCCTGCCGAAGGCGTCGCCCAGCCGTCCGCCCAGCACCAGGCCGAGGGCGTAGCTGAGGCCGTAGCCGGAGACCACCAACTCCAGTGCGGCGGAGCCGCCGTGGAGGTTGTCACCGATAGAGGTCAGCGCCACATTGACGATGGAGGCGTCCACGATGGACAGGGCGTATCCGGTGAGCACCACCACGAGGGCGATGCCACTGAGCCCCGCGGCGGCCGGTTCCGGGCCGGCCGAGGGCTTGGGTGCCGCGTTGGGCCCCTGCAGAGAGGGGAAGCCCTCGCGTTTCGTCATGCGCTGCCTACCAGGCGTTTGTGGGAGGACGGTTGAGGCTGGTGCGGGGGTGAGAACGTCACTCGATGGTGCTGGGGGTGCCGGTGATCTTCGACAGGATTCCCTTGGAGGCGTCCTTCGCGGACTCCGGCCAGGGGGTCAGGGCGTTGAAGCCGCGGTGCGAGGAGGCGGGCTGGATGCGGGTGTCCATCGACATCCGCATGCCGGCCGGGTCCACCGAGACGTTCGGGATGGACTTGTGGCACATGAAGGCGTGGAAGATGATGACGTCGCCCGGTTCCATGGGCGAGAACAGCAGCTGCTCGTCCGCGCCGAACTCCTCCGTCGGGACACCGCGCACGGCGTGGCCGAAGCGGCGGAAGTTCTCGGTCACGACGTGCTCGCGCGGGCCCTTCTTGTGGCTGCCGTCGGCGACGGCGACGCCGCCGATGCCGCGGGTCGTCGCGAGCAGCGGTATCCAGGCGGTGCGGAAGTCCTTGTTCGGGCCGATGTAGAAGCCGTCCTGGTGCAGCGGCGTCAGGAAGCTCGGCTCCGCGGTGCCCGGGGCGGAGGGGTAGTAGCGGATCGTCGTCGACTTGAAGACGAAGACGGGCTCGCCGAGGACCTTCTCCCAGACCTTGACGGTCGAGGGGTGGTTCCACAGGTCGTCGTACTTGACGTAGTCGTGCATCGCCACCTCGTCGACCGCCTCGTAGGAGTCGATGGTGAGGGTGTCGAGCGTGGTGCCGGGGGCGGCGTGGCCGAGCGCGATCAGGCCCTCGAGCATCTGCTCGGCGGCGGTCCGCACGAGGTCACGGTCCAGGGCGCCGCGCAGGTAGAGGTAGCCGTGCTCGTCGTAGAACCGGTGCAGGGCCTCACGGTCGTCGAGAAGAGGCGTGCAGTCGACGTAGTCGCTGAAAGTGTCCGTCATGGTTCCTTGTCCTCTTCCTCGTGATGTCCGTGCGTGGGGGGAAGGAGCGTCGAGCATCCGTGCGGGCCGACGGCTCAGAAGGTCACGGGGAGTTCGTTGAACCCGCCGGTGATCCGGTGCTCCTGCCAGTGCAGCGACTCCTCCGGTACCGCGAGCCGCAGGTCGGGCAGTTTGCGGAACAGCCGCTCGAACACCGCGGTCAGCTCGATCCGGGCCAGCGTGCGGCCGATGCAGTACCGGGCGCCGTGCCCGAATGCCATGTGCGACTTGGGCTTGTCCCGGGTCAGGTCGAACAGGTCGCCGTCGGGGTAGGCCCGGCTGTCGTAGTTGGCCGCGCCGATGGCCAGCATCACCGCGTCCCCGGTCCGGATCACCGTCTCGCCGATGGTGATGTCGCTGTGCGCGTAGCGGGGTATCAGCGCGTTGGATCCCTTGCCGCCCACGCCCAGGCGCAGGATCTCCTCGACCGCCGCCGGCGCGAGTTCGGGGTTCTCGGCCAGCAGGGCACGCTGGGCCGGATTGCGCAGCAGCAGCAGGGTGCCCAGATCGATGCGCACGATGGTGGTCTCGTAGCCGAACAGCAGCACGGCGTTGCCCAGGCCGGCGATGTAGGCATCGGACAGTGTGCCGTTCTCCTCGGCGATCAGCTCGGACAGGATGTCGTCGCCCGGCTCGATCCGCTTGCGCGCCACCAGTTCCGTCATGTAGTCGACAACCAGCTGGAAGGTGTTCACCGAGTGCTGGTCGTCGCTCTGGTCGAACACGCCCCTGGCCCACTGCCCGAACCGGTCCCGGTCGGCCAACGGCACGCCGAGCAGATCGCAGACCACCATGGTCGGCAACGGGAACGACAGCGCGCGGTGCAGGTCGGCCGGTGCGGGGCCGGCGGCCAACTGGTCGAGCAGCTCGTCCACGTGGTGCTCGATCTGGGTCTTCATCAGGCGCATCCGGCGGGTGGAGAACCGGGGCACGAGCAGCGCGCGCATCTGCGCGTGCCTGGCGGGCTCGGTGTCGTGGTCGTCGCCGGCCATCAGCGCGATCATGGTGCCCCGGGCCGTGTTCTCGGCCGACTGCTTCGGGGTGGGATTGCTGAGACCGAGTCGGCGGTCGTCGAGCAGTGTCCGCACCTCGTCGTAGCGGGTGACCAGCCAGGCGTCTCCGCCGGGGGTCCCCACCTTGGTGATCGGCCCCTCCTGCTGCAGTGCGAGCATCTGGGGCGCGATGCCGATGATGGCCGGGTTGTCGAACGGTAGTCTCGGAAGTTCCTTCACGTCGAGATCCACAGGTGAGACGGACATCGTTCTCCTTAACGGAACTTGGCCTCGATCAGCGCCGTGACACCACGGTGTCCACGGGCCGGCTCGCCGTCCGTGCCGAGGCACCGGACGACGCTCAGGCGGCTTCTGGGGTCTGATCCACGGCGTCGGCCAGGGCCGACAGCCAGACGGTGACGGCGACGGCGCCGGGGTCCGGGCAGCCCACCGCACGCTCCCCCAGATAACTGGAGCGCCCTCGCCGCGGGAGCAGATCGGCGCTCGCAGCCGCTCCCTGGAGCGCGGCCGCGACCGCTTGCGCCAGGGCCTCCTTGCCGGACGCGCCGTCCGCCACGGCGCGCGCACAGGCATGCCCCGCAGGAACCAACGCGTCCAGCATGGTGCGATCTCCGACGGCCGCGCCGCCGAGCTGCGCGATCGCGGCTGCCCCTTCCGACAGCGCCGCGGCCCAGGTGGAGGGGGCGTCGTCGCTCTTCGCCGCATCGAGCACGGCCGCGGCACGCAGCAGCAGCGCGGCGTACAGGGGACCGGATGACCCGCCGACCGACCGCCGCACGGTTCCCGCCATGGCCCGAAGGGCGGCGGCCGGCGTGGACCCGTATCCCGCGCACTCGTCCAGGACTGCCCGAGCGCCCCGTGCCAGGTTGCTGCCGAGGTCTCCGTCGCCGACGCGCCGGTCGAGCTCGGTGAGGCGCGGCTCAGCAGCTTCGAGTGCCTCGCACACGGCGAGAATCGCACGGCTCAGATGCGGCGGGAGAGCTGTGGTGGGGGGTGGGGCCCCGGCACCCGCCGGGGCGGCGGCGGGCCGGCGCAGCCCAGGGGCGGGCTCCGGCACGGAGTCCACCACCGTGCCTCGATAGGGCGCGGGCCAGGCGGGCGCGAGGGTTGCGGCGTCGAGGAGGCGCAGCCGCTGGTCGTCGACCTTCATCAGCGAAAGCGAGCACCCGGGCATGTCCAGTGCGGTGAGGAGGCTTCCGGACCACATGCGCTCCAGCCGCAGCCCCTGGTCCGCCAGGTACGACACCGCCCGGCGGGCGACGATGGCCAGTTCCATGACGGGCGTGCCACCGAGTCCGTTGACCAGAAGGACGACTCGGTCCCCCCGTGCCAGGTCGAGAGCCTCGACGACACGGTCGAGGAGGTCCGCCACGAGTTCGTCCGCCGGGCGGACCGGCCCTCTCTCCACACCCGCCTCGCCGTGGATGCCCAGGCCGAGCTCGATCTCCGAGGCGCCCAGTTCGAGCCCGGGGCGGCCCACCGCCGGGACCGTGCAACCGCCCAGCGCAACGCTCATGGTGCCGACCGCCGACGCTGCCCGCTCGGCCTCCCGCGCCACCTGCGCAAGCGAGGCGCCGGCCGCGGCCGCGGCACCGGCGATCTTGTGGACCAGCACCGTTCCCGCGATGCCCCGTCGCCCGCCCGGACCGTCCGCGGGCAGGGAGACGTCGTCCGCCACCACCACCATCTCGACGGGGATGCCCTCCGCGCGGGCCAGTTCGGCCGCCAGGCCGAAGTTCAGCCGGTCGCCGGTGTAGTTCTTGACCACGAGCAGGACGCCGGCGGGACCGCCCACGGCGTGGATCGCGGCGAGCACGGCGTCGACCGACGGAGAAGTGAACACCTCCCCGCTGACCGCGGCGGTGAGCATGCCCGCGCCGACGAATCCGACGTGCGCGGGCTCATGCCCGGCGCCGCCACCGGAGACGACCGCCACGTCCGTCGTGCGCGTCCTCCTGACGGCCACCGCTTCACCGTCGAGTACCTCAGCCTCGGGGTTGCCGAGGACGAGCCCCTCCATCATTTCGGGTACCACGTTGCGAACGTCGTTGATCAGCTTTTTCACGCCGGAAGTCCCCCTCCTCCACGCTGAGCCTCACACTTCGGCGATGCTAGATCGGCCGAACGGCTTTCCGCAATACTGAATAGGAGTCCGAACGGAAGGCTGACGTTCAGCTCTTGCCCGCGCGGGACCTCGTGGAACGGCGGATGTGGTGGACCTGATCGTTGATCATATACACATGCAACCTTGGGAGTTCGGGTCCGATCGGCGGTCAGGGATGAACGCTCGGCCCCGCCCCCAGCGCCCGTGCACCACCGTGTCCGAAAGGGACGAGGGAGAAGAGAGCTCACCATGCACCACATCGCGGCCTCCCCGCTCCGCCGCGTCGCCGTCCTGGTCCTGGCCGGCGCAAAGCCACTGGACGTCGGCATTCCCGCGCAGGTCTTCGCCACGCGCCCGAGCATGCCGTGCGAGGTGCGCGTCTGCGGCGCGGCCCCCGGCCTGGTCAGCGGCGGGGACGGGCTGGCCTACGCCGTCTCCCACGGTCTCGAGGCGCTGGCGTGGGCCGACCTCGTCTTCGTCCCCGGCTACCGGTTCCCGGACCGCGAGGATCCGCCGCGAGCCGTCCTCGACGCCCTGATCGCCGCCCACGACCGGGGCGCGCGCCTCGCCGCCATCTCGACCGGCGCCTTCGCCCTCGCCGCCACGGGCCTGCTCAACGGCAAACGTGCGACGACGCACTGGCACTACACCCAGGCGCTGGCGGCGAAGCACCCGCAGGTACAGGTCGACGAGAACGTCCTGTTCGTCGACGAGGGCGACGTCCTGACCTCGGCCGGCGCCGCCTCGGGAATCGACCTGTGCCTGCACGTCCTGCGCAGCGAGTTCGGGGTCGCCGCGTCGAACCACGTCGCCCGGCGCCTGGTCGCCGCCCCCTACCGCAGCGGAGGCCAGGCGCAGTACGTGCCGCGCAGCGTGCCCGAGCCCCACGGCGCGCGCTTCGCCGCGACCCGCGACTGGGCCCTGCACCGGCTCGAAGAACCGCTCACCCTGCACCTGCTGGCCCGACACGCGGCCGTCTCGACCCGCACCTTCTCACGGCACTTCCTCAAGGAGACCGGGCACACGCCGATGCAGTGGGTGGTGCGCGCCCGCATCGACAGGGCCCGCGAGCTGCTCGAACAGTCGGAGTGCGGCATCGAGCAGATCGCCGCGATGGTCGGCCTCGGCACCGGGGCCAATCTGCGCCAGCATTTCCAGCGCATCCTCGGCACCTCGCCCGCCGAGTACCGGCGCACCTTCACCTGCGGCACCTGAGCCGGGTCCGGTCGACGGCGGAGCGGAAGGCGGCCTTCCCAATGTCCTGATCCTTGCGCATGATGGCGATCAGGACGCTGGTAGGCGTGCGGAGTTCCTGCCAACCTCGAAGGCGAGACGAAGGGACACACATGACTCGCATTGCCATCAACGGATTCGGCCGCATCGGGCGCAACGTGCTGCGCGCCCTGCTCGAACGCGACAGCAGCCTGGAGGTCGTCGCCATCAACGACCTCACCGAACCCACTGCCCTCGCGCGGCTGCTCGCCTTCGACACGACGGGCGGCCGGCTCGGCCGGCCGGTGACGGTCGAGGGGAACCAGCTCGTCGTCGACGGCCGACGGATCACGGTGCTGGCCGAGCGCGAGCCGGCGCAGCTGCCGTGGGGCGACCTCGGCGTCGACATCGTGCTGGAGGCGACGGGCCGGTTCACCGCGGCCAAGGCCGCCCGCGCCCACCTCGACGCGGGCGCGAAGAAGGTGCTCGTCAGCGCACCGTCGGACGGCGCCGACGTCACGCTCGCGTTCGGGGTGAACACCGATGCCTACGACCCGGCCGTGCACACGATCGTGTCGAACGCCTCGTGCACCACCAACGCGCTCGCGCCGCTCGCCGCCGTGCTCGACGAACTCGCGGGCATCGAACACGGTTTCATGACCACGGTGCACGCGTACACGCAGGAGCAGAACCTGCAGGACGGCCCGCACCGGGACGCCCGCCGCGCCCGCGCCGCCGCCGTCAACATCGCACCGACGACGACCGGTGCGGCCAAGGCCATCGGCCACGTGCTGCCCAACCTCGACGGCAAGCTGTCGGGCGACTCCATCCGCGTCCCGGTCCCGGTGGGCTCACTGGTCGAGCTCAACACGACCGTCTCCCGCGACGTCACGCGCGAGGAGGTGCTCGCGGCCTACCGCACGGCCGCTGAGGGCCCCTTGGCGGGCGTCCTGGAGTACTCCGAGGACGAACTCGTGTCGTCGGACATCACCGGCAACCCCGCGTCGTCGATCTTCGACTCCGCCCTCACCCGTGTCGACGGCCGCCACATCAAGGTGGTCGGCTGGTACGACAACGAGTGGGGCTTCTCCAACCGCGTGGTCGACACGCTCCAGCTCCTCGCCGGGAGCTGAACCCCGAGCAGAGCTCTACGGCGTGGCGCCCCGCCCGGCCGGGCGGCCCCCCCGCCCCGCCGGGCCCCCCCCCCGCGGGCCCTCCACCCCCCCCCCCCGGCGGGCCCCCCCCCCCCCCCCCCCCCCCCGGGGGGGCCCCCCCCCGGGGGGCGGGGCCCCCACGCCGGCACGTCAGGACCACAGCCGCGCGGCCATTCCTCCAGCGACCGTCACCCGAAAACGGAGACTCCGTGGACATCGACCTCGCCCGTACCTGGGTGCACGCCATCGCAACCGCCGTGGACAGACAGAAGGACCTCCTCACCCGGCTCGACTCGGCCATCGGCGACGCGGACCACGGCGTCAACATGCACCGCGGATTCACCGCCGCCGCGACCGCCGTGAGCGCTCTGGAGCCGGGCGCCGCCGGAGCGGTGCTCTTCGAAACGGGCAGCGCGCTGCTCTCCAACGTCGGCGGAGCCTCGGGGCCGTTCTTCGGCAGAGCCTTCCGTGCGATCGGCCAGGTCCTCGACGTCCCCACCGCCACTCCGCAGGAGATGGCGGATGCGCTGGCCGCGGGGCTGGCCGCGGTCGCGGAGCTCGGCGCCGCCGCTCCCGGTGACAAGACCGTCGTCGACGCCTGGGCGCCGGCCCTGGACGCCTTTCGCCACCGCGCCGACACCGGGTCCAACCTGGCCGCAGCCGCCCTCGCGGCGGCGGACGCGGCCGAGGAGGGAATGCGCGCCACCGTCCCGCTCCAGGCGCGCAAGGGGCGCGCCTCGTATCTCGGCACCCGCAGCATCGGCCACCAGGATCCCGGGGCCACCTCCGCCGCGCTCATCTTCCGGGCCCTGGCGGACACCGCGACCGCGCGCTGACCCGCACGCGTCTGTTGATTCACCATTGATGAACAGCGTTCTGAATAATGTTCCCGTGCCGCCGGGACCCTGTCAAGAGCGGCGGCGCCAGTCGACCCGTCAGGAATGAAGGTGGACGGAGCCGCCCCGGCGGGCACCCAGCTCCCGGGACAGATTGCGTGCGGTCTCGCGTACGGCGACCGCGAGTTCCTGCCGCGCCGGGTCCGCGAGCAGGCGTTCGACCGGCCCGACCACCCCGATCGCACCCGCCACCTCGCCCGAGCGGTCGAAGACGGGAGCGGCGATGGTCCCGTCGCCGATCGTGGATTCCTGGTCCTCCACCGCGTAGCCGGCGGCGGCCGCCTGATCGAGCTGGCGGGTGAGCACGGCGGGGTCGGTGGCGGTGGCCCCGGTGAGCGCCGTCAACTCGCCGAGCAGCAGCTCCTTTCGCAGCGCCGGGGGCGAGAAGGCGACGATCGCCTTGCCGAAGCCGCTGGCATTCCAGGGGATGGCCGCACCGACCTCGAGCATCTGCACCGCGCCCTCGGGCCTGAAGGCGTGGTGGACCACGAGGATCCGGCCGCCGGTCAGGACGGACACCCACACCGCCTCCTTGGTGCGGGCGGCGAGCAGCTCGGCCCAGGTCAGCGAACGGCTGCGGAGCTCATGGGTGTCCAGGTAGGCGTTGCCGAAGGCCACCAGGTCGGGCCCGAGCCGGTACTTGGAGCCCTCCGAGTCGCGGGACACCAGCCCCTCCGACTCCAGTGTCCGCAGCAGCGCGTGAACGGTGGGCTTGGCCACGCCCAGGCGGTCGGCCAGCTCTGTGACGCCCAGTCGCGGGCCGTCCGTGGCGAGCTCGCGCAAGATGCGGATCGCCCGCTGTACCGACTGAACCACAAGGACTCCAGTTTTGCATTACTGAACAGTGTTCCGAAACGTAGCACCCCTGTTCGCGGGCGTCTCGGTTGGCATTGTATTGGTGCGATGGCCTCCGGGTGAGGAGCGCTGACGGGGCCGGGGGAGGAGGTCGTCAACCACCGGTCTCATCCGGCCGAGCCGGAACAGCGGCCTCCCACTACGCGGCTGCCTCCTGGTGGGGCCCCGCCAGGAGGCAGCCCGCTGTGAGGCCGCGTCACCCCCGCGTGATCTGATGCTGACGCCGACCGACCCTCGTGGTTCGGGGTCGAACTGTGTGACCCGAGTGGAACCTGATGGGCGGTCGGTTCGTCCATGGACTGACCGCAGGATCATCGGAAGGAGCTCACGTGGCCAGGTGGATACGTAAACGCGCGCTGTTCCAGACTGCCGGGGCGCTCGTTGCCCTCGCTGCCGGGGCGGCGCCGTCCGCGCCCCTGACCCTCGCTTCACCAGTGGCGTTCGGTGCGCCCGCGCCCGCGTCCGCCGCGGGTGGGGCGGCGCCGGCCGGGCAGCCGTCGCTGGACGGTGGCGGCCCCCGGGTGCTGCCGCAGCCGCCGGGTGCGGTGGCCGGGTCGCCCTTCGCGGCACCGACCCCCGTGCTGCCGACCGGGACGCCGGGCACCGTGCCGGTGACGCCCGCGACCTCGCTGTCCGTGGGCGGGGCCCGGCTGCCGGCCACGGTGTTCGCCGCCTACCGCAACGCCGAGGCGTCGCTCGCCGGAACCGACCCGGGCTGCCACCTGCCGTGGCAACTGCTGGCCGGCATCGGGCAGGTGGAGTCCGGCCAGGCCGACGGCGGCCGGGTCGACGCCTCCGGTACGACGTACACGCCGATCCTCGGTCCGGCGCTGGACGGGACCAGTGGTTTCGCCGCGATCCCGAACTCCGACGCCGGCGCCTACGACGGCGGCGGTTCCTGGGCCCGGGCCGTGGGGCCGATGCAGTTCCTCCCCTCCACCTGGGCGACCTGGGGCGCCGACGGCAACGGTGACGGCAAGGCCGACCCCAACAACATCTGGGACGCCGCGCTGGGCGCCGGCCGCTACCTCTGCGCGAACGGCCGCGACCTGTCGGTGCCGGCCCAGCTCAACCAGGCGATCCTCGGCTACAACAACTCCACCGACTACCTCAACACGGTCAAGGGGTGGATGACCTACTTCCAGACCGGCGCCTCGGCGGTGCCGGACCTGTCGGCGGTGCCCGGCCCGGTCACGCCCGGCCCGGTCACGGCGCCCGTCAGCACCGGGTTGTTCTCGGTCGTGCCGACGCCCCAGCCGCCCGCGGCCGGGGCGCCCACGAGCGTCGCCCCGGCCTCGCCGAGCGCCCCGTCGAGCTCTGCGCCGAGCGCTTCGCCGTCGCCGAGCGCGAACCCGTCGCCCACGGCCACGCCCACCGCGTCGCCGAGCGCCTCCGCGGCGCCCACCCCCACGGCGCCGGCGTCGCCGACCGGCTCGCCGAGCGCCTCCGCGGCGCCCACCCCCACGGCGCCGGCGTCGCCGACCGGCTCGCCGAGCGCCCCGGCGTCCCCGACCACGAAGCCGTCGCCCACGGCCGGCGCCTCGTCGTCGCCGACCGGGCAGCCGTCGCCGAGCCCCACCGCCTCGCCGACGGGCACCGCGAGCCCGACGCCGACCGGCTGCCCCTCCCCGACGGCCGGCGCGTCCGCCTCCCCGAGCCCGTCGGCCTCGGCCTCGCCGACGCCCTCGCCGTCCGCGACGCCGACGCCCGCCGCCTCCGCGTCCGCCTCCGCGTCCGCGACCCCGGGCTCCCCGGCGCCCTCCGGCAGCCCGTCGCCGAGCTGCGGGTCCCCCTCGCCCACCCCCACGGCCGCGCCGACGGGCTCCCCGAGCCCGTCGCCCTCCGCGACCGCCAAGTGAGCCAAGCGCCGGGCGCCGGTTCTGTCCGGAAACCCGAGTGCGGTCTGTCGGCTGGGTCTGGGAGCATGCCCGGATGGTCCACCGACTCGAACCGCTGGTCATCCGGCACACCCATCGCATCCCCGCCCCCTGCGGTCCCGCCGGGGAGGGTGGCGTCGCGGCGCGGCAGTTCGATGCCGCGCTGATGTCCGTGGGCTTCAAGCTCTCGGCCGCGCTGCTGGAGCGCCTGTCGGGGCTGGCCGCGACCGCGGTCGTCGAGATCGCCGCGCGCACGCTGGAGACCGTGCGGGAGATGACCGGCGACCACGTCGAGCACAACGTCTACTTCGTCGACTTCCCGGCCAAGGTGCCGGACACGTTCGAGTTCTGGATGCGGTGCGTCGCCGAGGCCCTGCGGGACGACGCCCCGGGCGACGACAGCGTGCGTGAGGACACCGTGCGTGACGACACCGTGCGGGAGGGCGCCTTCGCCCAGCTGCGCGCCGGTGTGGTCGACCTGCTGACCCTCCCGTCGTACGGCAGCTACCAGCACACGTACGCCGAGATGCTCGCCGCCCACGGCGAGCTGATCGCCGCCGCGGGCGACCGCCTGACGGTGCTGCACCTGGGCGGCGCCCCGGCGGACGAGGTCAGCGACCTGTATCTGGCGCTGGCGGGCAGCACGACCCCGCTGGGCGAGGAGGGGCTGCGCGACCTCGGCGCGCTGGCCGGGCAGTGCGTCGACGGTCCCCAGCCCGGGGCGATACCGGTGCGGGAGAGCCGGGCCGTGGTCAACCGCGCCCGTCTCGCGGCCGGTGCCGAGCTGCTGCTGGACACCGTGACCGATGTGCTCCGCCTGGCCTGCGCGCTGTCGGACGGTGACGTGACCCTGCTGGAGCCGACCCGGTTCCGGTCACTGTCCCGGCCGGTCCGCCGCGCCCTGCTCGCCGGCCTGGACGCCGTGGTCGCGGCGGCCCCCGGCAAGCTCGCCGACGTCACCGCGCACCGCGAGGCGTTCAAGCGCCTCGGCGAGCGCCTGCACCCGCACGAGTACCCGCGCTGGCCGTACGCCGCCGAGGTGTTCGCGGTGGCCCGCGGAGAGCAGGAGGCCCGCTCCTTCGACAGCCGGGTCGAGGAACTGCTCGGCGGAGACGACGTGACCGGGGCGGCACGGCTGTTGACGGCCGCTCCGGGCAGGCTGTTCCGCGCCCTGGACCGTCTGCTGCGTGCCTGCCGCACCCAGGAGGAGCGCGACGCCGTCGTGGCCGCCGCCGAGCAGGTCGCCCCGCAGGTGTCCGGCCGCGTGCTGCTGTCGGTCCGTGAGTACTTCCACAACCGGACCGAGGACAGGGGCGAGCGCCGTGTCTTCGTCAACCGCCGCGGCCGTGCCTGGGTCACCGCCGACACCCGCTCACCCGTGCTGCCGCCCGAGCGCGAGCGCCTGATCGCGGCCCTGGACGCCGAGACGCGCCGCCGCCTGCCCGCGCCCGGGCACCTGCTGATCGACCCCGACATCCTCGACGTCGCGCTGCCGCTCAGCGGCAACGCGACGGGGGCCGGCCTCGGGGTGCTGCCGCGCGGCTCCCTCTCCCCGGTCGACGGCGACCTGCTCCGGTTCTTCGTCCACTGGAAGGAGAGCAGCCGCACCACCGACTTCGACCTGTCCGCGCTGCTCCTGGACGCCTCGTACGGGACGGTCTGCTGGCTCTCCTACACCGAACTCACGCAGGTCGAGGGCGAGCACTCGGGGGACATCACCGCTGCGCCCGAGGGCGCTTCGGAGTTCATCAACCTGCGGCTGAACGCCGTGCGCGGCACCTTCATCGTCCCGCAGGTCAACATCTACTCGGGCGAGGGCTTCGAGGAGGTCGAGGAGTCGTTCTTCGGCTTCATGCTGCGCGAGGCCGAGCAGCAGGGCCGTCCGTTCGAGGCGCGCACCGTGCGGATGAAGTCGGAACTGCGCGGCCCGGGCCGGGTCGCGCTGCCGCTGGTGTTCCTGCGCGGGCAGGACGGCAGTTGGCGCGCGAAGTGGCTGCACCTCTACCTCCAGGGAAACCCGCAGGCCAACCGGGTCGAGGGGAACCGGGTGTCGGTGGCGACGCTGGTGCGGGGCGTCGTCGAGCGCGACTACCTCACGGTGCGGTACCTCACCGAGCTGATGGCCGAGCGCGCCACGGCGACCACGCTGTGGGACGGCACCACCGTGCCGGACGGCCCGGTCACCTACCTCGGCCTGGCCCGCCCGCAGGGGCTGCACCCGGATTCGGTGGTCGTCACGCCGGAAAACCTGCGTGCCCTGATCCCCGGCTGACTGCTAGCGTTGGCCCCGGCGAGGCCATGGACGGACTTCCTTCTCCTTCCTCTCTGAAATTAGTCCCTCCGCTTTCCTCGCCATCGACGTCACGCCGGGGTGCCGACATTCGGCACCCCGGCGTTGTCGTGTCGACGGGCTCGGCGGTGGTCAGGTCGGTTCAACCGGTCCACCCCGTCGCGGTGTTGGCCGGCACCCGCCGCACCTCCGGGCGCGGCCAGCTGTGGTGGTGCTGGTCGATCACGTAGTGGTGGCCGTGGCGCCAACTCCCGGCCGGCGTCCGGTGGGCACCGGCGAGGTGGGGGTGGCCGGCGGGCAGGTCGCTGTGCAGGTGGGGCAGCGCCCCGGGGTCGTGGCGCGGCCAGAGCAGGACGGCGCCGACGGCCGCGGCGAGGGCGACGGCGGCGAGCACCAGGGCGGTGGCGCGCAGGCCCGCCTCGGCGGCGACCCAGCCGGCGAGCGGGTAGGTCAGCAGCCAGCAGGAGTGGGAGAGGGAGAACTGGGCGGCGAAGGCGGCGGGCAGGTCGGCGTCGGCGGCGGAGCGGCGGACCACCCGTCCGCCGGGGGTGAGCACGGCCGAGCTGCCCGCGCCGATCAGCGCCCACGCGGCCAGCAGCGCGACCCAGGACCAGGTACCGGGGGCGGCGGCGGTGATCGCGGCGACGGCGGCGAGGACGGCGGGCAGCGCGAACGCGGCGGGCAGCATGACCGTCCGGTCGCTCACCCGGTGCAGCACGCGGGGCATCAGCAGCGCGGTGGCCATGGACCCGGCGCCGTAGCAGCCGAGCGCGAGGGAGACGTCGCCGGCGGGGTGGTGGAAGTGCTCGCGGACCACGACGACCGTGTTGACGAAGACGATCGCGCCGGCCGCGGCGACCGCGAGGTCGAGCGCGAGCAGTGCCCGCAGGCGCGGGGTGGCCCGGTACAGCCGTGAGCCGAACAGCGCGTTGGCGTAGACGCCGCCGGGGCGCTCCACCGGGGGAGCCTTCGGCAGGACGGCGGAGAGGACCAGGGCGGCGGAGGCGGCGAATCCGATCATCGTCCCGGTGAACAGCCAGCTGTAGGACACCACGGTCAGCAGCAGCGCGGCCAGTGCCGGGGAGAAGAGCGACTCCAGGTCGTAGGCGAGCCGGGACATCGACAGCGCCTGGGTGTAGTCGCGTTCGGCCGGCAGCACTTCGGGGATGGTGGCCTGGAAGGTCGGGGTGAAGGCGGCGGAGGCGGCCTGGAGCAGAAAGACCGTCAGGTAGATCTGCCAGACCTGGGTGACGAACGGCAGGGTGAGGGCGACGCCCGCGCGGGTGAGGTCCATCGTGACCATCAGTGCCCGCCGGGGGACGCGGCCGGCGAGGGCGCCGGCGAGCGGTGCGATCGTCACATAGGCGACCATCTTGATCGCCAGCGCCGTGCCCAGCACCGCCGAGGCGTTGTTCCCCGCGATCCGGTAGGCGAGGAGCGACAGGGCCACCGTCGCCAGGCCGGTGCCGACCAGGGCGACGACCTGCGCGGTGAACAGGTGGCGGTAGGTGCGGTTGCGCAGCACGGACAGCATCGGTCGCGCCCTCGGAGTCGGCGATGGTGACCGGGCCATGGTAGCCAATATGTGCGCACCTGCGCACCTGTTCAGCGAGGATCACCGCGCCGTCGCCCGCGCGCTCGGCCAGGGGCCGGTCAGTCGTGCGGGGGCAACGAGCCGATCTGGTGGTCGGCGACGTTCAACGCCTCGTCGACCAGCCGGCGCAGGTGGCCGTGGCGCAGCGAGTAGACGACGCGGCGCCCGTCCTTGCGGGTCGTGACGAGGCCGGCGAGGCGGAGCTTGGCCAAGTGCTGGGAGACGGAGGGGCGGGCGGCTCCGGTGGCCTCGGTGAGCGTGGTCACGTCCGCCTCCCCGCGGCCGAGCCGCTCCAGCAGGGCGAGCCGGGTGCGGTCGGCGAGCAGCGCGAGGATCGAGGCGGCGACCTCCAGCTGCTCGCCTCTGCTGTGCTGCTGCGAGCCATGTGCATCTGCTGTCGGCGTGCGCTTGTCCATCGGGCCATCGTAGGGGTGGCCGGGATTGCGCACCTGCGCACATGTCACGGCGGGGAGGCCACCGAGGTCGTCACCCGGGCCATCGACAAGCTGCGCCAAGGACCGGCGGACAGGGCCCAGTGCCTTCGCCGCGCCGGCCGGCCGGCCCGGAACGGTCACGGGCCGACTCGCCGGTCACCCCTGCGTGCGCCGCGGCCGGGCCCGCAGCGCGACCTCCAGCTCGAACCGGGCGCCCGGCGCGGTGAGCTCCCGCCCGAACAACTCCTCGACCCGGTGCAGGCGTTGGCGGGCGGTCTGTGGGTGGATACCGAGCCGGGCCGCGACCTCCGGCGCGCTGCCGTGGTCGGTCTGCAGCCAGGCCAGCAGCGTGGCGGCCACCCGATCGGCCTGCTTGGCGGTCAGCTCGGCCAGCGGCGCCAGCCGCCGCTCGGCGATCAGGTGCACCAGCGGGCGGTCCGCGAGGAGCAGCAGTTCGGCCAGGTGGTCCTCGCAGTCCACCGGCCGCAGGAGCGGGCCCGGCAGCTCGGCGCGCAGCAGCCGGGCCCAGCGCAGCGACCGGGTGGCCTCGGTGAGCGGCACCGACGGTCCGATCACCGCGCCCTGTCCGCTCAGGGCCTCCAGCACCTGGCCGTCGCGCAGGTACGCCCGCGGCACCAGCAGACACGGCTCGGGCGGTTCCAGATCGGCCAGCACCGCGTCCGGCAGCTGCGGCGTCCGGGAGTGCCGGGGACGTTCGACGGTCGGCGGATCCAGCACCACCGCGGCCACCCGGTCGGGCAGCGCCCAGTCCGCGGCCGCCGCGGCCCGTCGCACCTCCTGGTCGCCCGCCCCCTCCAGCAGCGCCCGCAGCAGGTGGTGCCGGGCCCGACCCAGCGCCCCGGCCCGGTCGGTACGGGCCTCCAGGTAGCCGCGCACGCTCGCCGCCGCGATCTCGTCGATGTGCGCGAACACCGCCTCGGCCAGCGTCACCAGGCTCTCCGCCCCCAGCCCGGCCCGCCGCGCCACCCGGGCGTAGCGGCGCCACGCGACCCGGGCGCCGAGCCGGTAGGCGGCCTGCAGCGCGTCCAGGCTGCGGCCCTCGGTCAGCTCGCCGCGCCCGAGCGAACGGTAGATCCGCAGCCGCTCCGGATCGAGGCCGGCGGGCTCCTCGACGCGGTCGGCGAACTCCGCCAGCGCGGTCTCCACGCCCTGCTGGATTCCCGCGCCGAATTGTCCGGCGAGGGGGCGGGCGAATTCCGGGATACCCGCTCTGATCTCTCGGATGATTTCGGCGGCCAGGCTCTTCTGCTCCGCTCGGAGAGCTGTGGATAAATTGCGCCCGAACGCGCCCCAGGGTCCTGTCACGAGGTGTGAGTATGCGGCGGTGTTACCGGCCAGTCAATAGCTTTGGCAAGGTATTTGGGCCCTGCCGGGGTCGCCGGTGGGCCTCGGAACACTCGCCTGGGTGACAGCTTTCGGCCGGTCCGGAAGAAATTCCTGGCAGTCGCGGGAGAACTTCCCCCGGGGCGCCACCGGGCGCGTTGACGGCCGATCGGCGCGCACCTAGCTTCGGGATCCGGCCGCCGGATGCGAGGAATATTCCGGCACGTATCGAAAGGTGTGCACTATGAGAACGAAGCGAGTACGGGTGCTCGCCGTCGCGGCCGGCGCCGCGACCGCTCTGCTGGTCGCCGTCGCACAGCCGGCCGCGGCCGCACAGTCGGCCGCCGCCCCCGCGTACCCGGTGGAGAACCACTTCCCCGTCGGACTGCTGAGCGGCTTCCTCACCCCCGACCAGGCACCGCCCGGTGCGAACGACTGGTCCTGCGAACCGAGCGCCGCCCACCCCGACCCCGTCGTCCTGGTGCACGGCACCGCCGAGAGCATGGACGACTACTGGCGCGGCGCCGCCCCGCTGCTCGCGGACGCCGGTTACTGCGTCTACGCCTTCAACTACGGCGGCGCCCCCGGCGCACCCGTCCAGGGCCTGGGTCCCATCGCCGACTCCGCCGGCCGGCTGTCCGCCTTCGTCGACCAGGTGCTGGCCGCCACCCACGCCGCGAAGGTGGACCTGGTCGGCCACTCCCAGGGCGGTGGCCTGCTGCCCCGCTACTACCTGAAGAACCTCGGCGGCGCCGCCAAGGTCGCCAAACTGGTCGGCATCACCCCCAACAACAACGGCACCACCCTCGACGGCCTCACCCGACTCGGCCGTCAGCTCGGCCTGCTGGAGCCCGCCAACAGCCTCCTCGACACCTCCTGCGCGGCCTGCGTCGAGCAGGAGATCGGTTCCCCGTTCCTCACCCAGCTCAACGCCGGCGGCCTGACCGCCCCCGGCGTCGACTACACGGTCATCGCCACCAGGTTCGACGAGGTGGTCACCCCCTACACCAACAGCTTCCTGCCCGACGGTCCCCAGGTCACCGACCTCACCCTCCAGGACCAGTGCCCGCTCGACGCCACCGACCACCTGGAGGCCGGCTACGACCCCGTCGCGCTCGCCGACGTCCTCAACGCCCTCGACCCCGCGCACCCCAGCCCCGTCCCCTGCCGGATCGTCCTCCCGATCACCGGCCCCCTCCGCTGACCGGCCCGCCTCCGCTGACCGGCCCACCCGGCCCGCCCGGCCCACCGCCCGGTGCGCCCGCTCCGGGCGGTGGGCCCGCGGCTCGCTAGACCGCGTACGAGCAGCCCCCGTCGATCGGGGCGACCGACCCGGTGCTGATGCACACCCGGTTGACGACCTCCCCGGGGGTGTCCCAGTGGTAGCCGGTGCGGACCCAGCCGGACGAACTGCCGAAGCTGTAGACGTCGCTGGCCTGGATCCAGGTCCTGCCGCCGTCGGTCGACCGGTAGAGCGCACCCTTGCAGGTGGGGCCGTTCGAGATGAAGGCCCCCCGGGCGACCTCGTAGCCCAGGGTGCTGTCGTAGGCCTTGTCGATCACCGCCTCACAGGTGGTGCTTCCGATGTACAGCTTGGTCCAGGTGACTCCGCCCTGGTAGTTGGTGAGCGTGTCGGCGAAGGCCGGAACGGTGGCCAGGCTGACGGCTCCCGCCGCCACCGCCGTGACCGTGAGTGCCTTGATGCTGGTGCGCATGGTCCCCCTCCTGGATCGGCGGCCCGGCGACTTCGGCTGCCGGACCGGATGGGCCGCTCATCGCGGCCTGCGCCCAGGCTCCTCCGGCTGCGCCGGCAAGGCGTCATACCTGGACCGCAACTGCCGGTAAACCTCTGCGGTAGCCGTCCGGACCGGTCGGCTCCGGATGCCGACCCTGCTGTGACCCAAGGGAGTTGACCCCAGCTCCGGTGTCCGTCCGTCTGTCCGTCTGTCCGTCCGGTCAGGGCAGCGGACCGGTGCGGTGGATCCGGAGCAGCAGCAGCGCGGTGTGCAGGCGCGAGCGGCCCGCCGGCGTGTCGAACGGGTGGCCCAGGGCCGCGCGCAGCTGGGGCAGCCGGGCCTGAAGGGTCGAGTGGTGCAGGTGGAGCGCGGCCGCGGCGCGGCGCAGGCTGTCCTGCTCGACCAGCGCCGTCAGCGTGGCGAGTGAACCGGCGGCCGCCGCCTCGACGGCCAGCAGGGTGCGGACGTCCTCGACCAGCGCGTCCGCGGGCGCTACGTGCTCGGCCAGCACGGCCAGGGCGCCGAGGTCCTCGTGGCGCAGCTGCCGCGGGCCCGGATCGGCGCCGCTGCCGTCGGCGGTCAGCCGGAGCGCGGCCAGCGCCCCGGCCCAGGAACGCCAGACCTCGGTGACGCCCGTCGCCGCACCGATCCCCGCCCGGTAGTCCGTCGGCGGGTCCGGCTCCGCCCCGCCGACGGCGGGAACGATGGCCGCGGTCACCCGGCCGATCCGGGTGCTCCACCGGCTGCGCACCGGGTCGGCGAACTCCACGGCTGCGCCGGGGCGGTCGGGCGAGTGCCGCAGGGGCAGCGCCGCCACGGCCCGCACCCGCAGGTCGGTGGGAATGGTGAGCCGGCGGGCGGCGCGCAGCCGGGTGGCCTCGTCGCCGTCGGCCGCGAGCAGGACCTCGACGCTGGCCGGATCCCAGGCCGGGGCGCGGCCCCGGGTGCGGTCCAGGACGATGCAGACCCCGGCGGCGAAGCGCTCCAGGATCACCCCGTCCACGGTGGTCGGTTCGCCCGCCCGCTCGATCCAGACCCGGCCGTGCGCGGTACCCGCCAGGTCCAGGCCGGGCCAGCGTGCGGCGGCCGGCCCCGGGTCCAGCCGGCTGCCGTCCTGGTGCACGCGCACCTGGACGTGCCGGTCCGGGTCGTGCAGCCCGGCCGGGCAGCCGGCCAGTACCGCGGCCCCGCGGACGAAGGCGTCCAGGCCGGCCCGGCCGGAGACCAGGGCGTCGAAGTACGCGATCGCCCGCACCGCGCTCTCGGCATCAGGATCCAACGCCGAGAGTCGTTCGAGGAGTTGCTCCACGCCCGCCCCTTCCCACCGCCGCTGTTCCGGTCCGGCGCCGACCCTACCGGCCGTCGCCCCGCCGCATGGCGGATGATGTGCGGCGGTACCCGCCGGGCGGCGGTTGTCCGGGCCCGGCGCCCAGAGCCAGGCTGGGGCCCGACGATGATCACCCACCCCGTTCAGGAGCCCGCCGTGACCGAGCCCGCCCCCCGCGGCAGTACGGCCCGCCGTACCCGCCCGCCCTTCGACCCCGAGCTGGGCGCGGTCCTCGCCGCGCTGCCCGAGGAGATCCGCGCCGTCTGCTCGATCGGCCCCGACGACATCCCCGCCTTCCGTGCGATGAACCAGGGCATGCGTCCGGACCCGGCGGCCCTGACCCGTGGCGGCGCCGTCACGGTCGAGGAGCGGGTGATCCCGGGAACGCCGGGCGGGCCCGAGCTGCCGGTGCTGATCCTGCGCCCGACCCGGGGCCCCGGGCCCTGGCCGGCCGTCTACCACGTGCACGGCGGCGGCCTGGTCTCCGGCGACCAGTGGGAGCAGGCCGACACCCTGGCCGAGTGGGTCGACCTGCTCGGCGTCGTCGCAGTCGCCGTGGGCTACCGGCTGGCGCCCGAACACCCGTACCCCGCACCGGTCGAGGACTGCTACGCCGGGCTGGTGTGGACCGCCGCCCACGCCGAGGCACTCGCCATCGACCCGGACCGGCTGATCATCTGGGGCTCCAGCGCGGGTGGCGGGCTCGCCGCCGCGACCGCCCTGCTGGCCCGTGACCGCGGCGGTCCGGCGCTGTCCCACCAGATCCTGCAGTGCCCGATGCTGGACGACCGGGAGTTGACCTCGTCCAGCCAGGAGCTGGACGGCGAGGGATTCTGGGACCGCCACTCCAACCGGACCGGCTGGCAGAGCCTGCTCGGCCCGGCCGCCGGCGGCCCCGACGTCCCGGCATACGCCGCCCCGGCCCGCGCCGAGGACCTCGGCGGCCTGCCGCCCGCCTTCATCGACGTGGGCCAGGTCGAGACCTTCCGCGACGAGGCGCTGGACTACGCCGCCCGACTCTCCCGCGCCGGTGTCCCGGTCGAACTGCACATGTGGCCCGGTGCCTGGCACGGCTTCGCGGTCGCGGCACCGCAGGCCGCGGTCTCGCAACTGGCCATCGCCGCCCGCAGCGCCTACCTGCGGCGAGTCCTCTCCTGACAGCCGGTCAGCGGATATCTGGCACCAGCGGTGCGGGATCCTCGGTTGCGACCGGCCCGTCACGCGACCTGTTACCGCATGACGGCGCGCAACCGGGTCCGGCTGGCCAAGCGCCACCTCCCCGCCGCTCTGGTGCCGGTCCACCTCACCTCCTGGGCGCTGTACATGCTGGCGGGACAGGAGATTTGCTTCTGGGGCTCGACGGGTCTAGCGTGTCCTAGTCGCTCGGCAGGGAGCACCGGACACGCATCGGCGCGGACGGTCCCGGGGCGGCCACTCTCCTGAAACACCATCCCGGCAAGATCGTCGGTCGTCGGCGCGCTGCTTTTCGCACGCTTATGCGGCTGGCTTCTTTTGTCGTGCCGGTATTTCGGCGGGTGGGCCGGATTCGCTTTTCGGAGCGGGGCTGGGCTAAAGTTCAACACGTCGGACAG
>NZ_JBIBIJ010000036.1:0-36193 GCF_042957465.1 Kitasatospora sp. NPDC008050
CCCCGCGGAGCGGGATTCCATGCGCTGACGCGCATGGAAATGAACGTCTCCGCTGACGCTCCGGCAAATTCCCGCGCAAGCGCGGGAATTGAATTCCGCAAGCGGAATTCTGAAAGTCAGTCAATTCGCGCAAGCGCGAATTGAAGGATTCCCATTCCGCTTCGCTCCAGGGAATCAAGCTAGCTGGAGACGGGGGTATCACGCCCGGAGCTGTGTAGAGACTGGAATAACAGGCCACCCATCCCTTGTAGTTGACCACCAGTCAAAGGCCGGCCCCTCCGTGTCGACACCGAGTGAGGCGGGTTCCGTTTCGCTCCACCCGGCACGGGCATCAGTCGACCAGAACCGCTGGGATGATCCCCCGAAGCACCCCGTTCAGGATACAGTAAGCCCGATCCCTGGGAAGTACTTCCCGCACGGCATCACTCCGGCGAGCGAACCTGATACAAGGATGATGTATCACAATGATGCACTGTGTAGACTCTGGAACGAGATCCAAGCCCCGCCCCCGGGGAAGCATCCCTTGAATGCGCATCACATTCTCAGAAAGGAGACCGAGGAATGCCTGTAAACCTGCATGCCCACCAAATCGAGGCCGTTGACGCCATTGTGCGCGGTCTCGACATACCGCCGGGTAAGAAGGTCCCCCGCGATGGGCTGCGTGGTCAGGCTATCGCAGCGTGCGGCACGGGAAAGACGTGGATGGCTGCTGCCGCTGCCAAGCGGCTCGTGCCGAACGGGCGGACTCTCGTGTTGGTGCCGACGCTGGATCTGCTGACTCAGACCGTACTGGCCTGGCGCGAGGTGGGCCACGTGGGGCCGGCGGTCGCGGTGTGCTCACTGTCGGACGACGCCGCGCTGTGGTCGATGGACACGCGGGCCACCACCAACCCGATCCAGCTCGCCCTGTGGCACGGGAGTGGGCCGGTGACCATCTACGCCACCTACTCGTCCCTGGGCGTCCTGGCGGACGCGTTCGCCGGCGCCTACGGACAGAAGCTCGACCCCGTGGACCTGGCCGTCGTCGACGAAGCGCACCGCACCTCGGGTTCGCTGGGGAAGGCGTGGGCTGACATCCACGACCAGGCGCTCATCCCCGCCATGCGGCGGCTATACATGACGGCGACGCCGCGGATCTGGCAGGAGCGGCCGCACTGGGAGGTGCGGGAGGGGTACCGGGACCCGCTGCCGGAGGAGATGGCCGCCTCCATGGACGACGAGGAGATCTTCGGGCCCGTCCTGTACAAGCTCACCCTTGCCCAGGCGGTCTCCCGCAAGCTCCTGGCGCGGTACCAGATCATTGTGGTCGAGCTGACCGACCCGGTGGTCACGCTGGCGCGGCTGCGCGGCGAGGACGGACGCGAGGAGGAGGTGCGCGGGCAGCGCCTCGGGGCACTCCAGGCCGCCATGCTGCGCGCCGCCGCCGAACACGGTCTCCGAAGGATGATCACCTTCCATCACCGCACGATCGAGGCGCATGCCTTCGCCGAGGGCCTGCCCACAATCGCCAAGCAGCTGCACGCCGCAGACCCCGGGCGCTACCCGGCCGGTATCTGGTCGGGCTGGTTGCAGGGCGAGCACGCCGCCGAGCACCGGCGCCAGGTGCTGGGCGACTTCGCGAACCGGGCCGGCCTCGCGATGCTGTCGAACTGTCGGGTCCTGGGTGAGGGCGTGGACATCAAGAAGCGCGACGGCTCGGTCGGCGTGGTCGACTCGGTGGCGCTGCTGGACCCGAAGGGCGCGCCGCACGACATCGTCCAGGCGATCGGCCGCGCGCTGCGCCAGAAGCCCGGGGACAGCAAGGTCGCGTCGTTGATCGTGCCGGTTTTCCTCCAGCCCGGCGAATCGCCCGAGGATATGTTCACCTCCGGGTCGTATCGCCCGCTAGTGGCCGTATTGCAGGCTCTTCGGGCGCACGACGAAGAGGCCGTGGAGTTGCTCGCGATTCCGCAGGAGAACACGCCGAAGAATCCGGCTGTTTCCATCGGTGAGGAGCCGGAGGAAGGGGGGGAGGAAACGCGGATGCTGCTGCGGTTCTCCTCGAAGCGTGACCCGGTGATGGTCGCCGAGTGGGTCAGCTTCAATGTGATCGACACCGAGCGGCAGGACTGGGCTCGCGGCTACACGGCGGCGAAGAAGTTCACGCAGCGTGAGGGGCACGCCCGGGTGCCGTTCGACCACCGTGAGGGCCCGTACCCGCTGGGGCAGTGGATCTCGGACCAGCGCAAGGCGTACAGCGTCGGAGCGATGGAGGGCGGCCGCGTTCGGCGGCTGGAGGGCCTAGGGATGGTCTGGGACGAGTACGACGCGGCGTTCCAGGAGAACCTGGCGGCCGCGCGGGAGTACTTCGCCGAGAACGGCACGCTGGCCGCCCCGCGGGGCGCCGCGGTGCTGGACCGGCCCGTCGGGCAGTGGCTGTCGAACCTGCGCCGGCCCGGTGCCCTGACCGGGCACCGGGAGCGGGCCGAGGCGCTCGCGGCGATCGACCCGGACTGGTGCCCGGCCTGGCCGATCGACTGGCAGCGCCAGTACGCCGCCGTTCGCGAGTGCATCGAGGGCGGGGCGCAGCTGGGCGACCTGGTGCCCGGTGTCACGGTGCGCGGCGAGGACGTCGGGCGGTGGTTGGAGCGCCAGCGTCAGCACGTCGTCTGGCAGGGCTTGGGTGACGGGCAGCGTGAGCGTCTGGCCGGCCTCGGCGTCGAACCGCTCCCAGCGCCGTCCGCCGCGAAGACCGGGAAGACCGCGCGGAGGGCCGCTGGAGGCGTCTCGGGGGCGTTCGAGCTGGGCGTGGTGGCGCTGCGTCAGTTCTTCGCCCGTGAGGGACATCTGACGGTCCCTAGGGGCCATCTGGAGACGTTGGAGGATGGCACCGAGGTGAAGCTCGGGGTCTGGTTGTCCAATACGAAGAGCAGGCGTGCCAGGCTCGACGCCGAGCGGCTTGCCGCTCTCGCCGAGCTGGGACTGGAGTGGGCGGTCTGAGCAGCGATTGGGTAGGCGCGGGGGCGGTCGGCTGTGTGCCGGCCGCCCCCGTTTTGCTGGTGCGCTGCTCCGGGCTGGCCCTTGGGGAGTTCGTGCCGGGCCAACCGGGGCCTACGGCGGTCAGGGCAGGGTCTCCCCGTACTGAGCCAGTAGTGTCCGCAGTTGGAGAGCCTTGCCGTCTCCGCGGCCCTGGAGGCGGTTCTTGTTGTTGCGCTTCCATCTGGCGAGCGCCTTCTCCTGCTCGTCGCCGAGGGTCAGGCTCGGCTGTATGTGCCCTCGTGCCGCCCCGAAGTTCGCAAGTTGCTGGAGCATCGAGGTCCACTGGTCTCCGCGCTGGTCCCAGGTCCATCCTGGCAGCGCCTCGAGCTCGGCCTCCTGTGAGGCCGACAGTACATCGCGGCGGGTGCGCCAGGAGTTCAGCCAAATTCCCACGGGGTGGCCGTTCCACTCCTCGCGCTGCTTGATCGATGAGACAGGCCGCCCGTTGGCGGCGCAGAACTGCTGCATCACCTCGACCTTCGCGTCGTGGGCGTCCATGTAGGGGTCCCAGGACCAACCGGGCACCTTCCCCATGGCCTCAAACTGATCGCCCGGCAGATCGTCGCCCCGGGAGATCAGCTCCGCCCGCCGTCGGCGGAGGCTGTTCGCCCACACGGTCGCGTCGCGGCTCGACAGCAGCTGCTCTCGCTCGCGCGGATCCGTCAGTTCGGCCCACCGCAGGTACCGGTCGTAGCTGACCCAGAAACCGGCCTCGTACGCGGTCTGGGAGGACCAGGTCGCGATCGTGGCCAGGCGCTCAGCCCGGTCGCCCCGCAGGCGACCGGCGCGCTGCAGCCCCCGCTGCTTGCGGCACCAACGCCCCAGGCTTCGCCCGTCGACGCAGACCTCGTCCGTGGGGTAGCAGTCGCCAGCGTCGGCCTCATAGTCCACCAGCTCCTCGAACATGGAGTCCCACGCGTCGTTCTGCGCCGAGTACTCCAGCCTCCGTGCCGCCTACTCGCCGATGCGCTCGCGGATCCACCTCCGCGCCATCTCCTCCGCCTGCGGAGCGTCCAGGGTCCGGTAGCGCTCCGCCGCTGCCGGGTCCAGCAGACGGAGCACCACCAAGTGGTCGAGGATGTCGGCCGCAGCGGCCTCCGGCTCGACAAGGAAGCCGACCCGCACGTCGTAGGTCGGGTCGAGGAGATCGAGCGGGGCCTCCCTGATACGCACCACGGTCCAACCGGCCTCGCGAAGCCGTCGAGACTTCGCACTGTCCGTCCTGCACGACTGCTCGGTCCCGTGGAAGTAGGAACCGTCGAACTCGAGGACCAGGCGCAGACTTTCGGCCTCGACCACCATATCGACCCGCTCGACCCGCTCGGAGTGAACGGCATCGCGGTCGACGTCGATCGGCAGGACCGTACTGAGCTCGGCCTTCAATCGCAGTTCCTGCACAGATGTCCGGCGCAAGCGGCAGGTCGGGCAGCCGGTGCCATAGCGCTTGCGGAACCCTCCCGTGCGGTTGTTCACCACGGCTTCCCACGATTCGTGCTTGGGGGAGTCCGGTTCGTCCTCGGGGAAGTCCGGGCAGTTCCACCAGACTTTCCGGTTCGACGCGACCGTCAGCTCGTCCGCAGTGATCTTGGACTTCTCGACGTTCAGCGTCGCGGCCAGCTCCGGTTTCACCGTCGACAACCGGTTCGCGTCCGTGATCCGCACTGTCCCCACAGCAACCGTTCCTTCCACCCCAAGTCGCAGCCACCGTACGCGCCGCCCCCGATATTTGGAGCTGGCTTCCCCGGCGCTTGGGGTTCCGTCGAAGAGGTCAAGCTACCGCTGCCACGGCGCTCCGAAGATCGACGACATCGACGCAACGGTGCTGGCCTGCCATCGCTGTCGCCACCGACCCAGACGAACTGGAGTGACATCAAATCCCAAACCGAACGCTCAGCTGGCCAACCGAGCGCTCAGTCACATTGTTGGGTGCGGCCGGCGGGCGGTGTCCTATTCTGGGAATGCCACGTCGAGGTAGGCAATGTCGGTCAATTGGACTTCCAGCCCGTCGGCGCGGCGGCCGTAGTCCTGGAAATAGGTCTCCTGGATTCCCAGGGCCAGGATGTCGCGGAGCTGTTGGTCGCTGGCGCCTTGGTCCTGGGCTTCGAGAAGGCGGGCGGCGTGTGCGGGGGGCAGGTGGACGGTCAGGCGGCGCAGCCTCGGGTCGTCGGTGGTGCCGATGGGGGCGGTGTAGCCGAAGCGGGCGCGGGTTTCGATGGTGATGCCGGTGGTGGTGGCGGCCTGGCGTCGTCGGCGCTGGCGGACGCGGGGCTGCCAGACCTTGGCAACCTCGCGGGCGAGGGCCTCGCGCAGCGCCGCTCTGGGGTGCTTGCGTTGCCCGGCGAGGTAGCGCTCGACAGTGCGGCGGCTGACGCCGAGGCGGGCTGCGACGGCCGCAGTGTTGCCCTTGGCTGTCTTGGTGAGCAGCTTCATCTGCGCGAGCGGGGTCTTGGGTGGCTCACGGGTGAACAGCTCGGTGCCGGCGCGCTGCAGGGCGTCGTCGATCTGACCGGCCATCGGTTACTCCCCTTCCCGGACGGCGTCGTGGCCGTCGCCCTTGATGTGGCGGGCGGGGTTGTAGCCCTGCTCCAGCAGGTCGACCGCCCAGGAGAGTTGCTGGACGCCTTCCAGCTTGGCCAGGCCCGGCGTCGGGCCGAGCCGGAAGGCGCCGGGCACCGGCTTGCCGTCGGGGGTGCGGGGCAGGAAGTCCAGCGGCGACGGGCCGGGGCTGGGGTAGACGACGCAGTCGGAGAGCACCGCCAGCGGGTACAGGCCGGCCGTCTTGGCCATGTTGTTGAGCTTGCGGTGCATGTTGACGCGGGCCTTGGAGATGACGGCGGCGCGGATGTCGGGGCGCCAGGTCGGCCAGTCGAGTGCGGGCCAGCGCTCGCCGTCCTTGAACTGGCGGCCCTGCGGGCGCTCGCGCAGCTTGCCGACGCCGCCCTTGACCGTGGCCTTGACCGCGGTCAGGACGGCGGCGAGGCCGGGGTCGCGCTGCTTGTGCTGGGCCATCGCAGCGAGGAACTGCTGCTCGTCCAGGTCGGCGGTCACGCCGAGGTCGGCGAGGGTGGCGACGTAGGCGCCCTTGAGCCGGTCGTGCCACGGGTCGAGGTACGCGCCGGTCTCGTGCCGCAGGAATGCCTCCAGCGGCTGGACCTGGTAGCCGAGTTCGGCGGCGTAGGCGACGGTCGGGGTGGCGTACCAGGCCGGCCCTGTCGGGCGCTCGCCGGTCGGGGTGAACGGGGAGGGCAGGCGCGGGTCCAGCTCCACGTGGCTCAGGTCGACCAGCCAGGTACCGGGGACTTTCTTGTCGAACGCCGGGCGCTCGAGGTGGACCGGGGCGCCCAGGCCCACCGTCAGGCGGGCGGCGGCGGCGAGGAAGGCGGTGTTCAGGTCCAGGCCGACCGCGAACGGCAGCAGGCACTCCTCGTCGCCGAGGAGCTCCACCGGGCGGACCCACTGGTAGGCCTCCTCGTTGATGAACCCGCCGGTCCAGCCCTGGGCGACCGGGTGCTCGGGGACGGCCTCCGGCGGCGCCGGGTCCACCGCCCGGGTCAGCGCGCCGGAGTTCGGCCCGGACACCCAGCCGCCGGTGGTTTCGTCCTTCACCGCGCGGGTCGGCGGGCGCAGCGCCTCCATCAGCGCCATGCCGCAGGTGGCGCCGCCACCGCGCGGGGTGAGCACGCGGTGGGCGTAGATGCCCAGGACGCGGGCGAGCTCTGCCGGGTCTGCGGTGCCGTCGGCGGCCGCCAGCGCGAACGCCTTGCCCCAGTCCCGCACATCGAGGGCCCCCCACGGCAGGATGGCGAGCTGCACGCACTGGCGTCGGCCGCTCTCGGCCGGGCGGTAGATCCGCGGCCAGGGGCCGAGGCCGCGGCGGGTGAGCTGCCACTTCGCGCGGGTGATCTGCTTGACCACCGGGTGGTCCTGGGGCAAGCGGCGCGAGCGGCCGCCGTCGTGGGCGTCCAGGTCCAGCGGCAGGTTGAACCGCTCGGCGGCGCTCGCGGTCAGCACGACGAGCGGGTCGGCGTCCTGGCCGTGGCGGTTGAGGCGGGAGGCGCCGAAGCCGGCCTCGCCGAGGGTCCACTCCACCAGCTGCGGGATGGTCTCCGCAGGGCACTGAAGGACCAGGCCGTCGGCGCAGTAGACGCTGCCGTCGCCGTCGACCACCGCCAGCGGCCCACGGTGGAACCGCGGATCGAGGATCGGACCCGGGATCGACAGCTTCGTCGGCCCGGCCTTGCGGGCCGGACGGCCAGGCGACGAGGCCTTGGCCGGTGCGCTCTCCTGCGCGGTGGCCGGCGGCGCCTGGACCGGGAGCGGCCCAGGGGGCACCAGGGCAGGCGCGGCCGGGGTCGGGGCGGTGAACGTCTCCGGGACGGCCTGGTCCCCGGCGGGTTCGGCATGGTCGCCTGGGGCGGGGTACTTCGCCGCCCAGCCCTCCAGCAGCCGGATGTAGGCCTGAAGGCGCGGCGGCCGCGGCTCGGACCGACCGGCCTCCCAGTTCTTCACCGTCTTCACCGACGACTTCAAAGCTTGTGCGACGGCCTCCTGCGTCGCACCGGCCGCCTCGCGCAGCCGGGCCCGCTCGTCCGGCGGCGGCAGCACCGGCCCGCTGGCCAGCAGCGCGTCGACACCCGCGAACAGCTCTTCCTCAGTGGGCATAGGTCAACCTCCTGCCCACATCTTAGCCTAACTTCCCGTCAGTTTTCACTATGGATTTCCCCTCAAATTTCCATACAGGTCGCAGTGGTGGCGCGCGTGACCACGACCGATAGGTGGCCCTGCCGAATCCGACCTGGCCAGTCAGCCCTGAGAGATCGCCTGCGGCTTCTCCCCCGGAGTCGACCCTCGCGGGGTGCCGAGTGGCCAACTACGGGTCGTCAGGCTGGCCAAGTAGGAATCGGAGCACCAGTCGCTGACCTCCGGGCTTCTCGCGAACGGCTGGCCATCTACCGGTCGTGGTCACAGCCGCATGACCCACAGTTGCCGAGCGTGGCAGGTTCACTGGCTTGGATTGACTTGAATCAGGAGCCGCCGGGCGCGCCGCCCGCGATGTCACCGAGCAGCTGGGGAAGGAGGTCCTCCTCGTACACGGGGACGGAGCGCTGCACCATCGCAGACGCCAAGCCGGGATCCCAGGGCGAGTCCGTGTCCTGCAATCGCAGGGTGTCGGCGCCGTCGGCGCCATCGGGAGCGGCCGCGAGGTAGTCGGCCGCGCCCATCCGCCACGGGATCGCGTCCGGGGCTGCTGCGAGGAGTGCGCGCACATGTGCCAGGCCCGCCGGGTCGAAGTCGGCTCTGACAGCGATGCGCCAGCCGGCGTCCGCGAGGAGTCCGATCGCCTCGCATTCCAGTTGTGACGGCGTACCGGCGGTGCAGATCACCCTGGGTGCTTCGGCTGTGGCCCCTGCCAGGGCATGGTGGTTCGCTGCGGCAGCCAAGACGGAGGGGTTCTCCGTCACGAACACCCACTCGCCGGTGGCCGGTGGCGGCTCCCATGTGATCGGGGCCAGTTCTCTCGGCGGGATGGTGACGGTCGCCCCGGCCGGGATGTGCCAGCCCGTGGGGTGGACCCCGGTGACGATGAGCCCGCCGAGCAGATCGTCGTAGTCCACACCGAGGCGTGCCCAGCTCGACCGCGCGCCCGAGCCGGGTGATCCCGTGAGGGCGAGGACGAGCGCCGGCAGTGCTCCTGCGTCGAGTGCGTGCGGGTCTCCGGGTACCAGGAGGCGGCGGTCGATGCGTTGGCCGGGCAAGGGCAGGCGGGATGCCACCTGCAGTGCCTGGTCGAGGAGTTCGGCCGCGTCCTGCGTGTTGGCGAGCCGGGTGATCCAGCCGAGGCCACGCAGCCGGCTGAAGACGGTTGCCGGGCCTAGGAGTTCGCGGACATGGCCGGGCAGGGTTGGCAGAAAGCCGTCGAGCCGGGCGCGGATCCGGTCGGCCGCCGCGTTCTTCTCGGCGTGGCTTCGGGCCTTTTCTGCCAGGCGCCGGTTGCAAGCGTGGGCTGCGACGGCGCCCGGGGTGATCCGGGGGCCGCGGGCGGCGAGCGCTGTGGTGAGTTCCTCGAGAGCGATGCGGCGACGCTGGCCGGGCTCCAGCGGTCTCCCTCGGATGAGGCCGGCCGCAGCGGCGCGCTGTGCCGGGTCGGCGGGGACGGTCACCGTGACGGCAGGCCCAGTGGTGAGGTGTTCGTCGCCGCGGCGGTCGGCCGTCGCGGCGAGGGCCTGCCAAAGCCAGGCGAGTTCGGGCCGCAGCAACGGGGCGAGGTCGGTATCCGCGCATGCTCCGCTGCACAGTTGGCAGCTCATGCCGGTCCTCCTGCCTGGTTGTCGTCCTGTTCGGGATCGCCGGGCAGGGCCTGGTTCGTGCGGATCAGCATGGGGAAAGCGACGACGGTGCCGTCGCTGCCTGCTTCGAGGTCGTGGGCGTCGATGCCGTCCCATGCGCCGGGGGCGCCGTCCCACAGGTAGGAGGTGCACAGGATGTCCAGGTCGAGTTCGGCGAGGTAGCGGGCAAGGCCTTCGCGTCCGCGTTCGTCGACTTCGGCGGGCACTTCGTCGAGCGGGACCAGGCGCAGTCCGGTGGGTGTGTGGCGGTCGTAGTTGGCGGCGATGGCGGCGAGCATGGGGGCCAGGACGACGAGGCGCCGTTCGCCGCCGGACAGGCCGGTGCGTGAGCCCCATTGACCGGTGACGGGTGTGCCGTCGGGTCCGGGGCGCTCGACGAGGTAGCGGACGGTGACCCAGGTACGGATGTCGACGGCGGCGGCGAGGCGTTCTTCCATGGTGGAGCCGTCCGCGGCGGCTAGCAGCGCCTGGAGTGCTTGGCCGACCTGTTCTTTCTGTTCTTCGGTGCGGATCGCGTCGCCGACTTCGCACGACAGGTGGTAGACGGTGCGGGTGGCGGCGTCGAGGTCGTCCCGCAGGGCGATCTGGACCTGGACTCCGACTCCGGAGGATGCCTGGGCTGCGCGCATCTTCCGGTTGACGCTCTTCCTCCAGTCCGTCAGGGCTGCCCATGCGGTCCCGAGGGCGGCGGGCAGTCGTCCGATGACGAAGTCGCGCAATGCCGCCGCTTCAGCGGCGTCGAGGGCGGCTCGGGCTCGGTCGGCGAGGGTCTGTGCGCGGGTGGCGGCGCTCAGGGGGTTGTAGGGGGTGTCCTCGTGGGTGAGGACGAAGGCTTCGAGCTGCTCGAGGCCGGCGGGTGGCTCGTCGCGGGCGACGGTCCAGGTCTGGGCCAGTTCCGCGCGCAGGGTGTCGTAGCGTTCGCCGAGGGTCTTCTTGGACGCCGTGGGACGTCGGGCGAGGTGCTCTTCGACGGCGTCGAGGAGGTCGGGCCCGGCAGCGTCTTCGCGGAAACCGGCCCAGTCGGTGTCGGCGCCGAGGGCCTGAGCTGCAGGGGGCCAGGCGAGCAGGGTGGCTAGACGAGCCCGGGTGGTCTTCTGCTGGGGGCGCGCATCGTCCAGCCGTTCCCGGGCGGAGGCGAGCGCGAGTTCGCAGGCGGTGAGGTGCTTCTCGGCGTCGACGGCGAGGTCGCGGGCTGATGAGAGTTCGGCGTGAAGACTCGTCGCCTGGGCGACGGCCTGCTCGTAGCGGCGTGCCGCGTCGTCGGAGTCGCCGTGGGACTGTGTCTCCGTGAGCTCGGCCTGGGTCTCGAGCACCGTGGTGTGTGCGGTCCGGGCAGTGTGCTGAAGTTCGGCGAGGTGCTCGGCGAGAGCGGTTTCGTCCGGGAGTGTCCGAAGGACGCGCTCAAGTCTCGGCAGTAGCCGCGAGGTCATCTGCTGTGAGCAGTCGGTGAGTGTCCGGGTACGTGTGCGGCCGTCCTCGATCAGGTCGGCCAGGCTGTCGGGGTCGGCGGGCAGGTCCAGGCTCCGTGCGCGGGCCGTCCAGACGGTGTTCCGGCGTTTGTGCTCGGCCGCGGCGTCGTCGGCGTGCTGGCGCAGGGCCCGAGCCGCGTCGTGGCGTCGGTGTGCTTCCTTGGCGGTGCGGGCCCGTTCCGCCTCGGCGTTGGTCAGCTCGCCTCGTGGAGGGAAAGCCCGCGCCTGACGGCGGACCGCGTCGCGCTGCCGTCCTCGATCGGCGGCGGTGTCGCGCTCGTGGCCGGCGAGGATTTCGAGTTCCTCGGCGGCCGCGTCGAGTTCGTCGGCTCTGGCTCGTGCTGTTGCCAGACGCATGCGGGCGCCGATGTGCGAGGCGGCGGGGATCTCGGCGACGGCGGCTCGCGGGTCTGCGGTGAGGGGGCCGATCGCGAAGGTGCCGTCGCGCCCGATGACCGGGGCGGCGGTACCTCGGTGGCCGGTGGCACTGTCGGCCAGGGCGATGCGTTCCAGGACTGCCCGGGCGAGTTCCGCCTGCGGATGGCCGGGGACGACAGTGAGGACGGCGGTCAGATTGCCCTCGCACGGGCTGGCGCCCACAGGGCTGACTCGCCAAGCATGAGTGGCGGCGCCGTCCGCGTGCAGGTGGGCGCCGAGGATTCCCGAGTTGGCGAGCGCCAGCTCGATGAGTGCTCTCTGGTCGTCCTTGTGGTCGGCTTCGGGGTGCCATTCGAGCAGCGCGCCGAGTGCGGTGTCGTCGTCTCCGGGGCCGGCCCAGTCCGGGCGCGGCAGCGGGAGCAGCTTTCCGGCGCGCAGGCGGCGGGCGGCGTCGCGGTTCTGTCGGGCCGCGTTGTCGTGGGCGGCTGCGGCTTCGAGGTGCTGCTTGGCTTGGTTGTCGTGGGCGGCTGCGGCGCTCTCGCCGGTATGCAGGGCCTGCTCGGCCCAGGTGTTGAGCTGGTCGCGTACGGCCGAGGGTTCGGCGTGGGCGAGGGCTTCGATGTCGTCGGTGTCCCAGATCTGCTGCGCGTCGCGGTGGGTGGCCGGCTCGTCGGTCAGGCCGCGCAGATGTGGGTGTGCCAGCGCCCACCGGGCGACGTCGGCGAGTGTCTGATGGGCGGCCGAGCGGGCTGCCGCGGTGGCGCGCTCGTGGGCTTGGTCGGCTTCGTCGTAGGCGTTCTCGGCGTCGGTCGCCTTGCGATGCGCGGTTCGGGCTTCCGTGTCGGCGGTGGCGACGCGCTCGTGGTCCCGCAGGACGAGTGCGGCCCTGTCCGCTGTGGCGCGACGTTCCTGGGCTGCGACCGTCCAGTCCGTGGCGAGGTTTCGCAGGCTCGCGTCGTCGTGGGTGAGGGTGATTCCCGGCCCTGGGTCGACGGCTTGGTCGGCGACGGGTCCGGGTGGCGCGGGCCCGGGGGTAGTGGGCGATGAGGATTTCGAGCGCGACAGGCTGGGCGCCTGCGTCCTGCGCGGCCGCCGCGATCTCTTCGATGTCGCCGATGATGTCGTCGAGGGCGTCTCGGCCTGTCGCGGTCTGTGTGCGGGCCTGCTCGGCTGCGGCGCGCAGGCTGGCGTAGCTGCTGGCTGCGGCGCCCTGTTCGGCTTTGAGTCGCTTGCGGAGGTCCATGGCGCGCCCGTGGGACCGGTAGGCGTCGCTGGTTTCGATGGCACGGGCTGCGGCCTGGGCCGCGGTGTGGGAGTCGTCGAGCCGTTGGACCTCGGCGGCGGCCCGTCCGGCGGCGGACTGCGCTTCGGAGAGTTCACCGCCGCGCTGTTTGACGCGCTTTTCGCGTGTCCGGGTGTCGGTGTCCGACTGGCGGGCGGCGGTGTAGGCGGCGCGGGTGACGTCGACGACGTGCCCGGTCCACACGCGGGCGAAGTCCTGCAGGTGGGTGGCGGCGTGTTCGTCACGTTCGAACGCGTCGCGGGTGGTGTTGGACTCGGCAAGGGCCTCGGCGGTGGCCGAGAGGACGTCGCCGGCCACACCGGGGAGGGACTGGCGCAGCGCGTCGGCGGCCGCGGCCGGGGAGACGTCGCCCAGCAGTGTGGGGTTGCGGACCTCACGCAGGCGTGAGGCGAGGAGGCGCAGTTCGTCGGCGGTGGTGGACCAGATCCGCGCGGCGAGGTGCTCGATGTAGGACTCGGGGTCGGGAAACACGTGTCCGCCGGCGGCCTGGATGCGGGCGGTGAACTCGTCGATTTCGAGTGCGCCTCCGTTGGGGCCGCGCAGCGCCAGTTCCTTGAGCGGGCGACCTGGCACGGTGAAGGGGACGACGTTCACGGCAGGTGTGGAGCTTGGCGAGTATTGGAGGCGGACGCCGAAGCTCACCACAGGGTCGGCGGTCACCTGCGCGGCGCTCGCGGCTCGCTCGTCGTCTGGGGCGGCGAAGGTCAGCCACAGGTATCCGTAGCGGCGGCCCTTGGTGAGCGCTCCTTCGCTCATCAGCCCCTTCAGTGTGGTGGGACGTGCCTTGCCGGCCGCGAGCTTGGCCGCGTTCAGATCGAGCAGGTACGGCCACAGGGCCTCCAGCGCGGTGGTCTTGCCGGTTCCGTTGGGGCCACGCAGCAGCAGCCGTCCTGAGGCGGCCGGAAGGTCCAGATCGCCGTAGCGCCATACGTTCGACAGCCCTGCGCCGGTCAGGCGCCAGCGGCCGCCGAAGCGGGTTGCATCTCCGGCCGGCGGGGGTGCCAGTGGGGTGCTGAAGTCCAGGTCGAGGATGTCGCTCACAGGAGGTGCTTCTCCGGGGTCTCGTCGGCTGCGGATTCGCTGAACAGTCCCTGCTGGACTTGGACGGGCCTGCTGTTCTTCGTTGCGGTTCGGCGACGGGTCGGGGTGTTGCGGGATCGCGCGGTCTTGGGGAGCGCGGTGCCCTCCGCCGCCCAGCGGCCGGCGGTGGGGGCGAACCACCAGGCGGGGCTGGCCTGTTCGCCTGCTGTGGGCTGCGACGGAGTGAGTCGGGCGAGGTTGGCGCCGGTCAGCAGGTCGCGGACTTTCCCGGCGAGCAGGGCCGGGTCTTGCGCGTACTCGGCTCCCCAACCGCCCTTCCCGGAGGCATTGTTGTCCGCGAAGCCTGCCAGTGCGGCCAGTACCTGGTCCTCGGCCAGGCCGCGCCAGCCTGGTCCGGGGCCGCCGTCGGTGGTGCCGCCCAGGGCGGCGTGGTCGAGCAGCAGCAGTGCGGCGTGCGCGATGGTGCCCGGTGCGGGAAAGGGGATGGGGCCGAGTTCGCGAAAGTGCCGGAAGGCGTCGTCCGGGACGACGAATGCGGCGCCTTCGGCGCGGCGCTCCAGGACGAGCCCGAAGGCGCCGGCCAGGGGGCCGCCGTCGTCGCCGCGTACCCGCTGGCTCAGCCACTGTGCCTCGGCGTCGTCCAGGAGCGCGGTGTGCACGCAGGTGTCGTCGACGAGCGCGCGGCGCATCCGGCGGGCCGCGTCCGGTTCGCGCTGCACCTGCTCAAACCATGCGTGCGGGTCGGAAGCCGGATCGAGGGTGCCGGGGTTGGCGATGACGTAGGCCAGCCGGGTGTGGTGGACGGCGAGCAGCACGGGGGCCTGCTCGTCGTACAGGTAGCTGTCGAGATCTCCGTCGAGGCGCTCGATGACGCCGCGTTCGTCGAGCATGCGCAGGCCGGCGAGGATCGCGCGGCGCTCGGCCATGTCGTAGGCGACGGGAAGTCCGGCTTCTGCGGCAGCTGCGCGGGCCTGGGTGACGAGGTGTCCGACGGCGATGCGCGGCAGCATCGACTCGGCGGCCGCCATCAGCAGGAAGAACCAGGAGCACACGGCGGGGCTCGGCCCTTGGGTCGCCCATTCCCGCGGACGCGGGGGCGGGCTCTTCCGCAGCCGCACCAGGTCGCGTTCGATGATCAGGACCCAGCCCATGCGGGCCACCGCAGAGCGCAGGGCGGGCGCGTTGCGGCGTACCGCGGCAATCAGGCCGTCGTGGCGGCCGCCGACCAGCCACGGCGTGGCGGCCAGGCGGCGCAGCAGCGTGGCGACCTCTGTGTCGGCCTCGGGCCGCCAGGCTTTTCGCCTGCGCAGCGGCTGGCCGGCGGGGCTGGCATCCGGCCCTGGTCGGGGCTCGAGTGGCCCGGAATCCGTCCTCTCGCTCATGCTGCGCCTTCCTGCCGAGTCCCGGTGTCGCGGGCCCCATCCGCAACGGGAATCAGTGGGCCAGGGCGCGGAGTGAGGCTCAGCGTGACGCGTGCGGCGGTGTCGTGTGTTGTCGCGGTACCCGCGACTGCGACGAGGGCAGCGGCCGAGGGACGGCGGCCGGGCTGGTGGAACAGGGCGATCCGGCCGGGCAGCAGGACGCGCCAGGTGGGGGCGGTCAGCGCCCCGGTACCGCGGCCGGTGTGGACGAGGGTGCAGGCGAGCCCGGCGCTGGTCCCGGTGCGCCGGGGGCCTGTTGCGGTGGTTCGGGCGGCGGCCATGAGAGCCGCCAGTGCGGCGCGGGCGGCGGCCTCGTCCAGGTGCTGTCCTGGAATCGAGGCCAGGACCCTGGCGACGGCATCCGTGTGCTCGGCCTGCCGCCGTGCCCGCGCCTGGGCGACCTGCGCCCTGGCCGCCGTGTCGTCACGCGGCTTGGCGCCCCCGCCTCGCGGGCCCGAGCGGCCGGTGGTGCGCAGCAGGGTCGGTACCGGGACTTGCGGCCCGCCGCGCCAGGAAGGGTTGCGGCCGGTGTCGTCCTCGTCGGCCTGCCCGTACAGCTTTCGCCAGGAGTGGTCGCCCACTGCGGCTTGGAAGATCTGCACGCCGATCTCCGGTGTCAGCACCGCCCGGGCGAGGCTCAGAGCGCGGGTGCGGGTGGAGACAACCCCTGACGACGAGTGGAGCCGGCGCAGGTTGGCGTGCATGCTCGGCAGCGCCCGGACCAGGCGCAGCGAGAACCGGGCCGCTCGTCCGCCGCGGACGTCGAACCAGGCACACAGTCCCTGCCAGTCTTCCGCGCGGCCTCCTCGGGAGGCGCTGAGAGCACCGGCGGCGATGAGGTCGCGGGCCTGTGAGGCGTCCACGGCAGCTTGGGCCAGCAGGCCGAACCACGGGCGGAGCACCGCCAACGCTGCGGCCGCCCGCGCGGAGCCGGAGTCGAGCTCGGAGGCGACGCGGGTCGCGTAGTCGACGAGCAGGCCCTTGAGGTCGCTGGTGCGCTCTTCGTCCAGGTCGAACCGGTCGGCGAGGCCCACCAGCGCGTCCTCCGCGCCGACCAGAGCGGCGTCGAGGTCGTCGTGACTGGTGAATACCGTGCTGACCGCGTCCAGCATCGCGGTGTCGAGGCGAGTGGCGGCCAGCTCCCCTGTGCCCAGGGCTGCGGCGAGCTGCTCGAGGTGAGTGACGATGCAGCTCAGTGACACGATCGGGATTTCCCGCACGGTCGCGGTCCCCGCCAGGACCTGCCGGTAGAAGCGCTGGACGTGTCGGCCTGCGGGACTGGCGGTGTAGCGCCAGTTCCGGGCGAGGATCTCGACGTAATGGCGGGCCCGGGTGGTGTCGGACCGCACGGAGACCGCCCCCATGGCTTTGAGCGCGTCCAGGCGTACCTCGACCAGACGCGCCTCCATGCGCAGACCCGTCGCCGCCAGCGCAGCCGTGACCTCAGCGACCGTCAGGTCGGTGACCGACCCCTCCAACACATCCATGATCGCGATGTAGTCGCCGGACTCCGGCCGTACCAGGTATCCCACGACCTGGCGCGCGTCGCCTGCACCACCGGCCGCTTCCGGACTCAGTTCGTCTACTGTCACCACTCCCCCAGCCGCGCCGACAAGCGCATGTCTGATCTCCCGATGGAAAAGTAGCCCCCTCCCCTGACAGCGCACCGGGGTTACCGTCAATTCGCAGGGATCGCGGCCGTCATGCATGCGCTAATTCGATAATGCGTTCTATATCAATCATGCGGCTCTATCTCCACCCAAGACACCCAGTGCGCCGGGCCGTGCACGCCAGGGGCGATCGCTGCAGACCGAATGCTCGGCACTCGCCACCCAGTTCGGCGGCTGCACCGAGAACCCGGATCTGACAGCCGCCATGCTCGCGCCGCGCTCTGTCCTGGAGTCCACGCTGGTGCTGCGCCAACTGGCGGCACCCTGGGTCAGGTCGGACCGGGAGCGAATCACAAGCACAACCAATCGGCTTGCCCTTCCTGCTGGCAGTCAGCCGACTGCTGACCGGATATCCGGTCAACTGCGATGCCTGCTCCACATGTGCGGGGGCGGCTCCCTCCGTCCGGGTATCACCGCAGTCGGGCTCGGCATCGCTCCGCGCTAGCGAGCCAGTGTCTGTAGGCCACTTGCCAGGTCGGTCTGCACCAGTTCGTCGCGCTCGGCCGACGTCAGCCAGCGAGCGGACGACCCGGCAGGGGACCGATCCACCCACAGCACGTCGTCGACGGCCTCGGCGACGGCATGCAGGTGGCTGATCACCATGACGAACCGGTCGCCGCCGGTCTGGGTGCGCAGCACCTCGAGGGCCGAGTCGAGTGCGGCGGTGTCAAGGGCTGCGAAACCTTCGTCGAGGAACAGGGAACCGAGGGTCGGGCCGCTGCGGGAGTGCAGCTCGGCGAGGGCCAGCGCCAGGGCGAGCGATGCGAGGAACTTCTCCCCACCGGACAGTCGGTTTGGATGGTGGACGACCCCGGAGTTGCGGCTGACGATGTCGAGATTGTCGGCGAAGCCGAATCGATTGTCGGACATTTGACCGAGTAGGTGGCTGGCCACGCCGAGCAGTGCGCGGGTGCGCAGTGCGGTGAGGTGGCCCAGGAACTTGGCGTCGACCAGTTCGCGGCGCAGGACTTCCAGCGCCTCGTAGCGGGCGGTGCCCGCGTCGATGGCGAACTCCAGGTCGGCGGCCGGCTTGATCAGGTTCTGCGCTGCCCGCTGCTTGTGGCGCTGGTCCTCGGCTTCCTTGGTCGCCTGTGCTGCTGCGGCGACGAGGGGGTGGAGTGCTTGGGGTGCGGTCAGGTCGGCTGCAGGATCGAACCCTTCGATGTCGGCGAGTGCGTGGGCGTGCTGGTCGAGGCTGCTCTGTGCGGCGGCTACGCGGTCGGTGGCAGTGTTGGCGCGGTCGGTGAGCTTGCCGCTCAGGGTCGAGGTGGCCGTCGATAGTTCGGCGGCGTACTGGCGGATCCCGGCGATCGTCAGCTCGGCCGGGGTTCTCGGCACCTGGCGCCGGTCAACCGCGTCGAGATGCGTGAGGGCCTCGGTAGCGCCCTGGGCCCACGCGTCCAGGTTGCCGCGCAGTTCGGTCAGCGGGCGCTCGAGTCTGGTGCGGGTCTCCTGGTCGAGGGCGCGCTGGTCGGCGAGCGCCCTGGCCTTCTCCGCCCGTTCGGCTTCCCTCCGGTCGAACAACTCTTGGACTTCGGCTCGGCGAGCGGTGACGGCGGCGGCAGCAGCGGCGACCTGGTCGGCGGCCACGTTGATTACCTCGTCCGGCAGCATCGTCTGGATGCGGAGAGGAAGCGCGCGGACCTCGGCGGCGGTCTTGGCCACGGCGCGGGTGTGCCGTTCGGTGGCTTTCGCGGTGTCGTCGGTTTGGTGCCGGTGGGCGTTCTTGCGCGCTGTCAGGGTCTTGCTGTCTGCCTCGATCTTGGCGGTGTGGTGATGTACTTCGGCCTGCAGTTCCTCAGCGTGGTTGTCGGCTGCCTTTTCGCATGCGGTGATCGCGTCCGTGATCGGCGTTGCTTCTCGCTCGGAGTGGTCGGGCTGTGCGGCATCGGTGGCGGTGCGGGCAGCCAGGACAGCGGTGGCCGCGGCCAGCGTCGTCGAAGCTGACTCAGTGTCGAATCCGGTGCCGGTTTCGGTGGCGAGAGCCGCGAACTGCGCGAAGGCGTGTACCGCTTGCGCGGTGGCGTCTTGCGCCTTCTGCTGAGCGATCTGGTGGTCTTGCTCGCGTTCACGCACCGTTTCCTCGGCTACAGCCGCAGCGGCGCGGGCCTTGGCGAGGTGGTTGACAGTCGCGTCACGTGTGGTGCGCGCCCGGTCCAGCTGTGCTCCCGCTGCGGCCAGCTCGGCCGTGTCGGCTGCGGCTTCGGGTTCGAAGTCGGTCGGGAGTTGCTGGTGGCATACGGGGCAGTCTCCCTCGGGGCTCAGTTCGGCGGCGATCGCGGCGGCCTTGTCGCGCAGTTGGAGTGCTTCCAGATACGTCTGGGCGGCCATGAGGCCGCTGTCCGCTGTAGCTGCGTCCTCTTCCAGCGGGCCGAGGGCCTTCCGGGCGGATTCGCGTTTACCTACCGCAGTGGTGTGTGCGCTGGCGGTGTCGGCGACGCGGCGGGCTGCCGAGAGGGCTTCTGCCATCCGGGTGCGGGCGGTGGCGGCGCTCGTGCGGATCTGCCTGCTCGTCGCCGCCGCGGCGATGGCCGCTTCCGCCAGCGGTTCACCGTGCTTGGCGCGTTCGGCCAGATCCGCTTCCACTGTGGCGATGGCGGTGTGTTCGTCGGCGATTTGGTCGGTGAGCGCGGCGAGTCGATCGCGCTCGCTGCGGTGCTCCTCGGCATCCGCCGCGAGGGTCTCCAGGAGCGTGGCGGCCTTGGTGAGGGCATCCCTGCCTTCTCCTTGCGTGTCTGCCGCAGTGATCGCTGTGGTCAGTTCGCCTTCCAGGGCTTCCGCTCGGGCGACGCGCCGGTTGAGGGCGTCGTGCCGCGCGGCGATGTCGTCGGCGACGGGCTCGAGTGCGTCGAGGACGGTATTGGCGTCAGCCACCGTGCGCATCGAAAGGTTTTGGGCGGCGAGGGCGGCGATGGCCGCGACGCTGCGGGCTTCGGCGGCTTCGTTCCGCAGCGCGGTGATGCCGTCGATGGCGGTGCCCAGGCGGTCGGCGCGGGCCGCGGCAACGGCGGCGGCCGAAGCGGCCTGTTGGGCGTCCTGTGCGGGGCTGTCCGGCATCCCGGCACGCTTGGCCTTCGCATCACCCAGAAGTGTCTGGAGCGTGCGGGTGTGGCGGTCGGCCGTCCGGTGGGCTGACTCCAGCGAATCGGCGCCGAACAGTTCGCGCAGCCGCTCGCTCCGCTCTTTGGGGGCAGCGGTGAGGAGTTGGTCGAACTTGCCCTGCGGGAGCAGCCCGACGCGCAGGAAGGTGTCGTATCCCATCTGCAGCGCGGTCTGGATACGGGTGTCCACGGCGGTGGCGCCGTCGGTTTCCTCGCCGGTGTCGAGGTTCGTCAGGTGGTGGCGGCCGGCGTTCGGGTTGGTGGCGTGCATGGTGCGGTGGACGTGCCAGCGTTGTCCGTCGTGGAAGAAGGTGAGGTCGACGCTCATGGCCTTGGCGCCGTCGGCGATGAGCTGGCGGGATTCCTTGGCGGCCCAGGTGCTCTTGCGGAAGAGGGCGTAGGTGATGGCGTCGAGCAGGCTGCTCTTGCCTGCGCCGGTGTCGCCGAGGGCGGCGACCAGGCTTTTGCCGGTGAAGTCGATGGTTGTCCGGCTGGGGTAGCTGCGGAACCCGGTGAGGTCGAGCGTCAGTGGCTTCATGCCGTCGCCTTGGTTGCGGTGGTGTCGGTGCCGGTCAGCAGGCTTGAGCGGTCGATGGCATCGAGGGGCTGGCCGGCGATGGCCGCGGTCAGCAGGGTCTCTTCGCAGCACGGTGCGGGGTCGTCGGGGTCGGGTTCGGCTCGCAGGTGTGCGAAGGCGGCCATGGCACGGTCCAGGGCCGGGCCGGTGGTGCCGCGGCCAGACAAGTAGTCGCGCAGCAGATCCTCGATGTCGGGCAGTTCCTGCGTGGAAGTCTTCCGGTCCAGGACGCGGTCGGGTGCCGCGGCGCGGCGCTCGTCGACGGCGACGATCGTCGCTTTGGGCAGCATCTTGGCGAGGGTGTCCGGCAGGGCCGGATTGAAGGCTTCCACGGTCACTACCGCTTTCACCCAGGCGTCTCCGACGCGGCCGGCACGTTGTGCGATCTCTTCCAAGGTGCCTTCCAGTCGGATCAGGCGGCGGCCGGAAGTCAGCGGTACGACTTCGATGCTCGGTTCGATGCCCGGGCCGATCTCGGCCAGCACGACACTCTTGGTGTCGCCGGCCTCGCCGAAGTCCATCTGCAGCGGGCTGCCGGCGTAGCGAGCGGGGAATCCGGCCCGGCCCACGGGTTGCGGCTTGTGGATGTGACCGAGGGCGCCGTAGGCGACGGCGGGCAGGTCCGCGGGTGCGGCCGCGTAGTCGGCGGCGATGGAGATCTGCCGTTCCGAGTAGGAGGGGGTGGCCCCTTCGACGAACAGGTGGGCGGCGAAGACGAGAATGTCCTGGGCGCGGCGCCCGGCGGCCAGGCGGCGGTAGACGTCGGCCTGGACGGCACGCATCCGCTCGGCGTAGGCCGCGGTCATCAGGGCCGGGTCGGTGAAGTCGTAGGTGAAGCGGTTGGGGTGCAGGTAGGGCAGTGCTCCGATGCGCAGGGTCGACTCGCTGTTCTTGGTGGGGTATTCGGCCACCAGCAGTCCGTCGGGGCGGGCGTCGGTGGCGAAGCGGACCCGGGCCTGGTCGCCTGCCCGGGTGCCCATGTCGTTGAGGACGAATTCCAGGAATGCCAGGACATGGGGGGTGTCGTGGTTGCCGGCAACGACGACCACCGGGGCGATCGTGCCGAGGCGGCGCAGTGCGTGTGCCGCGCGGCGCATGTCCTCCAGGCCCGGTCGCGAGCTGTCGAAGAGGTCGCCGCTGTGCACGATCAGGTCTGGGGCCCAGTCGGCGGCGATCTCGATGATCTCGTCCAGGACGGCGTCGACTTCGGGGTCGCGCCGGAAGCGGCCGATCTGGCGGCCCAGGTGCCAGTCGGAGGTGTGGAACACGCGTCCCGTCACGGGGTGCCTCCAGGAGAGGGGCGGCCTGCGAGGCGGCGCGGGGCCGCGCCGCTGCGGTCGAATGGGTTCAGCACTGCCGACTGTACACCGATTCTCAGGAAGAAGTCTGGAAAACTCTGGAACTCTGGTAGGCTGTGAAGCATGAGTGATCCGCTGGACGCACTGGAGAAGAGCATCAACACCCTGCGCCGCGCGATCCGCGACGCGGCCACCGCCGGTGACATCGAACGGGCCAGCGAACTGCGGGCCCAGCTGCGCCGCGCCGAGAAAGCATGGGACGCCCTCGTCGACACCGGCGAACCGGCCACCCCACCGCCCCGCCCCGGGCTACAGGCAACCCCGGTCGTCCACGGCTCCCGACTCCCGGCACGCGAGCACGTCCACCGGGCATTGATGCTGCTGGGAACCCCGGCGGCACCGAAGCTCATCGTCAGCGTGCACGATGCGTTCTTCTCCGGGGAGCTGTCCGCCTCCAAACTCTCCAGCCTGCGCCGGGACGAGGAACGCTCCTACCGCTCCAGTCCCGGCGCCCGCCCGTACTACCTGTGCCCGGCGCTGGCTCACGACCTGTTGTCACCGGTGCGCGCACTGGTGACAATCAGCACGTGGCCCTTGGAGCAGCGCATCATCGGCCCGCTGTCCCAGCGCGCCGACTTCCTCACCGGCACGATCGGCGTCGCCGAGGCGGTGCGCTCCTCGGGGGAAGCGGCCACCCCGGCGGCCGTACGGCTGCTGTGGCGCTTGGCTGCGAACGTCCCCGACGCGACAGTGAGGAACGCTTCCGGTCTTGAGAGCGCACCTGATCCGCAGCAGGTGATCGAGGCGGCACAGGTGGAACTGAACGTGCACGCCGACGCCGACCGCGCCACCCGGGCCAACGCCGCGCGGCGGGCCAGCAAGTCTCTCAGTGATGACCAGCAGTTGTTCGGCGCCCCGTTGCACAACATCACCCGGCTACAGGCCCGGCGGGCCTGACGGCCGTATGTCACCTCTACCTCCCCCGCAAGGACTTCCGGCACCGTGAACGCACCAGTCGATGACCGCCTGACGGCGCTGCGCGGCTCCACGCAGCGCCGGCCATACAACGCCAGGTCACTGGCCGCTTTGGAGAACAACCCCCGCTGCACACTGCGGGCCCTGCTGGACGCCTCCGGCTCCGACAAGGCTGCGATCGCCGAGCACGCCGGTTACCCCTCCGCCTTCGGCCAGTCCTCCTTCGCCCTCGCCCGCGGCAACGCCTTCGAGGCTCTGGTGAAAGCCAACGGCTACGCCGAGCTCCTTCGCGTCCTGCGCGAAACCCTGGGGCTGACGGTGCCGGAGGTGGGCAACAGGGACCTGAACGACGTCGGCGGCGACAGCCCGCCACGCCCACACCACGCAGTTGCTGGTGAAAGCCGCCCAGGGAACCGGCGACAGCACCCTGTACGACCACCCGATGCTGCGCCTGACGGTCGGCGGGCACGCGGTGTTCCTGGAGCCGGACCTGGTGGCTTTCCGTGCGGACGACCGCTTCTACATCGTGGAGATCAAGAGCTTCCCGATCATCGACGGCCAGGCTGACCCGGCTCAGGTGAAGTCGGCGACCACACAGGCCTGCGCGTACGTCATCGCCCTGCGCGACATGCTCGCCCAGGCCGGCATCGGCCCCGAGGCCGTGTCCGACCAGATCGTGCTGGTCGCGCCGAAGGACTTCACCAACCGCCCCACGGCGGCGTTCGTCGACGCCCGCAAGCCGGTCGCCGCTCTGACGCGGCAGCTGGACCGCCTCGAACGCATCAAAGACCTGGTGGAGCTGCTGCCGGAAGGCCTCACCTTCGACCTCGCCCCTGACGGGGAGCGCGCGCAGCGTCCCGTCGAGGAGCTGACCGAGGCCTTGGACCAGGTGGAAGCGACGTACCGTCCGGACTGTTTGAACCACTGCGAGATGGCGTTCTACTGCCGCTCCCGCGCCCGGGAGGATGCCTCGCTGGACATCCTGGGACCGGAGGCGCGCGAGCAGTTCGGCGGCGTCGACACCGCGACCATGGTCATGGGGCTGGCCCGCAGGCAGCTGACGCCGACCACCGACCAGAGCGAGATGGCCATCGCGTTGCAGCACGCCGCCAGGCTGCGGGCCGAGCTGGACCAGGCATACGGGGGTGCGGCGTGAACATGGTGTCGGCGTTGGCGCGGGTGCAGGCGATGGAGTCGATGACGGCGGTCACGGTGAGCGCGTACCGCCACCGGCGCCTGTCGGACCGGCCTCTGGTGGTGATCCCGCTGACGATGGCCGGGGAGGCCGGAGCACCGTTGGCGGCGATGGTCGGCTCATCCAGGAGGGACGCGACCCTGCTGGTCGTGGAGCAGCCCCGTAACCGCGACCAGCGGTTCGCGTTCGCCGCCTGCCTGGGCGAGCTCGTGATGGGGTACATCGACACCTTCCGGCAGGACCGCCGTGGGGAGGGGGAGAAGTCCCGGTACAGCGACGCGCCTCAGCTCCTGGTCCCAAACACCGGTGGGATCAAGGCGTTGGCCGACCTCGGGCGCATGTGCCGCTTCCGTTCGACCACCGGACCCTACGCCGTCGCGGACGTCGTGCCCGAGTTCGGCATGTGGCTGACGTTCCTGGTCGAGCGGGCCGAACAGGCCGGCACCTGCCTGCTGCTGCCCGTCACCGGGATGCTCGCCGAGCACTGGGCCACCGGCCAGAGCACGCTGGAGGACCAGAACCTCGCCTCCCTCATGGCCTGGATCTCCCCGCCTCCCGGGACGGACGTCGCGCAGGCCATGGCCGATGCGGAGAGCCCGGACATCTGCCCGCCCGCGGGCCCGACGACATCGCCCCAGTTCGACAACCGTGACCTGGCTCCGGCGATCAAAAGCTTCGACGCAGCACACACAGCCGGAGACCCGGTGGCCTTGGCCGCCGCGCAGGCGGAGCTGCGGGAGTTGATCGCCGAACAGATCCAGCCCACCTGGCGCATGGTGTGGGACGCCATCTCGCTACTGCGCTCGGTCCCCGAGGCGCCGAGGGCCGCCGCTCGCTTCGGGCGTGACTGCGCCTTCTTCACCTCCTACTCCGACTACCGGGACGCCGGCGGCCTCCCACAGCGAAAGCGGGACACCGCGATCGGCGCGGCGCGGCGTCTGGACCGGCTCGAGCAGGCGCTGGTCGACTTCGAGTTCGACATGGCCTTCGACGACCCGTTCGTGCTGGCGGACCGGCGCAGTGTCGGGGAGGCGTTCGCCGGGACGGTAGTGGCCGCCGAGCCCGGCCGGGTCGTCCTCAGCGACAGCAACCGGCGGGTGCTACGGCCGCTCGTCACCATCCGCACCGACGACCCCGTACGCCTGGCCGCCGACACTGGCCTGGTCAGCCCGCAGATGCCGGACAGCCATAAGGCCAGGATCGTCTCCGTCCTGCCCGACGGCGGCACGACACTGGTCACCGTGGAGGTCGCTGGCGGCATGGGAACCCCTCGCACCCCGAAGACGGACGGTGTGCCGGCGCTGGACCAGCGCATCGCCTACCTGCCGGACCCGGGCTGGCGTCCGGCAGCGGAGTTCCCCGCGTCCGACAGCACCCCGTGGACGCATCACTCCCCCGCCCAGGCGCCGGACGCCGACGCCACCGAAGCCGAGAACACCGCCGCAGAGGGATGGGGCCATGACTACTGACACCACCACACCCGGCCCGATCGCGGATCCGATCGCCGCCGCGAACGCCACCACCACGCGAATCCTGGCCGACCTCGCCCGAACCACACAGCGGGCCGTCGTCGTCGACTCCCCGCCCGGAGCCGGCAAGAGCACCCTGGTCGTCCGCGCGGCCCGTGAGCTCGCCACCAGCAACGAACGCCCCATCATCGTCGCCCAGACCAACAACCAGGTCGACGACCTGATCGAGCGGCTCGCCGAAGCCAACCCCGGCATTCCCGTCGGTCGGCTGAGCTCCAGCACCTACACCTCTCCACCAACCCTGAACAACCTGACGAAGCTGACCATCGGCCGCACCCTGAACGACCTCTCCGGCTGCCAGATCATCGTCGGCACCGCCGCCAAGTGGGCCACCGTCCGCGACGCCACGTTCCAATGGGCGATCCTGGACGAGTCCTACCAGATGCGCTCCGACATGCTGCTGCGGATCGTCGAGCGCTTCGACCGGGGCCTGTTCGTCGGTGACCCCGGCCAACTGGACCCGTTCACGGTCGTCGGTACCGAACGCTGGATCGGCCTGCCCTACAACCCGACCCTGAACGGCGTCACCGTGATGCTGGAGCACAACCCGGACATCCCCGTGCACCGCCTGCCGGTGTCCTGGCGCCTGCCGACGTCCGCCGCCCCCGCCATCTCCCAGGCCTTCTACCCCTTCACCGGCTTCACCGCCGGAACCGGTGAAGGAGCACGCACCCTGGAACTCACCACCGCCGGATTTGGCGGCGGCCACCTGGACGAGACACTCGCGGTTGCCTTCACCACCGGCTGGGCCCTGCACGAACTGCCGCGCCGTCACGTCCCGCGCACCGATACCGAAACCCTTCAGACCGCCGCGGACCTCGCCGCCCGCATCCTCGCCCGCGGAGCGTTCGCCACCTGCGAGCGCTACAGCGACGGCCGCCACCTTGGGCCTGACGACATCGCCATCGGCGTCGCCCACCGCGACCAGGCCGACCTGGTCCGGCAAGCCCTGGCCCGCACCGGCCACCCCCACGCACCGCGCGTGACAGTCGACACCGCGAACCGGCTCCAGGGCCGCGAGTTCGAGATCGTCATCGTCGTCCACCCACTGTCAGGACGCCGGGACGCCACCGCCTTCCACCTGGAAGCCGGACGCCTGTGCGTCCTCACCTCCCGCCACCGGCAGGCCTGCATCGTCGTCACCCGCGAAGGAATCGCCGACCTCCTCGGCAGCCACCCCTCCACCGACCCCGTCTACCTGTCCGTGCCGGCCAAGTTCCCCGACGGCTGGGAAGCCAATCAGGCCATGCTCGCCAAACTCGCCCAGCACCGTCCAGCCACGTAACACCCCATGGGCATCCCGTCAGAGGTCGCCGAGATCGCACCGCGCCGACCACCTCTGACGGGACACCTGTCCCACCCCATAGCCATCTCCCATCGCTCTGGCCCCAGATCGGTGTCAGCCGAGCTGCGACCCGTCATACAGCCCGCCGATTCCGGCACATCCCCGGTCATCCCTGCTCGGTCCATGCGTCTCTGCCCGATCGGACAAGGCAGCGATTCAGAGCGTCATGAGGCGGTGGTAGTCCTCGACCTGTTGGGCCAGGACGTCCTCGGGCAAGCCAACCCAGGTGCTCATTTGGGCGTAGGACAGACCACTTCCGCATCCGACAAGCGCGAACTCGTACAGCGCCTGATTGATCCGGGCCATGGCCGTGGCGAGGGAGACCATGCCGAGTTCGACACCGGCCTGGGCCGGCAGCGCTCCCTCGAGCTTCAGCTCGGCGAGCTGGCGCACCGCACCGGTGATCAGGTCGGTGACGAATCCCGGCATGTCGGACGGAACGCTGCCCGCCCAGGTCCGATGCGGCACACCGGAGTTCACGGCTCGGCCGTCGGCCGACTCCGGCGGGCGCACCGCCTGTCCGGCGGAGCGCGGCTGTGCGGGCACGCCGGGGTCTTCCGGTTGCGGCGAGCCATCAGGGGTGTGCTCGGATCGGTGGCGGGTGATGTATTCCCACACCCACCGGTAGGACACCGGGTACCTGTCGCTGGGGCCGTCGAGGTCTCGGTAGAGCTCGAAGGCCGGGCGGCATCCGGCGGGGGCGTTGGTCTCGTCTTCTTCGAGCAGTTCGTCCAGGCTTCGGCGGCAGTCGCGGAGTTTGTCCTCGTCGGCCGGGAGGCGGAGGGGCAGGGGCAGCAGGGTCGACAGGGCCTCCATGACGGTGGCGCGGGAGACGTGGTGCCGGGCGGCCAGGGACGAGGGCAACCTGTCGCCTGCCCGGTGGTCGCGGCGGATCGCTTCGAAGAGTTCTGTTCCCGGTACACCCATCGTCTCAATTCCTTTGCTGTGGAGGCTGGTTGGATTTTCTACGCCGGGCGCGCTGCGGCCGGGGGCCGTCGCGTGGTCCGCGCGCCGGCAGGCGGGCCGCCGCTTCGGTGAGTGGGGCCGGCGGTGGGGGCGGACTCGGCCCTCGGCGGGCCGGCAGAGCCGAACAGACCGCAGGCACGGGCTGCTTCAGCGACGGCCGCCTGGTCCCAGGGAGCCAGCCGCAGCCCTCGTCCGTCGGGCGTGTGCCCCTCCAGCCGTCTGAAGCGGTGGGCCGAGGCGATCAGGTCCGCAGCCCATGGCGGGGCGAGGGGATCCCGGCCAGGCTCCGTGTGGGCGGCGGGCAGTTGCACCTGTGTGATCGGGCGGCCGGTGAGGACCTGTGTCGCCAGCGCCGCGGCGTGGACGGGGTGGGCAATGCGCGTGTGGAGCCGCTGGGCGAATAGCGCGGTCGCGCGGTCGGGCTCGGGCGGGAAGTGGCCGCCTGCCGGAAGCGGGAGCACGGTGCGGCCCAGGCGGCGGGCGGCTGCGTCCAGTCGGTCACGGCCGACCGGGCGGCGTCTGGGCATGAGCAAGCACGGCTCGTCCACTCGGGGCGGGAACTGCGCCGCCGCCTCCCACCAGGCGTACCGGTCGGCGGGCGGGGGCGGAGCTGGCACGTCAACGGCCCGGCGGGCGCCGGCCAGGGTGTGCACGTCGAGGTGCGGCAGCACAGCCAGTGCTTCGGTCAGGGCGGGCGTGAGTTGACCGTGGCTCAGCAAGGTCAGGCGGATTCCGGTGAGTTCCCTCAGCGCGAAGAGGTGCTCGAAGTGGCGGGAGCTGATGCGGTGGACGCGGGTGACGATGACGTGATGGATGTGCAGCGTCTGGATCCAGGCGGCGACGGCGCGCCAGGCGGTGTCGGTACTGCCGGTCCAGTAGGCGTCGTCCTCACTCCCGATCGGCGGCAGGTGCTTGTCCATGCTTCGCAGGAGGTCGTGGGCCAGGGAGGCGGGGGCGGTGGCCACCGGGGTGGGGTGGACGGTGATGCAGCCCAGCGCGGGAGCATGGGCGGCCAGGGCGGCGGCCATGAAGGCGTGGTCGTCGTGCGCGTCGTGTATGACGGTGAGCTGGGGCAGATCCGGGCTGCCGAGGCCGGGTGACCAGGTGGGCCGCCACGGGCCGGTGGCGGTGTCGGGCGCGGCGGAGTTCCGCTTGGTCATCGTGGCTCCGGTGGCTGCGACGTGACGGGCGCGGGCCTGGCGGCGGTATCGGCGCGAACCGCGGCGGGGTGGTGGGCAGACCGGAGCGCCCACGGATCAGGCGCGGCGACTTGGTGGTCGGTGGGGCCGAGGGTGTCCGTGAGGGGGTGGCGGGCCAGGGCGAGGGCGAACAGCACGTCGGGGTGCGGCGCCGGATGCCCACCTGTGGGCGCGAGCAAGCGGCGGTTGGCCAGGCGCGGGACCTGCTCGGGTGGCAGCTCCGGGGGAAGGCCGTCGGCGGCGGTGTGCAGCAGGCGGGTGAGGGCGGCGGCCTCGGACGGGCTGAGGGAGGCCGCGGTGTGGCCGGCGGTGTGCAGGTTCTGCCGCTGCCTGCCGGTGAGCAGTCCGGGTGTGGTGGTCAGGTGGATGCCGGTGTCGGTGTAGACGAGCCGGTGAGGACTGTCGTGCTGCTCGAGGTGTGCGGCCAGAGCGGTGGCGGCGCGCCTCAGACGCTGCGGGGGCCATTCCAAGGCGCTGGCCAGGTCGTCGGGGTGGATACGGCCGGCCTCCATGAGGGCCGCGTGCAGCACGGTGGCGTGGGCGGCCACCTGTGGTCCGGGACGCTTTTTGTCCTGGCCGGGGGTGCGCAGGAGGGACTGAGGGGAGGTGTCGAGGGCGCGGGCCAGGTGGATCAGGGCCGCGGCGGGGAGGGTCTGCGGGGTGAGATGGGTGTCCCAGTCGGCGGTGGGGATGCCGGTCAGCGCGGTCAGTTCGTCGTCGCCGAGCCGGCAGCCCAGAGCGCGTTCGCGCAGGAACGTCAGGTCGAAGGAGAGCCGGCCGGCGGCGGGCGGCGGGGCCGGGGCGGTCACGGGCGTGACTCCCTATGGTGCGGCAGGGCGTCGGAAGTGGGCGGGGCGGGAGTGTTCAGGTGCCAACAGCGGGCGGTGGTGTGCCAGTCGTCGCCTGGGTGGGGGTGGACCAGGGCGGGGATGGCAAGACCAGCATCGGCGACGAGGGCCTCGAGGCGTGGCGTGGTGCCGAAGCAGTTCGCGAACAGGCCGTGGTAGTCGGCGGTGCGCGGGGAGCGGCTGCGGAACTCGACGGCGGCGCGCAGCAGGGGGCGGGCGCGGGGCGGGACGGCGTACATGTGCCGGGGACCGGGTGCCTGGCCGACGTTGATGTGCGAGTCGCGGTCGATGGACAGCGTGGCGCCGCGGTCGTCGACGTATCCGACCTGGGTCATCGACAGCAGCGACCGGGCGGTGCCAGTGAACAGCAGCGCGGCCACTGCGGCGGCGCGCACCGGGTTGGGCAGGCGCCAGGTGATCGTGTGCACGGTGCGCGGGGTGAGGGGAACGGTGGTGATGCCGGGCCCCGCGCAGGTGGTGAGGTCGTCGGGCACGTCGAGCAGCACCGAGCGGCTGAGGAAGCCGGCCTGGGCACCCCGTACGCGGGCCACCGTGTGCTGGGTGCTGGGGCTCGAGACGGTCAGGCGGGCCAGGAACAGGCGCAACGCTTCGGTCTCCTGGAGGGTGAAGGCGACGGGCTCCGCGAGGTGCCCGTCGGCGGCCTCCGCCGCCGACGGCCGTAGTAGAAGAAGGGTGCGGGCCAGCCAGGTGCGGGCGGCGGCGTAGCCGGCGCGGTACTGGCCGTCGGTGTGGGCGAAGTCGACGTCGTTCTGGCGGCGCCAGCAGTCCGCTCGGAACGCGGCAACTCCACTGCGGGGCAGCGTCGGTAGCGGGTGGGCGTGATCGTGCGGGGGCGGGCCGTGGCGGCGGCCGGTGGCGGCCGGTCCGATCGCGGCGAGGACGGCGGCCGTGCCCCGTACGGTCTGCACGTCGGTGAGACCGGCGTCGTTCAGGCGCGCCACCAGGTGCTGCTCGTCGGCCAGCTCCGGAGTGTGGGCGATCAGGGTCAGGCGGATACCGGTGTCCGCGCGCCAGGCCGCGAGGCGGCGCAGACGCTCCACCGTCAGGCGGTGCGCGCGCAGCACGATGCCCTCGTGCACGTCGGTGACCAGCGTCCAGCAGGTCACCGCCCGCCAGGCCGGGTCGGTGGACATCCGCTCGGCGTCGGGGCGGGAGAACCCGTCACGGCCCATGGCGCGCAGCACGTCCAGTGCGAGGTAGGCCGGGCTGGTGGTGTGCGGGGTGGGGTCGGCGGTGATCCGGCCGCGGCCGGGATCGGCCCACTGGTAGGCGGCCCGCTGCACCGCGCGGTCATCGTCGGCGTCCAGCAGCAGCCTCACCGGCCACCCCACAGGAGCCGCCTCCGGCGGCGTGGCCGCCTGCGGGGCGAGGGCAGGAGGAAGCGCGGGGCCGGTCATGGGCGCCGCCCGCCGTCGACCCGGTCGGCCACGGCCTGCAGCATGCCCCGATCGGGCCTCTTCGTTCCGGTGACGGCCAGGGCCCGCTGGGTATGACGGGTCAGCACGGCCCAGCGGCGCAGGCAGCCGTCCGCGACACGGGCGTCCAGCGCCTGAAGGTCGTCGGGTGCGACGCTCTGCCACAGCGGGTGCAGAGCGGGGACTGCCCAGGGAACCTGGTCGCGGGTGAGCGGCCAGATGAAGGGCCAGCCGGCGGTGCGGGTGGCGAGCATCCGCTGGGCACGCAGCCTGCGTTCGCCTGGCGGCTGGGCGGTCAGCACCACGCACAGCCCTTGGGGGAGGTCGTCGTGCAGGAAACGCAGGTACTCGAAGCACGAAGCTGACAGCCGGTCGGCGTCCTCGACCACGACGATCCGCGGCCCCTGGGCCAGGGCGCGGCGGATCAGAGTGTCGGCGGCCCCGGGGTCGGCAGGCGCCTCACCGGGGAGCTTCAGTGCCTTGTGAAGGCAGGCCCGCAGGTCCGTGGGCGCCGGCTGAGCCCGGAAGTCCAGCGGCAACAGCTCACCGAGCCGGCGGGCGGTGGTGTGAACGGCGAAGGTCTTGCCGACCCCGGCATCGCCCACCACGCACACGAACCGGCCCTGGGCGTACGCGTCGGCGAGCGCATCGGCCACGGCGAGCACGCCCGGAGTGAGCAGCGTCCGCAGGCCCGGGGTAGCGAGGAAATGCAGGTCGGGCGGGGCGGCGTCTTCCAGGACGGCGAACAGTTCCAGGGCGACGGCCGGAGCGGGGCCGGCCGGCGGCGGAGTGGTCAGCACCGTGCCAGGGCCCAGTCCACGACACGGTCGTCGATCTTGTCGGCCTTGAAGTGCTTCATACCCTCCAGCACGTGCTTGGTCACCTTCACCCACTCGCGGAACGAGCCGTCCGCGTACTGGATGTCGACCCGCTTCAGGAGCGCCTCGTCGACGCCCCGCCACACAGGGTGGGAGTCGGGGACGGCCTTGAGGACCTCGTCCTCGGTCATGGCCAGGATCTCCAGGCGGATGTAGATCCGCGAGGCCAGCGCCGGGTCGCTCTTCAGCGTCGCGTACGCCTCCCGGCCGCCGACGAACACGATGGCCGGCTTGGGCTCGCAGTTGTCCCACAGCTTGCGCAGGAACTCGAAGTTCTCCCGCCGGTACTGCTGAGCCTCGTCGCACACGATCACGTACGGGCGCCTGGGCAGGGTCTCGCGCAGCAGCTTGTCGAACGCGGTCGGGGTGCCGGGCATTTTGCAGCTCAGGTTCATCTGATGGAACAGTTCCTCGCGCAGGTCCTTCGGGCCGGGGCGGGAGCGGGCGAAGTCCAGCGGAAGGATCAGATCGGGGTTCATCTCCTGGATCGTGGCGCGGGTGCCGAAGCTCTTGCCGAGCCCGGCGTCCCCGTAGATCACCGACATCGCCCTCGATTCGACGGTGTCGACGACGGTGTCCTTGATCTGCAGCAGCGTGTCGGTGGCGACCAGTTCCGACTGCGGAATGTCGAGGAAGAACTGCGGGCGCAGGTCGGGACGGCGCTGCGGCGCGGTGGCGGTCATACATCCTCCGAAGACAAATCCGGGGTGGCGGTGGTGGCCTGGCCGGGACGGGCCCAGCTGGCCGGGACGGGGGTTACGGGCGTGTACGGCTGCGCGCGCCGACGCGGCGCGGCAGGGGTTCCTCCACTCGGCCCGGCGAGTTCCTCCAGCGCCTCACGCTCGGTCATGCGCATGGCCCGCACCGGGATTTCAGGCTGGGTGGAGGGCAGGTAGCGTTCCCTCTTCCGATCGCCGGAGCGTTGCAGGGCCCGGCGCAGGGTGGCGCTGTGCTCATCACGGTCGGCCAGGACCTTGGCCCGCAGCTCCTCGGTGGCCTCGTCGCTGAGGTGTGCCCGGCCGAGGAAGCGGTCGCCGCGGAAGGAGTACAGGTCGATCTCATGGGCGTGGTGCGGCATCCACCGCACCCGCACCTCGACGCCGATACGGCCGACGCCGTTCTCGGGCATGTAATAGCGGCCCGCGAACTCCACCCCGTGGCTGGTGATCTTGCGCACCCGGTGGTCGCTCTCCAACATGAACGCGCGCAGCTCGGCTGCGCTGGGCTCGGGCCGGACCTCGGTCGGGTCGGACAGCCACGCCTGAAGCGGCGTCATACCGGTGCGTTTCACCACGTGCTGCGTGTTGTGCTCGTGCACCCACTCGCGCAGCAGGTCGACGAACGCCTCGAACGTCAGCGGCGGATCCTTCTCGCCCACGCGCCGACGGTGATCGAGCTGGGGCGCCTTGGTGTAACGGGGCAGGTCGGCGAAGAAGCGGGTCACGCTGGTGAGGTTCAGCCGCTCCACCCCGCCCTTGTGGCGGGCACTGCGTACCCGGTGGACCGGCACCCCCAGCAGCCCGAAGGCCCGCCGGACGGTCTTGGACAGGAAGTCGGCGCCGCCGTCGACGCGCACCAGGTGCGGCAGCCCGCCGGCCGGCCCGTACGGGTCCTCGCGCAGCATCGCCGAGCGCACAGCCGCCAGGACCGAACCCCGGTGCGCGGAACCAGCGGTGACTGCCCAGCCCATCACATGACTGGTACCGCGGTCCTCGAACCACGTCACCCACACCTTCGAGACGCTCCCATCGGGCATCGCCACCACCAGCGGCGCCTGCTTGTGGTCGCCCTCCCACACGTGGTTACGGGCCACCGCGGGCCGCTTGAAGGCCGGATCGAAACCACGGGCCGCCGGAACGCCCTCGCGCAGGCCCGCCATGAAGCCCGGGTCGAGGTCCCGGGCGATCGCGTCGTGCAGCGTGGTCAGACCGATCGGCTTCTCCCCCGCCGCCTTGGCGGCGCGCACCAGATGCTCGTGAGCGCGTTTGACGTTGCCCTGGTAGTCGGCAAGGACATCGACGATCTCGTCGGTGACCCGAAACCGCGTGCGCTCGGCCTTCTCCGTGGAACCGCTCTCCTCGGCCTCCTTGAGCCAGCGCCACACCGTACGCAAACTCACGCCCGCCGACTCGGCGACCAGCCTCACGTCAGCGGTCGTCAACTCCCCCGCCAACCGTAACCCGAGCAGCGGGGCCACAGCCGCAGGGCGCAGCTCATCCCGATGCCGACCCAGGCCCTCCGCCGGAACGTCCTCCACCACGGTCACCGGCAGCAGCACGCGCGAGCCGGGCGAGCGGACAACGGCACGGCGATCAAGGACAGCCTCCAACGTCGAACAGCACTACCGATCAGGGCAGTTCAGCCCGGCGAGCGCTGTGGGTAACGGATCAACCAAGACGCGAGACTACGAGCCCGGAGTGAATATTCAGCCCCACATGCCACCCGAACGAGTGATGCCCTGCCATTCCCGGCATCCCGGCGCACACCCGTGCTATCCGATCGCTCGCGGTCTTCCGGCCGCAGCCGGCCAGAATCGCGACATCACCATCGGCAACCGCCCGAGCCCATGACGGTCCGACAGCAACCAGAGCCTCGCCGCCCGACGCCCGGCGCAACAGCCGAACCCGCCCCGGAAACCGGTCGCCCCTCGGCTACCAAGCACCAAGCACCAAGCACCAAGCACCAAGCACCAAGCACCAAGATCAACACGGGAAGGAGGCGCGGCTAAAACGACACCGGACGATACGGCTTCATGTCACCGCAATATTCGGGAAGTTGTCACCATGATCGCCGCGGCCAACCACCCTTGAACAGCACTGACATACCTACACGTCAGTGACATGCACCGCCGAACATTCCAGTGACATCACGGCCGAACCTCACACCCGTCGCCCTGGACGAGGATTCCCACCGGGAGATCCTCAACCAGTGCCTGACCGACACCGCGCTTCCCCTCGACATCCGCGTAGCCGGCGCCATCCTGTTCCTCTTCGGGCAGGAACTCACCCGGATCGCCGCGCTGCCCACCGATGCCCTGACCGTGCGGGATGAAGAGGCCCTCCTCCTTCTGGAGCACGTCCCCATCCGCCTACCCGAACCGCTCGCACAACTCATGACCGAACTCGCCGACCAGCCGCCGCCCCCGGGCTGGGCGACGAACTACCCGAGCCGCTGACTCTTCCCTTCGGCCGAACCCGGACGGCACATCACCGGTGGAGCTCTGGCCGTCGCCTCGCCGCTCACGGCATCCCCAACCGGCCGTCCCGGGCCACCGCCCTCGTCCAACTCGCCCAGGACAGGCCCCCGGCCGTTCTCGCACCGATGCTCGGTCTCCACATCAACACCGTCGAGAAATGGCGCCACCGCGCAGCCACCGACTGGACTGCCTACCTCGAAGCCCACCAGGCAACGCGGGGCCCTACACCAGGTCGCTGATGACGGGGTCGTCCGCGGAGAGCGAGCAGGTGAAGATCCGCATGGTCTCGCGGCGCCCGAGGACGACGTCGGTCGGCCCCTGGCACCGAAGCCGCTCGCTTGGACCACCTTCGAGGGAACCGACAGGAGCCCAGCTTTCCGTGCCCCCGTCCCATTCGTTGCTGGCGATCGCAGCCACGAAGCGCATTGCGCTGCCGCACGTGTCGCACCGCACCGGGCCGTAGTAGCCCTGGTAGTTCCAGGGTTCATGGCCGCCGAGCTTCCAGCCCGGGGCTGTCGAGAGATCCCAGGAGTAGCGGGATTCGTACTCCTCGGGGTAGTCGGGGTCGGGGAAGGTCGCCTGCTCCCAGTCCTCGACTCGGGCTTCGAACTCCTCTCCCAAGGCGCCCGGGTGCGGATACTCGGTCACCGGCTCCGGCCGTAGTACACAGGGGGTCGGAAGGTAGCCGGGCGCGCCGATTGCGGCAGGCTCCGGCGGTGTCAGAAACCGGTCTGTCAGGTCAGCGGCTCTGTTCCGTAGCCGATGGTGACGCTGTGTCTCCGGCTACGGGATGAGGATGCGGTGGCGGAGGAAGTCGAATCCGGCCCGGCCGTGCATCTGGCGCATGATCCGCTTGGTTCGCGTGTTGACGCCCTCGGTGCGGCCGTTGTGGTAGGGCAGGGTGAGGCCGACGACGACGACGACGACGACGACGACGACGGCGGCACGGTCGAGTTCGAGGCCGCTGCAGAAGCTGTGCAGGTGGGGTAGGTCGGTGGCGCGG
>NZ_JBIBIJ010000037.1:0-34749 GCF_042957465.1 Kitasatospora sp. NPDC008050
GTGACGGTGGCGGCGTGTGATGTCGCGGACCGGGAGGCGTTGCGGTCCCTGTTGGACTCGCTGCCCGAGGAGTATCCGCTCACCACCGTCATCCATCTGGCCGGTGTCACCAGGCTCGCACCGGTCACCGGGACGGACGCGGCGCACTACGCCGAGACCTTCGGCGCCAAGGTGGCGGGAGCCGCCAACATCGATGCCCTGGTGGACGATTACGGGGTCGAGAACGTCGTGTTCTTCTCGTCGATCGCCGGTGTCTGGGGCAGCGGCGACCACGCGGCGTACGCGGCGGGCAATGCCTACCTGGATGTGCTCGCGGACCAGCGCCGGCAACGCGGGGTGCCGGCCACCACGGTGGCCTGGGGCGTCTGGGGTGGGGCGACACCGGACGACACGGCCAGCGTGCCGGAGGGTGTGGACGTCGACCGCCTGCGCCGGCAGGGTCTGCCGCTGATCGGCCCGGACCGGGCGTTCGAGGCACTGCAGCAGGCCCTGGTGGACGAGGAGACGTTCATCGCCGTCGCGGATGTCGACTGGGACCGTTTCCTCCCGGTCTTCACCTCGGCGAGGCCGACCCCGCTGTTCGACGAGCTTGCGGAGGCCGGCCTGCTCGGGGCCGTCGAGTCCGCCGAGGGCGAGGCGGCCGACACCCGGGCGCCGTTCGCCGAGCGACTGGCCGGGATGTCCGCGGCCGAGCAGGACCGCGTTCTCCTGGAGCTGGTCAGGTCCGAGGTGGCCGCGGTGCTGGGCCACACCGGCACCGAGGGCGTCCAGCCGGGCCGGAGCTTCAAGGAACTCGGATTCGATTCCCTGACGGCGGTCGAGCTGCGCAACCGGCTCACCACCGCGGCCGGGATCCGGCTGCCCGCGACGCTGGTGTTCGACCACCCGTCGCCGAAGGCCGTGGTCGCCGTCCTGCGTGCGGAGCTGTTCCCGGGCGGTGCCGCCTCGGCCGAGGATGCGCTGCTGGAGGAACTGGCCCGGTTCGAGGAGGGCCTCGCCGCGCTCACGGAGGACAGCGGGACACGCGACCGGGTCCTCGGGCGGCTCCGGTCGATCCTCGGGCAGGCGACCGAGGCCGCGCCGTCGCAGGAGGTGTCGGACTCGTCGGTGGAACTCGAATCGGCGTCCGACGAGGAGATGTTCAGCTTGCTCGGCAGGGAATTCGGAATCTCCTGATTCCGCCGTGATCCGTCCATCCGGTCAGCATTCAGCTGCCTTCGTAGGGGAAATCTGTCTGATGTCGAATGAGGAAAGGCTCCGTCATTTTCTCAAGCAGGTCACGGCTGAGCTCCAGGAGAGCCGTCGGCGCCTGAGGGAGATCGAGGACGCGGGCTCGGAGCCGATCGCGATCGTCTCGATGAGCTGCCGTTTTCCGGGCGGTGTGGATTCCCCCGAGAAGCTGTGGGACCTGCTCGTGGCCGGTGGTGAGACGATCGGTGGTCTGCCGAGCGGCCGTGGGTGGGATCTGCCGGCGCTGTCGGGTGAGGACGGTTCCGGTATCTCGGCGACCGCCGAGGGTGGCTTCCTCGATGACGCGGACCTCTTCGACGCGGGGTTCTTCGGGATCTCGCCGCGTGAGGCGCTGGCGATGGATCCGCAGCAGCGGCTGCTGCTGGAGACCTCCTGGGAGCTGCTGGAGCGGGCGGGGATCAACCCGCACGCGCTGCGCGGGAGCCGGACCGGGGTCTTCGTCGGCCTGACCAACCAGGACTACGGATTCCGCCCCTTCCAGGGGCCGGAGAACACCGCGGGGTACCTGCTCACCGGCAACACGACGAGTGTCGCCTCGGGGCGGATCTCCTACGTGCTGGGCCTGGAGGGCCCGGCGCTGACCGTCGACACGGCATGCTCCTCCTCCCTGGTGACGCTGCATCTGGCGGCCCGCGCGCTGCGCGCGGGTGAGTGCGATCTCGCGCTCGCGGGCGGTGTGTGCGTCATGTCGTCGCCGAACATGATCGTGGAGTTCAGCCGGCAGGGTGGCGTGGCGGTGGACGGCCGGTGCAAGGCGTTCTCCGCCCGGGCCGACGGCATGGGGCCCGGCGAGGGCGTCGGCCTCGTCCTGGTGGAGCGGCTCTCCGACGCGCTGCGCAACGGCCATGAGGTACTGGCCGTGCTCAAGGGCAGTGCGGTGAACCAGGACGGTGCGTCGAACGGTCTGACGGCGCCCAACGGTCCGTCCCAGCAGCGGGTGATCCGCCAGGCCCTGGCGGACGCCGGGCTCCTGGCCGACCAGGTCGGCGCGGTGGAGGCGCACGGGACGGGCACGAAGCTGGGCGATCCGATCGAGGCGCAGGCGCTGCTGGCGACGTACGGTCAGGACCGTTCTGCCGACCGGCCGTTGTGGCTGGGCTCCCTGAAGTCGAACATCGGTCACACGCAGGCGGCCGCGGGTGTGGCCGGTGTGATCAAGATGGTGCTGGCGCTGCGGGCGGGGCTGCTGCCCAGGACGCTGCACGTGGACGAGCCCTCGCCGTTCGTGGACTGGTCGTCGGGCACGGTGGAGCTGCTGACGCGGGCCCAGGAGTGGCCGGCGGGTGACGAGCCCCGCCGCGCGGGCGTGTCCTCCTTCGGGGTCAGCGGAACCAATGCCCACGTGATCGTGGAGGAGGCGCCGTCCCGTCAGCAGCCGGAGCCGGCCGGCGGCGAGCCCACCGGCGGCGAGTGGGCCGGCGACGAGGCCTCCCGCCCCCTGCCGCTCCCGGTGCCCGTGGTGGTCTCGGGCCGATCCGACGAGGGTGTGCGCGCGTTGGCCGGGCGCTGGGGCGACTGGCTGGGAACGGCCCCCGGGGTGCGCCCGCAGGATCTCGCCGTGGTGTCCACGGGCTCGCGGGCCCTGCTGGACCGCGCTGCCGTGGTGGTCGCCGCCGACGCGGCCGAACTCGCTGCCGGGCTGGCCGCCGTGGCCGGCGGCACCGTCGAGCCGGACAGCGCGGCCGAGGGGCCGCTCGCCGTCCTGTTCACCGGACAGGGCGCTCAGCGGGTCGGCATGGGCAGCGGGCTGTACCGCGCGTTCCCCGTCTTCGCCGCGGCGTTCGACGAGGTCTGCCGTGAGCTGGACCGCCATCTGCCGGTGCCGCTGCGCGAGGTCGTGTTCGCCGGGCCGGGATCGGATCGGGCGGCCCTGCTCGACGGCACCGACTACACCCAGGCCGGCCTGTTCGCGGTGGAGGTCGCGCTCTACCGACTGGTCGAGTCGTGGGGAGTGCGGCCGGAGTTCCTGCTCGGCCACTCCGTCGGCGAACTCGTCGCGGCGCACGTGGCGGGCGTCTGGTCGCTGGCGGACGCGGCCCGGGTGGTCGCCGCCCGGGGCCGCCTGATGCAGGCGCTCCCGCCGGGCGGGGCGATGGGTGCGGTGGCCGCGGGCGAGGACGAGGTGCTCGCGGCCCTCGCCGGCCTCCCCGGCCGGATCGGCATCGCGGCCGTCAACGGCCCGTCCTCCGTCGTGGTGTCGGGTGAGGCCGAGGCGGTGGCGACGGTGCTCGCCGGGTTCGCCGAGCGCGGTGTGCGCACCCGGCGGCTGACGGTCTCGCATGCCTTCCACTCGGAACTCATGGAGCCGATGCTCGCCGACTTCGAGCAGGTCCTGAGCGAGGTCGCGTTCCGCGCACCGGTGCTTCCCGTGGTGTCCGACCTCACCGGAGGATTCGTCACCGAGGAGCTGTGCGAGCCCGGCTACTGGGTGCGCCAGGTCCGCGGCTGCGTGCGTTTCGCCCAGGGCGTCGGCACGCTGCTGGACGCCGGCGCCCGGACCTTCCTGGAGATCGGGCCGGACGGCGTGCTCTCGGCGATGGCCGAGGAGTGCGCCAACGCGGCTGCGACGGCGGTGGCCTGCGTCCCGGCGCTGCGCCGCGGCCGGGACGAGGCGCACAGCATGGCGACCGCCCTCGGCCGGGTCTTCGTCCGCGGCACGGCGGTCCACTGGGACGCCTTCTTCTCCGGTACCGGCGCCCGGCCGGTGGCCGCACCCACCTCGCCCTTCCAGCGGCAGCGCTACTGGGTGAACGCACCGGCCGTCGTCGGGAGTGCCGCGGCGGGCGGCGCGGCCGACGGTACGGGGCATCCGCTGCTGGGCCGCTGGGTCGAATCCGCCTCCGGGGACGAGGCGTTCGCCACCGGGGTGCTCTCGCGCGATTCCTCCCCGTGGCTCGCCGACCACACCGTGCTGGGCGCAGTCCTGGTCCCCGGCACGGCGTTCGTCGACCTCGCCTGGTGGGCCGGTGAGCGGCTGGGCTGCGAGAGCGTGCGCGAGCTGAACCTGTACGCGCCACTGGTGCTCCCCGAGCAGGGGCAGGTCCGGGTCCAACTGGAGGTCGGCCGCCCCGATGAGGACGGGTGCCGTCCGATCGCGGTGTACTCGCGTCCCGACGGCTCCGGTCCGGCGCCGTGGACCAGGCACGCGCAGGGGGTCCTCGAACCGTCGGGCGACCGGCCCGACGCGCTGCCCGAACTCTCGGCCTGGCCGCCGGCCGACGCCGAGCCGGTCGCCCTCGACGGCTTCTACACCGGCCTGGTGGCCGCCGGCCTCGACTACGGACCCGCCTTCCAGGGCCTGCGGCGCGCCTGGCGGCGCGGTGCGGAGATCTTCGCCGAGGTCGCGCTGCCGCAGGAGGCCGCCGCCGACGCGGCCCGGTTCGGCCTGCACCCGGCCCTGCTGGACGCCGCGCTGCACGCGCTCGGCCCGCTCGCCCGGGAGGACGACGAGCCGGGCTCGGCCCGGCTGCCGTTCTCCTGGAGCGGGCTGCGCCTGCACGCGGGTGCGGCCGCCTCGCTGCGGGTCCGGCTCACCCGCCGTCCCAACGGCGACGTCGTGCTGATCGCCGCCGACGCGGACGGCGCACCGGTGGCCACGGTGGACGCGCTCGCCCTGCGTCCCGTGGCGCCGCAGGCCCTGCGCGCCCCGGCCGACGGCGAGACCGACGTGCTCTTCCGCACCGACTGGGTCGCCCAGGAGCACCCCGGCGATCTGCCGTCGGCCCGGCTCGCCGTGCTCGGCGCGGAATCGGACACCGAGCCGTTCGGGGCACTGCCGCACCACGCCGGCCTGGCGCAGCTGCGCTCGGCGCTGGACGCCGGCGCGGCCGTCCCCGAGGTGGTGCTGGCCTGGTGCCCGCCCGGCCGGGACGAGGATGTCGCCGAGGCCGCCCACCGGGCCACCGGCTGGGCCCTGGAACTGCTCCAGGGCTGGCTCGCCGACGAACGCCTCGCCGCGGGCAGGCTGGTGGTGGCGACCCGCGGTGCGGTGGCACTTCCGCACGGCGTGGGGCCGGTCGACCCGGCACAGGCCGCCGTCAGCGGTCTCGTCCGATCGGCGCAGACGGAGAACCCCGACCGGATCGTGCTGCTCGACCTGGACCCGGCCGACGGGGCCGCGGATCTCCAGCAGGTCGTCCGGGCCGTCGTGTCCGGCGAGCCGGAGACGGCGCTGCGCGACGGGCGTGCGTTCGTCCGCCGGCTGGCCAGGGCGGACGGTGACACCGGCCTCACCCCGCCGCCCGGCGGCGCCTGGCGCCTGGACACCACCGGTCAGGGCACGCTGGACAATCTCGCCCTGCTGCCGTGCGGCGAGGCCGAGGAACCCCTCGGTGAGGGCCGGCTGCGGGTCATGGTGCGCGCGGCCGGGATGAACTTCCGCGACACCCTGATCGCGCTCGGCATGTACCCCGGGGCGGCCCGGCTCGGCGTCGAGGGCGCCGGCGTGGTCACCGAGGTCGGGCCCGGCGTCACCGGATTCCGGCCCGGCGACCGGGTGATGGGCATGCTCGACGGCTCCTTCGGCCCGACCGCGCAGGCCGACCACCGCACGGTGATCGCCCTCCCCACCGGCTGGACCTTCGCCGAGGGCGCGACCGCCACCGTGGCGTACCTGACCGCCTGGTACGGGCTGGTCGATCTCGCCGGGCTGCGGGAGAGCGAGTCGGTCCTGGTGCACGCCGCGGCGGGCGGGGTCGGCACGGCCGCGGTGCGGCTGGCCCGGCACCTGGGCGCCGAGGTGTTCGGCACGGCCAGTGAGCCCAAGTGGGACGCGCTGCGTGCCGCCGGCCTGGACGACCCGCACATCTCCTCCTCGCGGACCCTGGAGTTCCGCGAGCGGATCCTGGCCGCCACCGGCGGCCGGGGCGTGGACGTCGTGCTGAACTGCCTCGCGGGGCCGTACCTGGACGCCTCGCTGGAACTGCTGCCGCGGGGCGGCCGGTTCCTGGAGATCGGCAAACTCGACCTGCGGGACCCGCAGGGCGTCGCCGCCGACCACCCGGGCGTGCGGTACCGGGCCTTCGACCTGGCCGACCCCGGGCCCGAGCGGCTGGGCGAGATCCTCGGCGAGCTGTCCGCGCTCTTCGAGCGCGGGGTGCTGGCCCCGATCCCGGTGGCCTCCTGGGACATCCGCCGGGCCCCCGAGGCGTTCCGGGCGCTGAGCCAGGCGACGCTGACCGGCCGGGCCGCCCTCACCCTGGGCGTCGCGTTCGGCCCGGACGACGCCGTCCTGATCACCGGCGGCACCGGCACCCTGGGCCGGCTGCTGGCACGCCACCTGGTCACCGGGCACGGCCTGCGGCATGTGGTGCTCGCCGGGCGCAGCGGTGCCCAGACGCCGGAACTCGCCACGCTCCGCTCGGAACTCGGGCGCCACGGTGCTCGGCTCCGGGTCGCGGCGTGCGATGCCGCCGACCGGCAGGCCGTCGCCTCGCTGCTCGACTCCATCCACGCCGACCACCGCCTGGCCGGTGTCGTGCACGCCGCCGGTGTCACCGACGACGCGGTCATCTCCTCGCTGAGCCGCGAGCGGCTCTCCGGGGTGCTGAGCCCGAAGGTCGACGGCGCCTGGAACCTGCACCGGCTGACCGAGCATCTGGACCTGGACCTGTTCGTGCTGTTCTCCTCGGCCGCCGCCGTACTCGGCGGCGCCGGACAGGGCAGCTACTCGGCGGCCAACGCGTTCCTCGACGCTCTCGCCGAGCACCGGCGCTCCCGTGGCCTGGCCGCGGTCTCGCTGGCCTGGGGGCTGTGGGAGCAGGCCAGTGGGATGACCGGCCGCCTCGCGGAGCGGGATCTTCGCCGGGTCGGCCGGGTCGGTGTCGCGCCGCTGAGCACGCAGACCGCCCTCGCCCTGTTCGACGGCGGCCTGGTCGCCGACCGCGCCGTGCTGGTGCCCGCCAAGCTGGACCTCGCCGGCCTGCGCACCCGTCACGCCGACGGCGCCGTTCCGGCGGTGCTCCGACAGCTCGTCAAGGTCCGCCGCTCGGCGCTCTCGACGGCCTCCGGGCCCGCCGCACCCGTGGCCGGCGGTTTCGGTGCCGGGCTGGCCGCGCTGTCCCCGGAGGACCGCGGCCGCGCGGTGCTGGAGCTCGTGCTGGCGCGTACCGCCGCGGTGCTCGGACATGCGGCCGCGGACGCCGTCGAGCCGGACCAGGCCTTCAAGGAGGTCGGCTTCGACTCGCTGACCGCGGTGGAACTCCGGAACCACCTGCAGACCGCGACCGGGCTCACGCTGCCCGCCACGCTGGTCTTCGACCACCCGACGCCCGCCGTCCTGACCGAGCACCTTCTCGCCCTCCTGGTTCCCGCCGAGGCGACGGCGGCCCAGCGGGTGCTGCGCGGACTGGAACGCCTGGAGACGGACATCGAGGCCATCGGCTCGGACGACGAGGAGTTCGAGGAAGTGGCGCGCCGCCTCAAGCGGCTGATGTGGGCCGTCGACGCGGCCGGCGGCCCGGACAGCGCCGGCGGCTCCCCGCTCGACGACGCCACGGCCGACGAGGTCCTCGCGTTCATCGACAGCGAGTTCGGTGATCTCGGGTGAGCGGCCGTACCGCCCGCCCCGTCCTGTCCCGCCCCGCCTGTCCCGTCATGAAAACGCCGCACGGCAAAGGAGTTGATCGCAGTGGTAAGTGACGGGAAGCTCGTCGACTACCTGAAGAAGGTCACCGCGGATCTGCAGCGGACCCGGCAGCGGCTGCACGAGTTGGAGTCGGCCGCGCCGGAGCCCATCGCGATCGTCTCCATCGGCTGCCGCTACCCGGGCGGTATCCAGTCCCCGGAGGATCTCTGGGAGTTCACCCGCTCCGGGAACGACGCGATCGCCGCGTTCCCCGCGGACCGCGGCTGGGAGGTGTCGGACCTCGGCTCCGGGGTCCGGCGCGAGGGCGGATTCCTGTACGAAGCAGGAGAGTTCGACGCCGGGTTCTTCGGTGTCTCGCCGCGCGAGGCGCTGGCGATGGACCCGCAGCAGCGGCTGCTCCTGGAGACCTCCTGGGAGGCCTTCGAACGGGCCGGGATCGACCCCACGGCGCTGCGGGGCAGCGACGGCGCGGTCTTCGTCGGGATGGCCGACCAGCGCTACGGCCCCCACGACGAGCAGGCCCGTCAGGAGGTCCTGGGGCACATCCTGACCGGCACCACCAGCAGCGTCGCCTCGGGTCGCCTGTCCTACACCCTGGGCCTGGAGGGCCCCGCCCTCACGGTCGACACCGCCTGCTCGTCCTCGCTGGTGGCGCTGCACCTCGCGGTCGCGGCCCTGCGGTCCGGCGAGTGCTCCTTCGCGCTGGCCGGCGGTGCCGCGGTGATGGCCGGTCCGACGCTGTTCGCCGAGTTCGCCCAGCAGGGCGGGCTCGCCGGGGACGCCAGGTGCAAGGCCTTCGCGGCCGCGGCCGACGGCACGGGATGGGGGGAGGGCGTCGCTGTTCTCCTGCTGGAGAAGCTCTCGGATGCCGAGCGGCTCGGGCACCCCGTCCTGGCCGTCGTGCGCGGCACCGCGGTCAACCAGGACGGCGCCTCCAACGGGCTCACCGCGCCGAACGGCCCGTCCCAGCAGCGGGTGATCCGCCAGGCCCTGGAGGACGCCAGGCTGAGCCCCGGTCAGGTCGACGTGGTCGAGGGCCACGGCACCGGCACCCGGCTGGGAGACCCGGTCGAGGCCCAGGCGCTGCTCGCCACCTATGGGCAGGACCGCCCGGCGGACCAGCCGCTCTGGCTCGGCTCGGTCAAGTCCAACATCGGCCACACCCAGGCGGCCTCCGGTCTGGCCGGCGTGATCAAGATGGTCATGGCGATGCGGCACGGCCTGCTGCCCGCCACGCTCCACGTGGACCGGCCGACCCCGGAGGTCGACTGGTCGGCCGGCGAGGTCCGGCTGCTGACCGAGCAGCGCGACTGGCCGCGGACCGGCCGGGCCCGGCGGTCCGCCGTCTCCTCCTTCGGCATCAGCGGCACCAACGCGCACGTGATCCTGGAGCAGGCCCCCGAGACCGGGACGACCGCGCCCGCCGACGGCAGCACCGTGCCCGACGTCACCACCGCGCCCGCCGACGTCACCACCGCGCCCGCCGGCACCACCGCGCCCGACGGCGCCCCGGTGGCGTGGCTGCTCTCCGCCCGCGGCGAGGAGGCGCTGCGGGCGCAGGCCCGCCGGCTGGGCCGGGCCGTCGCAGCCGATCCCACGGCGGCGCCGACCGACTGGGCGGCCTCGCTGGTGACGACCCGGGCCGCGCTGACCCACCGCGCCGCCGTGGTCGGAGCCGACGGTGCGCAGCTGCTGGACGGGCTCGACGCCCTCGCCCGGGGCACGGTCCACCCTGCCGTCGTGCTCGGCAGGACCCGCCCGACCGGCGGGCTCGCTTTCCTCTTCACCGGTCAGGGCGCCCAGCGCCCCGGCATGGGCCGGGGCCTGTACGAGGCGTACCCGCGGTTCGCCGAGGCCTTCGACGAGGTGTGCGCCAGGATCGACCCGCTGCTGGAGCACCCGCTCGGGGACGTCGTCCTGGCCGGAGCGCAGGTGGACGGCGAACCGCTGGTCAACCGCACCGAGTACACCCAGGCGGCGCTGTTCGCCGTGGAGGTGGCGCTGTTCCGCCTCCTGGAGCACTGGAACCTCGTCCCCGACCACCTCCTCGGCCACTCGATCGGTGAGCTGAGCGCCGCCCACGTCGCCGGGGTGCTCTCCCTGGACGACGCCTGCACCCTGGTCGCCGCCCGCGGCCGTCTCATGCAGGCGCTGCCCGCGGGCGGGGCGATGCTCGCCGTCGAGCTGCCCGAATCGGAGCTGCCCGATCTCCTGGCGGAGGCGGGCGACCTCGGACCGGTGGCGGTCGCGGCCGTCAACGGGCCCAGGTCGCTGGTGCTCTCCGGCGCCGAGGAGACGATCGAGGAACTCGCCCGGCGCTGTGCCCAGCGGGGTCACCGCCACCGTCGGCTGACGGTCAGTCATGCCTTCCACTCGCACCTCATGGACCCGATGCTGGCCGAGTTCAGGGCCGTGGCGCAGACGCTGGACTTCCGCGCCCCGCGGATCCCGATCGTCTCCGACCTGACCGGCGAGCCGGTCACCGCGGAGCAGCTGTGCTCGGCCGAGTACTGGGTGCGGCACGTCCGCGAGGCCGTCCGGTTCCACGACGGGATGCGCACCCTGCACTCCCTGGGGGTGACGGCCTGCCTCGAACTGGGCCCCGGCGGGGTGCTCACCGCGATGGCCCGCGACTGCCTCGCCGACCTCGGCGACGCGGTGGCGCTGGTCCCCGCGCTGGATCGCCATCGCGAGGAGTCGCACACCCTGCTGGCCGGCCTCGCCGAACTGCACGTCCGCGGCCGGTCGGTGGACTGGGCGGCGGTCCTCGGGGCGGACCCGGCCCGGCCGGTGCCCGCCCTGCCGACCTACGCCTTCCAGCGCCGGCGGTACTGGCTGCCGGCCAGCCCCGCCCCGACCGCCGCGCCGGCCTTCGCGGACCCGGCCGGGCACGCCGGGGACCGCCTGCTGCACCGGCTCGGCTGGGAGCCGGTCGGCCGGCCCGGGGACGGCGGCCCGGGCGGCACCTGGCTGGTGGTCGTTCCGTCCGCCGCCCAGGACGACCCGGTGGTCATCGGGGTGCTGGCGGCCCTGGAACGGCACGCGGACGGGCTCGTGACCCTGCCCGCCGGTCCGGCGGACACCGACCGGGCCGCCCTTGCCGCGCGGCTGCGGGCCGCGCTCGACGGCACCGAGGCCCCGGCGGGCGTGCTCTCCATGCTGGCTCTCGACCGGACACCGGACCCGCACGCCCCGCTGGTACCGGCCGCCCTGGCCGCGACCACGACCCTGCTCCAGGCGCTCGGCGAGGCGCAGGTGCGGGCCCCGCTCTGGTGCGTCACCCGGCGCGCGGTCTCGGTCGGCGGCGAGGACGCCCCGGCGGATCAGTCGCAGGCCTTCTTCCCGGGTCTGGGCCGGGCCGCGGCCGGCGAGTTCCCCGGCCGCTGGGGCGGCCTGATCGACCTGGCCGACGGTCCGCAGGACCACTCGGCGGTGCTGGTCGCGCTGCTCGCCGACCCGCGTGGCGAGGACGAACTCGCCGTGCGGGCCAACGGCGTGTTCGCCCGCAGGCTGACCCGGGCCGTCCGGCGGCCCGTCCGTGACCGGGCCTGGCGGTCCGGCGGCACCACCCTGATCACGGGCGACGTCGGCGCCGTCACCGCCGACCTGGTCGGCTGGCTCACCGCCGGTGCGCAGCGGCACCTGGTCCTGCTGCACCGGCCCGATCAGCCGGCTCCCGACCTCGCCGCCCTCCGGACGGACCCGGCCGACGGCAGCACCTGCGCCACCGCCCTCTGGGACGGGCACGACCCCGAGGCCCTGCGGGCGGCGCTCCCGGCCGAGTACCCGCTCACCGCCGTCGTCCACATCGAGAACCCCGGTGCGACCGCGCCCGGAGCCGAATCCGTGCTGCGCGCCGCCGAGCCGGGCCTGCTGTCCCGACAGCTGCACGACCGGGTCGCGGGCGCGGCGCTGCTCGCCGACCTGGTCCCGGACACGGACCTCGACGCCTTCGTCCTGCTGTCGTCGGTCAGCGGTGCCTGGGGCGGCGAGGACGCCGTGCACGTCCTCGCGCACGGGCTGCTGGAGTTCCTGGCCCAGCGGCTGCGCGCCGACGGGGTCCCCGCCCTCTGCGTGGGCTGGGGTCCCTGGGGCGCGGACGCGGGCCCGGACGCGCCGGTCCCGGGTGCGGAGCTCGGGCTGGTCCCGATGCGTCCGCGCCTGGCTCTGGAGGCTCTTGGCCGGGCCTTCGACGCCGACGAGGCGGTCACGGTCGTGGCGGACATCGACTGGAGCGCCTTCCACCCGCGCTTCACCGCCATCCGCTCCCGCCCGCTGGTCGCCGACCTGCCCGAGGTCCGGGCGCTGGCGGGCAACACCCCCCGGGCGGCGCGGCCGGTCCCCGCGGACCACCCGCTGGCCGCCGTCGACCCGGCGGAACTGCCGCACCGCCTGCTGGAGCTGGTCCGCGCGCACGCCGCGGCCGTCCTCGGACACCCCTCGGCCGACGCGGTCCACCCGGGCCAGCCGTTCCAGGAGCTCGGCTTCGACTCGCTGACGGCCGTCCGGTTCCGTGACCGGCTCGCGGCCGACAGCGGCCTGCCGGTTCCCGCGACGGTGGTCTTCGACTACCCGACCCCGGAGGCGGTGGCTTCGTACCTGCGCGAGGAGCTGCTCGGCGTCACCGCCGACGCCGGCCTGCCGTCCACCAGCGCAGCCGTGACCGATGAGCCCGTGGCCATCGTCGGCATGGCCTGCCGCTACCCCGGCGGCGTCACCGGACCGGAGGACCTCTGGCAGCTGGTGGTGTCCGGCGGCGACGGCATCGCGGGCTTCCCGCTCGACCGCGGCTGGGACATCGCGGCGCTGCGCCGCGGCGACGCCTCCGACGGGACGCCGATGCCGACCGAGGGCGGATTCCTGTCCGACGCCGCCGAGTTCGACGCGGGCTTCTTCGGCGTGGCGCCCCGGGAGGCGCTGGCGATGGACCCGCAGCAGCGGCTGCTGCTGGAGGTGTCCTGGGAGGCGCTGGAGCGGGCCGGGATCGACGGGTCCGCGGTGCGCGGCAGCAGCACCGGCGTCTTCTCCGGCGTGGCCGGTTCGGACTACGCCCAGGTCCTCTCCGGGGTGCCCGAGAGCGAGGGCTACCTGATGACGGGCACCGCCACCAGTGTGGTCTCGGGCCGGATCGCCTACGCCCTCGGCCTTGAGGGTCCGGCGGTCACCGTGGACACCGCGTGCTCCTCCTCGCTCGTCGCCCTGCACCTGGCCGCGCAGTCGCTGCGCAACGGTGAGTGCGACCTCGCCCTGGCCGGCGGTGTGACCGTGATGAGCACCCCGGTGGGCTTCGTGGAGTTCGCCCGGCAGAACGGTCTGGCGGCGGACGGGCGCTGCAAGTCCTTCGCGGCGGCGGCCGACGGCACCGGCTGGGCCGAGGGCGTCGGCGTCCTGGTCGTCGAGCGGCTGTCCGACGCCTTGCGCAACGGGCACCGGGTGCTCGCCACCGTGCGGGGCAGCGCGATCAACCAGGACGGCGCCTCCAACGGCCTCACCGCGCCGAACGGCCCCTCCCAGCAGCGGGTGATCCGCCGGACGCTGGCCGTCGCGGGCCTCGCCCCCCGGGACGTGGACCTCGTCGAGGCACACGGCACCGGCACCCGCCTGGGTGACCCGATCGAGGCCCAGGCGCTCCTGGCCACCTACGGCCGGGACCGCGCCGAGGACCGGCCGCTCTACCTCGGCTCCCTCAAGTCGAACATCGGCCACACGATGGCGGCGGCCGGTGTCGGCGGCGTGATCAAGGCCGTGATGGCGATCCGCAACGGCGTGCTCCCCGCGACGCTGCACGTCGACGAGCCCACCCCGCAGGTCGACTGGTCCTCCGGCGCGGTGGAGCTGCTCACCGAGAGCAGGCCGTGGCCGCGGACCGGCCGCCCGCGGCGGGCCGGCGTCTCGTCCTTCGGGATGAGCGGCACCAACGCCCACGTGATCCTGGAGCAGGCCCCCGACCAGCCGGAGCCGGCCCCCGGACCGGACCAGGAGCCGGGGTCGGTGCGGCCGTGGGTGCTCTCCGCCCGTACCGCCGAGGCGCTGCGCGCGCAGGCGGCCCGCCTGGCCGCGGAGCTGGCGGTTCGGCCGGAGCTGCCGGTCGGCGACATCGGCCACGCCCTGCTGCGCTCCCGCACCCTGTTCGAGCACCGGGCCGTCGTCCTGGGCCGGGAGCGCGGGCAGTTGACGGCGGGGCTGCGGGCCGTCGCCGACGCCGTGCCGGCGCAGGCGGTGGTGACCGGCGAGGCGCTGCCCGCCGGGCGCGGCCCGGTCTGGGTGTTCCCCGGACAGGGCGGTCAGTGGGCCGGTATGGCGGTCGAACTCCTGGACACCTCAGCGGTGTTCGCCGCCCGCTGGGCGGAGTGCGAGCGGGCGCTGGCGGCCTTCGTCGACTGGTCGCCCACCGACGTGGTGCGCGGCGCGGCCGGCGCGCCCGGGCTCGACCGGGTCGACGTCGTCCAGCCCGTGCTGTTCGCCGTCATGGTTTCGCTGGCCGAGGTCTGGCGGTCCTTCGGTGTGGTGCCGGCCGCGGTGATCGGCCACTCCCAGGGCGAGATCGCGGCCGCGTGCGTGGCCGGCGCGCTCTGCCTGGAGGACGCCGCACGCGTGGTGGCGCTGCGCGCCCGTGCGCTGGGCGCCCTCGCCGGCCGGGGCGGCATGGTCTCGCTGGCCGCGCCGCGGGCCGAGGTCGAGCCGTGGCTGGGACGCTGGGAGGGCAGGGTGTCGGTGGCGGCCGTCAACGGCCCGTCCGCCGTGGTGGTCTCCGGTGAGCCGCAGGCGCTCGACGAGGTGATGGCGCACGCACGGTCGCAGGAGATCCGCGCCAAGCGGATCGAGGTGGACTACGCCTCGCACTCGGCGCAGGTCGAGGAACTCCGGGAGGAGCTGCTGGAGGCACTGGCGCCGATCCGCCCGCGCCGGTCCGGGACCGCGTTCTTCTCCACCGTGACCGCCGGGCGCCTGGACACCGAGGGCCTGGATGCCGAGTACTGGTACCGGAACCTGCGGGAGCCGGTACTGCTCGAACCGGTCGTCAGGGAGCTGGTCGACCGGGGTCACCTGGTGTTCGTCGAGGTCAGCCCGCACCCGGTGCTGGGCGTTGCGGTCTCGGAGACCGCCGAGCGCGCCGGCGGTGAGCCGGTGGTCGTCGGCACCCTGCGCCGGGACGAGGGCGGCCTGGAGCGGATGCTCACCTCGGTGGCCGAGCTGTCCGTGAACGGCGTCCCGGTCGACTGGACGGCCGCCTACCGCGACCACCGGCCGGTCCAGGTGGACCTGCCGACCTACGCCTTCCAGCGCGAACGGTACTGGCCGCAGGCGGTGGCGCCGCAGGTGGCCGGCGATCCGGCGGACGAGCGGTTCTGGCGGGCCGTCGAGGAGCAGGACCTCGACGTCCTCGCGGACACCCTCGGGCTGGCCGACCGCACCCCGCTGGCGGACCTCGTCCCCGCCCTGTCCGCCTGGCGGTCCGGCCGCCGCGAGCAGTCGGTCCTGGACGCCTGGCGGTACCGGGTCGGCTGGTCCCGGCTCGGTGAGTCCGGCGGGCCGAACCGGCTCGCCGGCCACTGGCTGGTCGTCGTGCCCGCCGGGCTCGCCGGCCACCCGGCCGTCCTCGGCGCGGTACGCGCCGTCGAGGACCGCGCCGAGGGCACCGTCGTCCTCCGGGTCGACGAGGACGCCGTCACCGCCGAGGCCGGCGGCGAGCGTGCGGCTCTCGCCGCCGCCGTCCGGACGGCGCTGGCGGACCACCCGGCCCCGGCCGGAGTCCTCTCGCTGCTCGGGACGGACCAGGCCAGGCACCCGCGGGAGCAGGTGGTACCGCGCGGGCTCGCCCTGGCGATGATGCTGATCCAGGCCCTGCCGGACGCCGGGGTCGACGCGCCCCTGTGGTGCGCGACCCGCGGTGCGGTCGGCACCGCGGACGACGCCGGACCGGCCGACCCCGAGCAGGCCGCGCTCTGGGCGCTGGGCCGGGTGGCGGCACTGGAGGAGCCCCAGCGCTGGGGCGGCCTGATCGACCTGCCGGAGATCGTCGACGAGCGGGCCGCCCAGCGGCTGGCGCTGGTCCTGGCGGGCCTCGGCGGCGAGGACCAGGTGGCGGTGCGCCCCTCGGGCGTGTACGGCCGACGGCTGGTGCACGCCGCCGCGTCCGACTGCGCCGGGCAGCCCGGCTGGCAGCCACGCGGAACGGTCCTGGTCACCGGTGGTACCGGCGTCCTCGGCGCCCGGGTGGCGCGCTGGCTGGCCGCCGAGGGGGTGGACCACCTGGTGCTGCTCAGCCGTCGTGGCACCGCGGCCCCCGGAGCCCCGGAGCTGCGGGCCGAGCTGGCCGCCCTCGGTACCCGGGTGTCCGTGGAGGCCTGCGACACGGCCGACCGCGCGGCGCTGGCCGCGCTCGTCGACCGGGTGCAGGCCGATGGCGGACCGATCACGGCCGTGGTGCACGCCGCCGGTGCCGGTGTCCTGGGCCCGCTGGCCGAGGCGAGCCTGGACGACCTGGTGACCGTGCTGGGCGCCAAGGTCGAGGGCATCGCCAACGTGGAGGCCGTGCTCGACCCCGCGCAGCTGGAAGCGGTCGTCTACTTCTCCTCGATCACCGCCGTCTGGGGCGCCGGTGACCACGCGGTCTACGCCGCGGCCAACGCGGTGCTCGACGCCCGTGCGGAGCGGCGCCGCGCCGACGGTGTGCCGACCCTGTCCGTGGCCTGGGGGCCGTGGGCCGGCGGCGGCATGGTCGACGAGGCGATCTACGACACGCTCCGTCGCCGGGGTCTGCCGGTGATCGATCCGGACCTGGCCGTCGCCGGACTGCGGCGGATGCTGGCGGAGGGGGAGACCTCGGTCATCCTCGCCGACGTGGACTGGGAGCAGTTCGTCCCGGTGTTCACCTCGGGCCGCGACTCCCGGCTGCTCGACGAGCTGCCGCAGGCACAGCCGGAGCCCGAGCAGCCCGCGCAGGGCGGCGGCTCCGGGGCGCCCGGATCCGCCCTGGCCCGCAGGCTGGCGGAGCTGGACGAGGACCAGCGTGCGCGGGCCCTGCGTGAGCTGGTGGCCGAACACGTCGCCGCCGTGCTCGGCCACCGCGGCGCCGACGCGATCGATGTGCGGCGGGCGTTCAAGGACCTCGGCTTCGACTCGCTGACCGCGGTCGAGCTGCGGAACCGGCTGAGCACGGCCAGCGGAGTGCGGCTGCCCAGCACCATGGTCTTCGACCACCCGACCCTGGCGGCACTGGCCGAGTTCATCGGCCGGAAGGTCTTCGGCGGCCGCGAGGCCGTGCCCGCCGTCCCGGCGGTGCCGGCCGCCGCTCCCCGCCGTGACGAGCCGATCGCCATCGTCGCCATGGGCTGCCGCTACCCGGGTGGCATCGCCACGCCCGAGCAGCTGTGGCAGGCGCTGCTGGACGAGGCGGATCTGATCACCCCCTTCCCCACCGACCGCGGCTGGCCGCTGGACCGGCTCTTCGACCCGGACCCCGACGCACCCGAGTCCAGCTACGTGGACCAGGGCGGATTCCTGCACGACGCGGGGCAGTTCGACGCCGGTTTCTTCGGCATCTCGCCCCGCGAGGCCCTCTCGATGGACCCGCAGCAGCGGCTGCTGCTGGAGACCTCCTGGGAGGCGCTGGAGCGGGCCGGCATCGACCCCGGGTCGCTGCGCGGCAGCCGGACCGGCGTCTACTTCGGCATGGCCGACCAGGCCTACGGCACCCGGCTGCGGGACTCCGCCGAGCTGGAGGGCTACCTGGTCACCAGTGCCTCCGCCAGCGTGGTGTCCGGCCGGGTCTCCTACGTGCTGGGGCTCGAAGGCCCGGCCGTCACGATCGACACCGCCTGCTCGTCCTCGCTGGTCGCGCTGCACCTGGCGGCACAGTCGCTGCGGATGGGCGAGTGCGACCTGGCGATGGCGGGCGGCGTCATGGTGATGCCCGACCCGACGTCCTTCCTCGCCTTCAGCAGGCAGCGCGGTCTGGCCGCGGACGGCCGCTGCAAGTCCTTCGCGGGTGCGGCCGACGGGTTCTCGCTCGCCGAGGGCGCGGGCGTCCTCCTGGTGGAGCGGCTCTCGGACGCCCAGCGTCTGGGCCACCCGGTGCTCGCGGTGCTGCGCGGCTCGGCGATCAACCAGGACGGCGCGTCCAACGGGCTGACGGCACCCAACGGTCCCTCCCAGCAGCGGGTGATCGCCGCCGCCCTGGCGGACGCCGGTCTGTCGCCCGCCGAGGTCGACGCGGTGGAGGCGCACGGCACCGGAACCACGCTGGGCGACCCGATCGAGGCGCAGGCGATCCTGGCCTCGTACGGCCAGGGCCGACCGGAGGACCGGCCGCTCTGGCTCGGGACGCTCAAGTCCAACATCGGCCACACCCAGGCGGCGGCCGGCGTGGCCGGCGTCATGAAGATCGTGCTGGCCCTGCGCCACGGCGTCCTGCCGCGCACCCTGCACATCGACGAGCCGACCCCGCACGTGGACTGGTCGGCGGGCGCGGTGGAGCTGCTGACCGAGGCCAGGCCCTGGCCCGAGCAGGGCCGCCCGCGCCGCGCCGGTGTCTCCTCCTTCGGGATCAGCGGCACCAACGCGCACGTGATCATCGAGCAGGCCCCGGCCGACGGGCCGCAGGCCACGGCGGACGCACCGGCGGCCGGTGACGGCCGGCCGGCGATCGGGGACGGCACTCCCGTCCCGGTGGTCGTCTCCGGCCGCGGCGAGGCGGGACTGCGGGCCCAGGCCGCGCGGTTGCGCTCGTTCCTGGACGCCGAGCCCGACGCCCGGGTCCGCGACCTGGCCTGGTCGCTGGCCACGACCCGCACCGTGCTCGACCACGCGGCCGTCCTGGCGGCCGGCGACCGGGCCGACCTGGCCCGCGCCCTCGATGCGCTGGCCGAGGGCCGGGACGGTGCCGCGGTCGCGCTGGAACGGCCCGCCGAGGGCCGCGTGGCCTTCCTGTTCACCGGCCAGGGCTCGCAGCGGCCCGGCATGGGCAGCCGCCTCTACGAGGCGTACCCCGCCTACGCGCAGGCGTTCGACGCGGTCTGCGCGGAACTCGACCACTACCTGGAGCGGCCGCTGAAGGAGGTCGTGTTCGGCGCGCCCGGTACGCCCGAGGCGCAGGAGCTGAACCAGACGGTCTTCACCCAGGCCGCGCTGTTCGCGGTGGAGGTAGCCCTGTTCCGGCTGCTGGAGACCTGGGGCATCACCCCCGACTACCTGCTCGGCCACTCGATCGGCGAACTGGCCGCGGCGCACGTCGCCGGCGTCTGGTCGCTGCCGGACGCCGCCCGGGTGGTGGCGGCACGCGGCTGGCTGATGCAGGCGCTGCCGGCGGGCGGGGCCATGGTGGCCGTCGCGGCCGGTGAGGCGGAGGTCCGCGAGGCGCTGGCGCCGTTCGCGGACGGGGTGTCCGTCGCGGCCGTCAACGGGCCCGCGTCCGTCGTGCTGTCCGGCCCGGCGGCCGAGGTCGACCAGGTGGCCGCCGTCTTCGCCGAACGCGCAGTGCGGACCAGGAAGCTGACGGTCAGTCACGCCTTCCACTCGGCGCTGATGGAGCCGATGCTCGCCGACTTCGAGCGGGTGGTGGCCGGAGCGGAGTTCCACGACCCGGCCCTGCCCCTGGTGTCCAATGTGACCGGTGAACTCGCCCGTGCGGAGGAACTGCGCGACCCGGCCTACTGGAGCCGTCAGGTGCGTCAGGCCGTGCTGTTCGCGCACGGGATGGCGACCCTTGCCGAGCGCGGGGCGACCACCTTCCTGGAGATCGGCCCCGACGCGGTGCTGACCACCATGGCGGGCGAGTGCCTCGCGGCCCGGGCCGGCGATCCGGCCGGAGCGCCCGTCTGCGTCCCGGCGCTGCGCCGCGACCGGGACGAGGCCCGGACCCTGGCGACGGCCGTCGGCCGGATGCACGTGCGGGCCGGGCGGGTGAGCTGGCCGGGCCTGTTCACGGGCAGCGGTGCCGCCCGGATCGACCTGCCCACCTATGCCTTCCGGCACCAGCACTACTGGCTCGGCCTGCCGTCGGCCGGGCAGGGCGACCTGTCCGCGGCCGGTCTGCGCGAGGCGGCGCACCCGCTGCTCGGTGCGGGCGTCGACCTGCCGGAGCCGGGGGCCGTGCTGTACAGCGCCCGGTTGTCCCGGGCGGCCGGTGCCACGGACCGCTGCGAGCTGTCCGGCGGCGCGCTGGTGGAACTCGCGCTGTGGGCGGGTGGCCAGCTCGGGTACGACCGCATCGGGGAGGCCACGGCCGTCGAGCCGCTGCCGCTGCCCGAGGAGGGCGGAGTCCAGCTCCGGCTGCACGTGGCGACCGAGGACCGGGACGGGCAGCGGGCGTTCACCCTGCACGCGCGCCCCGAGGACGCGGCCGACGGCCTGTGGCGGCGGCATCTCGCCGGCGTCCTGACCGAGGCGCCCGCTGCGGCGGCCGCCCGGCCCGGCGCCTGGCCGCCGGCCGGGGCGGAGCCGGTCGACCCCGAGGAACTGCACGAGGCCTGGGCCCGTGCCGCACTCGCCGAGGACGCGGTCTCGGACGTGGTCCAGGCCGTGTGGCGGCACGGCGAGGAGTTCTTCGCCGACCTCGTGCTCGCCGAGCAGGAGGCGTCCGAGGCCGACCGGCACAGCCTGCACCCGGCCCTGCTGGCCGGGGTCGGCGAGCTGGCCGTCCTCGCGGACGTCCGGCTCGGCCGGGGCGGGCGTCGCCCCTCCGCGTGGAGCGGTGTCTCGCTGCACGCCGCCGGTGCGACCGCCCTGCGGGTCAGGCTCCGTGCGCACGGCCCTGACGCGTTCTCGGCGGAGCTCGCCGACCCGCAGGACGGGCCGGTCGCGGTGGTGGAGACGCTGTCGCTGACCGAGGCCCCCGCCCGGGGGACCGACGGCGTGGTGCGCTCCGGCAGCTTCACGGACTCGCTGTACCGGCTCGCCTGGAGTGCCGCCCCCGCCGTCGATCCGGCGGTTCCGGCCGGCGACTGGGTGGTGCTCGGCGCGGAGGACTCCTGGGCCCACGGCATCGGCAAGGCGCTGGACGCCGCGCTGGACGCCCAGGTGGACGTCCACCCCGACCTGACCGCCCTGGGGCTGGCACTCGACGCGGGCGCCGCCGTGCCGGACACGTTGGTCGTGCCGGTCGAGGCGACCTCGGGCGCGCTGGTCGAGGCGGCCCGGCAGACCGTCCACCGGACCCTGGCGATCGTTCAGCAGTTGCTGGCCGACGTCCGGCTGGCCGGCAGCAGGCTGGTCCTGGTCACCAGCGGCGCGGTCGACACCGGGCAGGCCCCGGCCGATCCCGCCGCGTCGGCGGCCTGGGGCCTGCTGCTCTCGGCGCAGGCCGAGCACCCGGACCGGTTCCTGCTGCTCGACCTCGACGATCCCGACAGCGCCGGCGACAGCCTGCTCGCCGCGATCGGCACCGCGCACGCCCTGGACGAGCCGCAGCTGGCCGTCGCCTCGGGGACGCTGCTGGTTCCGCGCCTGACCCGGGTCACCGCGCCCGCGGCCGACCGGCGGGCGCCGGTCCTCGCCGAGGGCGGCACGGTCCTGGTCACCGGCGCCACCGGTGCGATCGGCGCCCTGCTGGCTCGTCACCTGGTGACCGAGCACGGCGTGCGCCACCTCCTGCTGGTCAGCCGGCGGGGCGAGCAGGCGGACGGCGCGGCGGAGCTGCGCGCCGCCCTCACCCGCTCGGGCGCTGCCGTGACCTTCGCCGCCTGCGACGTCGCGGACCGCCAGGCGCTGGCGGCCGTGCTGGCCGCCGTCCCCGACGGGCATCCGCTGACCGCCGTCGTGCACGTGGCCGGCACCGTCGACGACGGTGTGGTGACGGCGCTCACCCCGGCGCGCGTCGACGGGGTGCTGCGGGCCAAGGTCGACGCCGCCGTCAACCTCCACGAGCTGACGAAGGACCTGGGACCGGCCAGGTTCGTCCTCTTCTCCTCCGGGACCGGAACCTTCGGTGGTGTCGGCCAGGCCAACTACGCCGCCGCCAACGCGTTCCTCGACGGCCTGGCGCGGCTGCGGCAGGCCGAGGGCCTGCCGGGCACCTCGCTGGCATGGGGGCTGTGGGACACCAGCGGAGGCATGGCCGGGAACCTGTCCGACCGCGACCTGCGGCGGATGCTGCAGGCCGGCGTCGTCCCGCTGAGCGGGGCCAAGGGCCTGGAGCTGTTCGACGCCGCGTGGGCCGGCGACGAGGCGGTCCTCGTCCCGATGCAGCTCGACCCGGCGGTCCTGCGCGGGAAGGCCGCCGGCGGCACGCTCATGGCGGCACTGCGCGGGCTGTTCCGGACACCGATGCGGCGGGCCGCCGGACCCGCGGGTGCGGGTGCCGGGGCCGGCGACGGTTTCGCGAGCCGGCTCGCCGCACTGCCCGCGGACGAGCGCCTGCGGACGCTGGTCGAGCTGGTACGCACGCAGGTCGCGGCCGTCCTCGACTATCCGTCACCCGACGGGCTGGACGCGCACCGCTCGTTCCGGGAGATCGGCTTCGACTCGCTGACGGCGGTCGAGCTGCGCAACGGCCTCGTCGCGACCACCGGCGTCCAGCTGTCGGCCGCCCTGGTGTTCGACTACCCGACGCCGACCGCACTGGCGGAGTACCTGGAGACCACGATCCTCCAGGGCATGGCGGGCGTCCGGCTGCCGCTGCTGGCCCAACTCGACCAGCTGGAGTCCGGCATGGCCGCCCTCGAACCGGGAGACGCCATGCGCGAGCAGGTGACCGCACGCCTGCGCACCCTGGTGGCCGCCTGGGACGAGGCGGGCGGGGGCCCGTCCGCCGACGTCATCGACATGCTCGACGAGGCCACCGACGAAGAGCTTTTCCACCTCATCAACACAGAGTTCGGCAAGGAATGACGCCCCCGCGTCGTTGCCGCCCGCCTCGGGCCGCAACACACCGCCCCAGACTCGCAGTTCCAACGACCGGGAGTGACTCCGATGGCCAATGAGAAGCAACTTCGCGATTACCTCAAGTGGGTGACCGCGGACCTCCACCGCGCGCGCCAGAAGCTGGCCGACCTGGAGTCACGGAGCACCGAGCCCATCGCCATCGTCGGCATGGCCTGCCGCTACCCCGGAGAGGTCCGGTCCCCCGAGGACCTGTGGAGCCTGGTCGACGAGGGCCGGGACGCGATCGGCCGGTTCCCCGACAACCGCGGCTGGGACCTGGAGAGCCTCTACGACCCGGACCCCGAGCGGGTCGGAACCTGCTATGCGCGAGAGGGCGGGTTCCTGCACGACGTCGCGCAGTTCGACTCGGGCTTCTTCGGCATCTCGCCGCGCGAGGCGACCGCGATGGATCCGCAGCAGCGGCTGCTGCTGGAGATCTCCTGGGAGGCCCTGGAGCGGGCCGGGATCGACGTGTCCGCCCTGCGCGGCAGCCGGACCGGTGTGTTCGCCGGCATGAACCAGCAGGACTACGGCACGATCCTGGCCGCCTCGGCCGAGGGGATCGACAACTACGCCTCCACGGGCACGTCCAACAGCGTGCTCTCCGGCCGGGTCTCCTACGTGCTGGGCCTGGAGGGGCCGGCCGTGACGATCGACACCGCCTGCTCGTCCTCGCTGGTCTCCCTCCACCTGGCCGCCCAGTCGCTGCGCGACGGCGAGTGCGACCTGGCGCTCGCGGGCGGTGTCACGGTGATGTCCACCACCGCCGTCCTCATCGCGCTGTCCCGGCAGCGGGCCCTGTCCGAGGACGGTCGCTGCAAGGCGTTCTCCGCGGCCGCGGACGGCGCGGGCTGGAGCGAGGGAGCCGGCGTCCTGCTGGTCGAGCGGCTCTCCGACGCCCAGCGGCTCGGGCACCCGGTGCTGGCCGTGCTCAGGGGCAGCGCGGTGAACCAGGACGGTGCCTCGAACGGGCTGACCGCGCCCAACGGCCCCTCCCAGCAGCGGGTGATCCGCCAGGCCCTCGCCAACGCCCGGCTCTCCGCGGCGGACGTGGACGCCGTCGAGGCCCACGGCACCGGCACCAGCCTGGGCGACCCGATCGAGGCCCAGGCCCTGCTCGCCACCTACGGGAGCGCCCGCCCGGCGGACCGCCCGCTCTGGCTCGGCGCGGTGAAGTCGAACATCGGCCACACGGGTGGCGCGGCCGGCGTCGCCGGCGTCATCAAGATGGTGATGGCGATCCGCAACGCCCGGCTGCCGAAGACCCTGCACGTGGACCGGCCCACCCCCAACGTGGACTGGTCGGCCGGTGCGGTGGAGCTGCTGACCGAGGCGAAGCAGTGGCCGGCGACCGGCGCCGCCCGCCGGGCCGCAGTGTCCTCCTTCGGTGTGAGCGGCACCAACGCGCACGTCATCCTGGAGCAGGCCCCCGAGGCTCCCGAGACCACTGAAGACCCCGAGGCTCCCGAGACCCCCGAGGGCGAGGAGCCGACGGCGGAGCCCGCCGCCGCGGCCGCGGCGCCGGTGGAACTCCCGGCCGTGCCGTGGCTGGTGTCCGCACGCAGCGAGCAGGGGCTCCGGGCCCAGGCCCGCAAGCTCCTCGACCAGCTGACGGAGCGTCCGCAGGCCGCCGCCGACGTCGCCTACTCCCTGGCCACCACCCGCACGGCCCTGGAGTACCGGGCCGCCGTGGTGGCCGACGACACCGCGGGGCTGCTCGACGGTCTGGCGGCACTCGCCGAGGAGCGCACCGCCGACACCCTCGCCCTCGGATCCCCGGTCAAGGGCGAGGTCGCCTTCGTCTTCCCCGGCCAGGGCTCGCAGTGGGTCGGCATGGGACGGCAACTGCTCGACAGCTCCCCGGTCTTCGCCGCGGCCGCCAACGAGTGCGCCGAGGCGATCGAGAAGCTCGTCGACTGGAAGGTGCTGGACGTCCTGCGGGACGAACCCGGGGCCCCCTCGCTGGACCGCCTCGACGTGGTCCAGCCCGTGCTGTTCACCATGATGGTGTCGCTCGCGGCGCTGTGGCGGTCCTTCGGGGTCGAGCCGACCGCGGTCGTGGGGCACTCGCAGGGCGAGATCGCCGCCGCGTACGTCTCCGGCGGGCTGTCGTTGGAGGACGCCGCCCGGGTGGTGGTGCTGCGCAGCCGCGCCTGGCTGACGCTGGACGGGCGCGGTGGCATGGTCTCGGTCCTCCTGCCGGTCGGTCAGGTGACGGAGATGCTGGCCCGCTGGGGCGAGCGCCTCTCGGTGGCCGCCGTCAACAGCCCCAGGTCCTGCACCGTCGCCGGGGACCCACAGGCCTGCGACGAACTGGTCGCGGCCTGCGACGCCGAGGGTGTGCGGGCCCGCCGGATCACCAGCGCCAGCGGGGCGGGCCACTCGGCCCACGTGGACGTGCTGCGCGACCGGGTCCTGGCGGATCTGGCGCCGGTGGCGCCGCGGCCCGGCGACGTCCCGTTCTACTCGACCGTCACCGGCGGCCAGCTGGACACCGCCGGGCTCGACACCGACTACTGGTGGCGCAACATGCGCCAGCCGGTGGAGTTCGAGCAGGCGGTGCGGTCGGTGCTCCGCGACGGACGGCGGATCCTCATCGAGATGAGCCCCCACCCGGTCATGATGATGTTCCTCCAGGAGATCATCGAGGACAGCGGGAACGCGGCGCGGGCCTGCGCCACGCTGCGCCGCAACGAGGGCGGCCTCGCCCGGATGATGACCTCGCTCGCCGAGGCCCAGCTGGGCGGCGCCCGGGTGGACTGGCCCGCGGTGTTCGCCGGCACCGGTGCCGAGCGGGTGGAGCTGCCGACCTACGCCTTCCAGCGGCAGCACTTCTGGTCCGACACCCGGGGCGCGGGCACAGACGTCGGTTCCGTGGGCCTGGGCTCGGTGGACCACCCGCTGATGGGTGCCCTGATGCTGACGGCCGGCGACGACGGCGCGGTGCTCACCGGCCGGCTGTCGCTGCGCACCCAGCCCTGGCTCGCCGGACACGCCGTCATGGACCAGGTGGTGTTCCCGGGGACGGGCTTCGTCGAACTCGCGGTGCTGGCCGGCGACCAGGTCGGCTGCGGCCGGATCGAGGAGCTGACCCTCCAGGTGCCGCTCATCGTCCCGCGCACCGGCGGGATCGTGGTCCAGGTCCGGCTGGAGGCGCCCGACGAGACCGGCGCCCGCCTGCTGACCGTCTACTCCAGGCCCGAGGGCAGCGGCACCGATGTGGTGTGGACCCGGCACGCCACCGGCACCGTTGCCGAGGCCCGGCCCGAGGCCGCCGAGCCCTCGGCCGAGTCGTGGCCGCCGGCCGGCGCCGAGGCGGTCGACACGGCCGGCCTCTACGAGCGGATGGCCCAGGCCGGATACCAGTACGGCCCCGAGTTCCAGGGGCTGACCGCGCTGTGGCGCCGTGGCTCCGAGGTGTTCGCCGAGGTCCGGCTGCCGCGGCAGCAGACCTCCGAGGCCGAGCGCTTCGGCCTGCACCCGGCGCTGTTCGACGCCGCCCTGCACGCGATGTTCGCCATGGGCACCGGGCAGGACGGCGTGGGCATGCCCTTCTCCTGGTCCGGCGTGGAACTGCACGCCTCGGGCGCCTCGCGCCTGCGCGTGCGGATCTCCCGGGAGCACGGGGACACCGTCTCGCTGCTGCTGACCGACGACACCGGTGGCCGCGTCGCCTGCGTCGACTCGCTGATCGTCCGTCCGATGAACGGCGCGGCCCTGTCGGCGGCCAAGGAGGACTCGCTCTACCGGATCGACTGGCGCGCCGCCCAGATCGAGGGCACGACGCCGCCCTGCGCCGTCCTCGGCGAGGCGGGCGGCCTCGCCGCGGCGCTGCCCGGCAGCACGCTGTTCGCCGGTCTGTCCGACCTCCTCTCGGCCGCCGACGCGCCGGGGACCGTGCTCTATCCCGTCCCCGAGCACACCGGTGGGCCCGGCGCCTGGGAACCGGTCGTCACCCTCCTGGAGTTCGTGCAGTCGTGGCTCGCCGAGGAGCGCCTGGAGCGCACCCGGCTGGTGCTGGTGACCCGCGGGGCGATGGCGGCACAGGATGGCGAGGACGTCACCGACCTGGCGGCCTCCGGAGTCTGGGGCCTGGTCAGGTCCGCCCAGTCGGAGCACCCGGGACGGTTCGTCCTGGTCGACCTCGACGGCAGCCAGGAATCGCTGGCCGCCCTCGGCGGCGCACTGGCCTCGGGCGAGGACCAGCTGGCCGTCCGCGCGGGCCGCACCACCGTGCCGCGGCTGGTGCGCTGGGACCGCACCGCGACCGCACTCCCGCCGGTCGGGGAGAGCGCGTGGCGGCTGGAGAACACCAGCCCCGGCAGTTTCGAGGGACTGGAGCTGGTTCCTTACCGCGAGGCCCTGGAGCCGCTGGCGCCCCATCAGGTGCGGCTGGCGATCCGTGCCGTCGGCATGAACTTCAAGGACGTCGTGGTCGCCCTCGACCTCGTTCCGGGACTGAGCGGGCTGGGCGGCGAGGTCGCCGGCGTGGTGATCGAGGTCGGCTCCGACGTGCACGACCTCGCGGCCGGCGACCGGGTGATGGGCCTGTGCACCGAGACGTTCGGGCCGGTCGGGGTGACCGACCAGCGCCTGCTGGTCCCGATGCCCAAGGGCTGGACCTTCGACCAGGCCGCCGCCGTGCCCGTGGCCTATACGACGGCCTACTACGGCCTGGTCGACCTCGCGGGACTGCGTCCCGGACAGTCGGTGCTCATCCACGCCGCTGCCGGCGGTGTCGGCGTCGCCGCCACCCAGCTGGCCCGGCACCTGGGCGCCGAGGTCTACGGCACCGCCAGCCCCGGCAAGTGGCCGACCCTGCACGCGTACGGCCTGGACACCGAGCACATCGCTAACTCCCGCACCCTGGAGTTCGAGGAGCAGTTCCTGGCGGCCACCGGCGGCCGGGGCATGGACGTGGTCCTCGACTGCCTGGCCGGGGAGTTCGTCGACGCGGGCCTGCGCCTGCTGCCGCGCGGCGGCCGCTTCCTGGAGATGGGCAAGACCGACAAGCGCGACCCGCAGCAGACCGCCGAGCAGTACCCCGGTGTCGGCTACCAGGCGTACGACCTCCTGGAGGCCGGCCCCGACCGGATGCGGGAGATGCTGCTGGAGATCCTGGAGCTGTTCGAGGCGGGCATCCTGCGGCACTCCCCGGTGACCACCTGGGACGTGCGGCGCGCCAGGGACGCGTTCCGCGCCCTGAGCCAGGCCCGCCTGGTGGGCAAGGCCGTGCTGACCATCCCCCGGCCGCTCTGGCCGGAGCACGGCACCGTCCTGGTGACCGGCGGCACCGGCCTGCTCGGCGGTCTGCTCGCCCGCCACCTCGTCACCCGGCACGGCGTGCGCCACCTGGTCCTCACCAGCCGCCGCGGTGCCGAGGCCCCCGGCGCCGCCGAACTCGCCGCCGAACTGACCGAGGCCGGAGCCCAGGTCACCGTCGCGGCCTGCGACACGGCCGACCGCGAGTCGCTGCGCGAGGTCCTGGCGGCCATCCCAGCGGACCGGCCGCTCACCGGCGTGATCCACGCGGCCGGCGTGCTGTGGGACGGACTGATCGAGTCCATGAGCGCCGAGCAGGCCGCCGCGGTCCTGCGTCCCAAGGTCCAGGGCGCGATCAACCTGCACGAGTTGACCGCGGACATGGAACTCTCGGTCTTCGTGCTCTTCTCCTCCCTCGCCGGAATCATGGGCGGACCGGGCCAGGCCAACTACGCCGCCGCCAACGCGATGCTGGACGCCCTGGCCCAGCACCGCAGGGCCGCCGGCCTGCCCGGGCTCTCCCTGCCCTGGGGCTTCTGGGAGCAGCGCAGCGAGCAGTCCGCGCACCTGGACGAGCGCGACATGAACCGGCTCAGCCGGGGCGGCGTCCTGCCGCTGGCCAGCGAGGAGGGCCTGGCGCTCTTCGACACGGCCTGCCGCACGGACAGCGCCGTCCTGGTGCCGGTCAGGCTCGACCCGGCGGCCATCGGAGCCCGCGGAACCGCGGTGCCGCCGATCATGCGGGCCCTGGTGCGGACCACCGCCCGCCGCAGCGCCCGCTCCTCGGCCGCCGACGCCGGTTCGCTGCGCGAGCAGCTGGTCCGGCTGACCGGCCCCGAGCGGACCCGCACCCTGCTGCAGCTGGTCCGCGGACAGGCCGCCGCGGTGCTCGGACACGCGGACACCGAGGCGATCGTGGCCGCGCAGCCGTTCAAGGAACTCGGCTTCGACTCGCTGAGCGCGGTCGAGTTCCGCAACCGCCTGGCCACCGCGACCGGGCTGCGGCTGCCCGTCACCCTGGTGTTCGACCACCCCACGCCCAACCACCTCACCCGGCACCTGCACGATCAGCTGCTCGGCGAGTCGGCGACCGCCGAGCCCGCCGCGCCGGCCACCGCGGCCGCCGGCCCGGCGCGCCCGGCCGACGACGAGCTGGCGATCGTGGCCATGGCCTGCCGCTACCCCGGCGGGATCACCACCCCCGAGGACCTCTGGGACCTCGTCGTGGCGGAGCGGGAGGGCATCTCCGGCTTCCCGACCGACCGCGGCTGGGCGACCCGGGAGCCGGCCGCGGCCGAGGCTGCCGCGGCCCCGCCCCAGCAGGGCGGATTCGTGCACGACGCCGCGCTGTTCGACGCGGGATTCTTCGGGATCGCCCCCCGCGAGGCGCTCACCATGGACCCGCAGCAGCGGTTGCTGCTGGAGACCGCGTGGGAGGCCGTGGAGCGGGCCGGGATCGACCCCACCTCGCTGCGCGGCAGCCGCACCGGCGTGTTCGTCGGCGCCTCCGCACAGGGCTACGCGGCGCTGTTCCCGCGCGGCTCGGAGAGCATGGCCGGCTACGGCGTGACCGGTACCTCGACCAGCGTGGTGACCGGCCGGGTCTCCTACACGCTGGGCCTGGAGGGACCGGCGGTGACCGTGGACACCGCCTGCTCGTCCTCGCTCGTGGCCCTGCACACCGCCATGCAGTCGCTGGACAACGGCGAGTGCGACCTGGCGCTGGCGGGCGGTGTGGCGATCATGGCCAGCCCGTTCCTCTTCGACGACTTCCACCGGCAGGGCGGCATGTCCTCCGACGGCCGCTGCCGCGCTTTCTCCGCCGCGGCGGACGGCACCGGATGGGCCGAGGGCGTCGGCCTGCTCCTGGTCGAACGACTGTCCGACGCCCGGCGCAACGGCCACCCGGTGCTCGCCGTCCTGCGCGGCTCGGCGATCAACCAGGACGGCGCGTCCAACGGTCTGACCGCCCCGAGCGGCCCGTCCCAGCAGCGGGTGATCCGCCAGGCCCTCGCCAACGCCGGACTGTCCAGCGCGGACGTGGACCTCGTCGAGGCCCACGGCACCGGAACCACCCTGGGCGACCCGATCGAGGCCCAGGCGGTGCTGGCCACCTACGGCCAGGACCGGCCCGAGGACCAGCCGCTGTGGCTGGGCTCCATCAAGTCCAACATCGGCCACGCCCAGGCCGCGGCCGGCGTCGGCGGCGTGATCAAGATGGTGATGGCGCTCCAGCAGGGCCTGATGCCCCGCTCGCTCCACATCGACGAGCCCACCCCGCACGTGGACTGGTCCGCGGGCGCGGTGGAACTGCTCGCCGAGGCCAGGCCGTGGCCGCGGACCGGCCACCCCCGCCGGGCGGCGGTCTCCTCCTTCGGTGTCAGCGGCACCAACGCCCACGTCATCCTGGAGCAGGCCCCCGCGGACGAGCCCGCCGACCGCCCCGCCGAACCGGCCGCCCTCCCGGCCGTGCCGTGGGTGCTGTCCGGTCACAGTGAAGCCGGCCTGCGCGCCCAGGCGAAGCGGCTGATCGACACCCTCCGGGACCACCCCGGAGCGGACCTCACCGACCTGGGCTACTCGCTCGCCACCGGCCGGGCCGCCCTGGCGGAGCGTGCCGCGCTGCTGGTCTCCGATGTCACGCAGGCCGTCACGGCGCTGACCGGCCTCGCGGCCGGCGAGGCCCCGCGCGAGCTGATCCGCGGCACGGCGATGGACGGCGGACTCGCCGTCCTGCTCTCCGGCCAGGGCGCTCAGCGCCCGGGCATGGGCCGCGGCCTGCACGAGGCCTTCCCGGTGTTCGCCGAGGCCTTCGACAGCGCGGCCGCGCTGCTCGACCCGCTGCTCGACCGGCCGCTGCGCGAGGTCGTCTTCGCCGACCAGGGCACCGAGGAGGCGGCCGAACTCGACCGCACCTCGTTCACCCAGCCCGCACTGTTCGCGGTCGAGGTCGCACTCTTCCGGCTGCTCGAATCCTGGGGCGTCCGGCCGCAGTACCTCCTCGGCCACTCGGTCGGCGAGATCAGCGCCGCCCACCTCGCCGGGTCGCTCTCCCTCGCCGACGCCTGCACCCTGATCGCCGCCCGCGGCCGCCTGATGCAGGCGCTTCCCGAGGGCGGCGCGATGCTGGCGGTGGCCGCCGGCGAGTCCGAGGTCACCGCGGCGCTCGCCGAGGTCCTGGGAGCCGACGCCGGCACGGTCGGCATCGCCGCCGTCAACGCCCCCGAGGCGCTGGTGGTCTCCGGACCGGGCGAGGCCGTCGGGAAGCTCGCCGACCACTTCGCGGCCGCCGGCCGCCGCACCCGGCAGCTGACGGTCAGCCACGCCTTCCACTCCCCGCTGATGGAGCCGATGCTGGCCGAGTTCGCCGGGACCGTCGCCGGTCTGTCCTGGCAGCCGCCGCAGATCCCGATCGTCTCCGACGCCACCGGCGAACTGCTCACCGCCGAGGAGATCTGCGCACCCGAGTACTGGGTCGAGCACGTCCGCAGGACGGTCCGCTTCGCCGACGGTGTCGTGACCCTCGCCCGCCAAGGGGTCACCACCCTCCTGGAACTCGGCCCGGACAGCGTCCTCACCCCGCTGGCGCAGGACTGCCTGGACGCCGCCGCGAACGCCGCCCGGCGCGACCGGAGCCCGGCCTGCGTCCCGGCACTGCGCCGCGACCGGCCGGAGGCCGAGACCCTGCTCGCGGCGGTCGCCGCCGTCCACGCCTCCGGTGTGGCGGTCGACTGGCCGGCGGTCTTCGCCGGCACCGGCGCCGCCCGGGTCGACCTGCCCACCTACGCCTTCCAGCGGGACCGCTACTGGCCCGACCACCTGCCGGCCGACCACGGCGATCTCGCCGCGGCGGGCCTGAACACCACCGGGCACCCCCTGCTGGGCGCCTGGGTGGCCTCCGCCTCCGGTGACGAGGTGCTGTTCACCGGCGAACTCGCGACCACCAGCCAGCGCTGGCTCGCCGACCACGCGGTGCTGGACAACGTGCTCTTCCCGGGCACCGGTTTCGTCGAACTCGCCCTGTGGGCCGGGGCCCAGCTCGATTGCGAGGTCCTGGAGGACCTCGCGCTGCAGAGCCCGCTGATCCTCCCCGACCGGTCCGGTGTCCGGATCCAGGTCGTGGTCGGCCGGGCGGACGACTCCGGCCGTCGCACGGTGGCCGTCTACTCGCGCGCCACGCCCACCGCCGAGTGGATCCGGCACGCGGAGGGTCTGCTCGCCCCCGGGGCCGAGTCGCCGGCCGGCGGTGACGAGGGTGGCGTCTGGCCGCCCGAGGGCGCCGAACCGGTGGACCTCGACGGCTTCTACGAGCGGCTGATCGACGCCGGCTTCACCTACGGCCCCACCTTCCGCGGGCTGCGCGCCGCCTGGCGGCGCGGCGGCGAGGTCTTCACCGAGGTCGCCCTGCCCGAGGAGGCGGCCGACTCCGTGTCGGCCTTCGCCGCCCATCCGGCCCTGCTGGACGCGGCCCTGCACGGCCTCGGCTTCCTGCCCACGGCCCAGCGGCCCGATTCGCCCGGCCCCCGCCTGCCGTTCTCCTGGCAGGGAGTCTCCCTGCACCAGGCCGGGGCGCGGGCGCTGCGGGTCCGGCTCTTCGAGACCGGCCCCGAGACGGTCGCGCTGTCGATCGCCGACTCGGTCGGCCGGCCCGTCGCGGCCGTCCAGGCGCTGACCGTCCGGGAGACCTCCCGCGACCAGCTCGCCCGCGCCGCCGGCGGCCGCGAGGGGCTGCACCGCACCTCCTGGATCCCGGCCCCGGCCGTGCCCGGCAGCACGGACGACGGCCGCTGGGCCGTGCTCGGCAGCGCCGACGCCCTGACCGGGCTCGGCCGGCCCGCCGACCGCTACCCCGACCTCGCCGCACTGCTCGGCGCACTCGATGAGGGTGCCGCCGTTCCGGACACCCTGCTCGTCCCGTGCCCGCCGCCGGCGGCGGGAGCCGATCTGGACCCCGCCGTGGTCCGGGAGAGCGTCCACCGGAGTCTGGACCTGCTCCGGCTCTGGGTCGCGGACGACCGGCTCGCCGCCGCCCGGCTGGTGCTCTGCACCCGGGGCGCGGTCGCGGCCCAGGCGGGCGAAGGCGTCGACGACCTCGCCGGCGCCGCCCTCTGGGGGCTCGGCCGGGCAGCCCAGCTGGAGAACCCCGACCGCATCGTCCTGGTCGACCTCGACAACCTGTCAGGGGCCGACCGCGCCCTGCCGGCCGCGGTCGAGCTGGCCCGTTCCCTCGGCGAACCGCAGATCGCCGTCCGCGGCGGCACGCTGCTGACCCCCCGTCTCACCCCGCTCCGGGACGCCGGGGACACCGGGCCCGCGTCCTCCTGGAGCCCCGACGGCACGGTGCTCGTCACCGGAGCCACCGGGCTGCTCGGCAGCCTGGTCGCCCGGCGGCTGGTCACCGAGCACGGCGTGCGGCACCTCGTGCTGGCCAGCCGGCGCGGGGCCGGTGCGCCCGGCGCGGACGGGCTGCGCGAAGAGCTGACCGCCCTCGGGGCGACCGTCCGGCTGGCCGCCTGTGATGTCGCCGACCGGCAGGCGCTCGCCGAGCTGCTCGCCGCCGTCCCGGCACGGCATCCGCTGTCCGGCGTGGTCCACACCGCCGGCGTGGTGGACGACGGACTGCTCGGCTCGCTGGAGCGCGAGCAGGTCGACCGGGTGCTCAGGGCGAAGGTCGACGCGGCGCTGAACCTGCACGAACTCACGTCGGGACTCGACCTCACGGCGTTCGTGGTCTTCTCCTCGCTCGCCGGGACGCTCGGTGGCGCCGGGCAGGCCAACTACGCCGCGGCCAACGCCTTCCTGGACGCGCTCTGTGTGCGCCGCGCCGCGGCGGGGCTGCCCGCGGTCTCGCTGGGCTGGGGCCCGTGGGAGAGCAGCGGGGGCATGGCCGCCGCGGTCGGCCAGGCCGACCTCAAGCGGATCGCCCGGGCCGGCCTGCTGCAGCTCGGCGCGGATGAGGGCATGGAGCTGTTCGACGCGGCCCTCGCGTCCGGCGAGACGGTCCTCCTGCCGTTCAAGCTGGACCCGGCGGTCCGCACCGAGGGCTTCGGTGGCGAGACGGTCCCCGCCATGATGCGGGGCCTGGCGGGCAACGCCCGCCGCACGCTCGCCCCCGTCGCCTCGGCCGGCCTGGTGGAACGGCTGCGCCGCCTCCCGGAGACCGAACGCGAGACGGCGCTCACCGACCTGGTTCGGGCGGAGGCGGCCAGGGCGGTCGGGCTCCCCTCGGAGGCGGCGGTGCCGGCCGGCGGGGCGTTCAAGAGCCTCGGATTCGACTCGCTGATGGCGGTGGACCTGCGCAATCGCCTCGGCGCCGTCACCGGCGTACGGCTCCCGGCAACGCTGATCTTCGATCACCCGACCCCGACGGCGCTGGCCGAGTTCCTGCTCGACCGGCTCGCCCTCGGCAGCGTGCCGGACACCAGCCCGGTCCTGCTGGCGCTCGAAGGACTGGAGACGGCCGTGCAGTCCCTCGCCGGCGAGGACGGCGGACGCCCGGCGATGGCCAGCCGCCTGCGGGTGCTGCTGGCCAAGCTGGAGGAGGGACCTGCCCGGGACGATGACGAGGACGACGACCTCGATCTCGACTCGGTGTCCGCGGAAGAACTCGTCAGCATGATCGGCGACGAGTTCGGCATCCGCTGACGGAGATACCGCACAGGTGCGGCCGGCGCCCTTCACGCGCCGGCCGCACCGCCGCGGGGATCCGGCGATCCCGCGATCTAGGGGGTCGCTCCGCGGAAGTAGGGGTGGCAGCGCAAGGTCGGAGGGCTGACTGGGGGTTACCT
>NZ_JBIBIJ010000038.1:0-28513 GCF_042957465.1 Kitasatospora sp. NPDC008050
TGGGCGCGGACCGGGTCGGCATCGACGACAGCTTCTTCGACCTCGGCGGCCACTCCCTGCTCGCCACCCGCCTGGTCAGCCGCATCCGCAGCGAGTTCGGTGTCGAGGTGCCGATCAAGGACGTCTTCGGTGCTCCGACCGTCGCGGGTCTGGCCGGCCGGCTGGCCGCGGCCGAGGGCCGCACCCGCAAGGCCCTGGTCGCAGTCGAGCGCCCCGAGGTGGTGCCGCTCTCCTTCGCCCAGCGCCGGCTGTGGTTCCTGCACAAGCTGGAGGGCCCCTCGGCCACCTACAACATGCCCTTTGTGCTACGCCTCACCGGTGGTGTGGACGCAGGGGCGCTGCGCGCCGCACTGCTCGACCTGATCGGGCGGCACGAGTCGCTGCGCACCGTCTTCCCCGAAATCGACGGGCAGCCCCGCCAGTTGGTGCTCGGCCCGGCTCAGGCGGAACTGGGCTGGGAGCACCGGCCGACCTCTGCCGCGGCCCTCGCCGAGGCGCTGGCCGAGGGGGCCCGGTACGGCTTCGACCTCGCGGCCGAACTGCCCATCCGGGCCTGGCTCTTCGAGGTCGACCCGAACGAGAGCGTGCTGCTCCTGCTGGTGCACCACATCGCGGGTGACGGCTGGTCGATGGGCCCGCTGGCCCGCGATGTGCTGGCCGCCTACACCGCCCGTTCCCAGGGCGAGGCGCCGCACTGGGCCGAACTGCCGGTGCAGTACGCCGACTACACCCTCTGGCAGCAGGAACTGCTCGGCGACGAGCGCGACGCCACGAGCGTCTACTCCCAGCAGGTGGACTACTGGCGGGAGCAGTTGGCCGGTCTGCCCGAGCAGGTGACCTTCCCCGCCGACCGGCCACGGCCCGCCGTGGTCTCCTTCGAGGGCGCCCACCTGCCCTTCGAGCTGGACGCGGAGCTGCACCGCCGGCTGGTCGCGCTGGCCCGGCGCTCCAACATGACGGTCTTCATGGTGTTGCAGGCCGGGATGGCGGCGCTGCTGACCCGGCTCGGTGCGGGCACCGACATTCCGCTCGGTTCGCCGATCGCGGGCCGGATGGACGATGCGCTCGACGAGCTGGTCGGGTTCTTCATCAACACGCTGGTGCTGCGCACCGACACCTCGGGCGACCCGAGCTTCGAGGAGCTGCTGGGCCGGGTCCGGGAGACCAACCTGGCCGCCTACGCGCACCAGGACGTGCCGTTCGAGCACCTGGTGGAGCTGCTCAACCCGCACCGCTCGACCTCCCACCACCCGCTCTTCCAGGTCATTCTCGGCCTGCAGACCGGTCAGGACGTGGCCTTCACGCTGCCCGGTCTCCGGGTGGAGGTGGAGGGCGTGGACCTGAGCGTGGCCAAGTCCGACCTCGCGGTCAACGTGATCGAGCGCTACGACGCGGCCGGTGAGCCGCTGGGCATCGAGGCGCTGGCCGAGTACGCCACCGCCCTGTTCGACCGGGCCACCGTCGAGGGCTTCACGGTGCGCTGGGTGCGGCTGCTGGAGCAGCTGGTCGCCGACCCGTCCGCGCCGATCGGCCGGGCCGAGCTGCTGACCGGAGCGGAGCGCTCCCAGCTGCTGACCGCGTGGAACGACACGGCCGTCGAGCTGCCGGGCCAGAGTCTCGCCTCGCTCTTCGAGGCCCAGGTCCGCCGTGCCCCGCGGGCCACCGCGGTGCTCTTCGCCGGCCGGCCGGTGAGCTACGCCGAACTCAACGCCCGGGCCAACCGGTTGGCGCACTGGCTGATCGCCCAGGGGGTCGGTCCGGAGCGGCTGGTGGCCGTGGAGCTGCCGCGCTCGGTCGAGCTGGTGGTGTCCGTGCTGGCCGTGCTCAAGGCCGGTGGCGCCTATCTCCCGCTGGACCCCGAATACCCTGCCGACCGGCGGGAGTTCATGCTGCGCGACGCGCGCCCGGTGCTGGTCCTGGACGCCTCGGCGGTGGACCGGGACCTGTCCGGCCACCCGGAGACCGACCCGGGCGTCGAGGTCGACCTGCGGCACCCGGCGTACGTCATCTACACCTCCGGCTCCACCGGCACCCCCAAGGCCGTGGTCGTCACGCACACGGGCGTCGCGGCCCTGGCCCGGACCCAGACCGAGCGGCTGGCGGTCACCGGCATCAGCCGGGTGCTGCAGTTCGCCTCGCCCAGCTTCGATGTGGCCTTCGGCGACCTGTGCACCGCGTTCGCCGCGGGCGCCGCGCTCGTCGTCCCCGAGCCGGGACTGCTGTCGGGCGAGACGCTCCATCGGGTGCTGGCCGAGGACGCGGTCACCCATGTGCAGCTGCCGATGTCGGTGCTGCGCGCGATCACCTTCGACGGCATCGAGTCGGCGCTGCCGAAGCTCGAAACCGTGGTGGTCGGCGGCGAGGCCTGCCCGCCGGAGCTGGCCGCCCGCTGGTCGGCCGGTCGCCGCCTGCTCAACGCCTACGGGCCCACCGAGTCCACGGTCTGCGTCTCCACCTGCACGGTGGTCGACGGCGAGCTGCCGGCCGGCGGCGTGCTGCCGATCGGTCGCCCGGTGGTCAACACCCGGGTCTTCGTGCTCGACGCCGGCCTGCGGCCGGTGCCGGCCGGGGTGCCGGGGGAGCTGTACGTAACCGGCGACGGCCTGGCGCGCGGCTACGCCGGCCGGCCCGGTCTGACGGCGGAGCGGTTCGTGGCGAGCCCCTTCGAGCCGGGTGCCCGCCTGTACCGCACCGGTGACCTGGTGCGCTGGCGGGCGGACGGCGAGCTGGAGTTCCTGGGCCGGGCCGACGAGCAGGTCAAGGTACGCGGTTTCCGGATCGAGCCCGGCGAGATCGAGGCGGCGCTGACCGCCACCGCCGGGGTGCGCCAGGCGGCCGTGGTCGTCCGCGAGGACACTCCCGGGGATCAGCGCCTGGTGGCCTACGTGCTGCCGGACGTACTGCCGCAGGGCGCCGCCGTGCTCGAACCCGCGGCGCTGCTGCGCGAGTTGGCCGGACGGTTGCCGGAGTACCTGGTGCCCTCGGCCGTGCTGGTGCTGGACGAGCTGCCGCTGACCGCCAACGGCAAGCTGGACCGCCGGGCCCTGCCGGTACCCGACTACGCGGCGGGCGCCACCGGCCGCGGTCCGCGCACGGTGCAGGAGGAGGTGCTGTGCGGCCTGTTCGCCGAGGTGCTCGGTGTGAGCAGGGCCGGCATCGACGACAGCTTCTTCGAGCTCGGCGGCCACTCGCTGCTGGCCACCCGGCTGATCAGCCGGATCCGCAGCGTGCTCGGCGTGGAGCTGCCGATCAAGGACGTCTTCGCCGCGCCGACGGTGGCGGGCCTGGCGGCCCGGCTGGCCGCGGTCGAGGGCCGGACGCGCTCGGCGCTGGTCGCGGTCGAGCGGCCGGAGGTGCTGCCGCTCTCCTTCGCCCAGCGTCGCCTGTGGTTCCTGCACAAGCTGGAAGGCCGCTCGGCGACCTACAACATGCCGCTGGCGCTGCGACTTTCCGGTGGCGTGGACGCGCAGGCGCTGCGTGCCGCGCTGCTCGATGTGATCGGGCGGCACGAGTCGCTGCGCACCGTCTTCCCGGAGATCGGCGCAGAGCCGCGCCAGCTGGTGCTCGACGCGGCGGGCGTCGGGCTCGACTGGCGGACTCTGCGGGTCGTTGAGGAGGAGCTGGCCGGTGCGCTGGCGCGAGCGGCGCGTTACGGTTTCGACTTGGCCACGGAAATACCCGTCCGCGCCCGGCTGTTCGAGATCGGTCCGGATGAGAGCGTGTTGCTCCTGCTGGTGCATCACATCGCGGGTGACGGCTGGTCGATGGGTCCGCTCGCGCGGGATGTGGTGACGGCCTACACGGCCCGCTCGCAGGGGATCACCCCGCAGTGGTCCGAACTGCCGGTGCAGTATGCCGACTACACCTTGTGGCAGCGTGAACTGCTCGGTAACGAGGGCGACTCCGCCAGCGTCTATGCCCGGCAGGTGGAGTACTGGCGTGCGCAGCTGGCCGGCCTGCCCGAGCAGGTGACCTTCCCCGCCGACCACCCGCGGCCCGCCCTGGCCTCCCACCAGGGCTCCGCTCTCGCCTTCGAGTGGGATGCCGAGCTGCACCGGCGACTGATCCTGCTCGCCCGGCGTTCCAACACGACGGTGTTCATGGTGGTGCAGGCGGCCGTGGCGGCGCTGCTCACCCGTCTCGGCGCGGGGACCGACATCCCCTTGGGCTCGCCGATCGCCGGCCGGATGGACGATGCGCTGGACGAGTTGGTCGGCTTCTTCGTCAACACGCTGGTGCTGCGCACGGACACCTCCGGCGACCCCAGCTTCGAGGAGTTGCTGGCGCGGGTGCGGGAGGCGAGCCTGGCCGCGTACGCGCACCAGGAGGTGCCGTTCGAGTACCTGGTGGAACTGCTCAACCCCCAGCGCTCAAGCGCTCGTCACCCTCTCTTCCAGGTGATCGTCGCGTTCCAGAACAACGCGCGAGCCGACCTCGAACTGCCCGGCCTGACCGTCTCGGAGCAGGAGGTGGACCTTGGCGTGGTCAAGGCCGATCTGGAGCTGATCCTCGCGGAACAGCAGAAGGCCGACGGGACGCCCGCCGGCATCCACGGCCTGGTGCAGTACCGCGCCGATCTCTTCGAGCACCGCACGGTGGAGCGCCTCGCGCTGTGGCTGCGGCAGCTTCTCGACACCGTGGCCGCCACCCCGCAGCTCCCGTTGAGTGAGCTGGACCTGCTCGGCGACCAGGAGCGGACCAGGATCCTGGTCGAGTGGAACGCACCGGCGCAGCTCGACGCGAGCCTGCCGGCGACGCTCGAACACCTGCTGGCCGTGGGGGTGGCCGGTGCCCCGCGCGACGCGGCGGTCGTGGACGGACAGCTGTCGCTGCCCGCCCTCCCCGAACTCCTGCGCGCCCGCGCGGCCGCCACACCGGAGGCCATCGCGCTGGTCGGTGAGGGCAGTGAGCTGACCTACGCCCAGCTTGAGGCCCGGGCCAACCGCCTGGCCCACCACCTGATCGCGCTGGGTGTGACGGCCGAGACCCCGGTCGCGCTGCTGATGGAGCGCTCGATCGCGCAGGTCGTGGCCACCCTCGCGGTGGTCAAAGCCGGCGGCTGCTACGTGCCGCTCCACACGGGTTACCCCGCCGAGTCGCTCTCCTGGGTGCTCGCGGACACCGGGGCGCCCGTCCTGCTGACTGACCGTGCCCTGGCCGAGCGGGAGTTCGAGCACACGGCCACGGTCCTGGTGGTGGACGACCCGCTCCTCCAGCAGGCGCTGGAACGGGAGCAAGACGCCGCCCCCGCGGTGGCCGTCGACCCCGAACAGCTGGCCTACGTCGTCTACACCTCCGGCTCCACCGGCCGTCCCAAGGGCGTGGGCGCCCGGCACCGCGACGTCACCGCCTTCGCCGCCGATCGCCGCTGGCACACCGGCGCCCACGAGCGGATCCTGGTGCACTCGCCGCACGCCTTCGACGCCTCCACCTACGAGCTGTGGGTACCGCTGCTGGGCGGCGGCCGGGCCGTGCTGGCCCCGGCCCGCACGCTGACCCCGCACGACCTGCGGGAGCTGGTGGCCGAGCACGGCATCACCGCGATCTTCCTGACCACCGGCCTGTTCACACTGGCCGCCCAGGAGCTGCCGGGCTGCTTCGCCGGCGTGCACGAGGTGTGGACCGGCGGCGACGCCGTGCCGGCCGCCGCCATCCGTGCCGTCATGGACGCCTGCCCCGGCACCGTGGTGACGGACGTCTACGGCCCCACCGAGACCACCACCTTCGCCACCTGCCACCCCGTGCGTGATGCTGCCGAGCTGGGTGCCACCGTGCCGATCGGCCGGCCGCTCGACAACACCCGGGCGTACGTCCTGGACAGCGCGCTGCGCCCGGTGCCGTTCGGCGTCCCCGGTGAGCTCTACCTGGCGGGCGCCGGGCTGGCCCGCGGCTACCTGAACCGCCGCGCGCTGACCGCCGAGCGGTTCGTCGCCAACCCGCTCGGCGCGCCCGGCGAGCGCATGTACCGCACCGGCGACCTGGTGCGCTGGAGCGCGGCGGGGGAGCTGGAGTTCCTCAGCCGGGTGGACCACCAGGTCAAGATCCGCGGCTTCCGGGTCGAACCCGGCGAGATCGAGTCCCTGCTGGCGGCCTTCGACGGCGTGCGGCAGGCGGTCGTCGTCGCCCGTGAGGATGTGCCCGGCGACCAGCGGCTGGTGGCCTACGTCGTCCCCGAGGGCACCACCGCGATGGACCCCGGTGTGCTCCTCGCCAACCTGGCCGAGCGGCTGCCGAAGTTCATGGTCCCCGCAGCTGTGGTGGTGCTGGAGCGGCTGCCCCTGACTCCCAACGGCAAGCTGGACCGCGACGCGCTGCCCGTCCCGGACCACGCGTCCGGGGCCGAGGGTGGGCGGGCCCCGCGGACGGAGCTGGAAGAGACGCTGTGCCGGCTTTTCGCCGAGCTCCTGAACGTGGAGCAGGTCGGTATCGACGACGGCTTCTTCGACCTGGGCGGCCACTCGCTGCTGGCCACCCGGCTGGTCAGCCGCGTCCGCAGTGAGCTGGACATCGAGATCCCCTTCCGGACGCTGTTCGAGTCGCCGACGGTGGCCGGGCTGGTCGGGCAGCTGGACCTCGGTGGCCCCACGCGCGCCGCCCTGGCCCCCATGCCGCGCCCCGAGGTGGCGCCGCTCTCCTTCGCGCAGCGCCGGCTGTGGTTCCTGCACCAGCTGGAGGGGGCCTCGGCGACCTACAACATCCCGCTGCCGCTCCGGCTGAAGGGCGAGGTGGACCGGGAGGCGATGCACGCCGCGCTGCGCGACGCGGTCGGCCGGCACGAGCCGCTGCGGACGGTCTTCGGCGAGGCGGACGGTGAGCCACACCAGGTGGTGCTGGGCGAGGGCTCGGCCGAGTTCGGCTGGGAGTGCCGCCCGGTCGCGCAGGCGCAGCTCGCGGCGGAGCTGAACGAGGCGGCCCGCTACGGGTTCGACCTGGCCACCGAGGCGCCGTTCCGAGCCTGGCTCTTCGAGGTCGGGCCGGACGACCACGTGCTGTTGCTGCTGCTGCACCACATCGCGGGTGACGGCTGGTCGATGGGTCCGCTCGCGCGTGACGTCGTGGCGGCCTACACGACCCGTCGGCAGGGCGGCGTGCCGCAGTGGTCCGAACTGCCGGTGCAGTACATCGACTACACCCTGTGGCAGCGCGAACTGCTCGGCGCCGAGGACGATCCGCGGAGCATGTACGGCCGGCAACTGGACTACTGGCGTACCGCACTGGCCGGCCTGCCCGAACAGCTGGCGCTGCCTGCCGACCGGTCCCGGCCCGCCGTCGCCTCGTACGCCGGCGCGTCCGTGGGTTGCGAGCTGGACGCGAAGCTGCACCAGCAGCTGACCGCGCTGGCGCGGGAGACGGGTGGGACGGTTCCCATGGTCCTCCAGGCGGCCCTCGCGGCGCTGCTGACCCGGCTGGGCTCGGGCACCGACATCCCGATCGGTTCGCCGATCGCGGGACGGCTGGACTCCGCGCTCGACGACCTCGTCGGCTTCTTCGTCAACACCCTGGTGCTGCGCACCGACACCGCCGGCGACCCGACCTTCCGCACACTGGTGGAGCGGGTGCGGGAGACCAACCTGGCCGCGTTCGCGCACCAGGACGTGCCGTTCGACCACCTGGTGGAGCTGCTCAAGCCGCAGCGCTCCGCCGCGCACCACCCGCTGTTCCAGGTGATGCTCGTCGTCCAGGACAACCCGACCGGCGGCTTCGAGCTGCCCGGCCTGGAGGTCAGCGGCGAGCCGGTCGACATCGAGACCGCCAAGGTCGACCTCTCGGTGAACGTGATGGAGCGCCACACCTCCACCGGCATGCCGGCGGGCATCGTCGGCGCGATGAAGTACGCGACCGACCTCTTCGACCGCGCGACGATCGAGCGCGTACTGGCGCGCTGGCAGCGGCTGCTGGAGCAGCTGCTGACCGACCCGGAGCTGCGCATCGGTCAGGCGGAACTGCTGGACGAACAGGAGCGCGGGCAGATGCTGACGACCTGGAACGACACGGCCGTCGAGGTGCCGCAGGCCACCGTCTCCGAGCTGTTCGAGACCCAGGCGCGGCGCAGCCCCGATGCGGTGGCGGTGGTCTGCGGCGAGGAGTCGCTGACCTACGGGGAGCTGAACGCCCGGGCCAACCGGCTGGCGCACCAGCTGATCGGCCGGGGCGTGGGCCCGGAGCGGCTGGTGGCCGTGGTGCTGCCGCGCTCGGTCGACCTGGTGGCCGCGCTGCTGGCGGTGCTCAAGACCGGCGCCGCGTACGTGCCGGTGGACCCGGAGTACCCGGCCGAGCGGCGCGCGTACATCCTCGCCGACGCGGCGCCCGCCCTGGTGCTGGACGAGGCGGTGCTGGCCCAGGACCTGTCCGGGTACTCCGAGGAGGACCCGGAGATCGACGTCGAGATGGCCCACCCGGCCTACGTCATCTACACCTCCGGCTCCACCGGCCGGCCCAAGGGCGTGGTCGTCGAGCACCGCGCGGTGGCCAACTACCTCAACTGGACCGCGCACCACTACCCGGCGGCCCGCGGTGCCACCCTGGTGCCCACCTCGGTCGCCTTCGACCTGACCGTCACCGGCCTGTACACCACCCTGGTGGTCGGCGGCCGGGTCTACCTGAACACCCTGGACGAGGTCGCCGACCAGCGGGCCGGCGTTCCGGTGGCGCTGCTCAAGGCCACGCCCTCGCACCTGCCGATGCTCGGCGAGCTGCCCAGGCAGTGGTCACCCGGCGAGATGCTGATCCTCGGCGGTGAGGCGCTCGGCGCCGAGCTGCTCGCCCAGTGGCGCGCGGCCCACAAGCGGGTCACGGTGGTCAACGCCTACGGGCCCACCGAGACCACCGTCAACTGCACCGAGTTCCGGATCGGCCCCAAGGACAAGCTGCCCGCGGGCCCGGTGCCGATCGGCCGCCCGTTCTGGAACATGCGCACCTATGTGCTGGACGACCGGCTGCGGCCGGTGCCCACCGGCGCGGCCGGCGAGCTGTACGTGGCCGGCGCCCAGCTGGCCCGCGGCTACCTGGGCCGCGCGGGGCTGACGGCCGAGCGGTTCGTCGCCTGCCCCTTCGAGCCCGGGGCCCGGATGTACCGCACCGGCGACCTCGCGCGCTGGCGCCAGGACGGCCAGCTGGAGTACGCGGGCCGGGCCGACGAGCAGGTCAAGGTGCGCGGCTTCCGGATCGAGCCCGGCGAGATCGCCGCGGTCCTGCTGGAGCACCCGGCGGTGCGTCAGGCGGTCGTGGTGGCCCGCGGGACCGAGCAGGGCGACACCCAGCTGGTCGGCTACGTGGTCCCGGCCGCCGAGGGCGCCCTCGACACCGCCGCGCTGCGCGCCCACGTCGCCGCGGCGCTGCCGGAGTACATGGTCCCGGCGGCCGTGGTGGCCATCGGGACGGTGCCGCTGACGCCCAACGGCAAGCTCGACCACCGCGCGCTGCCCGCACCGGAGTTCGGCACCCTCAGCAGCGGCCGCGCCCCGCGCACGCCGCAGGAGGAGCTGCTCTGCGGGCTGTTCGCCGGCGTGCTCGGCGTGGACCGGGTGACCATCGACGACAGCTTCTTCGACCTCGGCGGGCACTCGCTGCTCGCCACCCGCCTGGTCAGCCGGATCCGGGCCGCCCTCGGCGTCGAGGTGCCGATCGGCCGGGTCTTCGAGTCCCCGACCGTGGCCGCGCTGGCCGCCGGGCTGGAGGCGGGTGGGGCAACCCGCTCGGCACTGGTGCCCATGGCACGCCCGGCGGTGGTACCGCTCTCCTTCGCACAGCGCCGACTGTGGTTCCTGCACAAGCTGGAGGGGCCCTCGGCCGCGTACAACTGGCCGCTCGCGCTGCGCCTGTCGCCGTGGGTGGACCAGGAGGCCCTGAGCGCGGCGCTCCAGGACCTGGTGGAACGGCACGAGTCGCTGCGCACGGTCTTCTCGGAGGTTGACGGCGAACCGCGGCAGGTGGTGATCGACGCGTCCGCGGCGGGGCTGCGGCTCGACGTCGAGGAGGTTCCGGTACGGCGGCTGCACCAGGCCGTCCAGGAGGCGGTCGGCCGGAAACTGAGCCTGGACGGCGAACCACCGGTGCGGGCCTGGCTGTTCGTCCCCACCGAGGCAGCGGGCGGGCCCGGCTCGGCCGAACCGGTGCTGGTCGTGCTGATGCACCACATCGTCGGCGACGGCGCCTCCCGCGCCCCGCTGATGCGCGACCTGGCCCAGGCCTACGAGGCCCGCGTGCGCGGCGCGGCCCCCGACTGGGCGCCGCTGCCCGTCCAGTACGTCGACTACGCGATCTGGCAGCAGGAGCTGCTCGGCCGCACCGAGGAGCCCGACAGTCTGGTCTCGCAGCAACTCGGCTACTGGAAGGACGCGCTGGCCGGCATCCCGTCCCAGCTCGACCTGCCCACCGACCGACCGCGCCCGGCGGTGGCCGGCTACCGCGGCGACATCGTGGAGTTCAGCCTCGACGCGGAGCTGCACGCCGGGCTGCGCAAGCTGGCCGCCGACTCCCACACGACGCTCTTCATGGTGCTCCAGGCCGGTTTCGCCGCCCTGCTCTCGCGCCTGGGCGCCGGGACGGACATCCCCGTCGGGGTGCCGATCGCCGGCCGCACCGACGAGGCCCTCACCGACCTGATCGGCTTCTTCGTCAACACCCTGGTGCTGCGCACCGACACCAGCGGCAACCCCGGCTTCACCGAGCTGCTCGGCCAGGTCCGGGAGACCTCGCTGACCGCCTACGCCAACCAGGACCTGCCCTTCGAGTACCTCGTCGAGGCGCTCAACCCGGTGCGGTCGCTGGCCAGCAACGCGCTCTTCCAGGTGATGTTCGCGCTGCACAACGTGGACGCGCCCACGCTGCGCATCCACGACCTGGAGGCGACCCACTACCCGCTCGACGGCGGCCAGGCCAAGTTCGACCTCTTCCTCAACCTGGCCGAGGCGCACGCTACCGAGGGCGGCCCGGCGGGCCTGGGCGGCGCCCTGGAGTACGCCACCGAGCTGTTCGAGCGCGCCACCGTCGAGAAGATCGCCCGCTGGTACGAGAACCTGCTGCGCGCCGTGGTGCGCGACCCGGCGGTGCGGATCGCCGACGCCGAGCTGCTGCGCCCCGAGGAGCTGGCCGAGGTGCTGGTGGCCCGCAACGCCGCCACCGCCGGGCACCCCGCCGAGCCGGTGCACGAGCGCATCCAGCGCCAGGCCGCGCTCACCCCCGCGGCGCTCGCCGTGCGGGCCGGTGACCAGAGCGCCGACTACCGGCAGCTCAACGGGCGGGCCAACCGGCTGGCCCGGCTGCTCATCGAGCGCGGGATCGGCCGGGAGAGCGTGGTGGCGCTCGCGCTGCCCCGCTCGGTGGACCTGGTGGTGGCGCTGCTGGCGGTGCAGAAGACCGGCGCCGCCTACCTGCCGATGGACCCGACCAACCCCGCCGACCGGCTGGCCTACGTCCTGCGGGACGCCGAGCCCGCCGCGCTGATCACCACCGAGGCGATCCGCGGGACGCTGCCGAGCCCGCTGCCGGCGCCGGCCGTCGAGCTGGGCCAGGCGCAGGTCGAGCAGCTGCTGGCCGGCCTCCCGGAGGAGGACCTGAGCGCGGCCGAGCGGGCCCGGAACCATCCGGCGGACGCCGCCTACGTCATCTACACCTCCGGCTCGACCGGCTACCCCAAGGGCGTGGTGATCTCCTACGCGAGCATCGCCCACTTCCTGGACGCGGTCCTGGCCCGCCTCGACCTCACGCCCGAGGACCGGATGGTGGCCGCGACCACCATCACCTTCGACATCGCGGCCGTGGAGATCTACGCCCCGCTGCTGTGCGGCGCCGGCGTGGAGCTGGCCACCGACCGGGTCGCCAAGGACCCGATCGCCCTGCACCGCCTGATCCGCGAGAGCGGCGCCACCGTCTTCCAGGGCACCCCCTCGGTCTACCGCTCGATGCTCGCGCAGGACCTCGAAGCGTTGCCCGGGGTGCGGCTGCTGGTCGGCGGCGAGGCGTTGCCCGCCGCGCTCGCCGAGCGGATGCACGCCCAGGGCGGCGGCGTGCTCAACCTGTACGGGCCGACCGAGGCCACCGTGTGGATCACCGCGAGCGAGGTGACCGACCGTCCGCCGCTGATCGGCCTGCCGCTGCGCGGCGCCGAGGTCTACGTGCTGGACGCCCGGCTGCGGCCGGTGCCGGACGGCGTGGCCGGCGAGCTGTACCTGGCCGGCCCGTTCCTGGCCCGCGGCTACCTGAACCGGCCCGGCCTGAGCGCCGAGCGCTTCGTGGCCAACCCCTACGGCGCGCCGGGCGCCCGCATGTACCGCACCGGCGACCTGGCCAAGTGGCGGGCCGGTCAGGGCCTGGAGTTCGTCGGCCGGGTCGACGACCAGGTCAAGGTGCGCGGCTTCCGGATCGAACTCGGCGAGATCGAGGCCGCGCTCTCCCGGCAGGAGGGCATCGCGGCGGCCACCGTGCTGGTCCGCGAGGACAACGACACCCCGACGCTGGTGGGCTACGTGGTGCCCGACCAGGACTGGGTGGAGGGTCACGACAGCGCCGAGGACAGCCGGCAGGTCGAGTCCTGGCAGGCCGTCTACGAGTCGGTCTACCGCGACCAGGCGGACAGCGGCGGCTTCTGGGAGGACTTCGGGATCTGGACCAGCAGCTACGACGGCTCCCCGATCCCGCTCGCCCAGATGCGCGAGTGGCGTGCGGCGGCCGTCGCGCAGATCCTGCGGCTCAACCCGCGCAACGTGCTCGAACTGGGTGTCGGCAACGGCCTGATCCTCTCCCAGCTGGCGCCGCACTGCGCCGCCTACTGGGGCACCGACTTCTCGGCCGCGGCGATCGAGAGTCTGCGCACCAGGACGGCCGGGCAGCCGGAGCCGGCCGGGCGGGTCGAACTGCGCGCCCAGCCCGCCGACGACATCACCGGCCTGCCGACCGGGTTCTTCGACACCATCGTCCTCAACTCGGTGGCCCAGTACTTCCCGCACGCCGACTACCTGCTCGACGTCATCCGCAAGAGCCTGGAGCTGCTGACCCCCGGCGGCCACCTGGTGCTCGGCGACATCCGCAACCTGCGGCTGCTGCGCCAGCTCCAGGCGGGCGTGGTGGCCGGCCGGCTGGACCCGCAGGCGGAGCCGGACCCGGCGGCCGCCCGCACGCTGGTGGAGCAGAAGGTGCTGGCGGAGGAGGAACTGCTGCTGGCGCCCGACTTCTTCACCCGGCTCGGCGAGAGCCTGCCCGGTGTCGGCCACGTCGACATCCGGCTCAAGCGCGCCACGTACGCCAACGAGCTCTCCCGCTACCGCTACGACGTGGTGATCGGCAAGTCCCCGGCCACGGCGGCGCAGGTGGCCGGGCTGCCGGAGCTGAGCTGGCCGGCGGTGGGCGCGAGTACGGCGGGGCTGGCGGCGGCGCTGCGCGCCCACCCGGCGGGCCTGCGGCTGGCCGATGTACCCAACGCCCGGCTGCTGGCCGACCACGCGGCGCTGCGCGCCATCGAGGGCGGCGGCGAGGCCGGCGCGACGCTGCCTGCCGGGGCCGCCCTGGACCCCGAGGCGATCCACGAACTGGCCGCAGCCCAGGGCCTGGTGGCGGTGGCGACCTGGTCCGACTCCGGCCGGGACGACTGCTTCGACGCGGTCTTCCGCCCCGCCGGGCAGGACGGCCCGGTGACCGCCTACCGCGGCAGCGCCGCCACCCGCGCCGAGCGGCAGGCCAACAGCCCCGCCCGCTCCCGCCGCCTGATCGAGCTGAACCGGCGACTGCGTTCCGAACTGCGCGCGTGGCTGCCCGAGTACATGGTCCCGGCCGCCTTCGTGGTGCTGGACCGGCTGCCGCTCTCCCCGATCGGCAAGCTGGACCGCAAGGCGCTGCCGGCCCCCGACTACCAGGCGCTCAGCGGGGACCGCGAGCCGCGCAACGCCCAGGAGACCGAGCTGTGCGGCCTGTTCGCCGAGGTGCTCGGCCTGGAGCGGGTGGGCATCGACGACAGCTTCTTCGACCTCGGCGGCCACTCGCTGCTGGCCACCCGGCTGGTGAGCCGGATCCGCGGCGTCTTCGGCGCCGAGATCCCGATCGCCACCGTCTTCGACGACCCGACCGTGGCGGGCCTGGCCCAGCGCCTGGCCGGCAGCGAGCGGGCGCGGGCCGCCCTGGTGCCGATGGCACGCCCGCAGGTCGTGCCGCTCTCCTTCGCCCAGCGCCGGCTCTGGTTCCTGTACAAGCTGGAGGGGCCCTCGGCCACCTACAACATGCCGCTGGCCCTGCGGCTGACCGGTCCGCTGGACCGGCAGGCGCTGCACGCCGCGCTGCTCGACGTGGCGGCCCGGCACGAGTCGCTGCGCACCGTGTTCCCCGAAGTCCAGGGCCAGCCACACCAGTTGGTGCTGGACCCGGGGCAGGCCGAGATCGGCTGGGAGAGCCGGACGGTGACCGAGGCCGAGCTGCCCGCGGCCCTGGCGGCCGCCGCCCGGCACGGCTTCGACCTTGCCACCGAGGCGCCGCTGCGCGCCTGGCTGTTCGGCACCGGCGGCGAGGAGCACGTCCTGCTGGTGCTGCTGCACCACATCGCCGGTGACGGCTGGTCGCTGGCGCCGCTGGCCAAGGACCTGGTCGCCGCCTACACCGCACGGCTCGCCGGAGACGCCCCGCAGCTGGGTGAACTGCCGGTCCAGTACGCCGACTTCACCCTGTGGCAGCGTCAGGTGCTGGGGGACGAGGCCGACCCGGACAGCGCCATCGCCCGGCAGGTCGCCTTCTGGCGCGAGCAACTGGCCGGCGCCCCGCAGGAGCTGGCGCTGCCCACCACCCGGCCCCGCCCCGCCCAGCCCGGCCACCAGGGCGGGAGCGTCGGCTTCGAGCTGCCCGCCCAGGTGCACCGCGCGCTGGCGGCGCTGGCCGCCGAGTCCGGGGCGAGCGTCTTCATGACGCTGCAGGCCACCATGGCGGTGCTGCTCTCCCGGATGGGCGCCGGGGAGGACATCGTCCTCGGCACGGCGATCGCCGGGCGCACCGACGAGGCGCTGGACGATCTGATCGGGTTCTTCGTCAACACCCTGGTGCTGCGCACCGACCTGTCGGGCAACCCCGGCTTCACCGAGCTGCTCGGCCGGGTCCGCCGGCGCGACCTGGCCGTCTACGCCCACCAGGACCTGTCGTTCGAGCGGCTGGTCGAGATCATCAACCCGGACCGCTCCAGCACCCGGCACCCGCTGTTCCAGGTCATGATGTCGCTCGGCAACACCGGCGCGGCCGACCTGACCCTGCCCGGCCTCACCGTCGGCTTCGCCGAAGTCGGCACCGGAGCAGCCAAGTTCGACCTGGACTTCGCGTTCAGTGAGACCTTCGCCGAGGACGGCACGCCCGCGGGCCTGGCCGGCTCGCTGCGCTACGCCGTCGACCTGTTCGACCGCGCGGACGCGGAGGCGATCGTGGCCCGGCTGGGCACGGTGGCCCGCGCCGTGACCGCCGACCCGCACCGGCCCATCGGTGAGATCGACGTGCTGACCGCGGCCGAACGCCGCACGGTGCTGTACGACTGGAACGACACCGACCGTGCCGTGCCGGACACCACCCTGGTGGAGCTCTTCGAGGCCCAGGCCGCGGCGACCCCGCAGTCGGTGGCGGTGGTGGCCCAGGGCGGCCGGCTCGCCTACCGGGAGCTGAACGAGCGGGCCAACCAGCTCGCCCGCCGGCTGGTGGACCAGGGCGTGGGCCCCGAGCAGTTCGTCGCGCTGGCCGTGCCGAACTCGGTCGAGACGCTGGTGGCGATGCTCGCGGTGCTCAAGGCCGGGGCCGCCTACCTGCCGCTCGACCTCGCGCACCCGGCGGACCGGCTGGCCTTCGCCCTGGCGGACACCGCGCCGAGCTGCGTGCTCACCACCACGCAGGCCGCGGCCCTGCTCCCGGAGACCGGCCGGCCGCTCCTGCTGCTGGACGACCCGCGGACGGTCAGCGCCCTCGCCGCCCGCCCGGCCGGGAACCTGACCGAGGCCGAGCGCACCGCCGCGCTGCTGCCCCAGCACGCCGCCTACCTGATCTACACCTCGGGCTCGACCGGGCGGCCCAAGGGCGTGGTGCTGGAACACCGCCAGGTGGCGCACTACCTGCACTGGACCACCCGGCACTACCCGGCCGCGGGCGGCACCACCCTGGTGCCCTCCTCCATCGCCTTCGACCTCACCGTGACGGGGCTGTACACCACCCTGCTCAGCGGCGGCCGGGTGCACCTCAGCACGCTGGAGGAGTCCGTGCCGGGCGCCGAGCCGGACGCCGGTGCTCCGGTGACGCTGCTGAAGGCGACCCCCTCGCACCTGCCGCTGCTCCGGACCCGCCCCGAGGAGTGGTCGCCGAGCGAGCTGCTGATCCTCGGCGGTGAGGCGCTGGTCGCCGAGACGATCGAACCGTGGCGCGCGCAGCACCCCGAGGTGACCGTGATCAACGCCTACGGGCCCACCGAACTGACCGTCAACTGCGCGCAGTTCGAGATCCCGCCGGGCGAGCAGCCGGCCGGTGGGCCGGTGCCGATCGGCCGCCCGTTCTGGAACATGCGCGCCTATGTGCTCGACGCCGGGCTGCGCCCGGTGCTGCCGGGCGCGGTGGGCGAGCTGTACGTCGCCGGTGTCCAGGTCGCCCGCGGCTACCTGGGCCGACCCGGCCTGACGGCGGAGCGGTTCGTCGCTTCGCCGTTCGAGCCGGGGGTCCGGATGTACCGCACCGGCGACCTGGCGCGCTGGCGCACCGACGGGCAGTTGGAGTTCGCCGGGCGGGCCGATGAGCAGGTGAAGGTGCGCGGGTTCCGGATCGAGCCCGGCGAGATCGCCGCGGTGCTGGCCGCGCAGCCCGCGGTGCGCCAGGCCGTGGTGGTCGCCCGCGAGGACGGCCCCGGCGGGGTGCGGCTGATCGGCTACGTGGTTCCCGCCGATGGGGCCGCGGAGCTGGACGTGCGGGCGCTGCGGGTCCGGGTGGCCGAGCAGCTGCCGGAGTACATGGTGCCCTCGGCCGTCATGGCGATCGAGGCGGTGCCGCTGACGGCCAACGGCAAGCTGGACCGCCGGGCCCTGCCCGCCCCCGACTACGCCGGGGCCGGCCAGGGGCGGGCACCGCGCACCCCGCACGAGGAGGTGCTCTGCCGGCTCTTCACCGAGGTGCTGGGCGTGGAGTACGTCGGTATCGACGACAGCTTCTTCGACCTCGGCGGGCACTCGCTGCTGGCCACCCGCCTGGTGAGCCGGATCGGCGCCGTGCTCGGCACCGAACTTCCCCTGCGGGCGCTCTTCACGGCGCCGACCGTGGCCGGGCTGGCCGAGCGGCTGCACGCCGGCGGCTACGAGAACGCGCTGGACGTGCTGCTGCCGCTGCGCACCGGGGGAGAGCGCGAGCCGCTGTTCTGCATCCACCCCGGCAGCGGCCTGAGTTGGTGCTACACCGGCCTGCTGCAGTACATCGACCAGGACACCCCGGTCTACGCCCTGCAGGCCCGCGGCCTGACCGAGGAGGGCAGGTTCCCGGCCTCGATCGAGGAGATCGCCGAGGACTACCTGGAGCAGATCCGCCAGGTCCAGCCCGAGGGCCCCTACCACCTGCTCGGCTGGTCGTTCGGCGGTGGCGTGGCGCACGCGATCGCAGCCCTGCTGGAGAAGAGCGGACAGCGGGTGGGGTTGCTGACGATGCTCGACAGCCACCCGGTCAACCCGGTCGACCGCCGGGAGATCGAGGAAGCGATGCCCAAGGTGCGGATGGCCGACGTCCACCGGGCGATGCTGGAACTGTTCGACATCAAGCTGACCGACGAGGAGGCGGCGGAGCTGACCCACGAGGACACGGTCGAGCTCCTGCGCACCAAGAACACCGCGATGGCCGGCCTGAAGGAGTCCGAGGTCAGGGCTACGATGTATCTGACGATGCATCACTCCCTGCTCGGCCTTGATGCATCCCCGGGCCAGGTGTCCGCGCCGACGCTGATCCTGGCCGCCACCGGCGGCGAGCTGGACGTCAAGCTCGACCGCGGGGCGTGGGACCCCTACCTCACTGGCGGAGTCCACTTCAGGACCGTCGGTTTCCGGCACACGCACCTGATGAATCCGGAACCGCTGCGGGAGATCGGCCCGATCGTGTCGCAAGAGCTTCGCCGGGCGTTCCTGAACGCTTCGCAGTGATCCGGGAGTCCTGAACCGCGTTGCCGTGCGGACGGACTCCGTGCCGCACGGCAACGCGCCCGGGATGATCCGGGCACCGCGGCGGGCGCATCGCGGGAGCGAATGCCCCGGCCGCCCACCAGAACCATGAATCCGTGCTGTCAGCCGACGGATTCGACACTGTCAGACAAGGGAGCGACAAGTTGGACGCCGCGGCATCGTCGAAGTCGGACCAGAACGTCGCCGGCCTGGGGGACCAGGGCGGCTCGCCCGAGGTAGTACTCGCCGGGCTGTTCGCCGAGGTGCTCGGCGTGGACCAGGTGGGCCCGCACGACGACCTCTTCGAGCTCGGCGGCCACTCACTGTCGGCCATCCGGCTGCTGGTGCGGATCCGCACCGTCATCGGCATCGAGCTGGCGATCAAGGACGTCTTCGACTGCTCCACCCCGGCCGCGCTGGCCAAGCGGCTGGCCGAGGAGGCCGGCGGTGACGCCCGCACCCCCCTGCGGCCCGTGCCGCGGCCACAGGCGGTGCCGCTCTCCTTCGCTCAGCGCCGGCTCTGGTTCCAGTACAAGCTGGAGGGCCGCTCGGCGACCTACAACGTGCCGCTGGTCCTGCGGCTGACCGGCACCGTGGACGCCGAGGCGCTGCGCGCGGCCCTGCGCGAGGTGATCGGGCGGCACGAGACGCTGCGCACCGTCTTCCCCGAGACCGATGGCGAGCCGCAGCAGCTGATCCTGGGCCCGGAGCGGGCCGAACTCCGCTGGGAGCAGCAGCCGGTGACCGAGGAGGAGCTGCCGTCGGCGCTGCGCGAGGCGGCCCGCTACGGATTCGACCTGGCCACCGAAACCCCCCTGCGGGCCTGGCTGTTCGAGACCGACGGCGAACACAGCACACTGCTGGTGCTGTTGCACCACATCGCGGGTGACGGCTGGTCGATGGCCCCGCTGGCCCGGGACCTGATGGAGGCCTACGCCGCGCGGGTCGATCAGCGCTCCCCGAAGTGGTCCGAACTCCCGGTCCAGTACGCGGACTACACCCTGTGGCAGCGCGACCAGCTCGGCGCGGCGGACGACCCCGAGAGCCTCTACGCCCAGCAGGTCGCCTACTGGCGCGAGGAGCTGGCCGACCTGCCCGGTGAGGTCAGCTTCCCTGCCGACCGCCCGCGGCCCGCCGTGGCCAGCTACCGGGGCGCCCGCGCCGGCTTCCGGCTGGACGGCGAACTGCAGCGGAACATCGTCGAGTTGGCCAACCGCACCGGCACCACCGTCTTCATGGTGCTCCAGGCCGGCATGGCCGCGCTGCTCACCCGGCTCGGCGCCGGCACCGACATCGCCCTCGGCAGCGGCGTGGCCGGCCGCACGGACGAGGCCCTGGACGACCTGATCGGCCTCTTCGTCAACACCTATGTGCTGCGCACCGACACCTCCGGCGACCCGAGCTTCGAGGAGCTGCTCGGCCGGGTCCGGGACCGCAGCCTGGCGGCCCACGAGAACCAGGACATCCCCTTCGAGAACCTGGTGGAGGTGCTCAACCCGCAGCGCTCCACCGGCCTCCACCCGCTGTTCCAGGTCGCCATGGTGCTCCAGAACAACCCCTCGGCGGAGTACCGGCTGCCCGACCTCCAGGTGCGCAGCGAGTTCGTGCCCACCGGCACCTCGCGATTCGACGTGCTGATCGAGATGTACGAGCGCCACGACGGGACCGGCGCGGCCACCGGCATCGAGACCTACGTCGAGTACGCCACCGACCTCTTCGACGCCGCGACGGTCCAGGGCCTGCTGGCCCGCTGGGCACGGCTGCTGGACCAGGCGGTGACGGACCCGGCGCTGCCCATCGGCGAGCTGGAACTGCTGTTGGCCGAGGAGCGCGAGCGGCTGCTGTCGGGCTGGAACGACACGGCGGCCGAGGTCACCGGGGCGACGCTGGCCGGCATGGTCGAGGCCCAGGTGCGGCGCGCGCCCGGCGCCCCGGCGCTGGTGACCGGTGAGCGGGAGTTCTCCTACGCGGAGCTGAACGCGCGGGCCAACCGGCTGGCGCACCTGCTGATCGGGCAGGGGGTGGGCCCGGAGCGGCTGGTGGCCGTCGAGCTGCCGCGCTCCGTCGAGCTGGTGGTGGCGGTCCTCGCGGTGCTGAAGGCCGGTGGCGCCTATCTGCCGGTCGACCCGGCCTACCCGGCCGAGCGGCGGGAGTTCATGCTGGCGAACGCCGCGCCGGTGCTGGTGCTGGACGAGGCGGCGCTGGCCCAGGACCTCTCGGCCTTCCCCGACACCGACCCCGGCATCGCCGTCGAGTTGGGGCAGCCGGCGTACGTCATCTACACCTCGGGCTCGACCGGTGTGCCCAAGGGCGTGGTGGTCTCCCACCAGGGTGTGGCGAGCCTGGCGCATGCGCAGGCCGAGCGGTTGGGCGTCGATTCCGGCAGTCGGGTGCTGCAGTTCGCCTCGCCGAGCTTCGATGCGGCGTTCTGGGAGCTGGTGCTGGCCTTCGGCTCCGGCGCGGCGCTGGTGGTGCCGCAGGAGGGCCGCCTGGTGGGTGAGGCGCTGCGGGCCGTGCTGGCCGACCAGGACGTCACCCATGTGACGCTGCCGCCCTCCGTCCTGGGTGGGGTGCCGGTGGGTGCGGAGTCGGCGCTGCCGTCGCTTGCCACGGTGGTGCTGGCCGGTGAGGCGGCGCCGCCGGAGCTGATCGCGCGCTGGTCGCGGGGCCGGAAGGTGGTCAACGCCTACGGTCCGACCGAGTCGACCGTCTGTGTCTCGATGAGCGATGCCTCGGCCGACGGCGTGGCGCCGATCGGCCACCCGGTCACCAACACCCGGGTCTTCGTGCTGGACGCGCTGCTGCGGCCGGTGCCCGCAGGCGTGGTGGGCGAGCTGTACGTGTCGGGGGCGGGGCTGGCGCGCGGGTATGCGGGCCGGGCCGGGCTGACGGCGGAGCGGTTCGTCGCTTCGCCGTTCGAGCCGGGCGCCCGGATGTACCGCACCGGTGACCTGGTGCGCTGGCGGGCGGACGGGCAGCTGGAGTTCGCCGGGCGGGCCGACGAGCAGGTGAAGCTGCGCGGGTTCCGGATCGAGCCCGGCGAGATCGAGGCGCTGCTGACCAGCGCGGCGGGCGTGCGCCAGGCGGTCGTGGTCGCCCGTGAGGACGTCCCGGGTGACCAGCGGCTGGCCGCCTATGTGGTGGCCGACCTGGCGGCGGCCGCTGCGGCCGCCGCCGAGGCGCAGGCCGAGGACGCGCAGGTCGCGGAGTGGCGTGACATCTACGACTCGGTCTACGCGGGCGCGGGTTCCGGTGCCTTCGGTGAGGACTTCTCCGGCTGGGACAGTTCCTACACCGGGCAGCCGATTCCGCTCGGCGAGATGCGGGCCTGGCGCGATGCGATCGTCGAGCGGGTGCGCGCTCTGGGCGGGAGCCGGATCCTGGAGCTCGGCGTGGGTGCCGGTCTGCTGATGGGGCATCTGGCCCCAGGGGTGGACGAGTACTGGGGCACCGACCTGTCCGGCGCCGTGATCGAGCGGTTGACGGCGCAGGTGGCGCAGGCCGGTCTGGCGGACCGGATCCGGCTTCGGGCGCAGCCGGCCGATGTGGTCGAGGGACTCCCCGCGGGGTACTTCGACACGGTGCTGATCAACTCGGTGGTGCAGTACTTCCCGGACGGGGAGTACCTGGCCCGGGTGGTGGACCAGGCGCTGGGTCTGCTGGCGCCGGGCGGGCGCCTGGTGGTCGGTGACGTGCGGCATGCCGGATCGGTGCGCGCTCTCCACACCGCTGTGCACAACGGGCGTGGTGCGGCTGCCCGTTCGGTGGTCGACCGGGCGGTGCTGCTGGAGAAGGAGCTGGTGCTGGCGCCGGAGTTCTTCACCGAACTGGCCCAGCGTGACGGGCGTGTTGGTGGTGTGGACATCCAGCTGAAGCGTGGTGACTACCACAACGAGCTGACCCGCCACCGCTACGAGGTCGTGCTGCACAAGGCGCAGTCCGAGGCGCTCGACGTCGCCGACCTGCCGCAGCTGGCCTGGACGCCGGAGTTCGACCTGGCCGACGTCTGCGCACCGACCCGCGTCACGGGCATCCCCAGCGCCCGGCTGGTGGCCGAGGTGGCCGCCGAGCTTCGCCTGGACGGCCTGGACACGGAGGAGTTCGGCGCGGCTCTGGACCCGGAGCAACTCGTGCTCCAGGGCGCCGAGTCGGGCCTGCGGGTGGTGGTGACCTGGTCGTCCCGTTCGGTCGCGCTCTTCGACGCCGTCGTGCTGCCCGCCGAGCAGAACACCACCGCCCTCGCGGGCGTCTACCGGCCCTCCCTCGCCGCCGGCCCGCGGGTCAACAACCCCGCGGCGGCCCGTGGCATCGGCGCGGTCGTCAAGGCGGCCCGCGAGCGGCTGGTCGAGCGCCTGCCGGAGTACATGGTGCCCTCCGCGGTCATGGTCCTGGACCGGCTGCCGCTGACCCCGAACGGCAAGCTCGACCGCAAGGCCCTGCCGGTGCCCGACTACGCGGCCACCGCCGCCGGCCGGGCCCCGCGCACCGAGCAGGAGACCGTGCTGTGCGGCCTGTTCGCCGAGATCCTGGGCATCGGTCGGGTGGGCATCGACGACAGCTTCTTCGACCTCGGCGGCCACTCCCTGCTCGCCACCCGCCTGGTCAGCCGCATCCGCACCGTCCTGGGCGTCGAACTGCCGATCAAGGACGTCTTCGAGGCGCCGACCGTGGCCCGGCTGGTGGAGCGGCTCAACCCGGCCGGCCGGACCCGCACCGCCCTGGCCGCGGTGGAGCGCCCCGCTGTGGTGCCGCTCTCCTTCGCCCAGCGCCGCCTGTGGTTCCTGCACAAGCTGGAGGGCCGCTCGGCCACCTACAACATGCCGCTGGCCTTCCAGTTGACCGGCACTGTGGACGCCGCGGCGCTGCGCACCACGCTGCTCGACCTGATCGCGCGGCACGAGACGCTGCGCACCGTCTTCCCCGAGGTCGACGGCGAGCCGCGCCAGGTGGTGCTCGACCCGGCCGACGCCGCGCTCGGCTGGGAGCGCCGCTCGGTCGGCGCCGCCGAGCTGCCCGCCGCGCTCGCCGAGGTGTCCCGCTACGGCTTCGACCTCGCCACCGACATACCCGTCCGGGCCTGGCTGTTCGACACCAGCCCCAGTGAGAGCGTCGTTCTCCTGCTGCTGCACCACATCGCGGCCGACGGCTGGTCGATGGGCCCGCTCGCACGGGACCTGTTCGCCGCCTACAGCGCCCGCTCGCAGGGCATCGCCCCGCAGTGGTCCGAACTGCCGGTCCAGTACGCCGACTACACCCTGTGGCAGCGCGAGCTGCTCGGCGCCGAGAACGACCCCGACAGCCTCTTCGGGCGCCAGGTCGACTACTGGCGGCGCCAGTTGCGCGATGTCCCGGAGCAGGTGGGCTTCCCCACCGACCGGCCGCGGCCCGCGGTCGCCTCCTACCAGGGCGAGTGCGTCGCCTTCGAGGTCTCCGGTGAGCTGCACCAGCGGATGGCGGAGCTGGCGCGCACCTCCAACGCGACCGTCTTCATGGTGCTGCAGGCCGCCATGGCCGCGCTGCTCACCCGGCTCGGCGCCGGCACCGACATCCCCCTCGGCAGTGGTGTCGCGGGCCGTACCGACGAGGCCCTCGGCGACCTGGTCGGCCTCTTCGTCAACACCTTCGTGCTGCGCACCGACACCTCCGGCGACCCGAGTTTCGCCGAGCTCCTCGGCCGGGTCCGGGAGGCGAGCCTGGCCGCCTACGCGCACCAGGACGTGCCGTTCGAGAACCTGGTGGAGCAGCTCAACCCGCAGCGCTCGACCTCCCACCACCCGCTCTTCCAGGTGGCGCTGGTCCTGCAGAACACCGAGCAGGGCGAGTTCACCCTCCCCGGCCTGCGGGTGCGCGCCACCGACGTCGACTCCGGCACCTCGCGGTTCGACATGCTCCTCTCGCTGACCGAGCGCCACGACGCCGCCGGCAACCCCGCGGGCATCGAGACCGTGGTGGAATACGCCACCGACCTGTTCGAACGCGCCACCATCGGGCGGCTCTTCGACCGCTGGGTGCGGCTGCTCGAAGCGGCGCTGGGTGACCCGGCCCGGCCGATCGGCACGGCCGGCCTGCTGACCGGGGCCGAGCAGCGGCAGTTGCTCACCGAGTGGAACGACACCCGGGCCGAGGTCCGTCAGGAGACGATGGCCGCCCTGCTCGAAGCGCAGGTGCGCCGCACCCCGGACGCCCCCGCGGTGCGCTTCGGCGGGATCACCCTCGGCTACGCCGAGTTGAACGCCCGGGCCAACCAACTGGCCCGCCATCTGGTGACCTTGGGCGTCGGCCCGGAGCGGCTGGTGGCCGTGGCCCTGCCGCGATCGGCCGAGACCGTGGTGGCGCTGCTCGCGGTGATCAAGGCCGGCGGCGCCTACCTGCCGCTGGACCCCGAGGACCCGGCCGAGCGGCTGGCGTACACGCTGGGCGACGCGCGTCCCCAACTGGCCATCGTCACCGGCGGATCCGACCTGGGCACGCTGGACGCGCAGCTGCCGCTCGTCGTCCTCGACGACCCGCAGACCGCCGCCGCGCTGGCCCGCCACTCCACCGCCGACCTCACGGACGCGGAGCGCACCGCCCCGCTGACCCCGGCGCACCCGCTCTACGTCATCTACACCTCGGGCTCCACCGGCCGCCCCAAGGGCGTGCTGGTCGAGCACCGCGGCCTGGCCAACAACCTGCAGTGGATGCAGGACGCCTACCCGGTGGGCCCCGGCGACGTGCTGCTGTTCCGCACCTCGGTGCGGTTCGACTCGGTCGGGCTGGAGCTCTGGTTCCCGCTGCTGTCCGGCGCGGCGATCTGCGTGGCGCCGGGCGATGTCATCCGCGACCCCCAGCAGTTGGTCGCCCACCTCGCCGCGAACGGCGTCACCGTCGCGCAGTTCCCGCCGTCGCTGCTCGCCAACCTGCCCAAGCCGCCCGCCGGGCACGCGGTCACCCGGATCTGGTCCAGCGGTGAGGCCCTGCGCCCCGAGCTCGCGGCCGAGATCAGCCGGACCTGGAACAGCGCCCTGTACAACCTGTACGGCCCGACCGAGATGACCATCCAGGTCGCCTCCTCCGTCTGGCAGGGCGGCGAGTCCGGGGCCAGTGTCCCGATCGGTCGGCCGACCTGGAACACCCGGATGTTCGTGCTCGACGCCGCTCTCCAGCCGGTGCCCGCGGGCGTGGTGGGCGAACTGTACGTCACCGGTGTCCAGGTGGCGCGCGGCTATGTGGGCCGGCCCGGGCTGACGGCGGAGCGGTTCGTCGCCTGCCCGTTCGAGCCGGGCGCCCGGATGTACCGCACGGGCGACCTGGTGCGCTGGCGCGCGGACGGGCAGCTGGAGTTCGCCGGGCGGGCCGATGAGCAGGTCAAGGTGCGTGGGTTCCGGATCGAGCCCGGTGAGATCGAGGCGCTGCTGACCGGCGCCGAGGGTGTCCGCCAAGCCGTGGTGATCGCCCGCGAGGACGTCCCCGGCGACCAGCGCCTGGCCGCCTACCTGGTGCCGGACCTGGCCGAGGCCGCCGCCTTCGGTGCCGCCGCGGGCACCGCCGCCGAGGAGGCACAGGTCGCCGAGTGGCGTGACATCTACGACACCGTCTACGCCGGCGCGGGCTCCGGTGCCTTCGGCGAGGACTTCTCCGGCTGGGACAGCTCCTACACCGGCGAGCCGATTCCGCTGGGGGAGATGCGGGCCTGGCGCGATGCCGTGGTCGAGCGGGTGCGTGCTCTGGGTGGCGGCCGGATCCTGGAGATCGGTGTCGGCTCGGGCCTGTTGATGGGGCATCTGGCCGCCGACGTGGCGGAGTACTGGGGCACCGACCTGTCCGCCGCGGTCATCGAGCGCCTGACGGGCCAGGTGGCCGAGGCCGGTCTGGCCGACCGGGTGCGGCTGCTGGCGCAGCCCGCCGACGTGGTCGACGGAATCCCGGCGGAGCACTTCGACACCGTGCTGATCAACTCGGTGGTGCAGTACTTCCCGGACGGGGAGTACCTGGCCCGGGTGGTGGACCAGGCGCTCGGCCTGCTCGCGCCCGGCGGCCGGGTGGTCATCGGTGACGTGCGGCACGCCGGCTCGCTCCGGTCGCTGCGTGCGGCCGTGCACAACGGGCGTGGTGCGGCTGCCCGTTCGGTGGTGGACCGGGCGGTGCTGCTGGAGAAGGAGCTGGTGGTCGCACCGGAGTTCTTCACCGAACTGGCGCAGCGCGATGCGCGGGTCGGTGGCGTGGACATCCAGCTCAAGCGTGGTGACTACCACAACGAGCTGACCCGCCACCGCTACGAGGTCGTGCTGCACAAGGCACCGCAGTCCGAGGCGCTCGACGTCGCCGGGCTGCCGCAGCTGGCCTGGACGCCGGAGTTCGAGCTGGCCGACGTTGCGGTTCCGACCCGTGTGACGGGCATCCCCAGCGCCCGGCTGGTGGCCGAGGTGGCCGCCGAGCGCCGCCTGGACGGCCTGGACGCCGAGGAGTTCGGCGCGGCCGTGGACCCGGAGCAACTGGTGCTCCAGGGCGCCGAGTCGGGCCTGCGCGTGGTGACGACCTGGTCGTCCCGCTCGATCGCCCTCTTCGACGCCGTCGTGCTGCCCGCCGAGCAGCACACGACCGCCCTCGCCGGCGTCTACCTGCCCTCCCTCGGCGCCGGGCCGCGGGTCAACAACCCGGTGGCGGCCCGTGGCATCGGCGCGGTCGTCAAGGCCGCCCGCGAGCGCCTGGTCGAGCGCCTGCCCGAGTACATGGTGCCGTCCGCGCTGGTGGTCCTGGACCGGCTGCCGCTGACCCCGAACGGCAAGCTGGACCGCAAGGCCCTGCCGGTGCCCGACTACGCGACGGCCGCCGGCGGCCGGGCCCCGCGCACGGTTCAGGAAGAGGTGCTGGCCGGGCTCTTCGCCGAGGTGCTGGGCATCGGCCGGGTGGGCATCGACGACAGCTTCTTCGACCTGGGCGGCCACTCGCTGCTCACCACCCGCCTGGTCAGCCGCATCCGCAGCGTGCTCGGCCTGGAGGTGCCGATCGCCGCCGTCTTCGAGTCCCCGACCGTCGCCGCCCTGGCCACCCGCCTGACCGACAACGGCCGCACGCGCACCGCGCCGGCGCCGATGCCCCGCCCCGCGGTGGTGCCGCTCTCCTTCGCCCAGCGCCGCCTGTGGTTCCTGCACCAGCTGGAGGGCCGCTCGGCCACCTACAACATGCCGCTGGCGCTGCGGCTCTCGGGTGGTGTGGACGCCGGGGCACTGCGCGCCGCGCTGCTCGACCTGATCGGGCGGCACGAGTCGCTGCGCACCGTCTTCCCCGAGGTCGGGGGCGAGCCGCACCAGTCGGTGCTGGCCGTCGAGGATGTGCGACTCGACTGGCAGCAGGTCGAAGTGACGGAGGATCAGCTCGCAGGCAAGCTGGCCGGGGCCGCCCGCTACGGCTTCGACCTGGCCGCCGAACTGCCCGTGCGCGCCTGGCTGTTCGAGATCAGCCCGCAGGAGAGCGTGCTGCTCCTGCTGGTGCACCACATCGCCGGCGACGGCTGGTCGATGGGCCCGATCGCCCGGGACCTGGTGGCCGCCTACACCGCCCGCTCGCAGGGCGAGGCCCCGCACTGGGCCGACCTGCCGGTGCAGTACGTCGACTACACCCTGTGGCAGCGCGAGCTGTTGGGCGAGGAGTCGGACCCGGAGAGCATCTACGCCCAGCAGGTCGACTACTGGCGCGGCCAGTTGGCCGGCCTGCCCGAGCAGGTGACCTTCCCCGCCGACCGCCCGCGTCCGGCCGTGGTCTCCTTCGAGGGCACCCACCTGGACTTCGCGATGGACGCGGAGCTGCACCAGCGCCTGGTCCGGCTGGCGCGGGGCTCCAACACCACGGTCTTCATGGTGTTGCAGGCCGCGATGGCCGCGCTGCTCACCCGGCTCGGCGCGGGGACCGACATCGCGCTCGGCAGTGGTGTCGCGGGCCGCACCGACGAGGCGCTCGACGACCTGGTCGGCCTCTTCGTCAACACCTTCGTGCTGCGCACCGACACCTCCGGCGACCCGGGCTTCGCCGAGCTCCTCGGCCGGGTCCGGGAGGCGAGCCTGGCCGCCTACGCGCACCAGGACGTGCCGTTCGAGAACCTGGTGGAGCAGCTCAACCCGCAGCGCTCGACCTCCCACCACCCGCTCTTCCAGGTGGCGCTGGTCCTGCAGAACGCCCCCGAGGGCGAGTTCCGGCTGCCGGACCTGCGGGTGACCCCCGAAGAGGTCGGCATCGGCCGGTCGCGCTTCGACATGCTGCTGAGCCTGGCCGAGCGCGCCGGTGAGCAGGGCGTGACCGGGACCATCGAGTACTCGACGGACCTGTTCGACCGCTCGACGGTGGAGTCGGTGCTGGCGCGTTGGGTGCGGTTGTTGGAGCAGGTGGTGGCGGATCCGTCG
>NZ_JBIBIJ010000039.1:0-22526 GCF_042957465.1 Kitasatospora sp. NPDC008050
AGCTGCGCGATCTGCTGCAGCGTCGCGTTCACATCCGAGGTCAGCGTCGTGGTCATCGACTGCACCGACACCGGCGCATCGCCGCCGACCGGAACGTTGCCGACCATGATCTGACGCGAGACGCGGCGGGTGGCGAGCGGCTTGAGCGGCAGGGACGGAATACCGAGCGAGATCGCGGTCATGTGCGCAGGGTTCCCCGGAGTAGAGGTGACGGACGCCGGGTGTGCGATCGCACACCCGGCGTCCAACGGTACGGCACCCGCGGGGCCGCGCACGCACACCCCCTGAGCGGGGCTAGCTGATCTTCACCGGGTTGATCACGTCGGCGATCAGCACCAGCAGGGTGAAGCCGATGAAGATGCTGGCCACCACGTAGGCCAGCGGCATCAGCTTGGCGACGTCGAAGGGTCCGGGGTCGGGCCGCTTGAAGAGCATGGCACCGCGCCGCCGGATCGACTCCCACAACGCCCCGGCCACGTGCCCGCCGTCCAGCGGCAGCAGCGGCAGCATGTTGAACAGGAAGAGCGAGAGGTTGATCCCGGCCAACAGGTTGACCATGAAGGCGATCCGCTGCGAGGCCGGCATGTGCAGCGCGAAGACCTCGCCGCCGACCCGGGCCGCGCCGACCATGCCGACCGGGGAGTCGGCCTGACGCGGGGTGCCCTTGACCACCGAGTCCCACAGCGCCGGGATCTTGCCGGGCAGCGCCACCAGCGAGTGGATGCCGGTGTCGGCCATGTCGGACATCTTGCTCAGGCTCTCGTCGAAGCCCAGCTGGACCACCCCGGTGGTCGGGCTGATCCCGAGGAAGCCGGCCGTCACCGGCTTGGCACCCGGAACCGGGTCGCCGTACTTGTCGAGCTTGGCGAGCTGGTTCTGGGTGATCTGCGCGCTCAGGGTCAGCTGCTGACCGGCGCGCTTGACCACGATCGGCACCGTCTTGCCGTAGGAGTCGCGGATGTCCGAGGAGAGCTGCTGGTAGTTGTGGATCGCCTGGCCGTTGAAGGAGACGATGCTGTCGCCCGCCTTCAGCCCGGCCGCGGCGGCCGGCGAGGGGGGCGCGTCCTTACCGCAGGTGTCGTTGGTCTGGGTGGCCGGGACCACGCACTGCGAGACCGAGCCGACGATCGGCAGCGACTTGGGCACGCCGAAGCCCATCATGGTGATCAGGAAGAGGGCGAAGGCCAGGATCAGGTTCATGAAGGGCCCGGCGAACATCACGATGATCCGCTGCCAGGGCTTGCGGGTGTAGAAGAGCCGGTTCTCGTCGCCGGGCTGCAGCTCCTCGTAGGAGGCCTCGCGGGCGTCCTCGATCATCGAGCGCCAGGGCGAGCTGCTGCGCTTGGTGATCTTCCCGTCGGCCCCCGGCGGGAACATCCCGATCATCCGGATGTACCCGCCCAGCGGGACCGCCTTGAAGCCGTACTCGGTCTCACCCTTCTTCCGGGACCACACGGTGGGCCCGAAGCCGACCATGTACTGCGGCACCCGGATCTTGAAGAGCTTGGCCGTCGACAGGTGGCCCAGCTCGTGCCAGGCGATCGAGACGAGCAGCCCGACGAAAAAGACCACGATGCCCAGCACCGTCATCACTGCAGTCACCGCTGGTCCTCCGTCATATCGCTCCCATTACCGGCCCTGGCGCGCAGCGTAACGCCCGGTTCTTAACCCGCCGCCAGCTCCCGGGCCCTGGCCCGCGCCCAGCCCTCCGCTTCCAGTACGTCCTCGATCGTCAGGGAAGTTCCCCGACCGGCGCCGTCGTGCTCGGCGACCACCTTGGCGACCGTGTCGACGATCGCGGTGAAGGCGAGCGAGCCGTGCAGGAAGGCGTCCACACACTCCTCGTTGGCCGCGTTGAAGACGGCCGGGGCCGTTCCGCCGAGCGTACCGACCTCGCGGGCCAGCGCCACCGCCGGGAAGGCCTCGTCGTCCAGCGGAAAGAACTCCCAGGTGGCGGCCTTGGTCCAGTCACAGCCGGGGGCCGCGTCCGGGATCCGCTCGGGCCAGCCGAGGCCCAGCGCGATCGGCATCCGCATGTCCGGCGGGCTGGCCTGGGCCAGCGTTGACCCGTCCGTGAACTCCACCATCGAGTGGACCACCGACTGCGGATGCACCACCACGTCGATCCGCTCGAAGGGGATGTCGTAGAGCAGGTGCGCCTCGATCACCTCAAGGCCCTTGTTCACCAGGGTGGCCGAGTTGATCGTCACCACCGGGCCCATCGCCCAGGTCGGGTGCGCGAGCGCGTCCTTGGGAGTGACCCCGGCCAGCTGCTCACGGGTGCGGCCGCGGAACGGGCCGCCGCTCGCGGTGACCACCAGGCGGCGCACCTCGCGCGGGGTGCCGGCGCTCAGCGCCTGGAAGAGCGCGGCGTGCTCCGAGTCGACCGGCACGATCTGGCCCGGCGCGGCCACCGCCCTGACCAGCGGGCCGCCGACGATCAGCGACTCCTTGTTGGCCAGCACCAGCACCCGCCCGGCGCGCAGCGCGGCCAGCGTCGGCGCCAGGCCGATCGAACCGGTGATGCCGTTCAGCACCGAGTGGCAGGGCAGCTGGGCCAGCTCGGTGGCGGCCTCCGGTCCGGCCAGCACGGTCGGCAGCGGCCGCCCGGCGGCCCGCTCGGCCAGCGCGGCGCGCAGCGCCGGCTCGGCCTCGGGACGGGCCACCGCCACGGTGTGCACGCCGAGCCGGAAGGCCTGCTCCGCGAGCAGCTCGACCTGCCCGCCGGCCGCCGAGAGCGCGACCACCTTGAACCGGTCCGGGTTGCGGAGCACGATGTCGATGGCCTGGGTGCCGATCGAGCCGGTGGAGCCGAGCAGGACCAGCTCCCGTGGGCCTGACGGGTCGTCGACGACCGGAGTGAAGCGCAGCTGCGGGTGGGCGAGCGAGTTCATGGGCTCCATTGTGGCGTGCCGTCGCGCACCGGCCTACCGCTGCCCCCGCACGGATCCGGACGGCCGCACCCCCGGCTCCACACGGGAACCGGGGGAGCGGCCGCTCCGTCCAGGACGTCAGAGGTGTTCAGGACGGTCAGAGGTGTTCGGACGGTCAGAGGTCGAGGCCGGTGAGCACCAGGACCTTCTCGAAGGTGAAGTCGCCCATCGCGTACTTGACCCCTTCGCGGCCCACGCCCGAGTCCTTCACACCGCCGTACGGCATCTGGTCGGCACGGTAGGACGGGGCGTCGCCGATGACCACGCCACCCACCTGCAGCTCGCGGTGGGCCCGGAAAGCGGTCTGCACGTCATGCGTGAAGACGCCCGCCTGCAGGCCGAAGGCCGAGTCGTTGACGGCGGCGAAGGCCTCCTCGGTGGAGTCCACCCGGTGCAGCGACAGCACCGGGCCGAAGACCTCGGCGGTGGCCAGGATCGCGTCGGCGGGCAGCTCGGCCAGCACGGTCGGGGCGTAGGCCGCACCGTCGCGGGTGCCGCCGGTGAGCACCTTGGCCCCCTTGGCGACGGCGTCGGCCACCCACTCCTCGACCCGCTTGGCGGCGTTCACGTCCACCAGCGGACCGACGTCGGTGGCGTCCGCGGCCGGGTCACCGGTCACCTGCGCCTCGACCTTGGCGACCACCTTCTCGACCAGCACGTCGTACACCGTCGCGTCCGCGATCACCCGCTGCACCGAGATGCAGGACTGGCCGCCCTGGTAGTTGGCGAAGGTCGCGATCCGGGTGGCGGCCCACTCCAGGTCGGCCTCCGAGGACCAGTCGGCGAGCACCACGGCGGCGGCGTTGCCGCCGAGCTCCAGGGTGACGTGCTTGCGCGGCACCGAGTCCATGATCTGGTAGCCGACCTTGTCCGAACCGGTGAAGGAGATCACCGGCAGACGGGGGTCCTGGACCAGCGCGGGCATCTTGGCGTTCTCCACCGGCAGCACGCTCCAGGAGCCGGCCGGCAGCTCGGTCTCGGCCAGCAGCTCGCCCAGCAGCAGGGCGGAGAGCGGGGTGGCCGGGGCCGGCTTGAGGATGATCGGGGCACCGACCGCGATCGCCGGGGCGACCTTGTGGGCCACCAGGTTGAGCGGGAAGTTGAACGGGGCGATGCCGAGCACCACACCGCGCGGGAAGCGGCGCACCACCGCGTAACGGCCCACGCCGCCCGGGTCGGTGTCCAGCCGCATGGTCTCGCCGTTGGTGCGGCGCGCCTCCTCGGCGGCCCAGCGGAAGACCGAGGCGGCCCGGCCGACCTCGCCGCGCGCCCACTTGATCGGCTTGCCGTTCTCGGCGGTGATCAGCCGGGCGATCTCCTCGGTGCGCTCGGTCAGCCGGCGGGCCACGTGGTCGAGCGCGGTGGCGCGCACATGCGCCGGGGTGGCGGCGAAGACCGGCAGCGCGGCGACCGCGGCCTCGACGGCCTGCTCCACCTGCGCGTCGGTGGGGATGCCGACCGTGCCGACCAGGCTGTCGTCGAACGGGTGGCGGACCTCGAAGTCGGTCTCGCCGGTCTCCTGGCGGCCGGCCAGCCAGAATGCGTGGGTCGTGGTCACGGTGCTACCGGCCTCTCCTGTCGGTGAATCGTCCGCCCCAACGGTAGGCGGACAACCATTCGCAACGGATTGGCCAAGGTGGAGCGGTCGCCGATGCGCTTTACGCCTCGGCGGTGCGCTTCCAGCTTCGGCCCGCTCAGTCCTCGCCGGAGCGCAGCGCCAGCCAGAGCTCCATCCGCACGTCGGTGTCGTCCAGCGAACGGCCGAGCAGCTCCTCCACCCGGCGCATCCGGTACCGCAGGGTGTGCCGGTGCACGCCGAGGTCGGCGGCGGCCGCGTCCCACTGGCCGTGCCGCGAGAGCCAGGCGCGCAGCGAGGCCACCAGGTCGCCGCGGGCGGTGCGGTCGTGCTCGCGCAGCGGGCGCAGCAGGCCCTCGGCGAAGGCGGCCACCGCGTCCTCGCCGAGCAGCGGCAGCAGCGAGCCCGCGCCGACCTCCTCGTGGCCCACCGAGCGGCGACCACCGCGCAACGCCACCGCCAGCGCCCGCTCGGCCTGCGCATAAGCACCGCCGGCCTCCTCGATCGCGGCCGGCGCCGAGACGCCCAGCGCCAGGCCCTCGTGCTCCTCCACCGCGCCGAGGCAGGCCCGGTGCACCGCGCCGCCGTCGACCGCGAGCAGCACCAGCCGCTCGCCGTGCGCGGCCCCCTCCTTGCCGTCCTTGCCGTCCCGGCCGGCCGGCTCGCGGGCCACCAGCAGCTTCTCGCCGGCCCGGCCACCGGCCTGCTCGGCCCGCTCGGCCAGTTCGGTCAGGTCGTGCACCGGCGCCTCGCCCTCGGCCCGCTCGGCCCCCGGGGCGGCCCCGGCCACCAGCACCCGTATGGTGCCCTCGGGCAGACCACCGAAGAGACCCGCGGCCACCTGCCGGGCGGTGCCCACCTGCCCGGCCAGCACCAGGCGCAGCAGCGCGGCGCCCATCCGCTCCTCGGCGTGCCGCAGCTCGCGCGACCGCTCCAGGGTCAGCGTCAGCAGGGCGACCGCGGCGTTCAGCACATAGCGCTCGGTCGGGGTGATCCGGTCCTCGGTGCCCACCGCGAGGAAGCCGCGGGCCCGCCGGTCGGCGCCCAGCGACTGGACCACCACGAAGTCCTCGTCCGCGGTGTCGAAGCCGGGCGCGCGGCCCTGCAGCGCGGCACTCGCCGGAGCCGGGCGGCGGCGCAGCCGGTCCACCTCGGAGGCCAGCCGGGCCGCCCGGCGGGCCGCCCAGTCCGGGGCCACCACCGAGAGCGCACCCGAGCTGTCGTAGAGCGCGGCCCAGCCCCCGAGCCGGGCCGCGAGTCTGCGCACCACCGCGGCCGTGCCGTTCTGGCCCAGCGCCGCCCGGGTCAGCTCATCCTGCGCCTCGAAACTGGTGGTCACCGCCTCGTACTGCTCGGCCGCCAGCGCGGCCGAGACCGCCTTGCTGATCGCGATGAACGGGGTCGGCTCGGGCACCCGCAGCAGCGGCAGCCCGCGCTGGGCAGCCGCGTCCACCAGCGGCTGCGGCACCTCGGTGTGCGACAGGCCCACCCCCAGCCCAAGACCCACCACCCCCGAATCGGCCAACCGGTGGACGTAGGACTGCAGGCTCTTGGTACTCGTCCCCAGCTTGATCCCGGTGGTGAGCAGCAGCTCGCCGCCTTCGAGGAACGGAGTGGGGTCGTCCAGCTCACTGGTGTGCACCCAGCGGACCGGCCGCTCCAGGTGGTCCGCGCCGGCGAGGACCGTGAGATGGAGCGAGGAGTTGCGCACGACGGAGGCGAGTGTGGGGGGCATGGCACCTTCGATGGGACGACCCGGCGGCCACGTTGCGACCGGGCGGCGGCGGGAGCTTCGCTCTGCTGGGACGCTTTCATTATGGACGCTGCGGACAAGCCGTGACGCCGAATCCACCGCCGCGTAACTAACCGAATGCCTGTCGGATGACCACGCTCCGACAGCACCGCCCGCCTGACCGCCCGTCAGGCCCGCAGATCCACCAGGAGCGGCGGCACCTGCTCCCCGCCCACCGTGGTCAGCGAGACCACCGCGTGCCCGGTCGGCAGCGCGTGTGCCAGATCCGAGGGCGACCAGCGCTCGCGCTCCACCTCCCGGGTGGTCACGCTCTCGGTCTGCGCGGTGGTCCCCGACAGCGCCTTGCGGGCCAGCCGCCCGGCCTTGCGCAGCATCCCGCCCGAGGTGTCCGGGGCCAGCGTCACCGCCCGCTCGCGCACCAGCACCGTGCCCCAGGCCTCGGAGAACAGCTTCCCGTCCCACGGCGCGATCCCCGGAAAGGCCATCCGGCACCCCACCGCCCCGAACAGCGGCACCCGCAGCGCCTCCGGCAGATCCACCAGGCTGCGCAGCAGCAGCACCGCGCCCGCGTTGGCCCCCGGCAGCCGCCGCAACCCCTGCACCGCGCCCGCGTCCAGCGCCGCCGAGGCGTCGTCCACCACCAGACCCGCGAAGAGCGAGTGGTCCTCGCGGGCCACCGCGGCCTGCAGGAACTGACCCACCACCAACCGCGACAGGATCCGGGCCGCCTCCGGATGCCCGCGCTCGGGCAGCTTCACCCGCACCCGCAGCGGATGCTCCAGCGCCCGCATCGCGAAGGCCGGCCGGGCCCCCGCCCCCGCGGTCTCGAAGCAGCCCGCGAAGGCCGGCCGGTCCAGCAGCGCCAGCCGGTCGGCCAGCAGCGCCCCCGGATCGTCCACCTTGCCGTGCCGGCTGCGCCGGTGCTGCACGTCCGGCTCGTGCAGGCCCAGCAGCTCCTCGGCCCGCAACCGCTCGACCAGGCCCGACCAGCTCTCCTCGTCACCACCGAGCAGCGCCCGCAGCTCACGCACCCCCGGGTAACGCCCGTACCCCGCGTGGAACGGCCCGATAACCTGCTGCAGCGCCATCCGCGCGCTCTGCGCCCGCGCCGAGAGCTCGTCCGGCAGCAGCGCATCCGCCAGCCGGGCCGCCGCCGCGTCCGGATCCCGCGCCGCCCCGTACAGGTCCAGCCCGTACGCCGTCCCCGGATCACCCGGCGCGATCACCACGTCGTACTCCGCGTCCGGCCCCAGCTCGGCCTCGGCCGCACCGACCACCACCACACAGGCCATCCGGGCCAGCGCCTGCAGACACAGCGCCTCCGCCACCGGCCTGGCCAGCCGGCTCGTCTTCCCCGTCCCCGCCGGCCCCACCGCCAGCAGCGAGGTCGCCAGCACCTCCTGGTCCAGCGCGAACCCCACCCCCCGGTGCGTCGCCGGATTCTTCGGCACCTCCTGCGCCGTCCCCAACCGCACCTGCCCCACCAGCAGATCGTGCTCCGCCACCCGCACCGGCAGATCCCGCGCCTCGGACGGATGCGCACACGCCCCCGCCCCCCGCACCGCCACCTGCTCCCCGAACGCCCCCACCAACCCCGGCTGCCCCGCCACCTCACGCCACACACGATGGATGCGCACATAGTCGACATCACTGACGCGCCCGGCCCTGGTGTCCTCCTCCACCGCGCCCAGCACCTCCCCGAGCCCCCCCTGCCGAAGCTGCGCCCAGGGGTCGATGTCCGGATCCGCCGCCACCGGGGTCGCACCTGCGGTCCCGTCGTCGGTCACAGCCTTGGACAGCACCGGGAGAAGGTTGCGCCGAAAGCCTTGGGGCGACAGAAAGCGTCGGTACACCTCCAGCCACCGGCCCATACGGCCGAACAGAGCGATGAAGAAGATCACCAGAACGAGGTTTATCAGCGTCTCGACCACGCTGAACTGGTCGGGCGAGAGCGCGTGGAACCAGCCGAGATAGCCGATGGTGTACATCACAGCCGGCGTGCCGTAACGGTAGGCGAGAAGGCAGGTCACCAGATTGGCCGCGGCCCGGAGGAGAAGGGGCCCGACTGGCTGTGGCGGACTGTCCTCGTCCTTGGACACGGTCGACGGCAGGTACCCGAAACGGTAGATTCCCGGCTTGGCTGGCGGGCGCTGCTCGGCGATCCAGGCCGCGAGGCTGCTGCGCGCCGGGCGATGGGTCGGCTGACTCGGAAGCAGGCTCGGTCCAGGAGTCGGGCTCTCCTGCGGCACCAGGTCCACCCGCCGCCCGTATGCGCCGTCCAGTCCCATTGCGGCCCCGCTCCCTTGCCCCGACCTGCCCGGCTGAGTGTTACCCATGCCGCCCGGCGGGCGACACCCCGCGCTCAATGTAGTGGAGGGGGCGGCCGGGGCAGCGGTTCTTCCGCCGGGTGGGCGGGGATGGCCGGGCAGGACAAGTCGGACGGCCCAGTGCGCCCCACTGGCGCATGCCGGGCGCGGCGGGGCGGCCGTAGCCTGCGAGGAACAGCCGTCCAGAAACAACGCCGACTGGAGATACCCCATGAGCGCCGCACCGCTGCTCCCGCAGGAGCGCCGTCTGGTCACCGCGATCCCCGGCCCGAAGTCGCAGGAGCTGCAGGCCCGCAAGCTGGGCGCGGTGGCGGCCGGAGTGGGCACCACCCTGCCCGTCTACGTCGCGCGCGCCGGTGGCGGCGTGCTGGAGGACGTGGACGGCAACAGCCTGATCGACTTCGGCTCCGGCATCGCCGTGGTCAACGTCGGCAACAGCGCCGCGGCCGTGGTGGACAAGGCCAGTGAGCAGCTGGCCGCCTTCACCCACACCTGCTTCATGGTGACCCCGTACGAGGGCTACGTGGCGGTCGCCGAGCAGCTGAACGCGCTCACCCCGGGCGACCACGAGAAGCGCACCGCGCTGTTCAACTCGGGTGCCGAGGCGGTGGAGAACGCGGTGAAGATCGCCCGCGCCTACACCAAGCGCACCGCCGTGGTGGTCTTCGACCACGGCTACCACGGCCGGACCAACCTGACCATGGGCATGACGGCGAAGAACGTGCCGTACAAGCAGGGCTTCGGGCCGTTCGCGCCGGAGGTCTACCGGGTGCCGGTCGCCTACCCCTACCGCTGGCTGACCGGGGCGGAGAACTGCGCCGCCGAGGCGGCCGCGCAGGCGATCGACCTGATCAACAAGCAGATCGGCGCCGACAACGTCGCGGCGATCGTGATCGAGCCGATCCAGGGCGAGGGCGGCTTCATCGAGCCGGCCAAGGGCTTCCTGCCGGCCATCGTGGAGTACGCGAAGGCCAACGGGATCGTCTTCGTCGCGGACGAGATCCAGACCGGCTTCTGCCGCACCGGCCAGTGGTTCGCCTGTGAGGACGAGGGCATCGTCCCGGACCTGATCACCACCGCCAAGGGCATCGCCGGCGGTCTGCCGCTGGCCGCGGTGACCGGCCGCGCCGAGATCATGGACGCCGCGCCGTCGGGCGGCCTGGGCGGCACCTACGGTGGCAACCCGGTGGCCTGCGCCGCCGCACTGGGCTCGATCGAGACCATGAGGACCCTGGACCTGAACGCCAGGGCGCAGCGGATCGGCGAGGTCATGCTGGGCCGGCTGCGCTCGATGCAGGAGAAGTTCGAGGTGATCGGCGACGTCCGCGGCCGCGGTGCGATGATCGCCATCGAGCTGGTGCAGCCGGGCTCCAAGGAGCCCAACCCGCAGGCCGCCGCCGCCCTGGCGAAGGCCTGCCACGCCGAGGGCCTGGTGGTGCTGACCGCCGGCACCTACGGCAACGTGCTGCGCTTCCTGCCGCCGCTGGTGATGCCGGAGCACCTGCTCGCCGAGGGCCTGGACATCATCGAGAACGCCTTCGGCACCATCTGAGCCAGGGCATCCGAGCCAGGGCATCCGAGCCGGGACATCTCAGCCGGCGCCGGCTGACTCGGCGTCAACTCCGCTGCACCGGTGCGCCCGGGCCCCTGTCGGCCCGGGCGCACCGGCGTCCGGACGCTTGGCCGGCGGTGCAGGTTGCGCCGGTTCCGGTGAAGATGCTGTGCAATCCCGGGGAAGCCCGATCCGCTCGGAATCGGCTTGACGTAGTGTCGTAACAGATGGACAGCGAGCCTCATCCAGCGGTCGGCGTGCCGACCCGCGAGGACAACTCGGCGCCCCCGTCGGCGCCGTCACAGAACCGATCGACCGGCCGTCCGGCCCACACCCCCCGGGACGCACGGAGCGGCGATCACCCCAGCCGCCCCGGGGCTCTCCCCCCCGCTCCGGGGCGGCTCCTCGCTGTCGCGATACACCCGCCCCGCATCGCCACCGCGGCCCTGGCCAGGGTGCGCGACAGCCTGGCGACCCCGCTGCTGCTCGGCGCGCTGCTGGCGCTGGTCTCCTGGCAGGTAGCGGCCTCAGGGCCGTTGCTCGGACTGGACCGCTGGGTGCGCAGCTCGGTGGCCCAGCTGCGGGACACGCTGCACAGCGGTGCCCTGGACTGGTGCGCCCACCTGCTGTCCGACCTCGGCAGCACGGTGCCGGCCGTCCCGGTACTGCTCGGCGCCGGCGGGCTGGCCGCCTGGCGGTCCCGGCGCGCCGGGGTGCGGCGCTGGTGGCTGCCGCTGCTGGTCGCACCGCTCGCCGCGGTGCTGATCCCGCTGCTGGTGGTGCCGGCCAAGGACTACTTCGCCCGTCCGGGGCCGCTCGAGCTGCCGCTCAGCCCGGGGTCGTGGGGCTGGTACCCGTCGGGTCACACCACCACGGCCGGCGTGAGCTACGGGGTCGGCGCCCTGCTGGTCGGTCGCACGCTGCGGACGGCGGCCCGGCGTGCGCTCTACGCGGCCACCGCGCTGCTCGGGTTCGGCGTGGGGGTCGGGCTGATCTGGTGCGTCTACCACTGGTTCCTGGACGTGCTGGCCGGGTGGTGCCTGTCCGTGCTGGTGCTCTGGTGCCTGACCAGGTGGCTGCCGCGGGATCCGGCCCGGCGGCCGGCGGCCGACCTGGGAGAAGCCGGCCCGGAGAGAAACTGAGCCTGGCTCACCATGTGGCTGGCTCGCTACCGGGGCCGGGCGCTACCCTGGGCCCACTTCCCCCGCCGAGGAGCCCGCGCATGACCAGCTCGCCCACCGACCGCTCCCCCCTCGGCGACGCGCAGGCCCCCGACGCCCGGGCCACGGCCGGCCCGGCCGCTGACGTCGCACCCACGGACGGCGAGCCGATGGACGCCGCACTCGCAGACACCGCACCCGCAGACGCCGCACCCGTTGACGGCGTGGCCGAGCTGGCCGACGAGCTGACCCGGGCGATGAAGCGGATCAGGCACCGCACCGTGCACCGTCTGGAGCCGTACGGACTGACCCCCGGCCAGGGCCGCGCGCTGCGCGTGCTGGCCCACGCCGAGCAGTGCGAGACCCCCGGCCGGGCGATGCGGCTGAGCGAGCTGGCCGACCGGCTGAACGTGGCCCCTCGCTCGGCCACCACCGTGGTGGACGCCCTGGAACAGGGCGCGCTGGTCGAGCGGGTGCCCGATCCGGCGGACCGGCGCTCGGTCGGACTGGTGCTGACGGCGGCCGGGCGGGCGGCGGTGGAGCGGGTCGCGCAGGTCCGCCACGAGGTCGCCGAGGAGTACTTCAGCGGGGCCGCTGCGGCGGACGTGGCCGCGATGCTGCGGGTGCTCAGGGCCGCGGAAGCGGCACACGCCCAGCCGCCGGCTCGCTCGCCCGCCCCTGAGCCCCACGCCGGGTCCCACTCCTCGCCGACCGGCCCAGCGCGGCGAGGAGTCGACGCGGCGCCGAGGCCGGCAGCGCGCTGAGCGCGATCCCCGCGATCACCAGCAGCGCCGCGCCGCCCGCCGGCGGGGTGATCGCCTCGCCGAGCAGCAGCCAGGCCGAGGACATCCCGAAGACCGGCACCAGCAGCGAGTACGGCGCCACCGCGCCGGCGTCGTAGGTGCGCAGCAGGAAGCCCCAGGCGCCGAAGCCGAACAGGGTGGCGAGCAGGCCGACGTAGACGACCGTGCCCAGGCCGGCCGGGGTGATCGAGGCCAGCGCGTGCAGATCGGCCCTCGGGCCCTCGACCAGCAGGGAGAGCGCGAGCAGCGGCAGCGGGGGCACCGCGCTGACCCAGACCATCCAGCGCAGCAGGTCGGGCGGCGCGGCCTTGCGGGTGAGCACGTTGGACAGCCCCCAGGCCACCGCCGCCGCGATGACCAGGGCGAAGGACCTGACCGGCCCGCCCAGCCCGTTGTCGGCCGCGGCCAGCGCGATGCCCACCGTCGCCAGCGCCAGCCCGGCGATCCGCCGCGGCCCGGGGCGCTCCCGCAGCATCCCGGCCGCGAAGAGCGCGGTGAAGACGGCCTGGCTCTGCAGGACCAGCGAGGACAGGCCGGCCGGCATCCCCTCGTGCATGCCGAGGAAGAGCGAGCCGAACTTCAGCACGCCGAGCACGAATCCGACGGCCAGCACCCAGCGCCAGGCGACCCTGGGCGGGCCGATGAAGAAGATCGCGGGCACCGCGACCACGGTGAACCGCAGTGCGCAGAAGAGCAGTGGCGGGAAGCTCTTCAGGCCGACGTCGATCAGCACGAAGTTCAGGCCCCAGACGGCGGCGACCAGCACGGCCAGGGCGATGTGACGGGGCTTCATGGTGCTCGAAGCACCGGGCGTACCAACGGTGGCGGACATGCCCCGAGGATGTCCCAGCAGGACTCTTCAGCACCAGCGAAGAATGCTGAAGCAAACCGTTCAGTGATGCTAATGAGTAGCGCATAATCAGGCCCATGATGGATCTCGGAAGGCTTCGCGCGCTGCACGCGGTCGCGGTGCACGGCTCGGTCGGCAAGGCGGCGGTCGCGCTCGGCTTCACCTCCTCGGCGGTCTCGCAGCAGATCTCCAAGCTGGAGCGGGAGACCCGCACGGTGCTGCTGGAACGCCAGGGCCGCGGCGTGGTGCTCACCGACGCCGCCCAGGAGTTGGCCGGCACCGCGCGGCAGGTGCTGGCTCTGGTGGAGCAGGCCGAGGTGACGCTGGAGCAGCAACGCGGCCAGGCGATCGGCCAGTTGCGGGTGGCCTCCTTCGCCACCGGTGCGCGCGGACTGCTGCCCGGCGCGCTGGCCGAGCTGCGGGTGAGCTGCCCCGAGCTGGAGATCCGGCTGCTGGAGACGGATCCGTACCTGGCCGGCGAGCTGGTGGCGCGCGGCGAGGTGGACCTGGCCGTGGTGCAGGACTGGCCCTCCGTCCCGCTGCCGGTTCCCGAGGGCGTGTCCCGGCTGGACCTGGGCCTGGATCCGGTGGACCTGCTGCTGCGCGCCGAGGACCCGCTGGCCGCGCTCACCGAGGTCCCGGTGGCCAAGCTGCTCGGGCAGCGGTGGACCAGTGTGCCGCCGGGCAACATCTGTCACGACTGGCTGGTGCGGACCATGCGCGAGGCCGGCGAGGAGCCCGACGTGCTGTACCAGGTCGGCGAGTTCGAGACCCAGATCGCGCTGATCGCGGCGGGCCTCGGGCTGGGGCTGGTCCCCCGGCTCGGGCGCGGTCCGCTGCCGGCCGGCGTGGTGGCCCGCCCGGTGGTGCCGCGGCCCACCCGGCGGGTCTTCACGCTCTGGCGCACCCAGGCCTCGCGGCGCCCCGCGATCATCGCCGCGCTGGACGCGCTGCGGCGTCGCTGGCCGCTGCGGGACGCGGCGCAGGGGCCGGGCGAGGCGGCCGGCTGACGCTTCGGGCGGTCGGGCTCCACACCGGCCGCCCGCGGTCAGATCACGGCGCCGATGGTGAGCGGCAGCCCCAGGTGGGTCTCGGCCAGCGAGCGGAAGCCCGCACCGTCGGCGAGGTGGATCTGCTGGAACTGCGGGGTGTCGACCAGGTCGAGCGCCTCCTCGGAGAAGCCGCCCGTACTCAGCCAGAGCCCGTGCCCGGCCGACTCCTCCGCAACGGCCTCCGCCAGGGTGCGGACCTCGCCGGCCCCCACCTCGCCCGGACGCCGGGAGGCGCAGACCACCCAGCGGCCGGGCAGCGCGCTGTCCGGGGCACCGGTCCCGGTGGCCACCAGGCCGGAGCGGCCGCGCAGCCGCACACTCCAGTCACCCAGACCGCCACGGGTCAGCACCTCGCGGACCAGCACCACGAACTCGCCGGGCGACAGGTCGCCCACCGCGGGCACCGCCGCGCCGGCCGTGGCGCACGGCTGAACGGCCGCCCTGGCGTACGGGTCCGGGGTGACCGCGGCGCCCAGCTCGCGCAGCCGCACCAGCGCCTCGTCCTGCTCGGCCGCCGCGTAGACGCCCGGCTCGCCCTCCTCCTCCGCCGGCTCGGCGTCCACCACCAGCCGGGTGCGGGCCAGCGCGTCCCGGTCGGCGTCGACGGTGAGCAGGCAGGTCGGAGCCGGCTCACGCAGCCAGCCGTTGAGCACCACCCCGGACAGGACGCCGTCGGTGTCCACCGCGTCGGCCGCCTGCAGAGCCCGCAGCGCCAGCCGGGAGACCAGGCGCAGGTAGTCCGCGGCGCGGTCGGCGGGTGCGCGCGGCACCGGGCTGATCTCGCCCTCGGCGGTCAGCCGGTAGCCGTCGAGCGAGGGGACCAGGCCGAGCGGCGGCAGATCCAGGTCGAGGACGACGGTGCGAGTCAGCGGCCGGAACACCGCCCGGCAGGTGGCGGGCAGCTCGGGGGTGGCGGCCTCGGCGGCGGCCAGGGCCCGCTCCAGCAGGGACTCGACGGCGGCCGGCTCGGCCTCCCGATAGGCCCGCCGGCACTCCTCCAGGCTGTCGTTGTACTCCTGCACCGCACGGGCCCTGGCCTGCTCGGCCTCCTCATGGGCGAGCCGGGAGGCGGCCTCGTTCGGGTCGGCGGCGGACGCCCGTTCGGATCGCCAGCGCCGCAGCGCGCGCTGGTGGGTGAGCCGGGCCTGGGCCAGCTCGCGCTGGTAGCCGGAGTCCAGCAGCCGCCGCGCCACGTTGGCGTCCGGGTCGGCGGCGACCGGCTCGGGCGGGGCGAAGTCCGCCCACCGCGGCTCACGCTCGACGGGCTCCGCCGACCCGTCCTCGGGATAGGGGCGGGGCTCGTAACTGCGCCGCTGGCTCTCGAAGTCCATCGCGCTGACCGGCAGCGCGAGCCGGACGAGCAGCTCGTTCAGACGCTGCTGCTCGGCGCGGACGGTGGCCGTCCGATGGTGCGTCAGTTCGGCGGCCCGCACATGCGCGGCCACCGCGGGATCGATCCCGGCGCCGCCGGGAGCACCACCGCCCGCGGTGCCGGTGGTGGACCCGCCACCGGCGCCACCACCGCCAGGCTGGAACTGCTGGGGGACCGTCTCGTCGGGACCGCCGGTCGAGCCGCCGAACACCGAGGCCAGGAAGCCCGCACGGGGGCCAAGGGCACCGTCGACACCGGAATGGCGCTTGGTCGAATCCTGCATCGGCGGTTGGTCCCCCGTGCTCGTCCGGCGCTTCTTCGATGGCCGGGCAACTGCGCTGGCCGGGCATGCCCGTGGTGGCGGCATACCCCCCACGAGCATTCTCCACCGCCCGGCCGCTCAGATGGTCGGGGTGTCCTCAGTTGGTCATCGTGTTGGTGAGGTGCATGCCGATGTAGCCGACGTAGATCCGACCGCTGCCCGAGCAGTCGTCCAGGTAGTGCAGGCGAGGCGCCGTCCGGCCGCCGCCGATCCGCAGATGGGCACCCATGAAGGCGCGACCGCTGGGATCGACCGATGGCGGCACGGCGAACATCCGCTCCCGGCGCATCTTGGTGTGACTGCAGACCGTGCGGGACTCGTTGCGCACGGCCTTGCGCGGCGGGAAGTGGCTGCCCCCGACCGGCGCGTGCTCGCACCACTGCTTGAAGTCCCCACGGGCCGCGCCGTGTACGGCCACGGTGGCGTACTCCTGCAGCGCGGTCAGGCCCTCCCAGGTGAGCCTGACCCAGTTGCCGCCGACCGTGTGCGCGTCCAGTGCCACGGTCTCCTTCTCGTCGCCGGTGAAGCTCACTAGCGGGAACTCGCCCATGCGGTAGAGCAGTTCGGTGAAGGTACTGGGACCGTCCGAGGCCGGCCCGAGCAGCCCGGCCGGATCGGGCACGACCTCACCCGGCGGGCAGAGCAGACTGCCGAGCGCCCGCAGCTGGGCACTGACCCGACGCAGTGCGGTGTCCTGCAGCTCGTTCTCCGCACGCAGGTGCAGCTCGCGCCGGTGCGAGCGGTGCAGGCTGTGCCGCACTCGCTGCAATTCATCCGCCCCATGTTGCTGGGTGTCCGTCAGTTCGGTCACCAGCTCGGAGAGTTCGGCCGTCAGCCGAGCGTCCGGGCCGCTGTCGGGCCGGGCGGCGGGCGCGGTCGGGCGCAGCCGCAGCACCGGCACCCTGGCCAGCGGTTCGGGCAGCGGGGCGAGGGCGGCCAGCCGCCGCGGCTCCCGGGCCAGCAGCGCGGCGGCGCGGCGCGGTTCGCCCTCGATCCGGTGGCGGGGCAGCACCAGATGCCGCTGGCCGTCCCGCCGGGAGGCCGGGTCGACCTCGGGCAGGTAGGTGCGAACGGCACCGCCGTAGACGGCGTGGAACTCCAGGGCGGTGTTGAACGCGACCCGGGCGCCGGGGTCCAGCACATAGCAGACGGCGAGCCCGGCCACCTTGCTCAGCAGTGGCTGCAGTTGGTCCGCCGCCCAGTCCCGCGGATCGAGGTCGGCGGGCACGCTGGCGACCACGATCGGCAGCCGACGCCCCGGATCGCACAGCTCGTCGATCAGCACCTCGACCTCGGCGGCGGCGATGATCCGGGGCTGCGTGCGGACCTCGACCGTCCCGTCCAGCGCATCGACCAGCGGGAGCAGGCTGTTGACCAGCTCGGGGACCGGGACGCCGCTCGGGGTGCGCAGGCCGGGCGCGGCCGTCGACTGCTCGGCTTCCAGGCGGATCCAGCTGGCACCGCCGTCCTCGGTGGCCACGGTGACGGTGAGCTGGTGGGTGCCGTGTGCGGCGGGGGTGCGCAGCCGACGGCGGGCGTAGCGGCCGGGCGGGGCACCGGGCGGACCGGCGGGCAGCGGGCCGGCGTCCCGGTCGAGGATGACGCGCTCGCCGAGGCGGTGCCGAACGGCGGCCGGCGCGGGGCCGGGAGAGCTCCCGGGCGGGGCGCCGATCAGCTGGGACGCGCTCGCGAGCAGATCGGGCGAGAGGCCCGGGGGGCTGCCGGGCGGAAGGCCTGGCGCGAGGTCGAGCGAGGAGTGCGGGGCGGGCTCGGACAGCGGATCGAGCTGGGGGTCGGGCGGCGGGGCCGGCGGGGGCTCGGCATGGCCCTCGTACTTGAGCCAGGCGCCCAGGCACTGGTCCACCAACGCGACCGCGTCGGTATGGGACTGACGGGTAGTCACCGTCATCCGGTAGGGCGTGGCGTGGCCCGGCTGGAGTGGTCCGGGGCGGGGGTCGGCGGCCGCTGATGGCGCGGCACGGTCGATGCTCATGGGTGGTGCCTCCGTGGTGCGCTGGTCGGGTCTGACGGTCCTCCATCGATGGGGTGATGTCTGGCTCCGGCCGGCGGGAGCCGACCAAGTCCTTGCCGGGAGAACGCCGCGGCCCGGAGCTGGAGTTCCAGTTCCGGGCCGCGTTCATTCGTTCGAGTGTCAATCGCCCGTCACCTGATGGACATGGCGACAGGTGTTGTATAAGCCGTGACGCCACGCAGAGTGATCGGGGTGAACCCGATCCTCACGCGCTGCTGAGCCGCTGTGCCCCACCGATCCGGCATGCCGGCAGCGCGGACAGATCGGGGGGCGGCGCCGGAACCGCCAGCGGACAGCCCTGCGCCACCTGGTAGTTGGCCAGAATCACGATGGGCTCGTTGCCGTGGTTGTAACCGATGTGGACCTGCTGGGGCAGCTCGACCAGCGGCTCCCCGGGCCGGGTGATCTCCACCGTGCCGTCCTGCAACACCCGCGTGAGGGTCCCGGAGAGGACGACCGCCTGCACCAGCGCCGGATGGTAGTGCCAGCCGGTGTTCTCGCCCGGCGGGATGGTGATGGTACGGATCACGGCCATCGGGATCTGCTCCTGTGACTCGGCGGTCGTCTCAGGCTACTGACCGTCAGCCGCGCGGGAGGCCGATTCCGTGGGCTTTGGCCGAAAGAACATGCGACTGAGTCGATTACCGACTGAATCATCCGTTCAGCGGCTCACCGGATAACCTCCGGGCTGTCCGACCAGGGCACCTCGATGTGGAAGTGCCCGGTGGGCACCGCCGTCGCGGTGCCGCCGCTGGCCTCCGCCAGCCAGGTGTGGAATCCCGCGAGATCCGGCTCGGGCACCCCCACCTCGATCCGCACCCCGGCCGCCTCGTAGTGCAGCTCACGCACCGCGTAGCCGGCCGCCCGCAGCTCGTTCTCCAGCCGGCCGGCCCTGGTGTGGTCGGCCGCCACCGCCAGGAGCGCCACCGGTCGGCGCTCGACCAGCCCGACCTCGTCCAGCGCCGCCGACACCACTCCCCCGTAAGCGCGCACCAGGCCGCCCGCACCGAGCAGGACGCCGCCGAAGTACCGGGTCACCACCGCCACCGTGTCGGTGACGCCGCGTCGGCGCAGCACCTCCAGCATCGGCACTCCTGCGGTGCCGGCCGGCTCACCGTCGTCGCTGGAGCGCTCGCGGCGCTGCTCGGCGCCGATCACGAAGGCCGTGCAGTTGTGCCGGGCGTCCCAGTAGCGCTTACGGATCCCCGCGATGAACTCCTGCGCCGCCGCCTCGTCGCCGACCCGGGCGAGATGGCAGATGAACCGGGAGCGCTTCACCTCGATCTCGTGGCTGCCGTCCGCGCGGATGGTCAGGTCGGGCTTGGCGGCGGGCTGTGGCATGGCGCGGCGGGTCTCCGACCGGTGAGCAGGCGAACGGGCGTCCGGCCAGCCTAACCACCCGGAACCAGCGGGGACCCCGCCCCGGCGCCGGGGTCCCCGCGGCGCCGACGGGGCGAGCGCGGATCAGCGACCGCTCAGCGCGTCCAGTTGCCCGCGGTCCAGGCCGGTCAGTGCGGTGACCTCGGCCAGGTCCACCGCGCCGCAGTCCAGCCCGCGCAGCAGGTAGCCGCTGAGCGCCTTGGCGGTGGCGGGCTCGTCCATCACATCGCCCCCGGCCTTGGCGACGTACGCCGCCAGACGGGCAGCGGCGGCGGCCAGGCCCTCGCGGTAGAAGGCGTAGACCGCCGCGTACCGGGTCGGCAGGTGTGCCGGGTGCATGTCCCAGCCCTGGTAGTAGGCCCGGGCCAGCGAGCGCCGGACCAGCGTGTGGTGCAGCCGCCAGGCCGCCACCACCTGCTCGCGCGGCCCGGTCGGGATCACGTTGGTCGAGCCGTCCGAGAGCCGGACGCCGGTGCCGGACGCGGCCACCTGCATGACGGCCTTCGCGTGGTCGGCCACCGGGTGGTCCATGCTCTGGTAGGCGGCGCTGACGCCGCAGGAGGCGCTGTAGTCGAAGGTGCCGTAGTGCAGGCCGGTGGCCCGGCCCTCGGCCGCCTCGATCAACAGCGCGACGGTGGCCCGGCCGTCGGGCCCCAGGATCGCCTGGGTGGTCTCGATCTGGATCTCGAAGCCGATCCGCCCCGCGGGGAGCCCGGCCCGTCGCTCGAAGTCCTCCAGCAACCGGACCAGCGCCGTCACCTGTGCCGGGTAGGTCACCTTGGGCAGGGTGAGGACCAGGCCCGCGGGCAGCTCGCGCCCGTCCTCCAGCAGGGTGGCCAGGAAGAGTTCCAGCGTGCGGATGCCCCGGTCGCGGACCGCGGCCTCCATGCACTTGATCCGGATCCCGAGGTACGGCGGCGCGCTGCCGTCGGACACCGCCGCGCTGATCAGCCGGGCCGCGCGTACCGTCGCGGCGTCCTCCTCCTCGTCCGGGCGCGGGCCGTAGCCGTCCTCGAAGTCGATCCGCAGGTCCTCGACCGGCTCGCGCTGGAGCTTGGCCCGGACCCGGGCGTGCACCTCGGTCATCAGCTCGTCGGCCGGCAGCCCGAGCGCCTCGGCCAGCTCGGCCGGTGTCCCGGCGTGCGTGTCCAGTGCCTCCAGCGCCTGACGGCCCCACTCGGCCACGGTGTCGGCGGCGAAGACGTCGGCCGGAACGTAGACGGTGTGGACGGGCTGGCGGCTACCGGAGTCGCCCGGGTAGCGGGCGGCGAGTTCGGCGTCGACCGGACCGAGGAGCGCGTCCACGGCCGCTCGGGCGGCAGCGGAGAAGGTCAGACTCTCCACGGGTGCTTCGGGTGCGGTGGCACCGCCCAGCTCGGCCTGCGACATCGGGCTCCTCCACGCTGAAGTCTTTCAACAATTTGTTGATGCGTGTGAAGGTAGCCCTGGCCGCCACCGGGCGTCAATGGTCGCCCGGTGAGTGGACTGTTCGCGCTGCTCGCCCTCCTGGCAGCTGCCCGCGGCTACTCGCCGCTACTCACGACCGAGCGTCGCGTAGCGGTCCCGCAGCTCCGGCAGGATCCTTCGGATCTCGCCCTGGCTGACCGGGGCCCCCGGCCGCTTGCCGCTGACGCCGTACTGAGTGAAGAGGAAGTCGGCCAGCCGACCCTCGTCGGGCTCGTGGCCGAACGCGTCCTGGTAGGCGACCAGTGCCTCGACGGCCAGATCCACCGTCAGCTGCGGTCCCTGCAAGGCCGACTCGGCCTCGGCCAAGGCGGGCACAGGAGCCTCGGGTCGGTTCTGGGCGCGGTTCTTCGGGGCGAAGACATCCATCGCGGGCTCCGGAGCGGGGGCCACCGGAACCGGGAACTCCTCCACCGGGGCCTCCGCCACCAGGAGCTGTTGAGCCTCGGTCGCCTCAGCAGCGGTCCTGTCAGCGTGTGTCGGCTCCGGGTGTCCGTCGGCCCGCACCTCGACGCGCTGCTGAACCGGAGCGGGCGCCGCCTGCGGCTCGGGCTGGGTCTGCTGATGTTGGGTCTGCTGCGGCTGGGGCTGGCGCTGCTGAGGGGGCATCTGCTGCGCCTGCGGCTCCTGCGGCCGCTGCCGCGGCGGGCGCTGCGACTGCTGCTGGGGCTGCTGCTGGGGGAGGTTCGACTGCGGCAGCCGGGGCGCCCCGGCCGGCGCCTTGAACCACGGAGACAGCTGACCTGCGGGACGAGCCACGTTCGGCATCGTCTCGGCGACGGGCTGCGGAGCAGGTTCCTGCTGCTCGGCGACCGCCCGGATGTCCCGCAGCGCAGTCACCGGCCGCGCTGTCCGCACCGGGGCACCGGTCCCCTCTGACGGCGTCGTCGGCTCCTGGGGCTCCTGCGGGTTCTGCCCGTCCCGCCAACGCGCGGCGGCCAGCTTCGCGAGGGTCGGAACAGCCACGGCTGCCGACACCGTCGGTGCCTCCGCTGTCGTCTGCTCCACGGCCCGTGCAGCCGCCGGCTCCGCAGCCGCGGCAACAGCGGGCACGACAGGCGGATCGATCCGGTCCAGCAGGCTCACGTCCAGCGGCACACCGTACTTGGCCAGCTTGAGCGGCAGCAGCGCCTGGATCGGCGCCGAACGTCGCCACCCTCGGCCGTACCGGAAGCGCAGCTGCGCGCGGTAGACCAAACGATTCTGCTCCAGCCGCACAACCTCGTCGTAGGACCGGAGCTCCCAGAGCTTCATCCGCCGCCAGAGCCGGAAGGTCGGCACCGGCGAAAGCACCCAGCGCATCAGCCGGACGGACTCCATGTGCCGGTCGGCCGAGATGGCCGCGATGCGCCCGACCGCGTGCCGGGATGCCTCGACCACGACGACGAAGAGCACAGGGATGACCGCGTGCATGCCCATCCCGAGCGGATCGCCCCAGGAGGCCGCCGCGTTGAACGCGATGGTGGCCACCGTGAGCAACCAGGCCGCCTGACGCAGCAACGGGAACGGTATGCGGAGCCAGGTCAGCACCAGGTCGAGGGCAAGCAGCACCACGATGCCGGCGTCGACACCGATCGGGAACGCGTAGGCGAAGTTGCCGAAGCCCTTGTGCAGGGCCAGCTCCCGCACTGCCGAGTAGGACCCGGCAAAGCCGATGCCGGAGATCAGACAGGCGCCGACCGCCACCAAGCCAAGCAGCACGCGGTGCGCGCGGGTAAGGGATGGACGTGCCATTCGTTGATCAACCCCTGGGTCGTGACTCGAACCATCGGGATCCTACTCGGACACACGTTCAGCTCTGTGCGCGGCACTCCCCCTGGCCAGGAGAGCGCTCCCAGACAAACGGGAAAATGATGGTGAACGCAGAGAAGCCCCCTTCCCGAAGGAAGGGGGCTTCTCTAGAATAATTGTTCGGCGGCGTCCTACTCTCCCACAGGGTCCCCCCTGCAG
>NZ_JBIBIJ010000040.1:0-19643 GCF_042957465.1 Kitasatospora sp. NPDC008050
CGCGTGCAACCGGCTGAAAGCCATACCCGGTGTCCCTGGGCCTCAGGACCATACGACTGGCCCCTCTGCCACACCAACAACGTAGGACCGGCTGACCACACCAGCGCGGCAGTGTGGTACGGACAGGATCTATCGCGGCTGATCGCTCGCCGTCTGGAACCGGCGAGACGGTGGCCTGACCACACCGTGGATCCGGTTCCTCCTACCGTTCCTACCGTTCCTACCGTTCCTACCGCGCAGGTTTACCTGCATGTTCCACCCCAGGGTTGACGGCTGCTCAGCCGGCCGCTGGCACCCTTTCAATAGCCGCAGGGTGCGGTGCCGGGAGGAATCCGGTCGGCCGGGTGCCGCCGTGGTGAGTCCCGGTGAGGAGGGGATCATGGGTAAGAGCTTCAGGGCGCTGGCCGTGGGTGCGATAGCCGTAGCCTCAGAGGGTCTGGCGTCGAGTCCGGCCTTTGCCGACAGTTACAGCCGGTACCAGGGCGGCGTGGTGGGAGTGGGGGAAACGTCCTACGGCTGTGCGGCCCTGCTGGACGGCATGCACGATGACACCCAGAACTACTGGGTGGCCCGGGGCGCGTTCCAATCGATCACCGGTACCGACTGCCACGGTGCGCTGTACCGCAAGAGCAACGGCTCCAGCACCTGGACGCTGGCCAGCAACATCTACGCCTTCAGCGTCCCGGGGAGCTGGGTGCGCACCGGGTACCACTGGGACGGTCCGGGCGCCCAGTCGAAGGTGTGCGTCAACGTCGAGTGGATCGACCCGCTCCAGGGAAACTGCTCCGCCCCCTGGTAGGCCCGCGCCGGCCTGGGCATCCGGGCAGTGTTCCGCCAGGATCGGGGGCCGAACGCGTGTCCTGGACGGGGGAGTGGTCGGCGGCCAGGCCCAGTTGGACCGGTAAGCCCGCAAGTCGTTCACCAACATGTGGTGCAGTGCTGCGCGGTCCCAGGGGGTCGCGGTGCCGGCGCAGTGGTACTGAACTTGATTGGGTGATGTCGGGGCCGTTCGCCTGACAGCGGTCGTTCGGCTCCGGTGGCCCTGAGCTGTGAGATACGCACAGGGCGGCGGGTTGACCGACGGTGGGAGGGCCGTTCGGGAGCGGGTCCGGCTGCAGGCCGTGGAACGTTTCGAGCGTGGGGAGAAGAACCGGGAGATCGCTGCCGCGTTGCGGGTCAGCGAGCGGTCGGTGGAGCGATGGCGCCGGCCATGGCGCGAGCGTGGCGAGGCCGGGGTCCTGTCCATGGGCTCGCCGGGGCGACCGAGGCTCGGCGGGAAGCAGATCGCCAGGCTGGAGCGGGAGTTGGAGCGCGGGCCGCTGGTCCATGGCTGGGCGGACCAGCGATGGACGCTGGCCCGGGTGAAGACACTGATCGGCCGACTGTTCCACGTGAGCTACACGGTCGAGGGCACCTGGCGGCTGCTGAAGCGGCACGGCTGGCCGACCGGGCCGATCGGTTCGAGTGCATCCTGGCCGATTCTCGACTGGCCTGCGTGGCCGGGCTGCGATTTGATCGTGCAACGACCGGCCCAACTGGAGGGCTGGGAGGAAACGGGGGAAACACACGATGACTCGTGCGATCAAGACTCTTGCTGCGCTCGCCTTGGCTGGGGCGTCCGTCCTGTGCGCGACCTCGCAGGCGTCCGCCGACCCGAACCCGAACAACTACGGCGACCGTCCGCTGACGATCCAGCTGGACACCAGCGACCACGTGGGCGTGTACACGGCCCCCGATGCGGGATCCAGCAAGGTCGACGGCAATCTCACCCTCTCGCCGAACGATTACATCGTGGCGACCTGCTGGGTGGTCGGAGGAAATGTCGGCAATGCCGGCGACGTGTGGTACCGCACTGCGCAGGTGCACTTCAACGGCGGCGGGGACATCTACGTGGGGGCCGCCTATACCTTCGCACCGTATGTGGACTACGCGGCGGCCTTCCACAACGTGCCCGGCCTGCCCCACTGCGTCTGAACCTGCCAGTAGACACACAGCGGCCCCGCGCACCGGGAAGGTGCGCGGGGCCGCTGATCGGCCGCCAGGCCGGCGCCCAGTGGGGAGGCGGGCGCGGAGGCGGCGGTAGGCGCGCCGGCCGAGGCCGGACCAGCGGCCGATCAGCGTCTTGATCCGTGCCAGCGTCCACCGCTGGTCCGCCCAGCCGTGAACCAGCGGACCACGCTCCAACACCCGCTCCAGCCTGACGATCTGGGCCTCACTGAGCCGAGGTCTGCCCGGCGCCCCCTTCGACAGGACGCCTGCCTGGCCGCCCTCGCGTCAGGACCGGCGCCACCGCCCGACCGACCGCACGCTGATCCGCAGGACAGCGGCAATCTCCGCGGTCTTCTGCCCACCCTTGAACCGAAACGCTCCACGGCCCGAAGCCGTAACCGCTCCCGCGTGGTTTCCTGCACCAGCCAGGGCCGACGGTCCGGGGCGGTGTCCTCCTGACGGTCGTCGGGGGACAGGGTGCCGGTCTGACTCACGTGGTACTCCTGGATGTTGATCACGGCTGGGCGGGGACGGACGGTGCGGCGCAGTGCCCGGGAGCGAGCCGCGCGTCGAGCGCCTCGGCGAACCCCGGCGAGGGGTTCAGCCGAAGCCGCCTCTGTTGATCCGCTCACCGCGACCCCGGTCTGCGAATCAAGGCTTCAAGATCATCTCAAGAGAGCATGCTCGCTGCTCTCGCACCTGGCGAGCCGTCAATCCTCTTTCGGAGATGCTCGTGCCCCACGCCGCCCTGATCGCAGCCGCCCCTGCCATCCTTTGCCTCGCACCGGGCTGCGGCCCCTCGAAGAGCTCGTCGGTGTCAGCGGATCGGGCATCGCAGAGACTCGGCGAGATCACCGGGTAACGGGATGCCGAGGATCCGTTCCGCGGCCCGAATCTCCTGCGGTGTCGCCGGTGGGTTGAGCAAGGCGAGGTCGGAAGCCGAGTGCGTCGCCGGCCAGGAATCGATCCGGCTCCATGACTCCGAGAAGCCGCTGTCGTACCGATCTTGGTGAGCATGGGTTCGAATGCGGCGGCTCGGTCGGGCGATCTTCGGTCTGTCCGTGCATGAAATGCCGCCTGCGTGAGGCACCCCACGGTGCGGGCGGATACCTGTCTGCGCGGGTCACCCCGGTCTTGCTTCCACCCTCAGAAGATACGCACCCGCCTCGTACTGCGCTCGTGGTAGGTCAAAGGTCTGCGGGCGCACGACGACAGCCCCGGGGCGCGACCGGCAGGGTGAGCAGTGCCGCAAGCGGCGAAACGAGCACCGTCTGTCGAGGAGCCTGGAGCAGCCGTGCACCCTGCAGCACACCGCGAAGCCGCCCCCGATCTCCGGTAGGCCGGGGTGTACGCAAAGGCGGCCTCTGGTCGTGCAAGAACGCAACAACACGCATCGCCGCTCTGCCCGCGATGCGGGGGAGAGAGCATTGTGGTTGATTCCGACGCTGTCACGCCCTTCCTGCTCGCCGTGCCTGAGGAAGCGCCGGAGGACCTGCGCGACCGCCTGCGTCGTGTCCGGCTGCCCGAGGCCGAGACGGTCGACGGCTGGTCACAGGGGATCCCGCGATCCTACGTCCAGCAGTTGTGCCAGTACTGACTCGAAGAGTACGACTGGCGCCGATTCGAATCACGTCGTTGCGCCTTCGTTGCCGGGCTTCGGAGAGCGCGCCCCCCGAGGACTTGACGAGTCCGGTGACCGTCCCATCGGCGGTTTCGGTGTTCCCGAAGGAGCCGTTCCGATCGCCCCGGGCCTGCATGCACGGGCATTCAGCGGCGATACAACGCACCGGTGAGCGGCGACGAAGGCGTCGTTCTGCCCGTGCGATCGCGAATTCCGCACCACCACGAGAGAGGAAATACGTTGTCAGAAACGGAAACCGTAGAGGTCGACTACCTGATCGTCGGGGCTGGAGCCATGGGCATGGCCTTTGCCGACGCTCTGGTGGCCGAGACGGACGCGACGGTGGCCATCGTCGATCGCTACGGCCGGCCCGGCGGCCACTGGACGGTCGCCTACCCGTTCGTGCGCCTGCATCAGGCTTCGTCGTTCTACGGCGTCAACTCGCGCGTACTGGGAACGGGCGAACTGGACCAGCACGGCTGGAACGCGGGTCTTCACGAGCTGGCGTCGGCCGATGAGATCCTCACGTATTTCGACCAGGTGATGCGCAAAACCCTCCTGCCCACCGGTCGCGTCTCGTACTTCCCCATGTCCGCTTACGATGGCGCGGATCCGGCGCGACCGGGTGTCCAGCGGTGTCACTCGGTCGTCACCGGTCGCGAGTTCGACATACGCGTGCGCCGGCGGACCGTGGACGCCACCTACATGAACGTCACGGTTCCCGCGATGTGCCCGCCGAAGTACGAGGTGGATTCCGGGGTCCGGCTGATCACTCCCAATCAGCTGCCGGCCCAGGACCTTCCGTCGTCGCACTACACCGTGGTGGGGGCGGGAAAGACGGGCATCGACGCGTGCCTCTGGCTTCTGCAGCACGGCGTCGACCCGTCCGGCATCACCTGGATCATGCCGCGCGACGCATGGCTGCTCGACCGGGCTCAGATCCAGCCCGGGCCGGAGTTCGCCGCGATGAACGCCGAGTTGCTCAAGGCCCGGGTCGGAGCGGTGCTCGGATCCCACACGGTCGAGGAGCTCTTTCAGCGGCTGGACGCCAGCGGGCTCCTGTTGCGGCTGTCCTCGGACGTCACGCCGACGGCGTTCCGCTGCGCGACCGTCACCCGGTCCGAACTCGAGCAGCTCCGGCGGATCCCGGACATCGTCCGTCACGGCAGGGTCAAGCGCATCGGCACCGACACGGTGGAACTCGACGGGGCGACCGTCTCCGCCCGCCCCGGCACCCTCTACATCGACTGCACCGCGGATGGCCTTGAGGCGCGGCCGGCAGTGCCGATGTTCAGTGCCTCCCGCATCACGTTGCAGGCGATCGTCCCGTGCCAGCAGGTGTTCAGCGCCGCGTTCGCCGCCCACGTCGAGGCGGCATACGACGACGACGCCCAGAAGAACCGGATGTGCGTCGCCTCGCCTCACCCCAGCACCACCTTGGACTGGCTCCGCGGCATGGCGCACGCCGATGACCAGCTCCTGCGGTGGTCCGCGGACCCCGGGCTCCTCGAATGGTGCGACGCATCGCGTCTCACCAAGCACTCGATCGGCTCGCTCCCTGACGAACAGCGGACCGCGCTCTTCGAGGCCCTGTACGCCGAGAAGACGCGGCTGCAGGAACTACTGGCACACGAAAGCCAGGCCGTAGCAGCGAGCTGAACAATCCCGCGGGCACCGCAGGGCCGGACCGGCGTCATCAGCCGGTCCGGCCCTGCGTACGGTAGAGGAGTGCAGATGATCAGCCGGCTCGGACAGCCGCTTCGGACCCAGCCGTGGAGGGGCGATCTGGTCGTCGCGGTCGGCTGCTTCGTCCTGTCCACCCCGGTGGCGGCAGCCGTCGCATACGTCCACCGGACCTCGGTCGCCTGGTACATCATCGGCCTGGCAGTCGCCTGCGTACCGCTGGTCGCCCGCAGGCACTGGCCGGTCCAGGTGTTCGCGGCGACTCTGGCCGTGAGCGTCGCCCAGATTCTCGTCCTCACCTTCGTCGGGCCGACGGCCGCCCCCATCGCGGTCGCGCTCTACACGGTGGCGATGCGCACCGACCGGCGTACGGCCTGGCGCGTCGCCGCGTGCGCCACCGTGGCACTCGTCGGCGCGTCGCTGATTTCCCGTGCCAGCTTGGCCGACGTCTGGCAGTACCTGGCCCAGATCGCCGGATTGAGCCTGGCGGTGGCCAGTGGCGACGCCGTCCGCAGTCGGCGCCAACTGCTCGCCTCCGCCCTGGAGCGAGCCGAACGGGCCGAGCGCACCAGGGAGGAGGAGGCCCGCCGCCGGGTCACCGAGGAACGCCTGCGCATCGCCCGGGAGCTGCACGACGTCGTCGCCCACCACATCACCCTGGTCAACGCCCAGGCAGGCGTGGCCCACCACTTGATGCGCACCGATCCCGACCACGCCTACCAGGCTCTCGAACGCATCCGGGACACCAGCCGGGCGGCACTGGACGAGCTGCGCGCCACCGTGGGACTGCTCCGCCATAGCGACACCCCGGCCGCGCCTCGCGAACCCGCGCCCGGCCTCGCCGCTCTGGACGCCTTGCTGGACTCCTTCCGCCACTCCGGCCTGGACATCACACTCGAACGCACCGGGCGACCGGACGAGCTGCCGCCGATCACCGACCTGGCGGCGTACCGGATCATCCAGGAAGCCCTGACCAACACCCGCAGGCACGCCGGCCTCGTGTCGGCACGGGTCCACCTGGACTACCGCACCGAGGCGCTGCGGATCGCCGTCGAAGACGACGTCCCCGGCGCCCGGGACGCCGGCAGCGGCAGCGGACCCGCCACCACGACCACCGGCCGAGCCCAAGGCACCGGCACCGGCACCGGTCACGGAATGATCGGGATGCACGAGCGGGCCAAAGCCGCAGGCGGCACCTTCACCGCCGGACCACGCCCGGCCGGGGGCTTCCGCGTCAACGCCGAGCTGCCGCTGCGCGCCGACCGAAAGGGCTGACCATGACCATCCGTGTGCTACTCGCCGACGACCAGGCCCTGCTGCGCGGCACCTTCCGCATACTCATCGACTCCGCCACCGACATGGAAGTGGTCGCCGAGGCCGCAACGGGACGCGAGGCCGTCGAACTGGCCCGCAGCAGCCGCGCCGACCTGGTCCTGATGGACATCCGGATGCCCGACCTCGACGGCCTCGCCGCCACCAGGCTCATCACCGAGGACGAGAACCTCGCAGGCGTCAAGATCCTGGTACTGACGACCTTCGAGAACGACGAATACGTCGCCGAGGCACTACGCGCCGGAGCCAGCGGCTTCCTCGGCAAAGGCATCAACCCCGACGAACTGCTGAACGCCATCAGAGTGGTCGCTGCAGGTGACTCCCTGCTCTCACCGACCGCGACCAGAGTCCTGATCAACCGCTTCCTGGCGCAACCCGCCACTCCCGGCCGGAACACGCCACCACAACTGGCCGCCCTCACCCCGCGAGAGCACGAGGTCGTCACCCTGGTCGCAGCCGGCCTGTCCAAGGACGAGATCGCCGAACGGCTCTACGTCGCACCGCTCACCGCCAAAACCCATGTGAACCGTGCGATGACCAAACTCGGCGCCCGCGACCGGGCCCAACTCGTGGTCATCGCCTACCAGACCGGACTGGCCCGCCCCGGCGGCCTCTGACTGCGCCTCTCACCCGGGGCGGTCCCCGAGTGCGGCCGCTGCCACGCGGGCTTCGAGGCGACGGCAAGTGCGGAGCCGATGCTGGGCGACGCGGCGAACTCCTCGACGATGGCCCGCATGTGCGTCAGCGGCTCACGCGCGACGCTGGTTTCCGCGACCTCGGGGACCACGACATCGGCGAGCCCGGCGAGACGCGGTCGACGGTCCGCCGGACGCTGTGATCGGCGACGTCAGGCGGTGGTTGTTGCCGTGACCGGCCATTGGGTGGTGTCCTGGCCCGCGCGGCGCTCGTGACGGTACTGGCCGGGGGCGATTCCGTGCGCTCGTTTGAAGGCGTTGGCGAAGGCGTACGCCGAGCTGTATCCGACCTGCTGCGCAACGCTCGACAAGGGGGCGTCGCAGTCCCGAAGGAGTCGCGCCGCCACGGTCAGCCGCCACCACGTGAGATAGGTCAGCGGCGGCTCTCCCACCAGGGCGGTGAACCGCCGGGAGAACGCTGCCCGTGACAGATGTGCCTCTCTGCCCAGGTCTTCGACGGTCCACAGACGGGACGGGTCCCCATGGATGGCACTCAGCGCGCGGTTGATCGCCGGATCGCCCAGGGCGGCCGACCAGCCGGAGGTACCACCGTCCGCTTCGTCCTTGAGCCAGGCGCGCAGCAGGTACAGCAGCAGCAGGTCCAGGAGTGTGGGCACAGCCGCGTCGCCTCCCGGCTGGGATGCTTGCAGTTCGCCTCCGAGCAGTGCGACCGCCGAACTCAGTGAGGGGTGTCGGCCGACCTGCGCGGGCAGGTGGATGATTTCGGGCAGGGCGGCCAGCAGCGGGTGCGGCCGTGACTGGTCCATCTGGTAGGCACCGCATAGCAGTGACGTCGCCGTCCCGGGCCCTTGGCCCGTCAGGGAGTGCTCGGTGCCGCGCGGTGTCAGGACCACATCGCCGGCGCTCAGCACGGTCGGGGGGCCGGTCGGTGGAACCAGCTGGCACGAACCCTGGAGGACCACATGGAATCCGGCGCCTGCGAACGCCTCGAACGGGGTGTGCCAGTTTCCCGCGCGGTCCTCCCGGTTCGCGAAGGGCCTGCCTGTGCGCATCGCGGAGATGACATCACTCAGAACATCCATGAAGTGACCCTACGACAAGACGACAGAGTATCGAAAGACGGCAGGATTTAATCCAGAGTCTTTCGTGTTTCGTCTGCTGAAGGCTTTCGAGGGCGCGTCCCGGATCGAGGGGTGCGGGGACCCCGGCGAAGTTCGCCGGGGTCGGTGAACGGCGTTACGCAGGTGGTGGGAGCGGGGCCCATTGCTTGATGGCGTACTTCGATCCGTTGCGCACGACTTCGGCCGCACCGGCTCCGCCCAGGTGGGCTGGAATGATCAGCGCGTTGGTTGCCGCGGCCTGTTCGAGCATGCGCATGCGCGCCCGCGTCGCCTCGTGCTGGTCCTCGCTGAGGCAGGTGTCGTGGTGGGGTTCCAAGAACTGCAGTGGGGTGTGGACGAGGTCGCCGACGAACAGGGCGCGATCCGTGCCGGAGTCGAGCTTCAGCACCGCGGAGCCCGGGGTGTGCCCGGGGGCGAGCTCCAGGCTGAGGTCCGAGTCGATGCGGTAGCCGGTGCCCTCCCACAGCACCGCCTGGCTTGACCGGTGGACGGGCAGGACGCTGTCCTCGAACGTGGCCCGGCTGTCGGCGGGGTCACCGAAGCGGGATCTGCGCGGGTTGTTGCTGTCCGGGTTCCAGTAGTCGAAGTCGGCCCTGCTCATCAGGTACTGGGCGTTGGGGAAGGTCGGCACCCACGCGCCGTCCACGAGACGGGTGTTCCAGCCGACGTGGTCGGCGTGCAGATGGGTGTTCACCACGATGTCGACATCGTCCGGCGTCACGCCGAGAGTCGCGAGCCGCTCAAGGAAGTCGCCCTTGCGGCCCGCCAGCACCGCGTCCGAGCGCTCTTTGTCGTTGCCCAGGCCGGTATCGACGATGACCGTGCGCCCCTGGCTGCGCAGGACCCAGGTCTGCATGTGCGCCTGGTAGTTGTCGGTCTCGGCGTCCCAGAAATGAGGGGCGAGCCAGGAGCGGTGCTCCCGCCAGAGATCGGCGGGAATGGACGGGAAGAGAACGCTGGCGGGAGCGAAGGGGCCCTGCCACTCCGTGACACGGGTGATGTCCACGGATCCGAGGGTGAATGTATCCATGTCCGCAACGATATGCACGCCTGGAGATACGTTGAATAATCCAGAAGCCATCTCTGATACTCAATCGTCTCGACAGTGCAACGTGTGACGCGAGGCCTCGATACGGTCGACCAGATTGCCGATGCGGGGCTGCTCCGCCGCCTTGACCGGAGCCCTGGGCCCGCTCATGGCACGTCGCCCGCTCATGGCACGTCCTTCCTCCGCCGGCCCGGCCTGGCGCGCTTTCTCGCACGGCCCGGACTCGCCGGCCACCGCGGTCAGTTCGTCGTGCAGCTCGCTGGGCCTCTCGTCCCAGCGGGCCAGGGCCCGCAGCGCGGCCCTCACTCGGGAGGTGACCGCGTGCGGCGGAGGTGGCGCCGGCCGCCCGGATTGACCAACAGCGTCCTTTTGGCAGGGGCCCGCCTGCTTTGTTCTGGGACCTCGGAGCCGCCTCAGGGCCACCCCATGTGGCTGACGTTGATCGAACGTCTATCGGCCGCTGGTCCACTGTGCGCACTGACCTCTTCGAGTCCTTGGAGAACCATAGTGATCAAGCGTGTAGTAGTCGGCGTAGCGGCAACTGTGCTGTTCGGCCTCGGTGCCGGTGTGGCGCTTGCCCAGGCGGGTAAGGACAGCGCGGCAGGCGTCACACCTGTCCCCGCGGTGGCCTCGTACATTCCGGACTTCTGGTTCCACCATGCGAACGTGGATCGCTGACAAGGCCGAAGACCGAGGAGGCTCACGCTCAGGCCTCCGTGCTCGGATGGGGTGAAGATTCGGCGTGGACAGCCGACGCTCTCGCAGTGGAACCGGCGCACTGGCCGGACGATCGTCACAGCGCGGCCACCCATGGCCAGGTCGGCGATCCGCCGCCGACAGCGATCGTGGCCCCGCGCCGAACCGGCACCGCATCCGGACAACATGCATAGTCAGAAGCTATTCGGGCTGTGATCTTCACCCCCGATCCGACCTCGCGGACGTCCTCGACCACCAGGGCGGCAAGGTGTGGCAGCAACAGCTTCAGCGTCTGATGACAGAGCACGCCCGTTCAAAGATCGGCCTGACGCGCAGTCACACCCGGCGATCCCGAAATGTTGATCAGAGCCATCTGAACTGGCCGCTGACACCCAAGCCGAGCTAAATGGTCCGACGAGTCAAGAAGAGAGTGGTGACGTAGGGCTCGACGACAGGTTCGCCGAGGCTCTCCGCAGCTTGTGCGATCTTGTCCAGGACCATCTCGCGTCGATGAGCCGGCAGATCGAGGAGGTGGGAGAAGGTTGCGAATAACTGACGAATCTGTGCGGGGTTGAACACTGCCTCCCACCTGAGGGTCGTTACCTCCACAGGGCCGAATCTGTCGGCAGCGCGAAGGTCCGCGACGCGGTCCTGGATACGCAGGGCATAGGGAAGGTGACCAGTCCCGCGGTCCTTCTCCGGTAGGTGCCGGGCGTGGATGCGTTCCACGTGGGCACGAAATGCCGTCGGGCGCTCAGGATCGCCGAAGGCCGTCCACCAGGCGGCCAGCCAGCCCTCCGGCTTGAGCGCATCCGCGATCTTGGGTACCGCAGTACAGGGATCGAGCCAGTGCAGGGACGTTGCTGCCACGGCGAGGTCGTAGGTGGCGGGCTGAATCGGCACAAGGTCGAAGTCGCCTTCGACAATGCTCAGTGGCTTCCCGGGGAAGGTCCTTCGCAGCTGACGGGCTATTTGTTCACCGAATTCGACTGCGTGGATTCGGGCGCCCCGGGCCAGTAGTTCCCCAGTCGCCTGGCCGGTTCCCGGTCCAACTTCCAGTACGTGGCAGCCCGGTCCCAAGCCGCAGCGTTCAGACAGAATCTCGTAGACCCGCGCCGGGTAGCCGGGGCGTCCGCAGTGGTAGGCGCCGGCATCGGCATCGAATGTCCCACGAAGCTGGAGCCGCATCGCGGCCTCACGCTTCTTTGATTGTTCATGCACGATGCCGCAGCCTACGGTGAGATTTCCTCGAAGCGGTCGTCGACCCGCTCCACCACGGCCACATTCGTTCTCGGCCACCTTCTCCGGTGAACCGCGCACCGCGCACCGCGCACCGTCACCTCGGGCGCGCGGCTTCAGGCCTCCGCGCGGGGGCCGGGCAGGACGAGGCTCAGCGGGCGCGTTCGACCACGGCCGGTGCGCTGAACCCGGCCCGCACGATCCGCAGCTGGGCGCCGAGGATGCAGACCGCGCCGGCCTCGTTCCAGAGGGCGCCCTGCAGCCAGCCGTGCCGTCCAGGAGCCGCGCACGTGCCTGGACGCCCCGCAGCCGGCGAACCGCTGGGCCGCCGGCCGCTCCGGCATCCCCAAGCCCTGACCCGCCGTCACACCTTCGAGTGGACTTCCCGGCCCCGAGGCCGGGAACACTCTTCGCCATGACCGACACCACCCTGTTCGAGTCCGGCACCACTGCGATCCGCCGCGACGTCCATGCCGACCGGGTGTGGACCGCGATGCCGCAGCGGGTGATCGACGACACCGGCCACGTGCTGACCCTGGCCTACTGGCCGGGGATCGAAAGCCTGGCCCCGACGACCTGGATCTCCTCGACGCGCACCGGTGACGCCGCCGCCCGCCGGCAGGGCCTGGCCGACCTGGCGGCCGGCACCTGGGCCCTGGACCGCTACCGGTGGACCGGCACCGAGCTGCTGAGCCACTTCCTGAACGGCGAGTGGTTCTCCGTGCACTGCTTCCAGGACGCCGCCACGAAGGAACCACTGCGCTGGTACGTGAACTTCGAGCACCCCTACCGGCGCCGCCCCGGCCTCGGCATCGACACCATGGACCTCGCCCTCGACCTGGTCATCACCCCCGACCTGTCGGGGCACCACTGGAAGGACACCGAGGAGTACGCCCAGCTGCGCCGCCTCGGTGTGGTCGACGACTACGTGGGCCGCCAGGTCGAGCAGGCCCGAGGCCGGGCGATCGGCATGCTGGACAACCGCACCGGGCCGTTCGCCGGCGGCTGGCCGACCTGGGCACCGGATCCGTCCTGGCCGCTGCCGACGCTGCCGCCCGGCGCCGACGAAGCGGCCACGGCGGCGACCCCGTACCGGCCGTGACGAGCAGCGGCACGGGAAGCGGGCCGGTCCGCGTGCGGGTGTGCGCGGTGCTGGTCCACGACGGCCGGGTGTGCCTGATCCGCCGTCAACGCCCGGCCGGCCCCCAGCACTCCTTCCCCGGCGGCCTGGTCGAGGACGGCGAGGACCCGATCGACGCGCTGCGCCGGGAACTGCTCGAAGAGCTCGACCTCGACCTGGCGATGCTGCTCGCGCCGCCGGTGCTGCGGTACGTCCAGGACCAGCAGAGCGAGCGGCTGGGCGAGGACGAGCCGTTCCGGCGCCGGCACCTGGTCTTCACCGCCCACCTGCCCGACGGCCTGGTGGAGGCCGTCGCCCAGGCCGAGCAGGACGACCCGGGCCAGGCACCGGTGGTGTGGCTGCCGGCGGCTGACGCGGCCGGCCTCCACCTCTACCCGGCCATCGGCGCCGTCCTCGACCGGACCGTCCAGCCCGACACCGCCGCGGGCGGCCCGGTGCTGCTCCCGGCGATGACCGGCGCGACCTACCGTTGGCGCTGACGTCCCGCGCGCATGCCAAGGAGGGCTCCGCTGTCGCGGTCGCCGAAGACCCACCGGTCTCGCCGGGAGAGGCGGAACCGTCCGAAGTACCGGGCTACGACCCAGCGCCCCGACGTGTTGCGGTGGAGTCGCCTGGCCGAACCCTCCGCCCACCGTCCGGGCCTGGCGGACGCGGCGTAGCGCCTGCACACCGGGCTCGGTCCCCAGCGCGTCCGGGTGCGCGGCTTCGCCCTGCAGGCCCACCAGCTCTTTCGGGGGGGTGTTCAGGATTTGATGGATTGTTCGGTGGGTGTGGTGTTCTGGGCCTGTGTGTCCGGGCGGGGTCGGCCGGGCAGCAGGAGGCAGAGTGGAACGGCCGCGGCGGTGAATGCGGCGGCCCACCGGAAGGCGTCGGCGAATCCCGAGGCCAGGGCGTTGGGGTTGTGCGCGCCGACGGAGGTGCGCTGCAGGATCACGGCCAGGAGCGCGGTGCCCGCGGCGCCGCCGATCTGCTGGGCCATGCGGCCGATGCCGGCGCCTTGGGGGATCTCTTCGGGTTCGAGTCCGATGAAGGGGGCACCCATGATCGTGATCATGGCGGCGCCCAGTGCGACGCCGCGCAGGAACAGCACGGCCATCAGAGCGGTGTTGCTGGTGGAGGCGGTGACGAAGCCGAAGGGTACGGTGGCCGCGCAGGTGAGGGCGAAGGCGGCCAGGGCGATTGGACGCGGGCCGAAGCGGTCCATGTACCGGCCTGCGAGCGCGCGGGAGACCAGGGTGCCCACGCCCTGCGGGATGAGCAGCAGTGCTGCGCCGAGGGCGGATTCGCCGCGGACCTGCTGCCAGTACAGCGGCAGGAGCAGCATGGTGCTGTACAGGGCGGCGCCGGACAGGAAGACCAGCACCGAGGACGAGGCCAGCGCGCGGTGGCGCAGGAGCCGGATGTTGATCAGGGCGTCCGGTCCGCGCCGCAGCGCCCAGCCGAGGTAGCCGAGCAGCAGGGCGAGCCCGGCCAACAGCGGCAGCGCCACCTTGGGGCTGGTCAGTGCGTCCGGTCCGGTGAGCTGGGTCAGGCCGTAGATGAGGGCGGCGATGCCCGGCGGGAGCAGGAGCATGCCGACGACGTCGAGGCGGGGGCGGGGTGCGGACTCGTCCTTGGGCAGGTGGCGGACGGCGAGCCAGGCGCCGACGACGCAGAAGGGGACGTTGAACAGGAAGATCCAGCGCCAGTCGCCCAGGTGCAGGATGACGCCGCCCAGGACCGGGCCGATGACCGGGCCCAGCGCAGTGGGGACGGTGATCAGCGACATGACCTTGCCGATGTTGCGGCCCTTGGCCGCCTGCATGATCAGGGTGACCATCAGCACCATCATGATCCCGCCGCCGAAGCCCTGGACCACCCGGAAGGCGATCAGGCTCTGCACGTCCCACGCCGAGGCGCACAGTAGCGACCCGGCGAGGAACAGGCCCAGTGCCGCGATCCACAGGCGTTTGCCGCCCAGGGCCGCCTGGAGCCATCCGACCGCCGGCATCACGGTGGCCAGGGCCAGCAGGTAGGCGGTGCTCACCCACTGGACGTCCGCGAGCGGGGCGTGCAGCTGTCCGGCGAGGCCGTCGATGGCGACCGTCATGATCGTGGTGTCGAAGATGACGGCGAGCGCGCCGATGATCAAGGTGATGGTCAGGCGCCGCAAGGCCGGATCGATCCGGTCGGACGGTGCGGTGGACGATGGTGGCCTGGCATCGGTGGCGTTCACGAACGCTCCCTAGGATATAGAGCTCTATCTTACGGATACCAGGCTAGGCCGCTAGAATTAGATAGGCAAATCTATCTAGATCGTTGAGGGGATTCGCATGGCCGAGCGACGCCGCGGAGCGGCGCTGGAGAAGGCGCTGCTCGACGCGGCCTGGGACGAACTCGCCGACAACGGCTACGCCCGGTTCACCATGGATGCCGTCGTCAAGCGCGCGGGCACCAGCCCCCCCGTCCTCTACCGCCGCTGGTCCGACCGTGACGCACTCGCCCGGGCCGCCATCGTGCACACCCTGCGGGCACACATCCTCGAAGCCCCCGACACCGGAAGCCTGCGGGAAGACGTACTCACCCTGATGCGGCAGATCAACGACCCCGCCCGCGTCCAGCTCGTCACCGTCATGAGCGTGCACCTGGCCGGCCACCACCAGGAGACCGGAACCAGCCCCGGCGACCTGACCGACCCGTCCGTGACGGGGCGCAAGGAGGCTGTCGACGTGCTCTTCGAGCGCGCCGTCGACCGCGGCGAGATCACGCCCGCACTCCTCACCGAACGCATCAAGTCCCTCCCCTTCGACCTACTGCGCCACGAATTCCTCACGACCTTCGCCCCCGCGCCCGACCACGTCCTCGAAGAGATCGTCGACACGATCTTCCTGCCCCTGGTGCACTGACCGCGGCACCACCGCTGACCGCACCGGCATGAACGGGACGGCGACCAGGACGAGGCACGCCCGCCACAGGGCGACGGTGCCGCAGGCGACCAAGCCGTGGTCCGTTGCTGCGGACGTCGTCAACGGCGGCGGCGCACGGCCCGCAACCGGAACCCGAGCCCGGAGTGGACCCGGGAGCCGACCGGCTCCCGGGGCGACCTCGGCTACCCCGAGCTGGTGGCGCCGCTCACCGACGCCCTCACCGCCCGGTGCGCCTGCGCGGCCGGACGAGGCACCGGGCAGACAGCCGTCCGTGCGATCACCGATGCCTACACCGCCGCTGCCCGGTTTGGCCGGCCCCGCCGCGGGCGACACCGACCGACCGACCGACCGCTGCGCCACCGCCGCTACCCGGCCGCTGGTCGTGCTACGTAGCAGCCGGCCCCGGCTGCTACACCGCTGCTACCCGGCGCCGCTGCTGCTGCCTGGTGAGTTTCGCTCCGTCGGGACTCCCCGTCGCAGGTCAGGGCAGTGTGTGTGGCCTGCCCCGGTGGGAGGCAGGCCACTCACGGTCAGCTCGACTTGACCCGCAACGCCACCCACCTGCTCGGCCCCGGCTGGGACCTGGCCGGCTGGACCCCGCGTCCCGGGGCTGTTCTACGTCCGGCGGGGCCGCAAGCCGCTGGACTGGATCGAACACGGCGTCAACAACCTGCCCGGCTGGGCCGCCCTGATCGGCGGCCGGTTCCTTGTCCCCGGTGACGACCCGACCCGCCCGCTGCTCAGCGACGATGCCGACGATGCCGACGCCGCCGCCCGGCTCATCCACGACGCCCTGGAACTTGGCCTGATCGACACCGCCGACCCCGCATGAGCCCCTCAGCGCCAGGTCCCCTTTCGAGTCCCTTTCAGGCAGTCGACACGGGCTCGCGATCCGCGTGGGGCGGCCGGGAACACCGGTGGAGACACACCGCCGAAGTAGCGGGCCGCTTCAGCACCGCAGCACCGCAGCACCGCAGCACCGGCGGACCCCGGGGCGGGCCGCGGCCTGGGGACGCCGGTGCTGTCCTGCCGCTCCTTCCGCAGCGTGGCGATGCGCGGCTCCCCTCCGGGCTCCGGACCACGCGCGGGTCGCGGTTGTCGGCTGTCCGGGCAACTCCCGTCGCATACACGACCGTGGCCGGCTCCGCCAGCGCTGGTGTCACCGCGAGGCGAAGCGGGCGAAGCCGAGGTTCGATGGAGGGGACGTCCGTAGCCGCCGCCGGCCTGCGCTCAGGCCGGCCGCAGCCGGCGGCGGATGTCCGGTCCTCAGACGATGAGGAGCCATGGGAAGGAGATGGGCCATGGAGAGCCACGAGGACGTCCTGAACGGCGGGCGGTGCCCGCACCCGAGCCCGCGACAGCCGGTTCCACCCGCGGCCTCGTCACCCGCGACCGCAGCGCGCGCCGGCAGGCGCCCAATGCTGGGCCGGCTGGCGACGAAGAGGCACGGCTGGCTGGCCGCGGCCGCCACCGCGGCCCTGACCAGCGCTGTCATGGTGGCGGGCACGCCCCCCTCGAGCGCCGCCTCCGCCGCTGTCCCGGCCTACCAGCAGCAACTGGGCAACGACTGCGAGGCCACCTCCCTGCGCATGGTGCTGGCCGCACGGGGGGTGCAGGTCTCGGACCAGGACGTGCTCGGGACCATCGGCGTCGACCTGGCACATCCCCAGGCGGGAGTGTCCGGGCCGTTGTCCGGGGACCCGTTCCAGGCCTTCGTGGGAGACCCCAACGGCTCGGAAGCAGCCGGTACCGGCTTCGGCGTGTACTACCCGCCGATCGCCCAGGCCGCGCAGTCCTACGGCCTGTCCGTGGCGGCGGCCGGACAGGGGATCTCCCCCGCCCAGCTGCGCAGCGCGGTTGCCGCGGGACACCCGGCGATCGTCTGGGTCGACTACAACTGGCGTGACGTCGCGGCGAGTTCGTACACCGCGTACGACGGTCAGGTGGTGCCCTACGCCGGCCCGTCCGAGCACTCCGTCGTCGTGACCGCGGTCAGCAACGGACAGTATCTGGTCAACGACCCGGCCCGCGGGCAGCTGCAGATCAGCGAGGCGGCCTTCGATGCCGGGTACGCCAGCTACGGCGACATGGCGGTCATCGTCGAGTGACCGCTCCGCCCCGGTCGGACCCGCTGTCGGGGCGGCAGCGGGTCCGGCCCGTGGGTGATGGGCGTCCTGGAAACGGCGGCGGAAGCGCTCCGGATGCGGTTCGGATTCCGCGGTCGAACCGCGCATCGGCCGCGGAGTTTGCCGAAGGCCTGCGGTACGCGGTGATCGGCCAACACAGTAGCGCGGGCCGGCGTGTGGTACTGGCGAACGACATTCCCCTCATCGGCGACCGGCCCGTCACAGTGTGAGCCTCTGCGCCGACTCCGACCGCGCCGACACCTGCCAGGGCGAGGAGCTCCTCTCGCCTCCGGCCTGACGCTGGACTGTGCGGGCTGAGTACACCACCATGCGGCTGGAACGCGCCCCTGCCAGCCGACTCCGAGGGCTTCGAACCGGCCGCGCTGATCGGCACTCAGCTTGTCCGGCGGGCCTGGGTGCTGTTGGGCCGGGCGCCCAGCGACGCGGTGCTCTCCTTGTGCCTGCCGCGAGCCCGGGCTGTTGTCCGGTTCGAGGCGGCGGGCGGGGAGTGGATCGCTTCCGGTAAAGCGCACCGGAGGAGGCGCAGTTGCCGGCCACGTTGTCGGAGCCGTCGGCGGTGCGGTCCGGCTCGGGGGAACCTGGCCCGCTGACCCACAACCTCACGCAGCTGCCCCGGCCCCGTCAGGGGCCGGGGCATCCTGCGTTGGTCGATCGATGCCGACGTCAAAGGCCCTTCAGGACGCGCTCGAGCGCCGACCGACCTGCGGGCCCCCAGTTCGGCTTGCCGCCCGGCAGGCCGCGGTCCCCGTTCTGGCCCATCAGCATCAGGAACAGGCTCTTCATCGCGGCCAGCCCACGCGCTCGTCGGACCGCCGCCTCGTCCGCCTGCGCATAGCTGTCGAAGAACCGGGAGGCGCCTGTGCGCTGACGACAGCCGGGGCAGGCCTGGTGGCCGAGGAAGACCAGGGCGACCATCGCCCGCCACGGCTCGTGGCCGCGCGGGCAGGACCACCACACCACCGTGTTGGAGCCCGCGGTCACCTGGTGGGGCGTCAGGCCCGCATTGAGCCGGCGGTGCCACAAGGCGGCGATGCGAGGGCTCTCGGTGGCCAGGTCGCGGTGGGAAACGCGCTGCGCGCAGTGCGGGCACCGGGTGGTGCCACGGACCCGGTAGTAGATCTTCGCGCGGAACTCGCCTTGGCAGTCCGAGCATCGCCACCACGCGACACGGTGGGATCCGGCGGTGATCTTCTCCAGCGCGAGGCCTTCGTTGCGGACGGGGTGCCACTCGGCGGCCAGCCCTGGATGCGCTCGCTCGAGCTGCGGTGCCGCCTTGCGCCCGGCACACTGGGGACAGCCGGAACCGGCGATGGCCCTGTGCCGCACCGACGCGGGCCACTGGTGCCCCTGCGCGCACCTCCAGATCAGGCGAATCTTGTCGTTGGTGAGCAGGTGTCGCGGGTCGATGCCGGGGTTCGTGTCCGGATCGACCTCGACGAGCATGTCGGGGAGCTCCTCGAGGCGGCGCGCTTGGGGCAGGATGCCGGCCCGGGCACAAGCCGGGCAGCCCGTTCCCCGGCTCCGGTTGGATATCCGTGCCTCGTACTCGTGCCCGCCGGGGCAGCGCCACCACACCTTGCGCTGCGAGTCCGGAGTGGTGCTGTCCGGTGTGAAGCTGTTGCGAGGGTGCCACTCGGCGACCAGGTGCGCCGAGTGCTCGGCGAGGCTGACGCGTCCTGGCGCGACGTAGCCGGCGCACTGGGGACAGCCCGACCCGGCGACGCGGCTGTGCACGGCGGCCTGCCACGTATGACCGTCGTCGCATACCCAGTACACCCGCCGGTGCGAGCCGGGCCCGATGGTCGCCTTGTCCAGGTTCCCGTTCAGGCCGGGGTGCCACCGGGCGGCGATCAGCGGGTGTTCGTCAACGAGGAAGCGCGTGCGACGGGTCATGATCGCGAACCGTACGAGGACACGCTGACATCCGCTGGGCCGGCCGATAACGCCGCAGCACCGTTCGTTGCGGCTCTCCTAGTACTCCAGCAGGACTTCGACGTTTTGCCTGTTCAGAGGCTGCGCGCGGTGAGTGTAGCGGGCTGATGGCCCATCAGGGGCGGTCTTCAT
>NZ_JBIBIJ010000041.1:0-16280 GCF_042957465.1 Kitasatospora sp. NPDC008050
CGTCAACACCGCGCCCAACCGCCGCGCCTGCTCCCGCAACGCCCCCTCCGAACGACCCGACACCACCAACGGCACCAACCCACCACCCAGCGCCAGGGCCGCGTCATCGGCATCGGGCGCAGCAGCGGGATCCGTTCCGGCGTGCGCCGGAGCCTCTTCGAGGATCAGGTGGGCATTGGTTCCGCTGACCCCGAAGGAGGACACACCCGCACGCCGGGGCTCGTCACCGGCGGGCCACTCCTGGGCCCGCGTCAGCAGCTCCACCGCACCCGCCGACCAGTCGACGAACGGCGAGGGCTCGTCCACGTGCAGCGTCCTGGGCAGCAGCCCCGCCCGCAGCGCCAGCACCATCTTGATCACACCGGCGACACCCGCGGCCGCCTGCGTGTGACCGACGTTCGACTTCAACGATCCCAGCCACAACGGGCGCTCGGCAGAACGGTCCTGGCCGTACGTCGCCAGCAGCGCCTGCGCCTCGATCGGGTCACCGAGCGTCGTGCCCGTGCCGTGCGCCTCCACCACGTCCACCTCGGCGGCCGACAGCCCCGCGTTGGCCAGCGCCTGACGGATCACCCGCTGCTGCGAGGGACCGTTCGGCGCCGTCAGACCGTTCGACGCACCGTCCTGGTTCACCGCACTGCCACGAACCACCGCCAGCACCTCATGGCCGTTGCGCCGCGCGTCCGACAGCCGCTCCAGCACCACCACGCCGACGCCCTCGGCCCACCCGGTACCGTCCGCCCCCGCGGCGAACGCCTTGCACCGACCGTCCGGCGCCAGCCCGTTCTGCCGACTGAACTCCACGAAGATCCCCGGCGACGACATCACCGTCACACCCGCCGCCAACGCCAGCGAACACTCACCCGCCCGCAGCGACTGCGCCGCCAGGTGCAGCGCCACCAGCGACGACGAACACGCCGTGTCCACCGTCACCGCCGGCCCCTCCAACCCCAGCGCATACGACAACCGCCCGGAGAGGACACTGGTCGCGCTGCCCGTGAGGAGGTACCCCTGTGCCTCCTCCGAGCGCTGGTACAGCCGCGGGCCGTACTCCTGTGCCATGGCGCCGACGAACACGCCGACCTGGTCACCGCGCAGCGAGGCCGGGTCGACACCGGCCCGCTCGATCGCCTCCCACGAGGCCTCCAGCAGCAGCCGCTGCTGCGGATCCATCGCAGCCGCCTCACGCGGCGAGATCCCGAAGAAGGCGGCATCGAACTCGGCTGCGTCGTAAAGGAATCCACCGGCCTGCGGGATCGACGTGCCGTCCTCGCCGACCGGGCGGGCGAGATCCTCCAGGTCCCATCCGCGGTCGCCGGGGAATCCGGAGATCGCGTCGCCCTCCTCGACGAGCAGCCGCCACAGCTGCTCGGGCGTGGTCACACCGCCGGGCAGGCGGCAGCCCATCGCGACGATCGCGATCGGGTCGTCCTGGGCCACTGTCGCGACCGGCGCCGGCAGACGGTCCTCCGTGCCGAGCAGCAGGTCGCGCAGGTGATCGGCGACCGCGGTCGGGCTCGGGCGGTCGAAGAGAAGCGTGCTGGGGAGCCGACGGCCGAGGACCGCACCGACCCGGTTGCGCAGCTCCACCGCCATGGTCGAGTCGAAACCCAGGTCACGGAAGGTCAGGGTGGGTCGGATGTCGGCCGCTCCCCGGTGACCGAGCACCGCGGCGGCCTCGGCGCAGACCAGGTCGAGGCACCTCCGCCGCTGCTCGGCGGGCGGCAGGTCGAGCAGGCTGCGGCGCAGCAGCGCGAAGGCATCGGCATCGGCGTCCGCGTCCAGCTCGGTGGCTTCCGCGAGGCCGTCGGTCGCCGCGGACTCGACCGGAAGCCGGGGAACCGCGGACCGGGTGGTGGGTGCCAGCCAGTGGCTGCGGCGCTGGAACGCGTAGGTGGGGAGGTCGATCCGGCGTGCGTTCCGGCCGCCGAGCACCGTTGCCCAGTCGACCTCCACGCCGTGGACGTGGGCCTCGGCCACGGAGGTCAGGAAGCGCTCGGGGCTGCCCTCACCGCGCCGCAGCGAGCCGAGGGCCACGGCATCCCGCCCGGCCTCCTCGGCGCACTCCTGGATGCCGACGGTCAGCACGGGGTGCGGGCTGGCCTCGATGAACACACCGTGCCCGGACTCCAGCAACCCCCGCACCACCGGCTCGAACCGGACGGTCTCCCGCAGGTTCCGGAACCAGTAGCCCGCGTCCAACACCGCCGTGTCGATCCACTCACCCGTCACCGTGGAGTAGAACGCCACCGAGGACGACACCGGACGCACCGGAGCCAGCGCCTCCAACAACTCCCCCTCCAACGCCTCGACCTGCGCCGAGTGCGAGGCATAATCCACCGCGATCCGCCGCGCCCGAACACCCCGCCCCTCGCAGTCGGTCAGCAGGGCCTCCAGAGCCTGGGGCTCACCCGAGACCACCACCGAGGACGGACCGTTCACCGCCGCCACCGACACCCGCCCCCCGAAGCCCGCCAGCAGCTCCTCGACCACGGTCAGCGGCCCGGCCACCGACACCATCCCGCCCAACCCCGCCAACCGCCGCGCGATCACCTGCGAACGCAACGCCACCACCCGCGCACCGTCCTCCAACGACAACCCACCCGCCACCACCGCCGCCGCGATCTCACCCTGCGAATGCCCCACCACCGCCGCCGGCTCCACCCCCACCGAACGCCACAACGCCGCCAACGACACCATCACCGCCCACAACACCGGCTGCACCACATCCACCCGCTCCAACCCCGGAGCACCCGCCACCCCACCCAGCACATCCCGCAACGACCACTCCACAAACGGCGCCAACGCACCCTCACACGCCACCATCGACTCCCCGAACACCACCGAGGACTCCCACAACTCCACCGCCATCCCCACCCACTGCGACCCCTGCCCCGGAAACACCAACACCACCCGGGAATCACCACCGACCACACCACGCACCACGCCGGCACCGGCGCCGCCGGTCGCCACCGCCCGTACACCGTCGAGCAGTTCCTCCGCGTCCGCGCCCAGCACCGCCGCCCGGTGCTCGAACATCCCACGTGACAGAGCGAGCGACCAGGCCACATCCGCCGGCTCGGCGTCGGCCGTCCCCTTCGGCGCGCCGGCGCCGACCGACTCGGCCAGTCGCGCGGCCTGCTCGCGCAGGGCTGCCTCACTGCGCCCCGACAGCACCCAGGCCAGCGCGGACGAATCGAGGGCCGGCGACGCACCGCCACCGCCCGGGAGCTGCTCCGCCTCCCGGCTCGGCTCCCACCGGGTCAGGACGACATGGCAGTTGGTGCCGCCCATGCCGAACGAGCTGACGCCCGCGGAACTCGGCGTGTCGGTCTCGCCGATCGGTTCGAGGCCCACCTGCACCCGCAGGTTCGTCTCCTCCAGCGAGATGGCCGGGTTCGGGATCTCGAAGTTGAGGCTCGGCACCAGCACGCCTTCGCGCAGGCACAGGGCCGTCTTGACCAGGCCCGCGATGCCGGCGGCACCCTCCAGGTGCCCGATGTTGGTCTTGACCGAGCCGACCGGCAGCGGCGAACCGGCCCGACGGGCGCGGCCCAGCACGGCGCCCAGGGCCGCGGCCTCGATCGGATCGCCCAGGGGTGTGCCGGTGCCGTGCAGTTCGACGTAGGCGACGTCGGACGGTGCGATGCCGGCCCGCTCGTAGGCGAGCCGCAGGACCTCCTCCTGGGCGCGCTGCTCGGGGGCCGTCAGGTTGGCGCCGCCACCGTCGTTGTTGACCGCGCTTCCGGCCAGCAGGCAGTGCACGACGTCGCCGTCCGCCAGTGCCGCCGACAGCGGCTTCAGCACGATGACGGCGCCGCCCTCCCCGCGAACGAAGCCGTTGGCCCGGGCGTCGAACGTGAAACAACGCCCGTCGGGGGAGAGAGCGCCGAGCTTGGAGATGGCGAGGTTGCCCTCGGGAGCGAGATTGAGGTGCACACCGCCGGCGAGCGCGACCTCGCACTCGCCGCGACGCAGGCTCTCGGCCGCGAGGTGCACGGCGACCAGCGACGACGACTGGCCGGAGTCCACCGTCAGGCTCGGGCCGCGCAGACCCAGCGCGTAGGAGACGCGGTTGGCGATGATGCCGCGCTGGAGTCCGGTGGCGGTGTGCGGGGTGAAGGCTTCCGCTCCCCTGGCGCGGACCAGGGCGGCGTAGTCGTCGGCGATGGCACCGACGAAGACGCCGACCTGGTGGGCACGGAAGCGAGCCGGGGCCATGCCGGCGTCCTCGAAGGACTCCCAGGCCAGTTCGAGCACCAGGCGCTGCTGCGGGTCCATCGCGGCCGCCTCGCGCGGCGAGATTCCGAAGAAGGCGGCGTCGAAGCGGTCCACTCCGTCGAGGAAGCCTCCGCGGGAGACGGCGTCCGCCGCCGGGTCCTCCCCGGGGAGCGCCGAACGGCGGTTCTCCGGCAGGTCGGTGATGGCGTCGACGCCGCCGGTGAGCAGTGCGGCGAACGCACGGATGTTCGCCGCCCCCGGAAGCCGGCAGGCCAGGCCGACCACGGCGATCGGCTCGGCAGTCACGGGCTGGACAGCTGCCGCGCGGACTTCGGACCCAACCGTCATGTGCTTTCCTTTGCTCATCCGGGATTTCGGCGGCGTCGCGCCCGCAGCGAGGTGAAGTCCGACCCGTCAGGAACAGCCCGTCGGACGGCCGGCCGTGGTCGTGCCCGTTCTGGTTCGGTGCATCGCTCCGAGGAGCGTGCGGGTCACTTGACCCGGTAGGCGTGGATGACGTCCGACGGCACCCAGGCGTCGCCCTGCTGGGCGAAGCTCCGCTTGACGAAGTGGTCCTCGTCGATCACCTCGAACTCCTCCTTGGTGACGAACTGCTGGCCGAAGCCGAAGCAGTCACCGACGAAGCGGATGGCTCCGTCCTCGTCCCAGCCCTTGGAGGAAGGGGTCGAGTGGTTGCCCCAGTTGTCGTGGTACAGGCCGTAGAAGGACGAGGACGAGGCGCTCCAGCCGAAGATCCAGCGGCCCTCGATGCCGTGCTCGGGAACGCTCTGCAGCAGCTCGTAGACGTGGCCGTTGTAGACCGACCGCGTCGTCCAGCTGGCCGTGCCGGTAGCCGGCGGGTCGGCGACGAGGTTGGTGTACTCGACGCGGAACTCGCCGAGCAGGAAGTCCAGATCGCGCATCCGGTCCGAGACCGGCACGGCGAACTCCTGGGCAGCGGTCGGCTCGGTTTCCTGCGTGCTCATCAATCGACTCCAGAGATCGGCGGGTTGACGGAGAACCGTGGGCTTCTCCCAACGGGCCTGATCAGCCCGTACTTTTCGACGAACCTAGTGACGGGCTCGGGGCACCGGCAAGGAATGCCGGTGACGTTAGGGGCTGGGGCGGAGCCCGAACGCGGGTCAGGGGGCCCCTGATAGGGGGCTGCGCTCTGGGCTTGTCCGACAAGCCCTGGTGGTGACGCGGCTCGCTCGGCACATGCCGGTGACGGCCGGGAGGGGCCGCACGTCCTCGGGGTCACGGGTGGGCCGGGCGCAGGGGACGCGGCCGGGGCAACCGTCCCCCGATCACTGCGGCTGCGCCGGAGCGGGCACGATCCGCCGCGGCCCCGGGGCGGGCCCGTCACTGATGGCGAACACCGTGGCGCCGTCACCCGTGGTGATAGAAGCCCTGTCCGGTCTTGCGGCCCAACAGTCCTCCGGCCACCATGCGGGAGAGCAGCGGCGGCGGCGCGTAGAGCGGCTCGCGGAACTCCTCGTACATCGCCTCGCCGACCGCGGCCAGCGTGTCCAGGCCGACGTGATCGGCAAGGGCCAGCGGCCCCATCGGGTGGGCGCAGCCCAGCTTCATACCGTCGTCGATGTCCTCGGCGCTGGCGAAGCCGGACTCGACCATCCGGACCGCCGCGAGGAGGTAGGGGACGAGCAGGGCGTTGACCACGAACCCGGCCCGGTCCTTCGAGCGGATGACGCGCTTGCCGAGCACGCCGGAGACGAACGCCTCGGTCCGGTCGAGCACCGGCTCCGCGGTGAGCAGGGAACCGGTCAGCTCGACCAGGGGAAGGACCGTCACCGGGTTGAAGAAGTGCACGCCGACCACGTGGGCGGCGCGATCGGTGGTTCGGGCGAGGTTCACGATCGGGATCGACGAGGTGGTCGAGGCGAGGATCGCCGCCGGATCCTCGACGACCTTGCCGAGGAGGCCGAAGACCTCCCGCTTGGCCTCCTCCCGTTCGGGTACGGCCTCCAGGATCAGCTGGCGGTCACTCAGGTCGGACAGCGCGGTGGTGAACCCGACCCGCGAGAGGGCCGCGTCCCGCTCGGCCCCGGTCAGCTTGCCCTTGCCGACGCCGTGGTCGAGGGAGCGCAGCAACCGGGCCCTGCCACGGGTCACCGAGTCCTCGCCGGGCACGGCCACCAGGACGTCGAGGCCGGCGCGGGCGCAGGTCTCGGCGAATCCGGCGCCCATCGTGCCGCAGCCGACCACGCCGACCCTGGTGATGCCGTCGGCTTCTCCCCCGTCGGTTCCCGGGCCGGGCCGGGTCATGCCTGTGGAATCCATGTGCTGATCAACCCACCAGTGCGCCGGCGCCGTTGGTCGCGAACGGGCGCATCGGGGTGATCCGGTCGGCGCCGATCCGCTGCCTCAGCTCGGGGTCGGTCACGCCGAGGCCGGTCTCGGGGGCCAGGCAGAGCACACCGACCTTTCCCAGGTGACCGTTGGTCTGGACGAGGCGGGTCGCCTCGGCCGCCTCGCTGAGCGGGTACACCGTGGACAGCATCGGCATGATCTTGCCCATGCTGATCAGCCGGTTGGTCTCCCACATCTCCTGGTAGTTGGCGGCGTGGCTGCCGATCACCCGCTTCAGCTTCATCCACAGGTAGCGGTTGTCGAACTGGTGCTGGTAGCCGGTGCTGGAGCCGCAGGTCACCACGGCGCCGCCGCGGCGGACCACGAAGACGGAGATGCCGAAGGTCGCCTGTCCCACGTGCTCGAACACGACGTGCGGGTCCTCGCCGACCTCCTTGCGGATGATCCCGCCGAGCCGCTTGCCGATCTTGATCACCTCCGCGGGATCGTGCTCGGCGCCGTTGGTGAGGCCGATCTCCTCGCGGTTGATCACCAGGTCGCAGCCCAGCGCACGGGCGGCCTCGGCCTTGCTCTCGGATCCGACCACGCCCACCGCGATCCCGCCGGCGTTCTTCACGAACTGGATCGCGTAGCCGCCGAGTCCGCCCGCCGCGCCCCAGATGAGCACGACGTCGCCCTGCTTGATCCGGGCGCCCCGGTCACTGACCAGCATGCGGTAGGCGGTACCGGCACACAGCAGGTTGGACGCGGCCTCCTCCCAGGTGAGATGGGCGGGCTTGGCGAGCAGCTGGCTGGCCCGCACCACCGTGAAGTCGGCGAGACCGCCGAAGTTCGTCTCGAATCCCCAGGCCCGCATCTCCGTCCCGAGCATGCCGTCCGCGTGCACGGCCGGCTCCTGGTCGTCCACGTGCACCGGGTTCAGCACCACGTGGTCGCCCACGCGCCAGCGCCTGACCCCGGAGCCGACCCGCACGATCACGCCGGACCCGTCCGAGCCGACCACCTGGTAGGGCAGGTCGTGCCGGGCCGCCCACCCGCCCTGCCGGGCGTACTGCTTGAGGAACTGAAAGGTCGGCAGCGGTTCGAACATCGCCGACCACACCGTGTTGTAGTTCAGGGCGCTGGCCATCACCGCGACGACCACCTCGTCGGGGGCCAGCTCGGGCATCGCGACCGGTCCGACGCGCAGCGACTTCCGCACGTCCTTGTCGGCGACGTTGCGGAACATGTCCACGTCCTCGACGCGCAGGTGCGCCGCGGTGAACTCCTGCGGCAGCTCGGCGCGCTCCAGCTCGCTGGGCGACGCCCCCGCGAGAACCGCTTCAACCAAGGAACTCATCACTACCCTTTCCGGCCGCGTGCCGGGCAACCCGTGGGTCGGGTCGCCCGGCACGACGGCATCTGTCCGTTGAGCCTGGGGTTACCAGGTCACAAGCAGCTGGCTGAGCTCCGGCAGCGGCGACGGCATGGCCGGGCGAAGCTCGTCCATCGGGACGGCCAGGCGCAGGTCGGGGATCCGGCGGAACAGGGTCTCGAAGGCGATCTCCAGCTGCACCCGGGCGACGTTCATGCCGAGGCACTGGTGGACGCCGTGGCCGAAGGCGAGGTGCTGCCGCGCGGACGGGCGACTGACGTCCAGCACCTCCGGGTCGGTGAAGACCCTCTCGTCACGGTTGGCCGCCGCGTTGGGGACGATGATGCCCTCACCCTTGCGGATCAGCGTGCCGCCGATCTCGACGTCGGCCGCCGCCACCCGGGGCAGCAGGTCGAGGACGCTGAGGTAGCGCAGGAGTTCCTCGACGGCGCCGGGGACCGCGTCCGGGCCGCTGCGCAGGATCGCGAGCTGCTCGGGGTTGTCCAGCAGGGTTGCCGTGCCGATGTTGATCATCGACGTCGTGGGGGCCACCCCGGCGACGAAGACCACGAACGCCAGGTTGGCGAGCTGCTCCTGGGTGAGTTCACCGGGCTCGACGAACTTGGCGACCAGGCGGCTGATCATGTCGTCGCCCGGCTTCTCCGCCTTCTCGGCCACGACCTGGGCGAAGTACTGGTGCATCGCGACGAACTGGAAGCCGACCGCCGCCGTCGCCATGGCGATCGGGTCCGGAGCGACACCGCTCTCCTGCGCGGCCGCCATCTGCTGCTGCATCATCGCGCCGACCGTCTGGGCCGCCGAGGCCTGCATGTCCGCGCTCGACATGCCGAGCAGCTCGCAGGTCACCCGCTCGATCAGCGGGGTCGCGAAGGCCGCGCCCAGGTCCGCGGGACGCTCGCCCTCCAGCATGGCGTCGATCAGCGCGTCGGCGTGCTTCTGGATCGCGGGACGCAGCTCGTTGGCGCGACGCACCGAGAACTCGCTGATCAGCATCTTGCGGAAGGCGGTGTGCTGCGGCGCGTCCATGGTCGGCAGCGTCGGGAAGCTCCGCGTCCCCTCCATGATCGCGGTGTAGAGGGGGTAGGCCGGGTTGGTGATGTCCGAGCTGAAGTTCTTGTTGTCCAGCAGGACGGCACGCGCGTCCTCGTAATCGGTGATCACCCAGATCAGGTTGCCGTTGTACAGCTTGGCGCGCACCGGAGACCGCTTCGCGCGGATCTCCGCGTACTCGGTCGGCGGCTGGAAAGGACACGTCCGAATAATCGGGAAGTCCATTTCAGAGTTGATTTCCACGTCGGTCATTTACCCGATTCACCTTTCACTGCATGAGCCCATGGCGTCGGCAGGCTATCCACGCGCCCACCCCTACGAACACCCCTACGAACACCTCTGAAATACATCCCGCTCCCCTAGCCGAAACAACCGTCCGGAAAACCGGGAGCCGGCTGGGCTCTTCGGCCGGACAGGCCCATCGGCGGGACAGGCCCTAGGAGACCGTTACCTGGGAGAGCCGCTCACGGATCACCTTCAGGACGGCCGCCTGCTGCGCCGCGAGGAAGAAGTGACCGCCGGGGAAGACCTCCAGGTCGAACTCCCCCGAGGTGTGCTCCCGCCAGGCCCGGGCCTCGTCCATCGAGGTCCTGGGGTCGGCGTCACCGGTCAGCACGGTGACGGGGCAGGCCACGGCGGCGCCGTCGTCGCAGCGGTAGGTCTCGATCGCCCGGTAGTCGCTGCGGAGCGCCGGCAGCACCATGCGCAGCAGTTCCTCGTCCCCGAGGACCCGGGCGTCGGTCCCGCTCAGCTGCTGCAGCTCCCGGACGATGCCGTCATCGTCCCTGAGGTGCACCTTCTCGTCACGGGTGCACGACGGCGCCCGCCTCCCCGAGGCGAACAGGCGCACCGGCGTCACGCCGAACTCGCGCTCGATCCGCCGGGCGACCTCGAAGGCGAGCACCGCGCCCATGCTGTGCCCGAACAGGGCGAGCGGCCCGTCGGCCCAGCTGTCCGTGGCCCGGAAGATCTGGTCGGCCAGGGCGGGGATGTCGTCGACGCAGGGCTCCAGCCGCCGGTCCTGCCGGCCCGGGTACTGCACCGCCAGCACGTCGAAGCCCGGCGAGAGCGCGGCCGAGACGGGAAAGTAGAAGCTCGCCGATCCCCCCGCGTGCGGGAAGCAGACCAACCGCACCTTGCTCGGCTCGGCCGGGTGAAAACGCCGCAGCCACAGATCGTGGTCAGCTGTCTCGGTCATGCCCGTCTCGGTTCCTCTCTGCTGCAGACCCTGTCCACTCGGCGGCCCCGATCGGCCGCATACAAGGTCGTTCACCAGCATTTCCGCCCGATCCGACAACCCACAACCCCTCACCCGGTCGAATTCCTAGGGGGGACTGCCATAGGGGTTCACCACCCTGCGGGTCGCGGTTATGCTCGGCAACCCTGACGCGACCGGTCAGGCAGGTGTTCTGTATCGAGGAGGAACGGCTTTGACGTCCACCGAGAGGTCCAATGCACTGCTGCGCGGCGGGCCCAGGGATATGTCGGCCCAGCCGGAATACCGGTATGTCGAGGAACCGACGGAGAAGGTGAAGATTTTCCAGGGGAACTATTACGACCACTACGAGCCCACCGCCGAGAGCGAGCTGCACGGGGGCCGGCCCTGCCGGGTCTACGTCTGGACCGGGCGCACCTACGTCGCCGAGTAGCGTTCCCCGGCCGGTCCGGCACGGTCGAGCTGAGCCTTCCAGGCGGAAATCAGCGGCCCGCTGCCCGGAGGATGCGCCGCGGGCCGCTGTCGCGCAGGTGGACGGGTGCAGCCTGAACGGAGCATCAACTCCTGGCGCACCACCGCGCTCTGCCTACACGCGATCTTCCGTCACACCGGATCCGTTTCCCGCAGGGCCTCCCGCACGGCTTCCGGCACCGCGTCCGGCACGGCTTCCCGCACCGCTTCGGTGTCCGCCTTCGCCCACCGCTGCTCCGGGCGGGTGAAGAGGTACCCGGCCGCCGCGGCCACCGTGACCGCCATCGCCACCAGCACCACCCGGAAGTCCACCGCGGCGATCAGTGCGGCGCCAACGGCCATCGCCATCACCTGCGGCACCGTCATGATGACGGTGAACCCGGCATAGACCCGGCCGATCAGCTCCGGCGGCGTGTGGCGGAAACCGATCGTGGTCAGCCCGATGGCGATCCACGGCATGCTGGCCCCGCACAGCACCATCCCGGTCGCCACCACGGCCACCGACGGCACGGTCTGCAGCAGCGCGCCGAGCCCGAAGGACGCCATGCCCGCGGCCACCAGCAGGCCGTCCCCGATCCGCCGGGCGATCCGGGCCGCGGTCAGCCCGGCCAGCACCGCTCCGACCCCCTGGCCGACCAGCAGCACACCGAGGAAGGACGGCGGTCGGCCCAGCCCGTCACCGACCACGGCGAGCCCGACCGTCTCGGCCAGACCCATCCCCACCATGGTCAGCGCGCAGCCGATGGTGAGCTGCCGCAGCACGACGGTCCTCGCCAGATGCCGGATGCCCTCGGTGATGTCGGTGCGCCACCCGCTGTCGCCGGACGACGGCGCGTCCTCCTCCAGTCGCACCGCCAGCAGGGCGGCCACCGCGACCAGGAAGCTACCGGTGTCCACCAGCACCACGGCATGGGCGCCCAGCGCGGCGAAGAGTCCGGCCCCGGCCAGCGGGGAGACCAGCCGCAGCGCCTGCTTGGCGGTCTGCAGCAGGCCGTTGATCTCGCCCACCTGCTCCTCGGGGACCAGCACCCGCAGCAGGCCGGCCTGCGCCGGATCGAGGAAGCTGTTGGACAGGCCGTAGAACAGCATCACCAGGTAGACCAGCCAGACCTGGCCGCTGCTGTGGACCAGCAGCAGCACCGGCAGCACGGCGGCGGTCGCCAGGTTGAGCACCAGGAGCAGCCGCCGCCTGCGGAAGCGGTCGGCGACCATGCCGCCGACCGGGGCGAAGAGGGTGCCGACGATCACCAGGAAGAAGGTGAGCGCGGCCGCCGAGTTGCTCCCGGTCAGCTCCTTGACCCAGATGCCGGCCACCAGCCAGAGCATCGTGTCCCCGAGCACCGAGACGAGCTGTCCCAGCAGGAACCAGCGCACGTTCCGGTCGGCCAGCAGCCGCCCCACACCACGGTCCGTCAGGTCACGCGTCATGGCCGAGCCTCTCGGTGAGCATCCGGCCGAGCTCCGCCAGGCCCTGCGGGCCGAGCAGCTCGGCGTGCCGGCAGTCGACGCGGTACTCGTGGATCTCGCCGGTCAGGTGCGCCCGCCAGGCATCGCGCGCGGTCGGCGCGTCGGCGGGGCGGCTCCCGGCCGCCGTGACGAAGACGAGGTCGCCGTCCACCGTGCCGGGCACGTGGTCCAGCACCAGGCGGCTGCTGTGCACCGCCGTGTCCAGCAACGCGGCCACCGCCTGCTCCTCCACCTGCAGCCGCCGCGCGTTCTCCTCACGCAGCAGGGCCAGGATCCGCTGCCGGTCGGCGCCCTGTTCCACCAGCTCGCGCACGGCGGGTCCCGCGCCCGGCAGCAGCGCGCCGAGCACCTCCTCCTCCGCCTGCGCGTCGAGAACCGCCGGGTCGACGCCGGCCCGCGGGTCCCCCGGATCCTGCGCGACGGTGGCCGGGAAGGAGTCGAGCAGCGCCAGGAACGCCACCTGCTCGCCGTCCCGCTGGAGCAGTTCGGCCATGGCATGGGCGATGGTGCCGCCCAGCGACCAGCCGAGCAGGTGGTACGGCCCGGCGGGCTGCACCTCGCGGATCCGCGCGACGTAGTCCCGCGCCATCGCCCTGATGGACACCGGGCGGTCGTCCGGGTGGCGGATGCCGCTCGCCTGGAGCCCGTACAGCGGTCGCTGCGGGTCCAGCCGGGGCAGCAGAGCCGCGTAGCCCCAGCTGAGGCCCATCACCGGGTGCACGCAGAACAGCGGTGCCGCGGTGCCGCGGGCGCGCAGCGGCAGCAGCACGTCGAGCGGATCGCCGCCCGACCGCTCACCCTCCGAGCGCTCACCCTCCGACCGCTCACCCTCCGACCGCTCGCCGAGCCGGGCGCCGAGTCCCGCCGGGGTCGGCGCCTCGAAGAGCACCCGCAGGTCGAGCCGGGCACCGAAGGTCTCCCGGACGGCGCTCATCAGCCGGACGGCCAGCAGGGAGTGGCCGCCGAGGGCGAAGAAGTCGTCGTCCGGGCCGACCTCCGGCACGCCGAGCACCTCGGCGAAGAGGGCGCAGAGCACGATCTCCTGCGGATCGGCCGGCACCCTGGCCGGGGCCGTCCGCTCGATGCCCGGGGTGGGCAGGGCCCGGGTGTCGAGCTTGCCGTTGCGGGTCAGCGGGAGCGCGTCGAGCGGCACGAACGCCGAGGGCAGCATGTAGCCGGGCAGCACCGCCGCCGCGTGGGTCCGCAGCTGCGCCGGGTCGAACCCGGCACCGGCGGCCGGGACGACGTAGGCCACCAGGCGCTGATCCCCGGCCGCGAACTCGCGCAGCACCACGGCGGCGCGGCTGATGCCGGGGTGCTCGGTCAGCACGCTCTCGATCTCGCCCGGTTCGATCCGGAACCCGCGCACCTTCAGCTGCTCGTCGGCCCGGCCGACGAAGAGCAGTTGCCCGTCCGCACCCCAGCGCACCAGGTCACCGGTGCGGTACATCAGCTCGCCGGTACCGAAGGGGCAGGCCACGAACCGTTCGGCCGTCAGGGCGGGGCGGGCGAGGTAACCGCGGGCCAGGCTCTCGCCCGCCACGTACAACTCGCCCACCACGCCCGGGGGCACCAGGCGCAGGCCGGCGTCCAGGACGTACAGGCCGGCGTTCCGGACCGGGCGGCCGATCGGGACCAGGCCGCCGGACGAGCCGGTGGGCCGGCCGGCGATGGGCTCGCCGACGGTGGGCCGGCCGGCGGTGATCTGAATGGTGGTCTCGGTCGGCCCGTAGAGGTTGACCGGTTCGACGTCCCAGACCTGGCGCACCTGATCGGCGAGGCCCGCGGGGAAGGCCTCGCCGCCGACGAAGACCTGCCGCAGCCCCGACACCGCCCGGGCCTGCGGCGCCGCCAGGAGCGCGGCGAGCAGGGTGGGGACGAACTGCGCCACGGTCACCCGCAAGGCGGTCAACTCGCGCAGCAGCAGGGCCGGATCCTTGGCGCTCGCCTCGTCGACCACGGCCACGGCCGCGCCGGTGAGCAGGGGCAGCCAGATCTCCCAGACCGCGGCGTCGAAGCCCGGGGAGGTACGGGCCAGCACGCGGTCACCCGCGCCGACGGGGAACCGGTCGGCCATCCAGAGCATGTGGTTGACCACGCCGCGCTGGCGGGCCACGACGCCCTTGGGGCGACCGGTCGAGCCGGAGGTGTAGATGACGTACGCCGCCTGCTCGCCCGACACCGGCGCCGCCGCGCTCGGCGACGGGCCGGCCACCGCGTCCTCGTCCAGGGCAGGCCCCAGCAGGAGGTGGGCCAGGCCCGGCGGGACCAGGTCCGCCGTCGCGTCCACCGCGACCAGCAGATCCACGGCCGCCTCGTCCAGCACCGCGGCGATCCGGCCCGCGGGCAGGCCCGGATCCAGCGGCAGCCAGGCCGCGCCGGTCAGCGTGACCGCGATCTGGGCGAGCACCCAGTCGGCCGAACGCGGCACCAGCAGGGCCACCAGCGAACCGGGGCGCACCCCACGCTCCGCCAGTCGGCCCGCCAACGCGCGGGCCCGGTCGGCCAGTTCACCGAAGGACAGCTCAACACCCGCACCGACCACGGCAACCGCCGCCGGCTCGGCGGCCGCCCGGGCCAGGAACAGCGAGCCCAGCGACGCCCCCTCCGGCACCGCCACCGCCGCACCGGCACCCTGCCGGAGCAGCTCGGCACGGGCCGGCGCCGACAGCAGCTCGACGCCACCGAGGCGCCGATCCGGCCCGGCCACCACCGAATCCAGGAACCGCACGAACGCGTCCGCCAGGAACTCCACCGACGCGTGGTCGAACAGGTCCGCCGAGTAGTCGAGTTCACCGTCGACACCGAGGGTCCGGCCCCCGTCGTCGAAGCGCTCGGCGAGGGTCAGTGACAGGTCGAACTTCGCCGCCGCGCCGGTCACCGGGACCGGCCGGGCCGTCAGGCCGTCGAGCTCGATCCGCGCCGACGCGGTGTTCTGCAGCGCGAGCATCACCTGGAAGAGCGGGTGCCGTGCCATGACACGCGGCGGGTTCAGCACCTCCACCAGCCGTTCGAACGGGAGGTCCTGGTGCGTGAAGGCCGTCAGGTCGGTCTCCCGCACCCGCCCGAGCAGCTCCCGGAACGTCGGGTCGCCCGACACATCGGTGCGCAGCACCAGCGTGTTGACGAAGAACCCGACCAGGTCGTGGACCGCCTCGTCGGTGCGGCCGGCCACCGGGGTGCCGATCGGGACGTCCTCGCCACCGCCCAGCGCGCTCAGCCAGCCGGCCATCGCGGCCTGCAGCACCATGAAGACGGTGGTGTGCGTCCGGCGGGCCAGTTCGACGATGCGCGCGTGCAGGTCGGCCTCGATCCGCAGCGGAACCGTGCCGCCCTCGCCGCTCGGGTACGCCGGGCGCGGGCGGTCCGCCGGCAACGGCAGCTCGTCCGGCAGGGCGTCGAGTTCCTTTCGCCAGTAGTCGAGTTGACGAGTCGTCAGACTGTCCGGGTCCGCTTCGTCGCCGAGCAGCTCGCGCTGCCACAGCGTGTAGTCCGCGTACTGCACGGGGAGTTCGTCCCACTGCGGGGCGGTGCCCGCGCGGCGGGCCGTGTAGGCGGCGGTGAGGTCGCGCACCAGCGGTGCGGTCGACCAGCCGTCGGAGACGATGTGGTGGGCCACCAGGAGCAGCACGTGCTCGTCGTCGGCGGTCCGGAACACCTGGGCCCGCAGCGGGGCCTGCGCCGTCACGTCGAACGGACGGGTCGTCTCCGCGGCCAGCGCCTCCTCCAGAGCCTCCTCCAGCGCTCCGTCCAGCGCGACGCCGGGCGTACCGCTGCTGCGGAGGTCGATGACGGGCAGCTCGATGCGCGCCTCGTCCGCCGGGCGGACGACCTGCTCGGGCTCACCGTCACGCTCGGGGAAGACCGTGCGCAGGCTCTCGTGCCGCCGCACCACGTCGTTCAGCGCGGCAGTCAGCGCGGCGGTGTCCAACTCGCCGGTCAACCGCAGCACCAACGGCATGTTGTAGGCACCACTGTCCGGTTCGAGACGGTTCAGGAACCACAACCGCCGCTGGGCGAAGGAGACCGGCAACCACTCGGGCCGCACCACCGGCCGCAGCGCGGGCCGCTCACTCACCCCCTCACCCGCCAACGCCGTGGCCAACCCCGCCACCGTCGGCGCCTCGAACAGCATGCGCAACCGCAGCT
>NZ_JBIBIJ010000042.1:0-15597 GCF_042957465.1 Kitasatospora sp. NPDC008050
GGCGCTTCGTTCTTTCGTGTTTCCAGCTTATCAGATCCGGCTCAGTGCCTTTTCCGCTTCGCTTTCCACATTTCGCTTCCGGCCTTTCGGCTTTCGGCGCTCCCAGACTTTAGCAGAGTTTCTGTCTCGCGATTTTCACGCTCATCAGATTTACTCGCCGCCACTTATCGTGGTCCGGGCAACTCGGAGAACTTTACGCACCGACCTACCGGGAGTCAAACCGGCCCCGGACAGCGAGCTGTCCGGGGCCGGTCGATACGGCTGATGAACCCGCCTCAGCGGACCTCGGTGATCTCCGGGCCGCGGGCGAACGGGCTCAGTGAGGCGTCACCGAAGCGCGAGGCCTCGCCCTCGGGGGCGGCGCCGACACCGCCGTCCGCCACCATCTGGGCGTCCTCGGGGAGCTTGAGCACGATCGGGTCGCGGGGCGCCATCGGCGCCTCGCCACGCACGACCACGGTCTGCCGGAAGACCTGCTCCAGCACGTCCGCCGACTCGGGCTGCACCGCGGCCTGGCCCGAGATCACGCCGCGCAGGAACCAGCGCGGTCCGTCACAGCCGACGAAACGGACCAGCTGCACGCCCTGCGTGCCGTCCGGCAGCTGCACCGGGACCTGGGCCCGCAGGTGCCAGCCGAGCGGGCCCTCCTCCTCCTCGACGAGGCCGCCCTGGCTCCGGATGCCGGTCGCGATCTCGTCGCGGACCTCGCTCCAGATGCCCTCGGACCTCGGCGCGGCGAAAGCCTGGAGCTGGATGGCGCTGTTGCCGAGCACCAGGGTGGCGGCCACGATCGCGTCGCCGGCCACCTCGACCCGCAGCTCCATGCCCTCGACGCCGGGGACCAGCAGACCGCCCAGGTCGACCCGGCCCTCGTTGGGGCTCTCCAGCTCGGAGTCGTCCCAGGGACCGTCGGGGCGGGGGGCCGGCGGCAGACCGACGCGGTCGGCCGGGTCCCCCTCCGTCTCCTCGGCCTCCTCGACGGACTCGACGTCGTTCGGCGTCTCGCTCTCGGAGTCGGCGGAACCTTCGACGTCATCGGCCGTCTCGTCGGCGCTGATGGCGTCCTCGGCGAGCTGCTCGACAGCGTCCTCGCTCTTGTGGCGACGACGGAACACGGTCACTGTCCTTCCCGGTCCAAGACCGATGCGAATTCCTGCTCGTACCTTTGGCTACCTGCTCGGCTGCGGCCTGCACGGCCGCGGCATGTTAAACCGCCGCGTGGCCACCAGTCGACCCGAACCCACCCTCGGCGCGTGCGGACCCGGGCAGTTCGGCCACCTCGTGGAAGCGAGCCTTCTCGACCTGCTGGATGACCAGCTGCGCGATCCGGTCCCCACGCCGGAAACTGACCCGCTCGCGCGGATCCAGGTTGACGACGATCACCTTGATCTCACCACGGTACCCGGCATCGACCGTCCCTGGGGCGTTCACGAGCGCAACTCCGCAACGAGCTGCCAGTCCGGAACGGGGGTGGACGAACGCGGCGTAGCCGTCGGGCAACGCGATGGCGATGCCGGTCGGGATCACCGTGCGCTCGCCCGGTTCGAGGTCGGCGTCGACGGCGGCGCACAGGTCCGCTCCGGCGTCGCCCGGCTGGGCATAGCTGGGCAGCGGCAGCTCGGGGTCCAGTCGCCGGATCAGGACCTCGACCGGCGGGCGGGCGGTGGAACTCACGGATTCACCTCAAAGGCTCTTGCTCGTTTGAACAGGTCGGGGTCGTCCAGAGCAGCCTTGATGTCCTGCGGACGACCGTGCGTGGTGAAGTGTTCCAGTTTCACCTGAACGAAGAGCGCGGCGGCCCGTATCGCGACCGGTCCCTCGGGGCCGCCGATCCGTCCTTCGCCCTCGCAGTAGAGCTTGCGACCGTGCACGCCGGTCGCCCGGGCGCGGATGTACAGCCGCGAGTCGACCGGCACCGGGCGCACGAAGTCGGCCTCCAGGCGGCCCGTGACCGAGGCGGTGTGCAGGATCCAGTTGAGCGAACCGAGGGTCTCGTCCATCGCGGTGGTCAGAATGCCGCCATGGGCCAGGCCCGGGCCGCCCTGGTGCACCGCCTTGACGACGAACTCGGCGGTGACGTCGACGCCGTGGCCGGCTCGCACATCGATCTGCAGGCCGCTGGCCTGCTGCGGGCCGCACCCGAAGCAGTGCACGTAGTGCGAGCCGAGCGGGGTGCCGGGCGCCGGTGCCTCGGGGTGGCGGACCGCCGCAACGGCGTCCGGTGGCGCGGTGGTCGGCGAGAGGGGTCTGTGGGGACGCTCGGCAGGGTCGGCGGAGCCCTGCGGAGCCGGTGTGGGGGCAGTGGATCCAGTCACAGCGCCAGACCCTACCCGCCGGTAGGAACGGAGGCGCCGGCCGATTCCGCCCCTTGGACCGGGGGGCCGTGCCGAGCTGGTTGGAACGGCACCCACAATGGGGGACATGTACGACGAACGCCTCACCGCGCCCCGCTCCTGGTGGCTGCTGCCGGTCGCGGCCGGCCTGTCGATCGGCCTGATCCTGCTGCGCTACGGACCAATGCCCGGGCTGGTCGGCCTGGTGGCGGGGCTGGTCGCCGCTGCGGTCGGGCTCAGCTCGTACGGCTCCGCCCGGATCCGGGTGGTGCAGGGCTCGCTCGTGGCCGGCAAGGCCAGGATCCCGCTCGGCGCGCTCGGCGAGGCCAGGCCGCTGGACCCCAAGGAGACGGTGGCCTGGCGCTCGGCCAAGGCCGACCCGCGGGCCTTCATGCTGCTGCGCAGCTACGTGCCGACCGCGCTGCGGGTGGAGGTCACCGATCCGGCCGACCCCACCCCCTACCTCTACCTGTCCACCCGCGACCCCGAGGCGCTGGCCGCCGCGATCGGCGCGGCCCGCTCCTGATCCTGCTCGGCCGGGCAGGCGGGGCGGTGGTGGAGTGCACGAACGGCGATGGGGCGGGGGCGGGCATTCGGGCCCCCCCCCACGCCCGTGGGGGCCAGCCCCCCCGGCGGGGCGGGGGGGGGGGGGGGGGGGGCCCCGCCGGGGGTGGGGGGGGGCCCGTCATGACGGACCCGCCCCATCGCCGTTCGTGCACTGCCGCCGAAGCGGTCCGTGTCCGACCGCCGCGGTGACCCGCTCCGACGGGGCTCAGCACCCGGTCGGCGCCGGTCTGCCGCGACGAGATCGCCGGGCTCGGGCCGCGCGATCTTCAGGAGCAGTCCCTGCAGTAGGCCTGACCGTTCTTCTCGCCGGCCAGCTGGCTGCGGTGGTGCACCAGGAAGCAGCTCATGCAGGTGAACTCGTCGGCCTGCCGGGGCAGCACCCGGACGGACAGCTCCTCGTTGGAAAGGTCCGCTCCGGGCAGCTCCAGGCTCTCGCCGGAGTCGTCGAAGTCGACGTCGACCGAAGGCGCCGCCTTGTCGTTTCGACGAGCCTTGAGCTCCTCGATGCTGTCCTCGTTGATGTCGTCGTCGGTCTTGCGCGGGGTGTCGTAGTCCGTTGCCATGTTCGCTCTCCCCCTCTGGGTGTGTGCGGTATCTCCAGCGCACGTAACGCATGAGGGGCCGGTCTTGTGCCCGACCCGAGGCCGAGATTGTGCCTTACTTCAAGCCCTGTTACTCAATCGACACTCAGCGGCGAGCCCGGCCAGGTGGTCGGGGCCGCCTTCCCGGGGCTTGCGGACAGTGGCCACCGGCGGCCGGCGGGCGCTGTCCGCCGAATACGGATGGTGATGGTACGCCTCGCCAACCCCTTGCGCCAGACCGTCTCCACCCAGGTGGAGCAGTACTTTCCGGTCGATTGCCGGGGAGCGCCATCCACCGGTTCCGGCTACCCTGCGCAATGATCAACCCCGATCGTCTGATCACTCAGAGAGATCATCCGAACGAGTGCGGACTGCTGATGTGATGTTGGTCACGCGACAGAATTTTTTGGCCGAAAGCGTCGCAAACCACCCATCGCCCGAGTGCCTCGGTACGACCCAATCCTGGGCTTCGGCCCTTTCCGTCCGCTCACGATCGGCCCCCGCAGAGCCGTGGCCCGCGTCCGCGCCGAGCTCGGCGCGGACGCGGGCCACGGGCCGCCGTGACGCTGCTCAGCCGGCCGCCCTGCGCTCCGCGGCCTCGGCCCGGCGGGCCAGCAGCGCGGCCTGACGCTCGTCGAACCGGGTGGCCTGGGTGTCCAGCCCGTCGAGGTAGAGGCCGAGCTCCTGCTGGGCCTGCAGGCCCGCCGGGCCCAGGCCCCCGAGCTCCATCACCTTCAGGTGCCGCAGCACCGGCTGGAGCACATCGTCGTGGTGGATCCGCAGGTTGTAGATGCCCCCGATGGCGATCTGCGCGGCCGCGCGCTCGAAGCCGGGCATCCCGTGGCCGGGCATCCGGAAGTCCGTCACCACGTCGCGGACGGCCTGCATGGCCAGGTCCGGGGCCAGGTCCAGCGCCGCCTTGAGCAGGTTGCGGTAGAAGACCATGTGCAGGTTCTCGTCATTGGCGATCTTCGCCAGCAGCTGCTCGCAGAGCGGGTCGCCGGCATAGTGGCCGGTGTTGCGGTGCGAGATGCGGGTGGCGAGCTCCTGGAAGGCCACGTAGGCCACCGAGTGCAGCATGCTGTGCGCGTTGTCGGACTCGAAGCCGGCCGACATGTGCTCCATCCGGGAGCGCTCCAGGGCCACCGGGTCCACCGCGCGGGTGGCCAGCAGGTAGTCCCGAAGCGCTATGCCGTGCCGGCCCTCCTCGGCCGTCCAGCGGTGCACCCAGGTCCCCCAGGCGCCCTCGCGCCCGAACATCGTGGCGATCTCGTGGTGGTAGCTGGGGAGGTTGTCCTCGGTCAGCAGGTTGACGACCAGCGAGACCCGGCCGAGCGGGGTCACCTTGGACTGGCCCACCTCCCACGCCTCGCCGCCGAGCACGCCGTCGAAGTCCCGCCCCTGGCTCCACGGGATGTACTCGTGCGGCATCCACTCCTTGGCGACCTTCAGGTGGCGGTTGAGCTCGGTCTCGACCACCTCTTCCAGGGCGAGGATCAGCCGGGCATCGGTCCAGGCGGTCGAGCCGGTGCGCTGGGCGGGGGCGATGGTCACGACGGGGGCTCCTGAGGGAGGGGACTTACGGACGCGTCACTTACGCAAGCGTAGGTTACGACACCGTAAGTTGTCGGAGCCGGATATGACAAGCGCCCTGGTCCGGCCCTTCGTGCAGGTGACAGGCGTACCAGGGCGCAAGGCCGGGCCGGTGCGGGGCTCAGCCGCCGGGGATTCGTACCCGCATGGTCAGCCCGCCACCGGGGCGCGGCGCCGCCTCGATGGAGCCGCCGTGCGCGCGGACCACCGAGCGCACGATCGACAGGCCGAGCCCGACGCCCTTGTCGCTGCGGGTCCGGTCGGCCCCCTTGACCCGACGGAACGGCTCGAAGATGTGCTCCAGCTCGTAGCCCGGGACCACCGGGCCGGTGTTGCTGACCACCAGCTCGCCGAAACCGCCCGGCCGGGGCGCGGTGGTGATCTCCACCCAGCCGTCGGCCACGTTGTAGCGGACCGCGTTCTGCAACAGGTTGAGCGCGATCCGCTCCAGCAGCACGCCGTTGCCCGACACCGCCACCTGGTGCAGCTCGGAGCGGATCACCACCTCCCGGTCGGCCGCCTCGGAGCGGGTCTGCTCGACCGCGCGCAGCGCCACCTCGGACAGCTCGACCGGCCGCCGGTCGACCAGCTCGTTGTCGCTGCGGGCCAGCAGCAGCAGGCCCTCCACCAGCTGCTCGCTGCGCTCGTTGGTGGCCAGCAGCGTCTTGCCGAGCTGCTGCAGGTCGGCCGAGGTGTTGGGGTCGGAGAGCTGCACCTCCAGCAGCGTGCGGTTGATCGCCAGCGGTGTGCGCAGCTCGTGCGAGGCATTGGCGACGAACTTGCGCTGCGAGTCGAAGGAGCGGTCCAGCCGGTCGAGCATGTCGTCGAAGGTGTCGGCGAGCTCCTTGAGCTCGTCGTCGGGCCCCTCCAGCTCGATCCGGCGGTGCAGGTCGGAGCCGGCCACCTCGCGGGCGGTACGGGTGATCCGGCCCAGCGGGCGCAGCACCCGGCCCGCCATCGCGTAGCCGGCCGCGAAGGCGATCACGGCGAGCACGACCAGCACGACCAGCGCCTTGCGCAGCAGCGAGTCGAGCTCGCTGTGCTGCCCGAGCGTCATCTGGTTCTGGAGGAACTGGTTGAACTGGTCACCGCTGACCACCTGCCCGTTGATCCGGGCCGTGATGCCCGGATCGATGATGATCGGCGGCAGCGGGGTGTTCTGCAGGGCGTTGCGCACCACGACGTACATGAGCAGCAGCAGCACCACCCCCGCCATCAGGAACATGCCGCCGTAGAGCAGGGTGAGGCGGATCCTGATGGTCGGCCGGAACGGCAGCCAGCTCAGCCCGTCACCGGGCTGGTAGGGGGCGTGGTGCTCCGCGGCGGCCGGGCGCGGCGGCTGCTCGGGGCGCGGTGGGTGGCCAGGCCGCGGCGGCAACGTGCGGGAACTGCCGGAGGGCCCGCCGGTGGTGGGCGGGGTGGTCATGAAAGTCGTCCCCTTGCGGTGGAGGAGTGGACGGGAGTCAGATCCGGTAGCCGGAACCGGGCACGGTGACGATCACTGCGGGATCGCCGAGCTTTCGCCGCAGGGTCATCACGGTCACCCGCACCACGTTGGTGAACGGGTCGGTGTGCTCGTCCCAGGCCTTCTCCAGCAGTTGCTCGGCGGAGACCACGGCCCCGCCGGCCCGCATCAGGACCTCCAGGACGGCGAACTCCTTCGGAGCCAGCTGGATCGAGCGGCCGTCGCGCAGCACCTCGCGGCGGCCGGGGTCGAGGGTGATCCCGGCCCGGTCCAGGACCGGCGGCAGCGGGACCGTGGCGCGCCGGCCCAGCGCGCGCACCCGGGCCACGAGTTCGCTGAAAGCGAACGGCTTGGGCAGATAGTCGTCAGCGCCGATCTCCAGGCCCTCGACCCGGTCGCTGATGTCCCCGGAGGCCGTCAGCATGATCACCCGGGTCGCCAGACCCTGCTCCACCACGCTGCGGCAGACGTCGTCGCCGTGCACCAGCGGCAGGTCCCGGTCGAGCACCACCACGTCGTAGTCATTGACCGCGATCCGCTGCAGCGCGGCCTCGCCGTCGTACACCACGTCGACGGCCATGGCCTCCCGGCGCAGACCGGTGGCCACGGCTTCGGCGAGCAGCTGCTCGTCCTCGACGACAAGAACCCGCACAGCGGTTGTCCCTTCTCTGGGGCACGCGCGGCGGGATCGGAAGGTCCCGTACGCGGGCCTGCGACTCCGACGGTCCCTCCATCCTGCCTCCTTGCGGCGTAAAGCACCGGTAAGGCGGTACGCCCCCGCCTCCGGGCCCGCACACCGACACGCCACTCGCATGTGACGGCGGCAACTTTCTCCGGTTTCTCGCGACGGTGAGGTTTCCCGGCCCCCTGACTGGGGAGGACGACTGCACACCCGCGATCACGCCGTCAGGCGATCGCACCCACCCGCCGCGCGTTCATCCGCACCGGTTGGGGGATCAGGTCCCACGGAGCGGCCCCGAGGCCGCATTGGCGTCCGCACCGGTACCAGCCGACCGGTGGGGCGCAGCCGCTGGAACGCACCTCCCATCCGGAGAACGCTCGACCGCGCACGTCCGACACCGTAAGGGGGTCTGCCGCATGGACGCCTTCACCGCCGGAATCCTGCAGCGCATAAGGAACACCGAGCAGGATCTGCACCGCGCACTCGAGTCCGGGGACGAGTTCCTGGCCGAGGTCGAACAGTCCGAACTGGACGACCTGCGTCGGATCGCCACCGACCACGGTGTCGATCCGGTCCTCTCACTGCCCCGCAGTGCCTGAACCGGCGCTCGTCGCCGACCACTTCTCCGCGGCCGACAGACCGGCCCCCGACCGCTGACCCCATCGACCTGTGGTGAGCCCCGGCGCATCCGTGCGCCGGGGCTCACCACGTCCGTAGCTGCTTCGCGTCCGGTCAGTCGTGCCAGGCGCCCAGCTCCTCCAGCCTCGCCTGCAACGGCTCGAAAACGCCGGGCGCGGCCGCCACCACCAGCTCGCCGGAGGCCGGCTCGCCCGGACGGCCGCCGGTGAGCAGGCCCGCCTCGCGGGCGATCAGGCCGCCGGCCGCCAGGTCCCAGGGGGCCAGGCCGCGCTCGTAGTAGCCGTCCAGCCGGCCCGCCGCCAGGTCGCAGAGGTCGATCGCGGCCGCTCCGCCGCGCCGGATGTCACGCATCTCGGCCATCAGGCGGTGCAGTACCTCGGCCTGGTGCACCCGGTTCGGCAGCACGTAGTTGAAGCCGGTGGCGACCAGCGCCTGCCCCCAGGGCGGGGTGGGACGCCCGCCCAGCGGGCGGCCGTCCAGCGTGGCGCCGCGGCCCAGCACCGCCTGGAACAGCTCGCCCCTGGCCGGGGCCTCGACCACACCGACCACCACCTGGCCGTGGTACTCGGCGGCCACGCTGACGCCCCAGTTCGGCAGCCCGTAAAGGTAGTTGACCGTCCCGTCCAGCGGGTCGACCACCCAGCGCACCCCGCTGGCGCTCGGCCGCTCGGTGCCCTCCTCCCCGAGGTAGCCGTCCTGCGGGCGGCGGCCGGTGATCAGCTCCACGATCAGCTTCTCGGAGGCCAGGTCCATCTCGGTGACCACGTCGACCGGGCTGCTCTTGGTGGCCGCGACGCCCAGGTCGGCCGGGCGGCCGTCGCGCAGCAGCGCCCCGGCCTGGTGGGCGGCCTCCAGGGCGAGGGCGAGCAGCTCGTCGAGCAGGGCGGCGTCGGGCAGGGCGGCAGCGGGCAGGGCGGCAGCGGGCAGGGCGGCAGCGTCGGGCAGGGGCTGGTCGGGCACGGTACTCCTCGGCTCGGTGGGTTGGTCAGGCCTGCGCGGCGGCGGGCCTGGGGGCGCGCGGGTTGGGGCAGCAGTTCACGGCGCACACGTCGTGGCTGGCGCCGAGTGCGCCCAGGGCGCAGCGCCGGGGTGCGAGGCCGCGTTCGGTGGCCGCCCGCTCCAGCAGCAGCTCGCGCACGGCGGCCGTGAAGCGCGGGTCGGCGCCGACCGTGGCGGCCCGGGCCACCGGCAGGTCCAGTTCGGCGGCCTTGGCGACGGCCTCGGTGTCGAGGTCGTACTTGACCTCCATGTGGTCCGAGACGAAGCCGATCGGGATCATCACCACGGCCGGGGCGCCACCCTGCTGACGATCCGTCAGGTGGTCGCAGATGTCCGGCTCCAGCCACGGGATGTGCGGGGCCCCGCTGCGCGACTGGTAGACCAGCTGCCAGGGACGGTCGGCCACGCCGCTGGCCTTGGCGACCGCCTCGGCGATCAGCTCGGCCACCGACAGGTGCTGGGCGACGTACGCGCCCCCCGGGGTGCCGCGCGCCGGGTCGTCGGGCGCCCCGGAGCTCTCGGCCATCGCGGTGGGGATGGAGTGGGTGGTGAAGGCGAGCTCGGCCCCGTCGCGCAGCCCGGCGGGCAGCTCGGCCAGCGCCGCCAGGGTCGCGTCGATCATCGGCTCGACGAAGCCGGGGTGGTTGTAGAAGTGCCGCAGCTTGTCGACCCGCAGCGCGGTGTGGCCCTCCGCGGCCAGGGTGGCGAGCGCGTCGGCCAGGTTCTCCCGGTACTGGCGGCAGCCCGAGTAGCCGGCGTAGGCGCTGGTGGCGAGCACCGCGATCCGGCGGTGGCCGTCCTCGGCCATCTCCCGCAGGGTGTCGACCAGGAACGGCGCCCAGTTCCGGTTGCCCCAGTAGACCGGCAGGTCCAGGCCGGCCGCGGCGAAGTCGGCGCGCAGCGCGGCGAGCAGTTCGCGGTTCTGCTCGTTGATCGGGCTGACCCCGCCGAAGCGGAAGTAGTGCCGGCCGACCTCGACCAGCCGCTCCTTGGGGATGCCGCGGCCCCGGGTCACGTTCTCCAGGAACGGCACCACCTCCTCGGGCCCTTCGGGGCCGCCGAAGGAGAGCAGCAGCAGGGCGTCATAGGGAGCGGCGGCGGCCAGGGTGGGCTCGCTGTGGATCTCGGGCATGGCACCGATCCTGCCACCGCGCCGTTCGGGCCCGCGGGCCGGGCGGGGCCGGGCCGCGGACCTAATTTCGTTTGCCACGTTCCGTAAGCTGTGTAGATGAGCCACGTTCCTTACTGAACGACTGAACGGAACCGTGGCCACCACCGCAACCCACCGGGCCCTCACCCGGCTCTTCCCACCCCGGAGCCGCCGTGCTGTCCAACTACCGCCAGATCTTCACCGCTCCCGGCAGTCTCGCCTTCTCGGCGACCGGCTTCCTCTCCCGTCTGCCGATCTCCATGGTCGGCATCGGAATCGTCACCATGCTCTCCCAGCTGCGCGGCTCCTACGGGGTGGCCGGCGCGGTCTCGGCGGTGATGGCGCTGGCGGCCGCGGGCATCGGGCCGCAGATCTCCCGGCTGGTCGACCGGCACGGCCAGCGCCGGGTGGCGCTGCCCGCCACCGCGGCCACCACCGTCTCCACCGTCGCGCTGCTGCTCTGCGCGCGGTCCGGCGCCCCCGACTGGACGCTCTTCGTCAGCGCGGTCGGCATGGGCACCATGCCGAGCACCGGGGCGCTGGTGCGGGCCCGCTGGGCACATCTCTACCGCTCGGACGCGGGCAAGCTGCACACCGCCTACGCGCTGGAGTCGGTGGTCGACGAGCTCATCTTCATCGTCGGGCCGATCCTCTCGATCGGCCTGGCCACCTCGTTCTTCCCGGAGGCCGGCGTGCTGCTGGCCGGGATCTTCCTCGCGGTCGGGGTGCTGCTCTTCACCGCGCAGCGCGACACCGAGCCGCCGATCCACCGCACGGCCCGCGAGTCGAGCGGCTCGGCGATCCGCTCGGCCGGACTGCGGGTGCTGATGCTCACCTTCATAGCCACCGGGGCGATCTTCGGCGCGGTCGAGGTGGTCACCGTCGCCTTCGCCCAGGCGCAGGGGCACAAGGGCGCCTCCAGCCTGGTCCTGGCCGTCTACGCGCTCGGCTCGGGCCTGGCCGGGACGGTCTTCGGCACACTGCGCCCGCGCGGCCCGGCCGAGCGGCGGTTCCAGCTGGGCATCGGGGTGATGGCGCTGAGCATGGTGCCGCTGGTGCTGGCCGCGCGCTGGTGCACCGGCCCCGTGGGCATGCTGGCGGTGGGCGCCGCGCTCTTCCTCTCCGGGCTCTCGATCGCCCCGACCATGATCACCACCATGGGGCTGGTCGCCCGGCTGGTGCCGCCCGCCCAGCTGACCGAGGGGATGAGCTGGACCACCACCGGGCTCGCCCTCGGGGTGGCCGGCGGCTCCTCGCTGGCCGGCTGGCGGGTGGACGCCGCCGGGGCCGCAGCCGGCTACCAGGTGCCGTTGGCCGCTGCCGCCTTCGGCGCGCTGGTCGCACTGGCCGGCGGCCGCTGGCTGCGCACCGCCGGTGCGGAGCCCGTGCCGGTGGAACCGGGCGCCCTGGCCCCGTCGAGTGAGCCCGCGCGACCATAGACCGTGCGGACACCGGTGGCTAGGCTCCCTACCCACTGGTAGTGCACCCGTCGCTGGGAGGCCCCGCATGCCCGCCACCATCACCGCCGGCCGCTGGACCAACTGGGCGGGCAACCAGAGCGCCCAACCGGCTCAGGTGGTCGCCCCCGGCTCCACCGAGGAGCTGGCCGCGGTGGTCCGGCAGGCCGCCGAGCAGGGCCGGACGGTCAAGGCGATCGGTTCCGGCCACTCCTTCACCGCGATCGCCTCGGCCGCCGACGGCGTGCTGGTGCGGCCCGAGGGGCTGTGCGCGGTGCGCGAGCTGGACCGGGCCGCCGGCACGGTCACCGTCGAGGCCGGCCTGCCGCTCAACCGGCTCAACCGGCTGCTGGCCACGGCGGGCCTGGCGCTGACCAACATGGGCGACATCGACGTGCAGACCGTGGCCGGCGCGACCAGCACCGGCACCCACGGCACCGGGCGCGACTCGGCCTCGCTGGCCGCGCAGATCACGGCGGTGGAGCTGGTGCTGGCCGACGGCTCCGTCCGCCGCTGCTCCCCCGCCGAGGAGCCGGAGCTGTTCGCGGGCGCCCGGCTGGGCCTGGGCGCGCTCGGCGTGCTCAGCACGATCACCTTCGGGGTCGAGCCGGCCTTCCTGCTCACCGCCCAGGAGCAGCCGATGGGCTTCGCCGAGGTGCTCGACCGGTTCGAGGAGCTGAGCTCGGTCAACGAGCACTTCGAGTTCTACTGGTTCCCGCACACCGATCGGTGCAGCACCAAGCGCAACAACCGCAGCCAAGGGCCGGCCAGCCCGCTGCCCGCCGCCAAGGCCTGGCTGGAGGACGACTTCCTCTCCAACACCGTCTGGGAGGGCGCCTGCCGGATCGGCCGCGCCTTCCCCCGCAGCATCCCGGTCATCGCCAACGTGGCCAGCCGGGCCTGGTCCGCGCGCAGCTACACCGACACCCCGCACAAGGTCTTCACCAGCCCGCGCAAGGTGCGCTTCATCGAGATGGAGTACGCGGTACCGCGCGCGGCCGCCACCGAGGTGCTGCGCGAACTGAAGGCGCTGGTGGAGCGCAGCCACTGGCGGATCAGCTTCCCGGTGGAGGTGCGCTGCGCCCCGGCCGACGACCTGTGGCTCTCCACCGCGAACGGCCGCGACACCGTCTACATAGCCGTCCACCTCTACCGGGGCACCGCCGAGCAGGGCTACTTCACGGCCGTCGAGCAGCTGATGACGGCGCACCAGGGCCGACCGCACTGGGGCAAGCTGCACAGCCGGGACGCCGAGTACCTGGCCGGGGTCTACCCGCACTTCAAGGACTTCACGGCGCTGCGCGACCGGGTCGACCCGGAGCGGCGGTTCGCCAACGCCTACCTGCGCCGGGTGCTCGGGGCGTAGCCCCCGGCCCCGGAGCCGGGGTCAGGGCGTCGCGGTGGCGCCGGGTTGGCCGGTCGGCGCACCGGCGGGGGTGGCGGCCGGCGGGGCGGCGGCCGGCGGCTGCGTCGAGGCCGGCGGCGTGGCGGCACCCGTCTGCGGGGTGCCGGAGCTGCCCGATGCCCCGCTCGAAGGCGAGGGGGACGAAGAGCCCTGCGGCGTCGGGCTCGCACTGCCGGACGGGGTGGACGGCGTGCTCGGCGTGCTCGGCGCGCCCGACGCGCCGGACGAGCCGGACGCGCCCGACGGGCTGGGCGAGGCCCCCTGCCCACCGGAGCCGGTCGTCGCGCCCGACCCGGTGCTGCCGGTGCCCGGGCTCGGCGCCACCGGGTCGCCGCCCGGCCGCTCGGGTGCCCGGTCGCCGCTCTTGCCACCACTGCCGGGGAGGATCGAGTTGCCGCCGCCGTCATGGCCGGTGGTGATGTCGTGCACGGTCTTGCCGGTGGCCTCCTCGACGATCAGGATCGGCGTCATCGCCAGCGCGAAGACCAGCGCGGAGACCACCGCATAGGTCTTCCAGCTCCGGCGGCGCCGGGCCCGGAACACGCCGGAGTCGTTCCAGTCGCCCTCCGTCGGCCCGCTCTCGGCGCGCCAGGCGCCCGGCAGCGGCGCGGTCTCGGTGAGCGGGACCTGCCGCAGCTCGTTGACGGTCTTGCCGGGCCCGCGCTCGGTGGCGTCCCGCAGCTGCTCCCCGGTGCGCCGGAACAGGTGCTGGAAGAGCGCGCCGCCGGTGGTGGCGCCGATGCTGACCACCGCCGCGCCGATGATCGTCCCGTACACACCGAGCTCCGAGGCGAGCACCGCGCCGACCACGGCGGCCAGCGCACTGGCCGTCACCTGGGCCAGGCTCAGGTCGATCCGCCGTCGGCCCTGGTCGGTCGACGGGGCGGCGGCCCGCTCACTCTGTTCCGGCATCGGTGCTCTCATGTCTCGGCTCGTTCGGTCGCTCAGGAGTTCGGTCGGTAAGTCGTCAGGTCGGTCCAGCAGACTCGTCGGCCCATCCGATAAGCCCGCCCATTGTGCACAAAGAAGGACACAAGGGTCGAAAATCCGGTTTCTTGAAGTCGATATATGTGAAGATGATCACCGTCAACTGATCGGCGGTCCGCCATCGGAGTCTTCGCTCTTGAGATTCCCGTGAATCGCGGGAGACTTGAGCGGCGAGCCGCCCCTGTGGATGCCACGAATGGAGTACTGTTCGTGGAGCCTGAGCCTTCGGTCATCCTCTCGACTGCCACCTCATCGACAGCCGATATGACAGTCTCGGTCCAGGCACGCACGGCGGCGCTCGACCCGAACCGTCGCTCCACATCCACGTGCGGGGAACGGCCGGGAATACCTGACGCGGTGTCACCTGACGACGCGGCGAACAGGCCACCGTGCCACAGCGGCATGACCGGACGGAAGTCCGACACGCCGGAGAACTCTGCAAGGTTGTGGCAAGTCGCCAGTGGGCAGGCCACACTCAGTACGGGAGCAGCGACGCAGGTGACGTCGGCAGGCACCACCCGGGAGGTAACCGTGCCCGAACTGCGCGTCGTGGCCGTCAGCAACGACGGCACACGGCTGGTGCTCAAGGCTGCCGACAGCACGGAGTACACCCTCGCCATCGACGAGCGGCTGCGCGCCGCCATCCGCGGTGACCGCCCGCGCCTCGGCCAGATCGAGATCGAGGTCGAGAGCCACCTGCGCCCGCGCGACATCCAGGCGCGGATACGAGCCGGTGCCTCCGCCGAGGAGGTCGCCCAGGCGGCCGGCATCTCGGTGGACCGGGTGCGCCGCTTCGAGGGTCCGGTGCTCGCCGAGCGCGCCTTCATGGCCGAGCGCGCCCGCAAGACCCCGATCCGCCGGCCCGGCGAGTCCACCGGCCCGCAACTCGGCGAGGCCGTCGGCGAGCGCCTGGTACTGCGCGCGGCCGAGAAGGACACCGAGCGCTGGGACTCCTGGCGGCGCGACGACGGCACCTGGGAGGTGGTCCTCTCCTACCGCTCGGACGGCGAGGGCCGCACCGCGAGCTGGACCTACGACCCGCCCCGGCGGCTGGTCCAGCCCAACGACGACGAGGCCCGCGCGCTGATCGGCGAGAGCGTCGAGCGCGAGGAGGAGTCGGTCTTCCCGTTCATCCCGCGGATCGCCCGGTTGCCCCACGACCGCCCGCTGCGCCCGATGATCGAGCGGCCCTCCGCGGACCGGATCATGTCGCCGCCCGAGCGGCTGCCGGCCCGTGAGGCCGTCGCGGCCGCCGAGGGCAGGGACTCGCTGACCAGCCTGCTCGACGTGGTCCCCGCTTTCCGGGGCGACCTCGCGGTCGGCCCGTCCGCGATCGAGGCCGCGCCGGTGGAGGAGGCCCAGGAGGTCGAGGAGCCGGCCGCCGCGGCCGCCGCGGCCGCCGCCCCGGCCGTCGGTGCCGGCTCGGCGTACGCGGACATCCTGATGCCGCGTGCGGTCGCCCCGCACCGCGAGCGGCTGGTCGGCACCACCGACCGCCAGGCCGAGGCGGACGGCGTGCGCCCGGGCCGCCGGGCCACCGTGCCCAGCTGGGACGAGATCGTCTTCGGCAGCCGGCGCAAGAAGACGGAGTAGGGCCTGCTCGGTCAGGCGGCGGTGGGGCCCCCCCGCGGGGGGGGCCCCCCCCCCCGGCGGGGGGGGCCCCCCCCCCCGCCCCCCGCGCCCCCCCGGGCCCCCGGGGGGGGGGGCCCCCCCCCCCCCCCCCCCGGGGGCGGGGCGCC
>NZ_JBIBIJ010000043.1:0-15006 GCF_042957465.1 Kitasatospora sp. NPDC008050
AAGCCATTGGACCCAGGAATAACCTCCGAATTCCTCCCGGTTCTACCGGGAATACAACCAGGCGCTTTCAGGGCGCACTCGAACCACACGACCTTCCCGGCCCCGGAGGGCTCCCAACCCCAGGCGTGCGACAAGCCCGAGACCACCATCAGGCCCCGACCACCCGTCACCGTGTCCTGCGCCGAGTCCGAGTCCGGGAGCCGGAGGCTGCTGTCCGCGACTTCCACTCGAAGACGCGCCCCCGTCCAACGCACCGTCACCTTGCAGCGAGCCTTCGTGTGCTCCATGGCGTTCGCCAACAGCTCGCTCGTGCACAACTCGACATCGCGCAATGCGTCGTCCGACAGCGGCACGCGCCAGAACCGCGCGATCTCGACCACCAGCCGACGGGCCGACGGAACAGCCAACGGGTCCGGCTCAACGTCCCACTCCTGCGGGACCCGAAATGACGCAGCGTCAGGCATGGGAGAGCCCCCTTTCGAGCGCGTTGGCACGATCGGTGATCACGAAGAGCTGAAGCCCTGTCACGCTCTGATGCTCTCGCCGCATGCCAGGGCGTTCCTACCGCGTTTGCGGGACGTTTGGGACGCTTCATCGATACGGTTCGTCCCGTCCCCTACGGGCCAAAGAGGTGAACTATGAATCACGCTCTCCGCCGTGCGATGGCGAATGCCAAGATGACCGAAGCGCAGCTCGCAGAGGCATGCGACGTCGATGGCAAGACCGTCAGCCGATGGATCGCCAACCCCACCCGCATCCCCCACGCCCGACATCGATGGGCGGCCTGCGAGGCGCTAGGAGAGAAGGAAGCCACCTTGTGGCCAACCGCCGTCCGTTCGGCACTCAAGACGGGACCAGACCGCGAGGTCATCCAGGTGTTCCCGTATCGATCAGCTGCACCCTCCGCGCTCTGGCGGTCGCTCATCACCAAGGAGCAGCGTGAGCTGACGTTCGCCGGATACACCAACTACTTCCTGTGGTTGGAACAGGCGAACCTGGCCGGCGCGCTCCGCCGGAAGGCCCAGACCGGTTGCCGAATCCGGTTCCTCATCGGCGATCCGGACAGTCCTGTCACCCGGGCTCGCGAGGCCGAGGAAGGCGTCCCGCTCACCCTGTCCACCCGTATCGCCGTAACGCTGAGCGAGCTGCAACGGCTGCGGGACGTTGGGGACATCGAGGGGCGGTTCGAGACCGGGCACGTCAACCTGTCCGTCTTCCGGTTCGATGACGAGATGATCGTGACGCCGATCCTCGCCCGCAGGGTCGGCCATGACTCGCCGATGATGCACCTGAGGCGAGCGCAGGACGACGGCATGTTCGATCGGTTCGCCGATCACGTCGAAGAACTCTGGAGTCGCGGGCGCAACATCTGGGAGGGAGCGCAACATGGCCAGGCGTGACTACGAGGACGACCCGAACGCACCGAAGCCCAACAGCCTCGTTCCAGCCGCCTCAGTGGTCGTCGTGGACGAGTCAGGCCGCATCCTGCTCCAGCGACGTACGGACAACGGGATGTGGGCGCTGCCCGGCGGAAAGATGGAGCTGGGCGAATCACTCGCGGGGTGCGGCATCCGGGAAACCTTCGAAGAGACCGGCATCCACGTGGAGATCACGGGCATTGTGGGGACCTACACCAACCCCGGCCACGTCTTCGCCTACGACGACGGCGAAGTGCGCCAGGAGTTCTCCATCTGCCTGCTCGCTCGGCCGACGAGCGGAGAACTGCGAGTGTCCGACGAGTCGTTCGAGGTGGCCTGGTTCAAGCCGGATGACGTGGACGACCTGGCCATGGTCCCGAGCATCCGCAAGCGGATCGACGACTGGCGGTCCGGACGGGGCCCGGCCATCCGGTAGTCGGATGCCGGGCCCTGCCAAGCCCAGTGAGCCGTGTGTGGCTGAGCCCTCCCCCGAGGACCGAGGAAGGGCTCAGCCACGCGCAGGCGTCAGTCCGCCATCGGCAGGTAGACCTTGTTGCCCTGGGCCTTGAACTCCTCGGACATCGCCTTCATGCCCTGCACAGCGGCCTCGTCGTACTCCGGCGAGGCCGCACCAGCACCGAACTTCTCATTGATGGATTTGCTGATCTTCATCGAGGACAACTTCAGCCTGAAACCAGCACAGTGGCGACAAGGGCGACTTGAGGCACAACGTGGTTGGCCAGGAAGGAGGCTCAGTACCAGCGGGTGAAGGCGACAACGCCAAGGCCGGCATCCGCCGCGTAGCGCAGAACCCGGAGCGGAGCGTCCAGCAGGTCACCGGCCACGAAGTCGGGGTCGTCGCCCATGCCGGTCATCCACTCAGCGATCCGCTCCAGAACCTCGGCGCGTCGCTCGCCGTCGAGCCGGAGTGCCCGTTCGGCATGCGGAAGGGCAGCACACACACCATCGGCGGTCAGCAGGAAGTCACCGAACCAGCCAGGCAGAAGACCTGCCACACTCGCTCCGAGACCGTAGTAGAGAGCGGCAATCGGACTCGCCTTGCGTGCCACAACACTGGACAGCCCGTCAGAGCCGTTGCCGACCATCAGAGCCAGGCTTGCGTCCCGCATCGCCTCTGTCGCGGCGGTCTCCGGGTTGGCGTCATGGACGAAATCCGCGAACCTCCTCCCGGCAGCCGTAGGCAGAAGGACCGTCGGGTCCTGCTCATCACGGGTGAAAAGGCGCTCACCATCACAGTCCCGACTCCACCAGGCGAGAGTGTCGGCGTAGCCGTCCGGCCTTTGGAAGTCCCTGTCCGTGACGAGGTGTACGAACTCCTCCGGCAGCGTAGCCGCCTCTTGGTCGGGTACGGCACCGACAGTCCACACACCGGTCGAACCCACCGCCATATCCTCCCTGCCGTCCGCCCCGACCGTACCGCTTCAGCCAGTGGCCTCGTGCCTGAGCGGAGACTTCGCTCCGGGCCAAACGCGACCGCTGGCACAGGCGTTGCCGGGCTGCCTCAAAGATCAGGCCAGACGTGCGGCTCCAGGTAGTCGTGGTAGCCCTGGAAGAACCAGTTGGCCAGGTCGCCCAACCTCTCAAGGCATGCCTGGTGGTAGGCCGTTGGCTCCGGCCTCGGAAAGTTGGGGTGAGCGGTCCAGTCGGCAACCCAGGAGGAGACGCTGTAGAAGCCTTCGGCCATCCAGCGATCGAGCCGGTCAGCGCTCTGGGTCTGCTCGCAAACGACCCGCATGGCTTGTTCGAGCTGGCTGAAGGCCCCCCGATCCCAATGCAGGTCGCAGCGCAGCCGCAACAGGAAGCTGCCCTCCTCGGCGTCGAACTCATGCCGCAAAGTGCTCATAGCGTCGTCCATGCACAGGATCGTGACAGCCCGCACCGACATCTGGCCGAGTCCGTACGCCCGACAAGCAGCAGTGCCCCGGTCGCTCCCTCCAGCAGCCGTGGCGCTGCGCTGGGAAGCCCCCCCGGCCTCCCAGTGCAGCGCCTGGTCCGTCCAAATCGGGTCAGTCCGCCAGCGGGAGGTAGACCCGGTTGCCGTGTTCCGCGAACTCGGCTGACTTCTCTGCCATACCGGCCAGCGCCGCCGCGTCGAAGTCGGTGCTGACCGCCGTCGAGCCGTCCCCGTGCTCGTCGCGGATCTTCTGGCTGATCTTCATCGAGCAGAACTTCGGCCCGCACATCGAGCAGAAGTGCGCCGTCTTCGCGGGTTCGGCCGGCAGCGTCTCGTCGTGGAAGGCGCGGGCCGTCTCCGGGTCGAGGGCCAGGTTGAACTGGTCCTCCCAGCGGAACTCGAAGCGGGCGTCGGAGAGTGCGTCGTCCCAGTCCTGGGCGCCGGGGTGGCCCTTGGCCAGGTCGGCCGCGTGGGCGGCGATCTTGTAGGTGATCACGCCCGTCTTGACGTCGTCGCGGTTGGGCAGGCCCAGGTGCTCCTTGGGCGTGACGTAGCAGAGCATCGCGGTGCCCCACCAGGCGATCATCGCCGCGCCGATGCCCGAGGTGATGTGGTCGTAGCCGGGCGCGACGTCGGTGGTGAGCGGGCCCAGGGTGTAGAACGGGGCCTCGTCGCAGATCTCCTTCTGGAGATCCATGTTCTCCCTGATCTTGTGCATCGGGACGTGGCCCGGGCCCTCGATCATCACCTGCACGTCGCGCTCACGGGCGATCCGGCCGAGTTCGCCGAGCGTCTGCAGCTCGGCGAACTGCGCCTCGTCGTTGGCGTCCGCGATGGACCCCGGGCGCAGGCCGTCGCCGAGCGAGAAGGTGACGTCATAGGCGCGCAGGATGTCGCAGAGTTCCTCGAAGTTGGTGTAGAGGAAGTTCTCCCGGTGGTGCGCCAGGCACCAGGCGGCCATGATCGAGCCGCCGCGCGAGACGATGCCGGTCTTGCGGCGGGCGGTCATCGGGACGTAGCGCAGCAGCACGCCGGCGTGCACCGTCATGTAGTCGACGCCCTGCTCGCACTGCTCGATGATGGTGTCGCGGTAGACCTCCCAGCTCAGCTCCTCGGCCTTGCCGTCCACCTTCTCCAGCGCCTGGTAGAGCGGCACGGTGCCGATCGGCACGGGGGAGTTGCGCAGGATCCACTCGCGGGTGGTGTGGATGTTGCGGCCGGTGGAGAGGTCCATCACGGTGTCGGCGCCCCAGCGGGTGGCCCAGGTCATCTTCTCCACCTCCTCCTCGATGGAGGAGGTCACCGCGCTGTTGCCGATGTTGGCGTTGATCTTCACCAGGAAGTTGGTGCCGATGATGGCCGGCTCGACCTCGGGGTGGTTCACGTTCAGCGGGATGACGGCCCGGCCGCGCGCCACCTCGTCGCGGACGAACTCCGCGGCAAGGCCCTCGCGCAGCGCGATGAACTCCATCTCGGGGGTGATGATCCCCCGCTTGGCGTAGGCGAGTTGGGTGACGGCGGCGCCGTCGCGGGCGCGCAGCGGGCGGCGCGGGCGGCCGGGGAAGACCGCGTCCAGGTTGCGCAGGCTGCCGCCGCGCGGGGAGGTGTGCTTGATCCCGTCGTCCTCGGGGCGGGCCTCGCGGCCGTCGTACTCCTCGACGTCGCCGCGCTGGCGGATCCACGGGTCGCGCAGCGCGGGCAGGCCGCGGCGCACGTCGGGCTCGAAGGCGGCGTCGGTGTACGGGCCGGAGGTGTCGTACAGCGGGACGGTGCGGCCGTTGGTGAGCTGCACCTCGCGGTAGGGGACCCGCAGGTCGGGACGGGAGCCCTCGCGGTAGGCCTTGCGCCAGGCCGGGGTGGGGTACCCGGTGGACGCGCTGCGCACACCCGTGTTGGCGGCGGGGGCGGCGGCGCTCTCGTCGGCAGCCGGACGTGCGTCATCAAATGCGGTCATCAGACCCTCTACTCCCTACGCCGGCATTACCCGGTCAGGTTCCTGCGGTCGACGCAGCGATCGGTCCACGGCCGGTTTCTACGGCCCTGGGCCCTTCAGCGCCCTCTCAGCCCGGTGCTCCGAGCTCCCGTGGGCAGGCGGACTTGCCTGCCCGAAGCGTCCTCACGGTAACCGGGGTCACACGCCGCGGTCCAGTAGGGGTCCGGCCACCGATATCCGCGCCGGCCGCCGCACGGTCCCGCCCGGCGCACCCGCAACCCGCGGGCCGTCGTAGCCGTGCGTCACACTGGTGGCGCAAACCGCGCGCACCGGGCGGCGGTTGGCCACGAGGGGGCGAGTCGGATGATCGGCTACACCGGGCGGGTGACCGGCAAGGTGGGAGCGGGGCTGGTCGGCGAGGTGATGCTGGCGGTGCCGGAGCGGCAGAGCAGCGAGGCGTTCCTCGCCCATCTCGCGCTGCCCGGCGACCCGCTGCCCATCGGCACGCCGGTGGTGGTGGTCGAGTACCAGCCGCCGCGCACCGTCTACGTCGCCCCGGCGGTGGCCTGAACCCGCCGCGGTACGGCGCCTGCCGCGGCACCTCGCGCCCCGCACCGCGCCCTGTACCGCGTCGCGTTGCGGTGATCGTCGGGCACCGTGGGTGACGGGATGTCACAGACCCCTGGGACACGCCGGAGCTGACTTCCCATGAGATCGAAAGAGGCGCACAATCTCGACTCGCCACCGCGTTCCGCGCAATCCTGCACAACCGAGCGCAGCCACGGAGCGGTGTGCCCTGAAGGGGGAAAAGGCCGATGTTGATCGGCACCATCGCGGGGATCGTCGCCGCGGCATTCGTGCTCCTGATCGTGCTCTTCAAGATGTGCTGGCGGGTCGCCGAGCCCAATGAGGCACTGATCATCTCCGGTTCGAAGCATCGCACCGAGGGCCTCGCCGAGGGCCTGGGCTTCCGGGTGGTGACCGGGCGGGGGACGCTGGTCACCCCCGGCATCCAGACTGTGCGCAAGCTGTCCCTGGACCTCAACGAGGCCGACCTGGACGTCGAGTGCGTGACCTCGCAGGGGATCCCGGTCCAGGTCAAGGGCGTGGTGATCTTCAAGGTCGGCGACGACACCGTGTCGATCGCCAACGCCGCGCGCCGCTTCCTGGACCAGCAGAAGATGATGGGCCAGCGGGTCCACAACGTCTTCGCCGGACACCTGCGCTCGATCGTCGGCGGGCTGACCGTCGAGGAGATGATCCGTGACCGCGAGCGGCTGACCGGGGAGACCCGGGCGGCCTCCGGGACCGAGATGGAGAAGCTCGGTCTGATCATCGACTCGCTGCAGATCCAGGAGATCCTGGACCCGACCGGCTACATCAAGAACCTGGCCGCCCCGCACGCCGCCGCCGTCCAGCGCGACGCGCGCATCGCGGCCGCCGCGGCCGACCGTGAGGCCACCGAGGCGGAGCAGGAGGCCTTCGCCCGCAAGGCCGAGGCGACCCGCAACTCCGGGATCCAGCAGGCCGGTTACCAGGCCGAGATGGACACCGCGGCAGCGCGGGCGCTGCAGGCCGGGCCGCTGGCCCAGGCCGCCTCCCGCCAGGAGGTCGTGGTCCAGGAGACCAAGGTCGCCGAGCTGGAGGGCCACCGCAAGGAGCAGCAGCTGCAGGCCGAGGTCCGCAAGCCGGCCGACGCCCGCGCCTACGAGACCCGCACCAAGGCCGAGGCCGACCGCGACGCGCGGATCTCCGCCGCCGAGGCCCAGGCCCGGGAGACCGAGCTGAAGGCCGCGGCCGAGGCGAACCGGGTGAAGATCGCCGCGCAGGCCGAGGCCGAGGCCACCAAGGCCCGGGGCCTGGCCTCCGCCGAGTCCACCCGCGCCACCGGTCAGGCGGAGGCCGCCGCGGCCGAGGCCAAGGGTCTGGCGGCCGCCGAGGCGGCCCGGGCGCTCGGCCTGGCCGAGGCCGAGGCGATCAAGGCCCGCGCGGCCGCGCTCGCCGAGAACCAGGAGGCGGTGGTCGCCCAGCAGCTCGCCGAGCACTGGCCGGAGATCGTCCGGGCCGGCGCCGAGGCCTTCGGCAACGTCGAGCACATGGTGCTGCTCAACGGCGCCGAGGGGATGGGCGAGATGTTCGCCAAGGCGCTCACCATGGGCGGCACCGGGCTGGGGCTGGCCCGCCAGCTGCTCAGCTCGATGAACGGCACGGACGCGCCCGAGGCGGCCAAGCCCGACGTCACCGGCAGCGCCCACCGGAGCGGCACCCAGACGATCCCGGTCCAGGGCGAACCGAGCGCCTGACCGATCGTCACCGGCACACGGTAAGTGGCCCGTTCCGCCCCCCGCGCGGAACGGGCCACTGGCTTTTCGTCAGTCCCGGTAGGCCCGGTGATGGCGAGGCCGATGAGCGGCAGGCTCAGGCCTCGTCGGCGACCAGCTTCTTGAGCCGCTCGGTGTACGGGCCGCTGACCACGCCGGCCAGCCCGATCGCGCCGATCAGGAAGACGGTGGGCAGCCAGACCATCGTGGTCAGCGGCAGCGTGTACGCCCCGGCCACCCGGGCCGCGCACTCCAGCAGCAGTGCCCCGCCCCAGATCAGCGAGTGGCGCCGGGTGAGCGTCGCGAAGACCGTGGCACCGGCTGCCGAACCCGCGGCCAGCCGCTCCCAGGCGGCCTCCGGCCGGGCCTCGCCGCGGGTCAGGAACGGGCGCAGTCCGGCGGCCATCAGCGGCTTGCCGCGCAGCGCGCAGACCAGGATGCCGGCCCCGACCGCGCTGCTCACCAGGCCGTCCTTGGCGATCATCAGCCGCGGGTCGCCGGTCAGGAGGGTGGTCAGCAGCCCGACCAGGTTGACCGCCAGCATCAGGCCCGCCATGCCGTTGAACTCCCGGTTGCGGAGCAGGCCGTGGAGCGTGCGCACGGCCGGCACCACGCTGCTGACGATCAGCGAGCCGACCAGGCTCACCCCGAACACCGAGTGCGCGGCGTAGTAGACACCCAGCGGCACCGCGACGTCGACCGCCAACGGCAGCAGGGCGGTCACCATCGGGTTGCCGGCCTTGGCCGTGGCCGTGGCCGTGGCCGTGGCCGTGGTGGTGGTGGTGGTGGTGCTCCGCACGGTGCTGGTCTCGCTCATGGCCCGGTCCTCCCGTTGGTCCCGCTCGGCTACGGGTAGAGCCTCCCAGCCGGAGCTGACCGGCCATCAGTGCCGGATGTCGCCAGTGCCCCATGACAGCTGTCATACCGCGCACCTGCGGTTGTCACGGACGCCGGTGGTGGTCACGGATGCCGGTAGTTGTCACGGACGCCGGTGGCCGCCGCGGACGCCGGTGCGGCCACAAACGCCGCGGCGCCCGTCACCTGCCAGGCAGGTACGGGCGCCGGAGCGGAGGCGGCGTTGGCTCAGCCCTTGGCGGCCTTCTTGACCAGGATCACCACCGCGGCGGCGATGCCGACCACGATCAGTACCTTGAAGGCGAACCAGATGATCGCGCTGACCACGCCGAGGACCATGCCAAGAATGTTGATGGCGAGGATCAGCACCAGGATCGGGACCACGACGTTGCGCATCCAGGACGGCAGCGACTTCCAGATCTCAGCCATTTCGGTTCCTTTTCTCCCTTGCGGGTCCGGCCCTTGATCGCCGCATCCCGTCCGCTTTCGGTACTTCGATCGTACGAGGGCACCCGAGCGGAAACGAGGGTCCGAGCCCCTGAGAGAACCCGGAGACGGCCCTGACCCCGGTCCCTCAGGGTCGCCCTTACCAGCGGCTTACACCCGCCGCCCGCGGCCGGTCAGACCGGCCAACTCTCGCCCCGCCAGGCCGCGTCCCAGAACATCCACTCGTACCGGGTGGTGGTGTGCACGTGCTCGTGCACCCGCCGCCGCTCCACCGCCCCGAGCTGCTCGCCGAGCCGGTCGGTGAGCGCCAGCACCCGGCGCACCACCGACTGGAAGGACTCGTCGCCGTAGACCGCGATCCACCGGGCGTAGAGCGGATCGGGGGAGGAGCGGGCGAGCAGTTGCTCGCCCACCCTGGCGTAGACCCAGTAGCAGGGCAGCACGGCCGCCACCGCCTCCGCGAAGGATCCGCCGTAGGCGGTGGCCAGCAGGTAGCTGGTGTAGGCCCGGGTGGTGGGCAGCACCGGCAGGGCGGCGGCCTCGGCCGCGCTGCGGCCGAAGGCGGTGAGGAACTCCGCGTGCATCCCCTGCTCGGCGGCGAGCGCCCCGATCGCGTCGTCGGCGAAGGCCCGCACCTCCTCCTCGCCCGGCGCCTTGGCCGCGCAGACGGCCAGTGCCCTGGCGTAGTCGCGCAGGTAGTGCGAGTCCTGCACGACGAAGTGGGCGAAGGCCTCGCGCGGCAGCGTGCCGTCGGTCAGACCGGTCAGGAACGGGTGGTCGAGGATCCTGGCGTAGACCGGCGCGACGCTCTCGGCCCACAGCTCCTCGGTCAGGGACTGGGTCATGCCAGTGACCCTACGTCCCGTCCGCCGGCCGCCCCGGGGCAGGCCGACGGCGGGCGGGCGACGGCGGGCGGACCGACGGCGGGCAGGCCGACGGCGGGCGGGCGCAATCCTCCGGCGGGCGGGCTCAGTCCTCCGGCGGCGAGAAGACCACCAGCACCCGCAGCTCCTCGGTGATGTGGTGGAACCGGTGCGGCACCCCCGCCGGCACGAAGACCACGCTGCCGCGCCCCACCGTGCAGGTCTCCTCCCCCACGGTCAGCGAGGCCCGCCCGCTGATCACCTGGTAGAGCTCGTCCTGCGGGTGCGCGGACTGGGTGTCCAGTTCACCGGGCGCGAGCGCGTACAGGCCCGCCGACATGCTGCCCTCCTTCAGGAAGCGCAGATAGGCCCCCTGCTGATCCGCCCGGAGCCGATCGAGCTCGTCGAGTCGAAAGACCTTCATCCGCTGCTCCTCCTGTGGGTGCTTCCACCGGCCGCTCCGGCCTGCGACCATGCGGAAGCATGAAGCACTTCGTGGTCAAGACCCTCATCAACGCGGCAGCCATCTGGGTGGCCGCCTGGATCGTCAACGGCATCACCCTGTCCGGCGGGGACTGGAAGCAGAAGACGCTGACGGTGGTCGCCGTCGCACTGATCTTCGGGGTGGTCAACTGGCTGATCAAGCCCCTGGTGAAGTTCTTCTCGTTCCCGCTGTTCATCCTCTCGCTGGGCCTGATCACCTTCGTGATCAACGCCCTGATGCTCTGGCTGACCTCCTTCGCCTCCGACCGCCTGAAGCTGGACTTCCACGTCGAGGGCTTCGTCCCCGCCCTGATCGGCTCGCTGATCATCAGCGTGGTGGCCTGGGGCCTGCACCTCGCGGTCGGTGACGAGGACTGAGCGGGTCCCCCGGCAGGGGGCCGGGTGAGCCGTTCGGACGGGTCATTTCGCCCGTCTGTGCGAGTTTCGGGCCGCCCGAGCTGCGGGATGCTCCGGCACAGGAGTATCGGGAGGTGACCCACGTGGCCGAGGTGACACCGCATCCCCGTCCGGTCGTCAAGCGCACCGCACGGGCGATCCTGCTCGACCTGCCGAGCGAGGACCCCTGGCGGGGGACCGCCGAGCTGATCGTGATCAAGCGCACCAGACCGGGCGCCGATCCGTACTGGATCACCCCGGGCGGCGGCGTCGAGCCCGAGGACCGCACCGTGGCCGACGCGCTGCACCGCGAGGTGGACGAGGAGCTGGGCGGCAAGGTGGTCGACGTGGTGCCCGCCTTCGTGGACACCGTCGCGCACCACCACCACGAGGACGGCAGCCCGACCCACCCGCACGGGGTCAAGGTGCAGCACTTCTTCGTCTGCCGGCTGGCCGCGCTGGACCCGGCGCTGCGGCACGGGCCCGAGGTGGACGAGCCGCGCGGCGAGTACGAGATCGTCCGGCTGCCGTTCACCCGCGAGGGCGTCACCTCGGTCAACCTGGTGCCGCCCTCGCTGCGCGCCTACCTGGCCGCGAACATCGAAGGGGTGCGCGCGCTGCTCGCCTCCGACCTGGGCTGAATCCGGGTTGGGCTGACTCCGGGTTGGGGTGACTCCGGTGGGGCTGAGCCCAGTTGGGCTCAGCCCCGCCCGTCCGGCAGGTCGTGGTGCAGGTGCTCGGCCCGCACCCCCGAGCGCAGCAGCGCGGCCGCCGAGCGGCGCACCATCGCCGCCGGGCCGCTGAGGTAGGCGTGGTGGCCGTCCCACGGGCCGTGCTGCACCACCACGTCGCCCAGCAGCCCGCGCAGCGCGCCCTCGCCCCCGGCGCCGCCGACGGCGGGTGCCTCCTCCTCGGAGACCACCGGGCAGACCGTGAGCCAGGCGTGGCGCCGTGCCAACTCCCGCAGCGCCGACAGCTGGTAGAGCTCCCCCGGGTGCCGGACGCCGTAGAAGACCGCCACCTGACGCCCGGCCGGGTTGCCGTGCGCGGCCAACTCCTCGACCAGCGCGGCGATCGGCGCGATCCCGGTGCCACCGCCCAGGCAGAGCAGCGGGGCCGCCGCGGCGTGGTCGAGCACCATGGTCCCGGCGGGCGGTCCCAGGCGCAGCACGTCCCCGCGAGCCGCCCGGCGTACCAGCGCGCTGCTCACCCAGCCGGCCTGCAGCGCCTTGACGTGGAAGGTCAGCAGCCCGTCGGGGCGCGGCGCGGTGGCGAAGGAGAAGTGCCGCCAGACCCGCGGCCACCAGGGCGTCTCCAGGCTGGTGTACTGGCCGGCCCGGTACGGGTAGGCCTGGTCGGGCCGCACCGTGAGCGCCGCCACGTCCCGGCCCAGGCTCTGGTGGGAGACCACCTCGGCCTGCCACCACGGCGGCGAGCCGACGGCCGCCTGCTCGGCAGCCTCGATCATGATCCGGGAGACCAGCCCGTAGACCCGGCGCCAGGCCAGCTCGGCCTCGGCGTCCCAGCGGGTGCCGCAGTACCGCGCGAGCGTCGCCACCAGGCACTCGCCCACCGGCGCGTAGTGGCCGCTGAGCGTGCCGTACTTGCGGTGGCCCTGGCCGAGCCGGGTCAGGTAGGCGGTCAGGCCCACCGGGTCGTCGGCGCTGCGGGCGGCCTGGAGCAGGGCCCGGAAGAGGCGGTCCCGTTGCACGTCCATGGCGGCGGGGAAGAGCGAGCGCACCTCGGGGTGGTGCAGGAAGATCAGCGCGTAGAAGTGCGCGGTGGCCCGGTCGGCCACCGGCTCGACCACCGCCAGGGTGGCCCGGATCAGCTCCAGGTCGCGGGCGGTGGGCGGCTGCGCGGCGGGGACCGGGGGCGTGGGCGGGAGCTGCCCGGGGGCGGGAGCGGCGGGCGGGCCCGGCGCCGCCCAGGCCTGACTCCAACCGTCCCCAGGGCCGGTCCAGTTGAGGCCGGGCGCCCAGCGGAACAGCGGCTCGATGGCCGGGCGGGGCTCGGCGGCGGGGCGCACCAGGTCGAGCGCCGTGCCGACCGGGGCGGCGACCGGCGCGGGGCCGGCCTGCACGGGGCCGACCGGCGGGGCAGCGGCCGGTACGGCCGGCGGCTCGGTCGGCATCGGCGGCACGACCTGCCCGGTCGGCTGGGGCGCCACCGGCGTCGGCAGCGGCGTCGTCATCCCCGGCACCGAGGTGGCCGCGGCCGACCCCTGCCCCGAGCGGACCAGCATCGCGGCGAGCGATTTCACGGTGACCTGTCGCGTGCTCAAGAGAATCGTTTCGCCTCCGGTCGTCCCAGCAACGCCTCCAGCAGCGTGGCACGACCGAACAGCTGATCCGACAAATCACGCAAACGCCGGACGGACGCCCGGTCCGCGCGCTAGGGTCGCTCCCTTTGCGCACCGGACGGCCGGTGGGCCCGCTCCGCTGCGGTCTTCGCACACCGAAAGAAGGCCGCCGACCTGCGATTTCGCGCAGGTCGGCGGCCTTCGGAAGACGTCGGTGCGGGTCAGGCGGAGGCATCGGCGAAGTGGTCGAACTCGCCGTCCTTGACACCCTGGACGAACTTGGCGAACTTGGCGGGAGTGGTTCGGACGATGACGCCGCCCTCGTCGGACTCACGGAGCTCGATCAGGCCCTCGGCGGTGCGGACTTCGACACACTCGTCGTTGCTGGTGCTGTAGCTGGACTTCTGCCAACCTGTGCTAGTCATTGGTGCCTTACATCTCTTTCATGATCGAACGAATGAAATCTCGTGATTCGTCTTCTGATAGTGCAATAGATCCGATGCGCTCAAGGGCTGCGCGGTAGCGTCCCAGCTGAGCGGGCGAGTCGAGCAGGCGGGAACCGTAGAAGGCATCCACCTGGACGGTGTCCAACTCTGGTACTGGCCCTGCCATGTGGCCGAGGTCCTCGCTCGGGATGGGAAAGACCGCCGCGTCGAACGGCACGACTCTGATGGAGATGCCGGGATGCTCGGAGTCCTTGAGAAGTGAGGAGAGTTGATCCCGGAGCACTGCATGGCCGCCATACTGGCCACGCAGGGCAGCCTCATACAGCAGCGCCAAGTAGGGCGTCCCGCCGGATCGGACCACTTCTTGCCTGCGCAGGCGGAATGTGGTCCGGAGATCGATTTCCTGCCGCGGGAGAGGTAGAAGCGCCTGTGTGAACAGGGCATTGGCATAGGAACGTGTTTGAAGCAGCCCGGGGACGTAGGCCAGGGCGAAGCAGGCGAGTCTCGCCGCGTTTCCTTCCAGCTCAGCCAGATCGAGGAAGTTGGTAGAGAGCTCCCCGCGGTACTCCTCCCACCAGCCACTCCTTCCCCTGTCGGTGATGATGTCGGCAAGTGCGCTTACCAGGGGCTCACTGGTGCACATGCATAGGTCAGCGATGGTGTACAGCCGCTCCACGCTGACCGTGGTCTTGCCGCTCTCCAACTGTGTGATGTGGGCCGGGGTGACGCCGAGCAGGCGCGCGAGCTGGCTGCCGCCGATGCCGGCCTGCTCCCGCATTCTCCGCAGCTCAGTCCCCACCCGTCGCTGGCGGAGCGTTGGGCTGGTGCGACTGGCCATGGCGTCCTCTCGATTCTCGTCGGACCAGTGTGACCCGCGAACCGACTCGCGGGCCAGCTGTCACTCGGGCGAGGGAACCTTTCGGCGGGGCGGGTAAATTTAACCAAAGCTGCGCTATCGTCGTTCCCATACCGATCCGACGGCTCGTCAGTAACGCCTGTCACCAAGGCAGTAGGCGCACACTGCCCCGCACCGCAGAGCAGCCACACGCGACCCAACCAGTCCCGTCCTGGCCTGGCTCACGGCGACGCATCCGCCGATCACCGCATCGCCACCACGCCTCACCACACCTCACCTCGCCACCCCCTCACGGAGGTTCCCCATGCCTTCCTGTGCCCGCCCCACCTTCTCCCAGCCGCCCGACTGGTCCGCCGCCCGCAAGGAGCTGCGCGACCTCCTCACCACCGCCGGGTGGTCCGACGACCTCATCCACGACGCCGAACTCGCCCTGCACGAGCTCTTCGTCAATGCCTGGAAGCACGGCGGCAGCCCCGCGCCCGTCGTCGTGGTCGTGCTCCTCGCCGACCAGGCCTTCCGCACACTCCGGGTCTCCGTCGCCGACGACAGCCCCGCTCTGCCGAAGCAACGCCCCCGCACCGCCGATCCCTACGAGCTGTCCGGCCGGGGCCTGCACCTGGTCCGCTCGCTCACCCACCGGTTCGGTGCCGACCCGCACGAGCGCGGCGGCAAGCGCGTCTGGTTCGAGTGCGCCCTGAAAGCGCCTGGTTGTATTCCCGGTAGAACCGGGAGGAATTCGGAGGTTATTCCTGGGTCCAATGGCTTACCTGG
>NZ_JBIBIJ010000044.1:0-14081 GCF_042957465.1 Kitasatospora sp. NPDC008050
AGGGGTTGGGGGCTCGGGTGTCGGTGGTGGCGTGTGATGTGGCGGATCGTGGGGCGTTGGAGGGGGTGTTGGCGGGGATTCCGGAGGATGTGCCGTTGTCCGCGGTGTTCCATGCGGCGGGTGTGGGGTCGTATCGGGAGATCGGTGGGTTGTCGGTTGAGGAGTTCGAGGATGCGTTGCGGGCGAAGGTGGTGGGTGCGCGGCATCTGGACGAGCTGACGGCGGGGATGGATCTGGCTGCGTTCGTGTTGTTCTCCTCGGGTGCCGCGGTGTGGGGCAGTTCGGGGAATGCGGCGTATGCGGCGGCGAATGCGTATCTGGACGGTCTGGCTCAGGAGCGTCGGGCGCGTGGTCTGACCGCGACCTCCGTCGCCTGGGGCGGCTGGAAGGCGACCGGTATGGCGGACGGTCGGACCAGCGAGCTGCTCACCCGGGTGGGTCTGCGTCTGATGGACCCGGATATCGCGATCAGCGCCCTTGCGCAGGCGCTGGAGCAGGACGAGACCCTGCTCACCGTCACCGACATGGACTGGGAGCGGTTTGTACCGGGCTACATGATCGCCCGTCACCGTCCGCTGATCGAGGACATCCCCGAGGTCCGGCAGGCTCTGGAGGCGGATGCCGCCGAGCAGCCGGTGGACGACTCCGCGGCCCGGGCGCTGCGCGAACGCCTCGCCGGCCTGGGCGAACCGGAGCAGCGGACGGCTCTGCTCGACCTGGTGCGAGCGGAGGCGGCGCTGGTCCTCGGGCACAGCTCCACCACCGCGATCACGTCCGCGAGGCCGTTCCAGGAGTTGGGCTTCGACTCGCTCACCGCGATGGAGCTGCGCAACCGCCTGAACGCCGCGACCGGGCTGCGGCTGCCGTCCACCCTGGTCTTCGACCAGCCCACCCCCGCGGCGCTCGCGGCACATCTGCGGGGGCAGCTGACGGGCGCGGTCGCGCAGGCCGCACTGCCGGTGGTCGCGGCCCACGTGGACGACGAACCGTTGGTGATCGTCGGTATGGCCTGCCGCTTCCCGGGGGACGTCACGTCGCCGGAGGACCTGTGGCGTCTGGTCGCCGAGGGCCGCGACGAGGTCGGCGAGTTTCCGACCGACCGTGGCTGGAACGCCAACAGCACGCACGATCCGGCTCAGTTCACCATGACGGCCACCCGCCAGGGCGCGTTCGTCCATGACGCGCCCGAGTTCGATGCCGCCTTCTTCGGGATCTCACCGCGTGAGGCGCTGGCGATGGACCCGCAGCAGCGGCTGCTGCTGGAGTCCTCCTGGGAGGCGCTGGAACAGTCCGGGATCGATCCCGCTTCCCTGCGCGGCAGCCGTACCGGCGTGTTCGTCGGTGGTTCGCCTCAGGAGTACAGCGCCGTGCTGATGAGTTCGGCCGAGGCGTCGAGCGGCTATGCGCTGACGGGCTCGTCGGGCAGTGTGATGTCGGGTCGGGTGTCGTACGTGCTGGGCCTGGAGGGTCCGGCGGTGACGGTGGACACGGCGTGCTCGTCGTCGTTGGTGGCGCTGCACCTGGCGGTGCAGGCGCTGCGCAACGGTGAGTGTGATCTGGCGCTGGCCGGTGGTGCGACCGTGATGTCGACGCCGGGTGCGTTCGCGGAGTTCTCGCGGCAGGGCGGCCTGGCCGGGGACGGCCGGTGCAAGGCGTTCTCCGCCGATGCGGACGGCACCGGGTGGGGTGAGGGCGTCGGCGTGCTGGTGGTCGAGCGGCTGTCGGATGCGCGGCGCAACGGCCATGAGGTGCTGGCGGTGGTTCGGGGCAGTGCGGTGAACCAGGACGGTGCGTCGAACGGTCTGACGGCGCCGAACGGTCCCTCGCAGCAGCGGGTGATCCGTCAGGCGCTGGCCAACGCGGGGCTGTCGGCCGCCGAGGTGGACGTGGTGGAGGCGCACGGCACGGGCACGACGCTGGGTGACCCCATCGAGGCGCAGGCGCTGCTGGCCACCTACGGTCAGGACCGCCCCGCCGACCGCCCGCTGTGGCTGGGCTCGATCAAGTCGAACATCGGCCACACCCAGTACGCGGCCGGCGTGGCCGGTGTGATCAAGATGGTCATGGCGCTGCGGCACCGGGAGCTACCGCGCACCCTGCACGTGGCCGAGCCGACGCCCCAGGTCGACTGGTCGGCGGGCGCGGTGGAGGTGCTGGCCGACGCGCGCGACTGGACGGTGCCGGAGGACCGGCCGCGCCGGGCCGGCGTCTCCTCCTTCGGGATCAGCGGGACCAACGCGCACGTCATCCTGGAGCAGGCACCTGAGCCGGCGGCGTCCGAGGTCGAGCCCGGGGCCGGTGCGGCCACGGCCGGGCCGGTGTCGCTGCCCTGGCTGGTCTCCGGGCAGACCCCGCAGGCCCTGAGCGATCAGGCCCGCCGGCTGCTGGCCCGCTTCGAGGCGGATCCCGCCGCGGCCGATCCCGCCGAGGCCGACCCCGCGGACATCGCGTTCTCACTGGCGACCACCCGTGCACAGCTCACTCACCGGGCGGCGGTGGTGGCCGAGACCCTGCCCGACTTCCTGGCCGGCCTCGCGGCGCTGGCCGAGGGAGGCTCGGCGCCCGGCACGGTGCGCGAGGTGGCGAGCGATGGCGGGCTGGCCGTGCAGTTCCCCGGCCAGGGCTCGCAGCGTCTCGGCATGGGGCGTGAACTGTACGACCGCTTCCCGCAGTTCGCCGCCGCCTTCGACGCGGTGTGCGCGCAGCTCGACCTGCACCTGGAACGGCCGCTGAAGCAGGTCGTGTTCGCCGCACCGGACTCTGCGGACGCGGCCCTGCTCGACGAGACGGGCTTCACCCAGCCCGCGCTCTTCGCGATCGAGGTCGCCCTGTTCCGCCTGGTCGAGGGCTGGGGCGTGCGGCCCGATGTGCTGATGGGCCACTCGATCGGTGAACTCGCCGCCGCCCACGTGGCGGGTGTGTGGTCGCTTTCGGACGCCTGCCGGGTGGTCGCCGCCCGCGGGCGGCTGATGCAGGCGCTGCCGACCGGTGGCGCGATGCTGGCGGTGCAGGCCGGCGAGGAGGAGGTGGCCGAGGCGCTGGCCGGCGTCCCGGGCCAGGTGGGTGTGGCGGCCGTCAACGGCCCGTTCTCGACGGTGCTGTCCGGCGAACTGGAGGCCGTGGAGGAGCTGGCCGACCGCTTCGCGGCGGCGGGTCGCAAGACCCGCAGGCTGACGGTCAGCCACGCCTTCCACTCGCCGCTGATGGAGCCGATGCTCGCCGCGTTCGCCGAGGTGCTGGCGGGGGTCTCCTTCGCCCCGCCGCGGATACCCGTGGTGTCGAACCTGACCGGTGGGCTGGCCGGAGCGGAGCTGTGCACGCCCGAGTACTGGTCGCGCCATGTCCGTGAGGCGGTGCGGTACGCCGACGGGGTCCGGACGCTGCTCGAACGGGGCGTCGCTACGGTGCTGGAACTCGGCCCGGGCGAGGTGCTGACCGCGCTGTTCCAGGAGGCCGCGACCGAGTACGGACCGGCCGCGACCGAGCACGCTCCGGCCGGGACCGAGCACACTCCGGCCGCGACCGAGCACGGACCGGCCGAGCCGGGTGCCGTGGCGGCCCTGCGCGGCAAGCGCGGCGAGGCGGCCGCTCTCACCGCGGCCCTCGCCCGGGTGCACGCCCGGGGTGCGGCGGTGGACTGGCCGGCCTTCTTCGAGGGCCGCCGGCACCGCAGGGTGGGTCTGCCCACCTACGCCTTCCAGCGCCGGCGCTACTGGCTGGCCACCGGGGCGGCCCGCACCGGCGACCCGTCGAGCGTCGGCCTGAGCGCGGCGGGGCATCCGCTGCTGGGGGCCGGGGTGGCACTGCCGGACTCGGACGGCTTCCTTTTCACCGGACGCCTGTCCCTGGCGAGCCACAGCTGGATCGCCGACCACCGGCTCGCCGGTCTGCCGCTGTTCCCCGGTACCGCGTACGTGGAGCTGGCACTGTGGGCCGGCGAGCAGGTCGGGTGCGACCTGCTCGACGAACTCACCCTCCAGACCCCGCTGGTCCTGTCGGAGCACGGCGGCACCGCGCTGCAGGTGGTCGTCGGAGGCCCGGACGACGAGGGCCGACGCACCGTCAGCGTCCACTCGCGGCACGAGGACGCGCCGCAGGACGGCTCGTGGACCTGCCACGCCAGGGGCGTGCTCGCCGTCGTCGGGGCCTGGTCCGGGAGCGGGGAGTCCATCCCGTGGCCTCCGGCCGGTGCGCAGGCCGTCCCGGTGGACGGCTTCTACCCGGGCCTGGCCGAGGACGACTTCGTGCTCGGTCCCGTCTTCCACGGCCTGCGGGCCCTGTGGCGCCGGGACGGTGAGCTGTTCGCGGAGGTCGAGCTGCCGCAGGCCGCGGGCGGCCCGGAGAACGGGTTCGGCATCCACCCCGCGCTGCTGGACGCGGCACTCCAGCCGCTCGCCCTCGGCCTGCTGGGCCAGGACGAGCAGGGTCAGGGGACGGCGACGGTGGGACTGCCGTTCGCCTGGACCGGCGTGCGGTTGCACGCGACCGGTGCCTCGACCGTGCGGGTCAGGCTCACTCCCGCCGGCCGGGACGGAGCCGCGATCACGGTCCTGGACGCCGCCGGTGATCCGGTCGCCTCGATCGACTCGCTCACCCTGCGGCGGCCCTCGCCCGAACTGTTCGCCGGTGCCGAGGGCTCGGGCGACACCGTGGCCGCCGACAACTCCCTGTTCAGGCTCGACTGGACGTCCGTGCCGACCCTCGACCGGCCGGTGGCCGGCCGCTGGGCGACGCTCGGGCTCGACCCGCTCGGCCTGCGGCCGCAGGTGCTGGCGGCCGGACTCGCCGAGACCCCGTACCTCGACTGGCAGTCGCTGACCGACATGCTGAGCGCGGGTGCACCGGCGCCGGACGGGATCATCGTCTTCTGCGCCGGCGGCGTCGACGACGGCACTCCGCAGGCCGCGCACGCGGCCGCGCAGTGGGCGCTGGACACCGTTCGGCAGTGGCTCTCCGACGAGCGCCTGGCCGACACCAGGCTGGTCGTGCTGAGCAGCCGGGCGACGGCGACCGGACCGGCGGACCCGGTCACCGACCTGGCTGCCGCCACGGCCTGGGGGCTGCTCAGGTCGGCACAGTCCGAGAACCCCGGCCGGATCGTGCTGGTCGACATCGACGAGGACGAGGCGTCCTTCCGGGCCTTGCCGGCCGCCCTGGCCGGCGGCGAGCCGCAGCTGGCGCTGCGCGCGGGCGAGGCGAGTGTGCCACGGCTGGTCGCGTTGCCGGCCGCCGGGCAGGTCGCGGACGGCGGGACCGACCGGCGGGCCGCGTTCACCGCGCACGGCACCGTGCTGGTGACCGGCGCCGGTGGCGCGCTCGGCGGCCTGGTGGCCCGTCATCTCGTCGCCGGGCACGGTGTGCGCCGGCTGCTGCTGGCCGGTCGGCGCGGACCCGCCACACCGGGCATGGACGAGCTGATCGCCGAACTCGGCGAGCAGGGCGTCCAGGTGACCGCGGCCGCCTGCGACGTCTCCGACCGGGACGCCCTGGCCGCCCTGCTGGCCACGGTCCCCGCCGAGCACCCGCTGACCGGGGTGGTCCACCTGGCGGGCGTCCTCGACGACGGCCTGCTGACCTCGTTGACCCCCGAGCGGCTGGACCCGGTGCTGCGCCCCAAGGTGGACGCCGCCTGGCATCTGCACGAACTCACCGAGCACCTGGACCTGTCGGCCTTCGTGCTGTTCTCGTCCGCCGCCGGTGTGCTGGGCAGCCAGGGGCAGGCCAACTACGCGGCGGCCAACACCTTCCTGGACACCCTCGCCGGTCACCGCAGGGACCGCGGCCTGGCCGCGCTCTCGCTGGCCTGGGGCTGGTGGGAGCAGGCCGGTGGCATGGCCGACGGGCTGGAGGAGCACCAGCGGGCCAGGATGGCACGCGGCGGGATGCTGCCGTTCAGCGCCCAGCAGGGAATGGCCGCGTTCGACCGGGCGCTCGCCGCTGACGGGGAGTCGTCGCTCGTCCCGATCCGCTTCGCCGCGGGGCGCGGGACGGTCATGCCGGGGCAGGAGATCCCGGCCGTGCTCCGCGGACTGGTCCAGCCGTCCCGGCGGCGGGCGGCGGCGTCCGGCCACGGTGGCGGCGAGGAGCTGCGCGGGCGCCTGGCGGGGCTCACGTCCGCCGCGCGCGAGGCGGCCCTGGTGGACCTGGTCCGGACCGAGGCGGCCGAGGTGCTCGGCCACACCGACCTGGCCGAGGTCCAGGGGACGAGCGCCTTCGCGGAACTCGGCTTCGACTCGCTGACCTCGGTCGAGCTGCGCAACCGGCTGAACGCCGTCACCGGGCTCCGGCTGCCTCCGACGCTGATCTTCGATCACGCGACGCTGACCTCGCTGGCCGGCGAGTTGCACCGGCAACTGGACGGCGCCGCACCGGCAGCGGCCGCCCGGACGGAGGTGGCCGCCCCCGTGGAGGACACCGCCACCGCGGCGGTGAACGGTGTCGAGGCGCTGTATCGCCGGGCCCTGGAGACCGGGCGGATCGACATCGCGCACAAGGTGCTGGCGGCCGGCGTGGAACTGCGCCCGACCTTCTCCAGCTCGGCCGAGGTGATCGGCGGTCCGGGTCTGGTCCGGCTGGCCAGCGGCTCACAGCACCCGCGGATCATCTGCTTCCCGTCGCCGTCGGCGTGGGCGAGCAACCAGGAGTTCGTGCCGCTGGCCACCCCGCTGCGCGGCATCCGCGACATGTGGTCGCTGATGCTTCCCGGCTTCGTGGGCGGTGAGCCGGTGGCCGCCAGCGCCGAGGCCCTGGCCGACCACTGCGCCCGACTCATCGAGGAGAGCACCGACGGCGAGCCGTTCGCGCTGGCCGGCCTCTCCTCCGGCGGCAGCATCGCCTACATGGTGGCCACCAAGCTGGAGGAACGCGGCGTCAGCCCGCTGGGCGTGGTGCTCCTGGACAGCTTCCTGGCCGGGACCGAGCAGGCCGACTACATCCTGCCGGTCATGGAGTCCAGGACCCTGGAACGGGAGAAGAGCTTCGGCCGCCTGACCGGTGTCCGGCTGACGGGCATGGCCGCCTACTTCTCGCTGCTGGGGGACTGGCAGCCGAAGGAGATCGCCACGCCGGCCCTGCTGGTCCGGGCCTCGGAGATGATCAACGCCGAGCCCGGTCGGCCGCTGCCGCCGGACGAGACCTGGAAGCCGTTCTGGCCGATGATCCGTGACGTCGTCGACGTCCCGGGCGACCACTACACCATGATGAGCGAGCACGGCGAGAACACCGCGCGTACCGTGCACGAGTGGCTGGCCGCGCGGTAGTTCCGCGCGACCGGGGAGCCTTGTACACCGCCGGGTGGGCCGAGCACGGGCCCGCCCGGCGGTCGTGCGTGGTGCGGACCGCCTCCTGCCGTGTGGGCACCGGTGCAGCCGGTCCGTCCACGCCGTCGTCCACGCCGTCGTCCACGTCGTCGTCCACGCCGTCGTCCACGCCGTCGTCCACGTCGTCCATGCCATCCGTACCGCCCGCCGGCCGTCCGCCGGAACGGCAGAAGGCCGGTGCGCCCTGGGGGAGCACCGGCCTTGCGAGGAGGTTCCGCCGTGGCGTCAGCCGCGCCCGGCCACGGCAGGCTTGAGGGCGCCGTGGAGGTACAGCTCGCGGCACGCCCGGCGCTGCACCTTGCCGCTGGTGGTCCGGGGCAGGACTCCGCGGCGGATGACCACGATCTCGTCCACCTGGAGTCGCTGACCGTCGTGGACGGCCAGGCGGATGCGTTCGCGCAAGTCCTCCTCGCCGGTCCCGCGCAGGACGCGGCCGTCGGCTTCGACGACGACCACGAGCCGCTCGCTCTCCCCGTCGTCCACGGAGAACGCCGCCGCGCAGTTGGGGTGCAGGCCGGTGGCCGCTCCTTCGACGGACAGCTCCAGGTCCTGGGGGTAGTAGTTGCGGCCGTTGCGGACGATGACGTCCTTGAGCCTGCCCGCGACGAACAGCTCCTGCGCGTGGAGGAATCCGAGGTCACCGGTCCTCAGGTAGCGCGGGGCGGAGTCGGACCGGTCCGCGCCGGCCGGGCGGGCGTGGAAGGTCTGCCTGGTCTCGTCGGCCCGCCCGCGGTAGCCCTGGGCGATGCAGGGGCCGCTGATCCAGATCTCGCCGACGGTGCCGGGCGGGCAGGGGGCCAGGGTGGCGGGGTCGACGATCAGCACCTGGGTCGGGTGGGCCGGAAGGCCGGCGCCGACCAGGGGCTTCGCGTTGTCCGCGTCGGCCTCCAGCAGGTCGAGGCGGCCTTCGACCAGCGCCGGGCCGGAAACCCACAGGACGGTCGGCCGTCGCTCCGGCGAACTACCGGTGGCCTTCAGGGTGTTCTCGGCCAGCCCGTAGCCGGGTGACATGGCCTCCGGCGCGAATCCGGCCGGACCGAAGGTCTCGGTGAACGACGTGACGGTCCGCCAGCGGACCGGCTCCGCGCCGTTGACCGCGGCCCGCCACGAGGACAGGTCGAGCCCTTCGGCCACGGCCTCGGCACCCGCCTCCTCGGCCGCGCGTACGCACAGCTCGTAGGCGAAGCTCGGGGCGGCCGCATGGGTGCCGCGGAACCGGGAGACGGCCTCCAGCCAGCGCAGCGGCCGACGGACGAAGGCGGCGGGTTCCATGAGGTAGGCGGGGACACCCGAGCAGAGCGGCAGCATGACGCCGAAGATCATGCCCATGTCGTGGAAGAGCGGAAGCCAGTTGACGACCACGCCGTCCGGCCCCGACGGCCAGACCTGTTCGGTCTCCGCCACGTTGTGCAGGAAGTTGGCGTGGGAGACCATGACCCCCTTGGGGTGGCCGGTCGAGCCCGAGGTGTACTGGAGGAGCGCGATGTCCTCGGGACGGGGGCGCCCGGCCGGCAGCTCGTCCGCCGGTGCGAGCGACTCGGCGTCGAGCAGGGTCAGCCCGGCCAGCTCCGGCAGCGTGCCGAACCTCTCCTCCAGGTCCCGCTTGATCTCGGCGGTGGTGAGGACGACGGTGGTTCCGGCGTCGTCGGCGATCCGGCGCACGCGCTCCAGGCCGCTCCGGCGGGTGGGGACCTGGACCGGGGCGGCGGCGACCCTGGCGTACATGCAGCCGAGCAGCGACTGGATGAACTCCAGGCCCGAGGGATACAGCAGGACGGCCGCGTCCCCGGCCGCGAGCCCGACGGCCGCGAGCGCGCCGCCGCGGGCGCGGGCCTCGGCCTCCAGCTCTCGGTAGCTGAGGGACCGGTCGGGGGTCTCACCGTCGCGGAGGAACACGTAGGCGGTCTCGTCCGGTTGCTTGACGCTCCGGAGGTGGAGGGCCTCGGTCACCGTACTGACGTTGGCCGTCTCGATCTCTGCACCGGGCTGGTTCATCGGGGAGGTCCCTGCCTTCTGAGGTCGCGGCCACTGGGCGATGCCCCGAGCGACCGGGCAACGGGTGTGTCGAGCGGGCGACCGCCGCCGATGGGTCGGCCGCCGATGGTGAGCGGGCGCCACCGCGCCCGGGGGCGCGAAGCGGACGCGGGCAGGCCGATGGGAGGCCCGAACGAACGCTGGGGGTGTGAGAACGGCGAGCCGCTTCCACACCCCCAGCTGTCGGGCCCCGGTGGCCTTTCCCGGTGGTTACCAGGTGACCGGCAGCGCCGTGAGGCCGCGCAGCGCCGAGAAGGGCTTCATCGCCAGCTCCGACTCGGGCACCGCGATCTCCACGTTCGGCATCCGCCGGATCAGGCCGAGGAGGGCCTCCTGCAGCTCGACGCGGGCCAACTGCGCGCCCAGGCAGTGGTGCAGGCCGCCGCCGAGGGTCAGGTGCGGGTTCTCGGCCCGGGTGAGGTCGAGCTTCTCGGGGTCGGTGAAGACCGACGGGTCGCGGTTGGCGGCTCCGGTGCCCGGCAGGATCAGCGCGCCGGCCGGAATGGTCACGCCGCTCACCACCACCTCCTGCTTGGTGAGCTTCGGCTGCCCGGTGCCGCTGGTGCCGGTCTGCACGAAGCGCAGCAGCTCCTCGACGGCCGTCGCCACGATGCTGGGGTCGGCGATCAGCTGGGCGAACTGCTCGGGGTGGCGCTTGAGCACCAGCAGGAACATGCCGATCGCGTTCGAGGTGGTCTCGTAGCCGTTGATCAGCATGCCGACGCAGAGGTGGACGATCTCCCGCTCGGTCAGCTTGTCGCCCTCGTCACTGGCGGCGATCAGGGCCGTGATGAGGTCGTCACCGGGCTCGTCGCGCTTGGTCTCGATCAGCGCGGTGAAGTACTTGCGGAACTGCAGGGCGGCCTCGTCGCGCTTGACCGGGTCGGTCATCCAGTCGCCGAGCAGGGTGTCCGCCCAGGTGCGGAAGTCGTGTCCGTCGATGAGGGGGACGCCGAGCAGTTCGCAGATCACCTGCACCGGGAACGGGACGGCGAAGTTCTCCACCAGGTTGACCGGCTTCGGCAGGGCTTCCATGTTCGTGATCAGCTCGTCCACCAGCTCGGCGATGCGCGGGCGCAGCGCGTCGATCCGCTTGACGGTGAACGCACGGGAGACCAGCTTGCGCAGCCGGGTGTGCTCCGGCGGGTCGATGCCGACCAGCGACTCGTTCATGATCGTGCTGACCTCGCTCTGCGGCATGTTGGGCAGAGCGGGCATGACCCGGTTGCTGAAGACCGGGTCGAACAGGGCCTGGCGCACGTCCGCGTGGCGGGTCAGCAGCCAGGCGGACGTCCCGTCCGGGAGGGTCACCTGCGCGACCGGGCAGGTCTCGCGCAGTTCGTCCAGCTCGCGAACCGGCTGGCAGATGACGTCCCCCTCGGGGAACGGGAAGGGGATCGGGGCAGGAGCATCGGTCACGGGAATTCTCCGGTAGCGGTGAGTCAGCTGATGGAAGGGATGGACGGGTCGAACCGGGCTCTCGCCCTGCGTGATCACCAGACACTGGGATCGTATGAATCAGCGCCCCCTATCCGGGAACCCCTACGGCCCCCCTGAAGCGGCGAACCGCCCCAGGGGGACCGGCCGTCGGGCGCCGGTGCGGCATGATCGGACGCACCGTCAGGACAGGTCACCTGCACCCGAGTTGCTCAGGGCGAGCTGGATAAGGGAGGTCGCGTCCATGGCCAGGATGGAATCGCTGCGGTCCTCCTCCTCGGCTCCCGAGCCGGCGCCGGAGCGGCCCTCGGCAAGCTCCAGCAGCGGGTCGAGCAGGCCGCTCTCCCGCAGCCGGGCCAGCGGCAGCGAGAGCAGCGCCTCCCGGACCCTGGCCTCCTCGGCGGCCTGCGGATCCGCCGCCTCCTCGGCGGCGGCCGGGAACAGCTCGTCGCGCAGGAACCCGGCCAGCACCTCCATCGTGGGGTAGTCGAAGACGGCCGTGACGGGCAGCCGAACCCCGGTGGCGGCGTTGAGCCGGTTGCGCAGTTCCACCGCCGTCAACGAGTCGAAACCCAGCTCCTTGAACGGCCGGTCGGTCTCGATGGCCTCGGCCGAGGCGTGGCCCAGCACCGACGCGACCTGCCGGCGGATCAGCGCCAGCAGCGTGTCGTAGCGCTTGCCCGCGGACATCGCGGCCAACTGCCCGCGCAGCTGCGCCCCGTTGTCCTGCCCACTGCCGGCGGCGGTCCGGCGCGACCCGCCGGGAGCCAGTGCCCGGAGCACCGGCGGGAGCGCGCCGTCCCCGGCCTGCGCGCGCAGCGCGGCCGCGTTCAGCTTGACCGGGAACAGCACGGGCTCGTCCGAGCGCCAGCAGGCGTCGAACAGCCCGAGGCCTTCCTCGGACGGCAGCGGCACGACGGCCCGCATCGAGGTGTTGGCGAGCAGTGCGGCGTCGAACCGGCCCCCCATTCCGCTGTTCGTCTCCCACAGGCCCCAGGCCAGTGAGGTGGCCGCCAGCCCGCCGGCCCGGCGGTGCTGCGCGAGGGCGTCCAGGAAGGTGTTGGCGGCGGCGTAGTTGCCCTGCCCGGTGCCGCCGATGGTGCCCGCCACCGAGGAGAAGAGCACGAAGGCGGCCAGCTCGATGCCCTCGGTCAGCGCGTGCAGGTTGACCGCCGCGTCGACCTTGGGGCGGAACACCTCGTCGATCTTCTCCGGTGTCAGCGATGCCAGCAGGCCGTTGTCGACCGTCCCGGCACAGTGCACCACCGCGGTCAGCGGATGCCCGGCGGGGACACCCGCCAGTGCCAGGGCCAGCGACTCGCGGTCCGCCACGTCACAGGCCACCACGGCGGCGTCGGCCCCGGCCTCGCGCAGTGCGTCCACCAGCTCGGCCGCACCCTCGGCCGCCGGGCCCCGGCGGCTGAGCAGCAGCAGCCGGCGCACGCCGTGCTCGGACACCAGCCGGCGGGCCACCATGGCGCCCAGACCGCTGGTGGCGCCGGTCACCAGGACGGTCCCCTCGGGGTCCAGCCGGGTCGGCGCGGGCACCTCGCAGGCGTCCGGCTCGGCGACCGGCGTCAGGGCCCGGATCCGGCCCAGCCGGGGTGTCAGGGCCGTTCCGGCACGCAGGGCCAGCTGGTTCTCGCCGGAGGCCAGCGCCGCCGGCAGGGCCTGCCAGGACGCGGCGTCGCCGTCCACGTCGAGCAGCACCAGCCGGCCGGGGTTCTCGGCCTGGGCCGAGCGCACCAGGCCCCAGAGCGGGGCCCCGGCAAGTCCGGTCACGTCCTCGCCGTCGCGCGCGGCCAGTGCCCTGCGGGTGACCACGACCAGGCGGGCCGAGGAGAGCCGCTCGTCGAGGGCCGGGTCCAGCCAGGCCCGGGCGGCGTCCAGCACCCGGCCGGTGGCCAGCCGGGTGGCCTCGGCCAGACCGGTGATGCCGACGGGTCCGTCGACCGCGGGGTCGAGCAGCACGAAGTCGGGCGCCGCGGCCCCCTCGGCCAGGGAGGCGACCAGAGCGTCCAGGTCGGCGAAGGCCACCGGCCCGCCCTCGGATCGCTCGTGCGCGAGTTCGAGCAGGTCCGGTCCCACCGGACCGAGCACGGCCCAGCGGGGGCCGGTGGCGGACTCGGTGGAGGCCGCTGCCCAGTCCATCCGCAGGAGCGACTCCTGCCGGGCGCCGGCGGTGAACTGCTCCGCCGCGATCGGACGCATGGCCAGCGAATCCACCGAGACGACGGGCACGCCCGCGGTGTCGGTGGCGAACAGCGTGAGCGAGTTGGCACCGGCCGGGGCGAGCCGCACCCGAAGGGTCGAGGCACCCGCCGCGTGGACCGACACGCCGCTCCACGCGAAGGGACGCCAGCCCGGCACGCTGTCGTCCAGCAGCCCGCCCAGGCCCACGGTGTGCAGGGCGGCGTCCAGCAGCACGGGGTGGAGCGTGAAGCTGCTCGCCCGCTCCAGCTGCCCGGTCGGCAGGGTCACCTCGGCGAAGACCTCGGGTCCCCGGCGCCAGGCAGCGCGCAGGCCCTGGAACGCCGGGCCGTAGAGGACCGGTCCGTCGGCGGCGAGTTCGTACAGGTCGTCGACCGGCACGGGCTCGGCGCCCGGGGGAGGCCACTCGGAGAGGTCGGGGGAGGGCGAGTGGCCACCGGCGGCCAGCAGCCCGCTGCCGTGGCACAGCCACCCGGCGTCCTCCTCGGCGTCCTCGCGCTGCGAGTACAGCTGGATCGTCCGGTGTCCCGCCTCGTCCGGCGAGCCCACGGTCAGCTGGAGGCGGACGTGTCCGCTGGGCGGCAGCAGGAGGGGCGCCTCCATGGTCAGCTCTTCGAGCCGGTCGCAGCCGACCTGGTCACCGGCGAGCATCGCCAGCTCGACGAAGGCCGTGCCGGGCAGCGGAACAGTCCCCACCACCTGGTGGTCGGACAGCCACGGGTGGGTGCGCAGCGACAGCCGTCCCGTGAGTACCAGGGCCTCGGACTCGGCGAGGCGGACGACGGCGCCGAGGAACGGATGACCCGGCGCGTCGAGTCCCACGCCGGTGACGTCGCCGCCGGTGCCGGGCTCGGGCCAGAAGCGCTCGTGTTGGAAGGCGTAGGTGGGCAGGTCGATGCGGTGGGCGTCGCGGCCGGCCAGGACGGTGGTCCAGTCGACCGTGACCCCGTGGACGTAGGCCTCCGCGAGGGAGGTGAGGAAGCGGGCGGTGCCGCCCTCGCCCCGGCGCAGTGAGCCGATGACGACGGGTTCGGTGCGCCCGTCGAGGGCGTCCTCAAGGGTCTCCTGGACCGGGACGGT
>NZ_JBIBIJ010000045.1:0-14053 GCF_042957465.1 Kitasatospora sp. NPDC008050
TGCAGAGCCACCAACGACGACGAACACGCCGTATCCACCGTCACCGCCGGCCCCTCCAGACCGAACGTGTAGGACAACCGCCCCGACACCACACTGGCGGCATTGCCGGTGCCGAGGAACCCGGCAAGGTCCTGGGCGCCGTCCATCGCCAGCTGGAGGTAGTCCTGGCCGTTGGTGCCGACATAGACGCCGGTCCGGCTGCCGCGCAGCACGGCCGGGTCGATGCCCGCCCGCTCGAAGGCCTCCCAGGAGGTCTCCAGCAGCAGCCGCTGCTGCGGGTCCATCGCCAACGCCTCACGCGGCGAGATCCCGAAGAACGTCGGGTCGAACTCGGCCACGCCCTGGAGGAAACCGGCGCTGCGAGTGTGCGAGACGTGCGCGTCGTCGGAGTCGGTGCCGAAGAGCGAGGCGAGGTCCCAGCCACGATCGGTCGGGAACCCGGAGATCGCATCATGCCCCGAGACGAGCAACTCCCACAGCTCCTCGGGCGACGCGATACCACCCGGGAACCGGCAGCTCATCGCCACGATCGCAATCGGCTCATCGTCAACCGCGCCCGCCGCAACCACCGCCGGGGCGGCCCGGGTGCCGCCGAGCAGCTCGGTGTGCAGGTAGTCGGCCAGCGCGGCCGTGGTCGGGTAGTCGAAGACCAGGGTGCTGGGCAGGCTCAGGCCGGTCACGGTGCCCAGCAGATTGCGGAACTCGACGGCGGTCAGCGAGTCGAAGCCGAGTTCGCGGAACGCCTTGCCGACCTCCACGGAGTCCGGCTTGGCGTAGCCGAGCACGGCGGCCACGTTGCCCCGCACCACGTCGAGCAGCGCGCGCTCCTGCTCGGCCGGGGCGAGACCGGCCAGGCGCTGCGCCAGGGTGCCGGTGACGGGGTCGGCGCCGGCCACCGAGGTGGCCTGCTCGATCGCCGCACGGGCCTCGGGCAGTTCGTCGAGGAGGCGGGTGGGCCGGGCCGCGACGAAGGACGGCGTGAACCGCGCCCAGTCCAGGTCGGCAGCGGCCACCGCGACATCCCTGGTGGCGAGCGCACGGTGCAGGAAGGCGAGGGCCAACTCCGGGGCCATGGTGCGCAGGCCACCACGGCGCAGGCGCTCGGCGAGTGCCTCGTCATCGGCCATGCCGCCCTGGGCCCACGGGCCCCAGGCGATCGAGGTGGCGGGCAGGCCGTCGGCCCGGCGCTGCTCGGCCAGCGCGTCCAAGTAGGCGTTGGCGGCCGCATAGTTGGCCTGCCCGGCGCTGCCGATGACGCCCGCGATCGAGGAGAAGAGTACGAACGCGCTGAGATCGCCGGTGAGTTCATGCAGGTTGCGGGCGGCGTCGACCTTCGGCCGGGCCACAGCGGCGAACCGCTCGGCGCTCAGGCCGTCGAGCACCCCGTCGTCGAGCACGCCCGCGGTGTGGAAGACGGCGCAGACCGGGTGCGCCGCCAACAGCTCGGCCAGCGCCGCGCGGTCGGCCACATCGCACGCCACAACGATCGCCTCGGCACCCAACGCGCCCAGCTCGGCGACCAGTTCGGCTGAACCGGGAGCGTCCGGGCCGCGCCGGCTGGTGAGCACGAGCTGCTCGGCGCCGTTGCAGGCCAGCCAGCGCGCCACCTCGGCACCCAGCGCACCCGTGCCGCCGGTCACCAGGATGGTGCCCGACGGCTGCCAGCCCAGCGCCTCGCCGGGCGCCGAGCGCACCAGGCGGCGGGCGAAGACGCCCGAGGTGCGCACCGCGAGTTGGTCCTCGCCGCCCGCCCCGCCCAGGGCACCGAGCAGGCGGCCCAGCACGCGGTCGTCCGCGATCTGCGGCAGGTCGATCAGACCGCCCCAGCGCTCGGGATGTTCCAGCGCCGCCACCCGGCCCAGGCCCCAGAGTTGGGCCTGCGCGGGGTTCGCCAGCCGTTCGGCCACCGCGATCGAGACGGCGCCGCGCGTCATGCACCACAGCGGCGCGGCGACCCCGGCATCGCCCAGGGCCTGGATCAGCGCCAGCGTCCCGGCGACGGCCGTCTCCTCGTCCAGTGCGAGCAGCGACAGCACGCCGGTCAGCGCGTCGGCGGCCGCCGACTGCCGCAGTCGATCGGCGAGACCGGCGCGGTCGGCGTCCGCCACCGCGATGTCGATCCGGTGCACCTCGACGCCCCGGTCGACCAGCAGGTGCAGCGTGTCCAGCACCACGGCGTCCTCGGCCCTGCCGACCGGCACCACCACCAGCCAGCGACCCGCCGGTGCGGCGCCGCCGCCGTCGGCGACCAGCCGCCAACTGGCCTGGTAGCGCCAGCCGTCCACGAGGGAACGGTCGCGGTGCCGGCGGCGCCAGGTGGACAGGGCGGGCAGCAGGGTCCCCAGCGGGCCTTCGCTGCGGGCCTCGACATCGAGCGTCGCCGCGAGCGTGTCCAGGTCCCCGCGCTCCACCGCCTGCCAGAACTCCTCGTCCGCCGGGTCGGCGGCCGGGCTGCCGACGGCCGGCGCCGCGGACTCCAGCCAGTACCAGGCCTGTTGGAAGGCGTAGGTGGGCAGGTCGACCCGGTGGGCGTCCCGGCCGGCGAAGAAGGCCGACCAGTCCACGGCCACACCACGGGTGTGCAGCTGGGCGAGGGCGCCGGTGAGGGTGCGGACCTCCGGGCGGTCGGCGCGGAGCACCGGCGTGAAGGCGGTCTGCTCGGCGGTGGCGCTCTCCTGGCCCATCGCGCTGAGCACACCGTCGGGGCCCAACTCGACGAAGGTACGGACGCCGCCCTGCTCCAGGGTCTCGATGGCCTCGGCGAAGCGGACGGCCTCACGGACGTGGCGCACCCAGTAGTCGACCGTGGTCGGGTCGGCCGACTGGTCGAGCGTGGAGACGATCGGGATCTTCGGGGCGTGGAAGGTCAACTCCGAGGCGATCGCGTGGAACTCGGCTAGCATCGGCTCCATCAGCGGCGAGTGGAACGCGTGGCTGACGGTCAGGCGCTTCGTCTTGCGGTCCAGCTGCTCCGCGACCTCCAGGACCGCCTGCTCGGTGCCCGAAAGCACCACGGCCAAAGGCCCGTTGACAGCCGCGATACCGATGTCGGAGCGGCCGGCGAGCAGCGGCAGCACCTCCGCCTCGCTCGCCTGGACGGCCACCATCGCGCCCCCGGCGGGCAGCGCCTGCATCAGGCGACCGCGTGCCGCCACCAGCCGGGCCGCGTCGGCGAGGGAGAGCACGCCCGCGACGTGCGCGGCCGCCAGCTCACCGATCGAGTGACCGGCCAGGAAGTCCGGGCGGACACCCCAGGACTCGACGAGCCGGAACAGCGCCACCTCCAGCGCGAAGAGCGCCGGCTGGGTGTAGGCCGTCTCGTCGAGCAGCGCCCCCGCGTCCTTCAGCGGCGTCTCCAGGTACCGGTCCAGCTCCGCGCAGGCCGCGTCATAGGAAGCCGCGAACACCGGGAACGCGGCGTACAGTTCGGTGCCCATGCCGAGCCGCTGGCTGCCCTGACCGGTGAACAGGAACGCGAGCTTGCCCGGCATCACCGTGCCGCGGACCGCACCGGCGGCCGGCTCCCCCGCGACCAGCATGCCCAGTGCGCGCAGGAGTTCATCGCGGTCCTCGGCGACCAGCGCCGCGCGGTGTTCCAGGGCGGCCCGGGTGGTGGCCAAGGAGTAGGCCACATCGGCGGGTTCGGCTGCCGGCCGGTGCACCAGGAAGGCGCGCAGCCGCTCGGCCTGGGCGCGCAGCGCGTCGCCGCTCTTCGCCGACAGCAGCCACGGCAGCACGGGCGTGCGCACCGGTTCGGCGGCGGCCGGGGTGTGCGCGGTGGTGGCCGGGGCCTGTTCGAGGATGGTGTGCGCGTTGGTGCCGCTGATCCCGAAGGAGGAGATCGCGGCGCGACGCGGCCGGTCGCGCCGCGGCCAGGGCCGTGCCTCGGTCAGCAGCTCGACCGCACCGGCAGCCCAGTCGACGGTGGGCGAGGGCTCGTCCACGTGCAGGGTGCGCGGCAGCACGCCATGGCGCATCGCCATCACCATCTTGATGATGCCCGCGACACCGGCGGCGGCCTGGGTGTGGCCGATGTTGGACTTGATCGAGCCGAGCCAGAGGGGCTCGTCCTGCGCGCGCTCGCGCCCGTAGGTGGCCAGCAGCGCCTGGGCCTCGATCGGGTCGCCCAGTGTGGTGCCGGTGCCGTGCGCCTCCACCGCGTCGACCTGGTCGGCGGTCAGCCCGGCCGCCGACAGGGCCTGGCGGATCACGCGCTGCTGCGAGGGCCCGTTGGGGGCCGTGAGACCGTTGCTGGCGCCGTCCTGGTTGACCGCCGAGCCGCGCACCACGGCGAGCACCGGGTGCCCGAGGCGCTGCGCGTCGGAGAGCCGCTCGACCAGGAGCATGCCCGCGCCCTCGCCCCAGCCCGTGCCGTCGGCGGCGGCGGCGAAGGACTTGCAGCGGCCGTCGGCCGCAAGGCCCCGCTGGCGGCTGAAGTCGACGAAGGTCTCGGGTGTGCCCATCACGGCCACGCCGCCGGCCAGCGCCATCGTGCACTCGCCGGTCCGCAACGCCTGGATCGCCCAGTGCAGGGCCACCAGCGAGGAGGAGCAGGCGGTGTCCACGGTGACCGCCGGGCCTTCGAGCCCGAAGGTGTAGGCGACACGCCCGGAGACGATGCTGCCGGAGTTGCCCGTGCCGAGGTATCCCTCGACGCCCTCGGGCAGTTCGCCGATACCCGAGGTGTAGTCGTGGTACATCAGCCCGGCGAAGACGCCGGTCCGGCTGCCGCGCAGGGTCGTCGGGTCGATGCCCGCGCGCTCGACGGCCTCCCAGGAGACTTCGAGGAGCAGGCGCTGCTGCGGGTCCATGGCGAGGGCCTCGCGCGGCGAGATGCCGAAGAACGCCGGGTCGAAGAGGCCCGCGTCGTGCAGGAAGCCGCCCTCGCGGGCGTAGCTGGTGCCCTGGTGGTCGGGGTCGGGGTGGTAGAGGCCGTCCAGGTCCCAGCCGCGGCCGGCCGGGAAGCCGGAGATCGCGTCCTCGCCGTCGAGGACCAGCCGCCAGAGGTCTTCCGGCGATTCGACGCCGCCCGGGTAGCGGCAGGCCATGCCGACGATCGCGATCGGGTCATCGGTGACGGCCGGGGCCGGACCGGTGACGGTCGCCGCCGACTCCTCGCCGAGCAACTCGGTGCGCAGGAAGGCGGCGAGAGCGAGCGGGCTCGGGTAGTCGAAGATCAGCGTGGCGGGCAGGCGAAGGCCGGTGACACCGTTCAGCTCGTTGCGCAGCTCGACGGCGGTCAGCGAGTCGAAGCCCAGCTCCTTGAACGCCCGGCCGCCCTCGACAGCGCTCGCGTCGGCGTAGCCGAGCACGGCCGCCACCCGGGCACGGACCAGCTCCAGCAGCGCGGCCTCGCGCTCACCGGCCGGCAGCGCGAGCAGGCGGGCGGTCAGCTCCGAGCCGCCGGCCGAGCCCGCGCGGGTGGCGCGGCGGGCGGGCGCCCGCAGCAGACCGCGCAGCAGCGGCGCGATCTCGGGGCCCGCGTCCTTGCGCAGCGCGGCGAGGTCCAGCCGCATCGGGAGCACGGTCGCGGTGTCGGCACCGAGGGCGGCGTCGAAGAGCGCCAGGCCCTCGGCGGCCGTCAGACCTCGCACGCCGGAGCGCGCCATCCGGTCGACGTCGCCGTCCCCGAGTGCGGCGGCCATCCCGGCGCCCTCGGCCCACAGCCCCCAGGCGAGCGAGGTGGCGGCGAGACCGGATGCGCGGCGCTGGGCGGCGAGCGCGTCCAGGAAGACGTTCGCGGCGGCGTAGTTGCCCTGTCCCGGGCCGCCGAAGGTGCCGGCGGCGGACGAGAAGAGGACGAACGCGCTGAGATTGTCGGTGAGTTCGTGCAGGTTGAGGGCCGCGTCCAGCTTCGGGCGCAGCACCGTGTCGAGCCGCTCGGGCGTGAGTGAGGAGACGATGCCGTCGTCCAGCACACCGGCGGTGTGCAGCACGGACGAGACCGGGTGCACCGCCAACAGGTCGGCCAACGCGTCACGGTCCGCCACATCGCAGGCGGCGACGATCGCGGTGGCGCCCGACTCGGCCAGCTCAGCCACCAGTTCGGCCGCGCCGGGCGCGTCAGCGCCACGACGGGAGACCAACAGCAGGCTGCGCACGCCGTGTTCGGCCACCAGGTGCCGGGCCACCAGACCGCCCAGGGTGCCCGAGGCGCCGGTCAGCAGGACCGTGCCGTCCGCCTCGAAGACCGGCAGCGGATCGACCGCCGCAGCCACCCGTGCCAGGCGAGGCACCCGCACGGTGCCCGCGCGGAGGGCGAGTTCCGGCTCATCGGTGGCCAGCGCGCCCGCCGGCAGCTCCGGGGAGGCCCCGTCGGCGGGGAGGTCGAGCAGGACGAACCGGTTCGGGTTCTCCGACTGCGCGGAGCGCACCAGGCCCCAGACGGGGGCCTGCGCAAGGTCGGTGAGGCCGCTCGCGTCGGCCGCCACCGCGCCCCGGGTGACCAGCACCAGGCGCGATTCGGCGAACCGCTCGTCCGCCAGCCACTCCCGCACCACCGCGAGCACACCGTGCAGCGCCTCGCGCACGACAGCCGCACTGACCTCGGCGGCCGGCGGGAGGGCGAGGAAGACCGCGTCGGGTACGGTCAGGCCACCGTCCACCGCCGCACCCAGCGCGGCGAGATCAGCAAAGACAGGCGCACCGAACACCTCGGCACCCAGCGCCACCCAGCGCCCGGGCGAGGCCGGCGACACCGTGAGCGGCTGCCACGCCACCTGGAAGAGCGAGTCGGTGAACCCGCCTCGGGTGGCCCGGACCTGCGCCTCGGAGACCTCGCGCAGCACCAGCGAGTCGACCGAGGCGACCGGTCGGCCGGTCTCATCGGCCAGCTCCAGCGTGATCGCGTCCGGCCCGGTGCGTGACAGGCGGGCGCGCAGCACGGTGGCACCCCAGGCGTGCAGGGTGACACCGCTCCAGGCGAACGGGATCCGGCCGCGGCCGGTGTCGTCCAGCAGGCTGCCCAGGCCCACCGCGTGCAGCGCGGCGTCCAGCAGCGCCGGGTGCAGGCCGAAGGCGGCGGCGCCGTCGCGGGCCTCCTCGGGCAGCGCCACCTCGGCGAACACCTCATCGGCCCGCCGCCAGGCGGCCCGCAGCCCTCGGAAGACCGGGCCATAGCCGAACCCGGCCGCGGTGAGGCGCTCGTAGAGGTCCGTGACGTCCACGGCCTGCGCACCGGGCGGCGGCCAGGCGGCGGACTCGGCCGGCGGCTCGGCGGCGCTGCCGGGGGCGAGCACACCGGTGGCATGCCGCGTCCACGGCTCTTCGGCCTCGGCGTCCTCCTGGCGCGAGTGCAGGCTCAGCGGGCGGCGACCCGACTCGTCCACCGCTCCCAGCGCCAGGCGCAGGTGGACACCGCCGTGCCCGCTCAGGACGAGCGGGGCCTCCAGGGTCAGCTCCTCCAGCACCGAGCAGCCCACCTGGTCGCCGGTGCGGATCGCCAGCTCCACGAACGCGGTGCCCGGCAGCAGGATCGAGCCCAGCACGGCGTGGTCGGCCAGCCACGGCTGGGTCCGAACAGAGAGCCGGCCGGTGAACACCAGGCCCTCCCAGTGCGGGAGTTCGATGCTCGCGCCGAGCAGCGGGTGCCCGGCGGCGACCAGCCCGAGCGAGGCGGGGTCACCCGTCGAGGTGCCGCCTTCGAGCCAGTAGCGCTGACGCTGGAAGGGGTAGGTGGGCAGGTCGATCCGGCGGGCACCGGTACGGGCGAAGACCGCCGTCCAGCCCACGGCCAGGCCGCGTGTGTGGAGCTGGGCGAGAGCGGCGGTGAGGGTGCGGGCCTCCGGGCGCCCGGCGCGCAGGGCGGGCACGAAGGCGGTGGACTCGGCGGTGGCGTTCTCCTGGCCCATCGCGCTGAGCACGCCGTCCGGGCCCAACTCGACGAAGGTGCGGACGCCTTCGCGCTCCAGGGTCGCGATGGCCTCGGCGAAGCGGACGGCCTCGCGGACGTGGCGCACCCAGTAGGCGGGGGTGGTGAGGTCTGCGGACTGGTCGAGCGTGGAGACGATCGGGATGGTCGGAGCGTGGAAGGTGAGTTCCGAGGCGATCGCGTGGAACTCGGCGAGCATCGGCTCCATCAGCGGGGAGTGGAACGCGTGGCTGACGGTCAGGCGCTTCGTCTTGCGGTCCAGCTGCCCGGCCACCTCCAGGACCGCCTGCTCGGTGCCCGAAAGCACCACGGCCAAAGGCCCGTTGACGGCGGCGATACCGACGTCCGTACGGTCGGCGAGCAGCGGCAGCACGTCCGCCTCGCTCGCCTGGACAGCCACCATCGCGCCCCCGGCGGGCAGCGCCTGCATCAGGCGGCCACGCGCGGCCACCAGCCGGGCCGCGTCGGTGAGCGAGAGCACGCCCGCGACGTGCGCGGCAGCCAGCTCACCGATCGAGTGCCCCGCCAGGAAGTCCGGGGTGAGGCCCCAGGATTCGACGAGGCGGAACAGTGCCACCTCGATCGCGAAGAGCGCGGGCTGGGTGCAGGCCGTCCGGTCGAGCTGGTCGGAGGCATCCTTGAGCGGGGTCTCCAGGTGCTGGTCCAGCTCGGCGCAGACCGCGTCGTAGGCCTCGGCGAACACCGGGAAGGCGTCGTACAGTTCCGCGCCCATCCCGGCGCGCTGACTGCCCTGACCGGCGAACAGGAACGCCGTGCGGCCCTCCACCACCGAGCCCGTGACGACCTGGGCCGCCGACTCCCCCGCCGCCAACGCGGCCAGCCCGCCCAGCAGTTCGTCCCGATCACCCGCCAGCACCACCGCGCGACGCTCCAGCGCCGCCCGGCCGGTCGCCAACGAGTGCGCCAGATCGAGCGGTTCGGCGTCCTCGGCCACCGGCAGCAGCCGCTCGGCCTGAGAGCGCAAGCCCTCCTCGTTCTTCGCGGAGAGGACCACGGGCAGTACCGAGGGCGCGGCGGTCACCTCGGTGACCGGCTCGGGTGCGAGCTCCGGCGCCTGCTCCAGGATGGTGTGCGCGTTGGTGCCGCTCACGCCGAACGCCGAGATGCCGACCCGGCGCGGCTCGCCGGTCCCCGGCCAGGCGGTGGCCTCGGTCAGCAGCGAGACCGCACCCGCTGACCAGTCCACGTGCGGCGAGGGCTCGTCCACGTGCAGGGTCGGCGGCAGCACGCCGTGCCGCATCGCCATGACCATCTTGATCACGCCCGCGACGCCGGCCGCCGCCTGAGTGTGCCCGATGTTCGACTTGAGCGAGCCCAGCCGCAACGGCCGGTCCGCGGGCCGGTCCTGGCCGTAGGTGGCGAGCAGCGCCTGCGCCTCGATCGGGTCGCCGAGGGTGGTGCCGGTGCCGTGTGCCTCCACCGCGTCGACCTGCTCGGGCTTCAGCCGCGCGTTCTCCAGCGCCTGGCGGATCACCCGCTGCTGCGAGGGGCCGTTCGGCGCCGTCAGACCGTTGGAGGCGCCGTCCTGGTTGACGGCCGAGCCGCGCACGATGGCCAGCACGGGGTGGCCGTTGCGCCGCGCGTCGGAGAGCCGCTCGACCAGCAGCATGCCGACGCCCTCGGACCAGCCGGTGCCGTCGGCCCCGGCGGCGAAGGCCTTGCAGCGCCCGTCGGCGGCCAGGCCGTGCTGGCGGCTGAACTCGACGAACACGTCCGGGGTGGCGAGGACCGTCACGCCGCCGGCCAGCGCCAGCGAGCACTCGCCGTTGCGCAGCGCCTGAACGGCCAGGTGCAGCGAGACCAGCGAGGAGGAGCAGGCGGTGTCGACCGTGACGGCCGGGCCCTCGAAACCGAAGGTGTAAGAGACCCGGCCGGAGACCACGGCGGCCGCGTTGCCGGTGAGCAGATAGCCCTCGACCCCGTCCGGCAGCTGGTCGGCCACGCCCGCGTAGCCGGAGGCGGAGGCGCCGACGAAGACGCCGGTCCGGCTGCCGCGCACCGTCCGCGGGTCGATGCCGGCCCGCTCGAAGGCCTCCCAGGAGGCCTCCAGCAGCAGCCGCTGCTGCGGGTCCATGGCCAGCGCCTCGCGCGGCGAGATGCCGAAGAACGCCGGGTCGAAGCGGTCGGCGCCGGCCAGGAATCCGCCGCCGCGGGCGTAGAAGGTGCCCTGGCGGTCGGGGTCCGCGTCGTACAGGTCGGCCAGCTGCCAGCCGCGGTCGGCCGGGAACTCGCCGATCGCGTCGACGCCTTCGGCGACCAGCCGCCACAGCGCCTCGGGTGATGCCACGCCGCCGGGGAACCGGCAGCTCATCGCGACGATCGCGATCGGCTCTTTCGCGGCCGCCATCAGCTGCTGGTTCTGCCGCCGCAGCCGCTCGGTCTCCTTGATGGAGGCCCGAAGCGCGGCAACGACTTTTTCGTTCGGCGTGGTCATCATGGGCTCCGCACTTCGGACGGGTCAGGAATCGTTGCTGTCGAGAGCGAGGTCGATCAGGCTGTCGAGGTCGAGCGAGTCGATCAGGTCCAGGTCGTCGCCGCCGTCCGGGACCGCGCTGTCGACGCCGGGATCGGCCAGCTTCAGCAGGGTCTCCAGCAGGCCGACCTCCCGGAACCGGGCCAGCGGGATGGCCGCGAGCGCCTGGCGCAGCTCGGCCTCCTCCGGGTCCAGGGCGGCATCCGCCTGGTCCGGGAAGAGCTCGTCGCGCAGGTGCCCGGCGAGGGCCGCCGGCGTCGCGTAGTCGAAGACCGCGCTGGCCGGGAGCTTGAGGCCGGTGGCCGTGTTGAGCGCGTTGCGCAGCTCGACCGCCGTCAGGGAGTCGAACCCGAGCGCCTGGAAGGCCCGGGCGGGGTCGACCGCGTGCGCCCCGGCGTACCCGAGCACGGTGGCCACCTCGCCGCGCACCAGTTCGAGTAGCGTGCGCTCGCGGTCGGCGCCGGTCATGGCGGCCAGCCTGGTCCGCAGTCCGGTCGCCCGGCCGCCCTCGGCCGGTACGGCGGTGGCCTGCTGGTCCGCCGGCACCTGCCGCACCTCGGCCAGTTCGCCCAGCAGCGGGCGCGGCCGGGCGGCGGTGAAGGTCGGCGCGAAGCGGGCCCAGTCGACGTCGGCGACGACGCCCGTGGCCGCACCGCTGCCCAGGGCGAGCTGCAGGCCGATCAGCGCCGCCACGGGGTCCATCACCGGCAGGCCGAAGCGGCGCAGGTGCTCCTCGGCAGCCTCGCCCGCCGCCATGCCGGCCTCGCCCCAGGGGCCCCAGGCCACCGAGGTGCCGGCGAGGCCGCGGGCCCGGCGGCTCTCCACCAGGGCGTCCAGGAAGGCGTTGGCGGCGGCGTAGGCTGCCTGGCCGCCGCTGCCCCAGACACCGGCGATCGAGGAGAAGGTGACGAAGGCGTCCAGCTCGGTGTCGCCGAGCAGCGCGTCCAGGTTCGCCGCGCCGGTCACCTTGGCGTCGATCACCCGGGCCAGGTCGGCGAGTTCGCTGTCCTTGAGGGCGGCGTCGGCCACCACGCCGGCCGCGTGCACGACCGCGCTCAGCGGCCGCTCCAGCGAGCCGAGCAGCCCGGCGAGCGCCGCGCGGTCGGCCACATCGCAAGCGGCGATGGTGACGGTGACACCCAGGCCGGTCAGCTCGTCGCGCAGTTCGGCCGCGCCGGGCGCCTGCGGGCCGCGCCGGCTGGTGAGCACCAGGTGCTCGGCGCCACCGCGGGCCAGCCAGCGGGCCACCTGCGCGCCCAGCGCACCCGTGCCGCCGGTGACCAGGACGGTGCCGGACGGCCGCCAGCCGGTGGCCTCGCTCCGCGGGGAGCGCACCAGACGGCGGGCGAGCAGGCCCGAGGCACGCAGGGCGACCTGGTCCTCCGTGCCGTCGCTCAGCGTCTCGGCCAGCCGGGCGAGCGCGCGCTCGTCCAGCGCTGCCGGGAGGTCGATCAGACCGCCCCAGCGGTCGGGGTGCTCCAGCGCCACCACCCGGCCCAGACCCCAGACCTGCGCCTGCACGGGGTTCGTCAGGCGGTCGGCGGGGCCGGTGGTGACGGCGCCGCGGGTCAGGCACCACAGGGGCGCCGTCAGCTCGGCGTCGCCCAGCGCCTGCACCAGCAGCGCGGTGGCCGCCAGGCCGGCCGGCAGCGCGGGGTGCGCGGGGTGCGGGACCTCGTCGAAGGCGAGCAGTGAGACCACGCCGGCCAGCGGGCCGGTCCCGGCGAGTTCGGTGCGCAGGCGGTCGGCCAGGGCGGCGCGGTCGGTGTCCGCTGCGCCGAGGGTGAGCTGCCGGGCCTCGGCGCCGTGCCCGAGCAGCGTGGCGAGGACCGCCGCGGCGGACTCGTCGGCGCCGGGCACGGTGGCGGCCGGGGTGACGCCCGGAGTGGCGGTCGAGGTGACGCCCGGGGTGACGGCCGGGGTGACGACCGGGGTGACGACCAGCCAGTTGCCGGTGAGCGCGGCAGCGGGCGAGCCGGTGACGGGATGCCAGTCGACCTGGTAGCGCCAGCCGGCCACGGCGGACCGGGCGCGGCTCTGCCGACGCCAGGTCGAGAGCGCGGGCAGCGCCGCGCTGAGCGGCTGGTCGCCGTCCAGGCCGAGGGTGGCGGTCAGCTCTTCGAGGTCCTCACGCTCGATGGTCTCCCAGAACCGGGCGTCCACCTCGTCCGGGGCACCGGCGGCGACCGGCGGGGCGTCGGCGGACGGACGCGGCCAGTAGCGTTCGCGTTGGAAGGCGTAGGTGGGCAGGTCGACCCGGCGGGCGCCGGTGTGGGCGAAGTAGGCGGCCCAGTCGACGGCGGCGCCGTTCGCGTGGACCCGGGCGAGCGCGGTGGTCAGCGTCCGGGCCTCGGAGCGGTCGGCGCGCAGGGTCGGCACGAAGTGCGCGTCCTCGGCACTGACGGTGTCCTGGGCGAGCGTGGTGAGGGTGGCGTCGGGGCCCAGCTCGACGAAGGTGCGCACACCTTCGCGCTCCAGGATCTCGATGGCGTCGGCGAAGCGGACGGCCTCGCGGACATGGCGCACCCAGTAGTCGGCGGTGGTGAGGTCCGCGGACCGGTCGAGCGTCGAGACGATCGGGATGGTGGGGGCGCTGAAGTTCAACTGCTGCGCGATGGCACGGAACTCGGCGAGCATCGGGTCCATCAGCGGGGAGTGGAACGCGTGGCTGACGGTCAGGCGCTTGGTCTTGCAGTCCAGCTGTTCCGCGACCTCAAGGACCGCCTGTTCGGCGCCCGAAAGAACCACGGAGGTAAGGCCGTTGACGGCGGCGATACCCACGTCCGACCGGCCTGCCAGCAGCGGCAGCACGTCCGCCTCGCTCACCTGGACGGCCACCATCGCGCCACCCGACGGCAGCGCCTGCATCAGGCGACCACGCGCGGCCACCAGCCGGGCGGCATCGGCGAGGGAGAGCACGCCCGCGACATGCGCGGCCGCCAGCTCACCGATCGAGTGCCCCGCCAGGAAGTCCGGCCGGACACCCCAGGACTCCAGCAGCCGGAACAGCGCCACCTGCAGCGCGAAGAGCGCCGGCTGCGTGTAGGCCGTCTCGTCGATCAGCGCGTCGGCCTCCTTCAGCGGCGTCTCCAGGTACTGGTCGAGTTCCGCGCAGACCGTGTCATAGGCCTCGGCGAACACCGGGTACGTCTTGTGCAACTCCGCTCCCATGCCCAGCCGCTGACTGCCCTGGCCGGTGAAGAGGAAGGCGAACCTGCCGCCCGTGGCCGAGCCCCGGACCACGGTCGCACCGGGCTCCCCCGAGACCAACCCCTCAAGACCCCCCAGGAACCCCTGCTCGTCGTCGGCCACCACGACGGCCCGGTGCTCCAGCGCGGCCCGGCCGGTCGCCAACGAGTAGGCCAGGTCCAGCAGCTCGGCCTGGCCGGGCTCGGTGCCGGCCCGGGAGAGCAGCCGCTCCGCCTGACCGCGCAGCGCCGGCTCGGTGCGCGCGGAGAGCAGCAGCGGCACGGTGGGGAGGGTGGTGGGTGCCGACACCGGCGCGGCCTCGGCCACGGCGGGTGCCTGCTCCAGGATGACGTGAGCGTTGGTACCGCTCAGCCCGAAGGACGAGACACCCGACCGACGCGGCCGCCCCGTCCGCGGCCACACCCGCTCCTCCACCAACAACTCCACCGCACCCGCCGACCAATCCACATGCGGCGACGGCTCATCGACATGCAACGTCC
>NZ_JBIBIJ010000046.1:0-10950 GCF_042957465.1 Kitasatospora sp. NPDC008050
AGGTAACCCCCAGTCAGCCCTCCGACCTTGCGCTGCCACCCCTACTTCCGCGGAGCGACCCCCTAGATCGCGGGATCGCCGGATCCCCGCGGCGGGGGGGGGGGGGGGGGGGGGGGGGGGGGGGGGCGGGGGGGGGGGGGGGGGGGGGGGGGGGGGGGGGGGGGGGGCGCCGGGGGCGGGGGGGGGGGGGGGGGGCGCCGCGGGCCCCCCCCCCCCCCCCCCCCCCCCGGCCGGTATCGGGCTGGGCAAACCCGTGCGGATGACCGCGGATGACCGCGGAGGGCGGCTGGGGGAACCCGGTGCTCGGGTTCGATCCAGCGGCGGATCGCGTGGGGCTGCTGGCAGATCCGCTCGGAGTTCGCCCGGTGACACTCCCCCGGATCATGCGAGCCACAGGGGGAACAGTCATGCCGGACCGGAGGCCGGGAGCCCGGTTGCGGGGCCACCAAAAAGGCAACGGGGGCTACCGGCCGTGGCGGGGCCTGAACTACCTTGATCCGTAGTCGAATCAAGGGGGTCACCACATGGACGAGGTCTTCTCCGAGCAGCCGAGCACATCCGCCGCCGTGCTCGCCGGGCACCGCGGTCTGGGCGAATGGGTCAGGACGTTCGCTTCGAAGCAGGGCTGGAAGCAGCGCAAGTGGCAGGAGTGGCGGCTGTACGTCTACACCGGCGGCCTGGTGGTGAGCAGCTTCGACGGCTTCGAGGCCGCGTACGACTGGGGGACGACGCGGGCGCTGCGGTACTACCGCAGCGTCAACGGCGGCCTGGTGGATGCCCGTTACACCCTGATCGACCCGAGCGGCAATGCGCTGAACATCGGGCTGGGTACCCGGACCCTCCTCACACGGCACAAGGAGCGGTTCGGTATCACCGAGCTGGTGAGCGGTGCGCCGTTCCAGTACCCGGGCGACTGGGGTGACTACATGCTGCGCGGCATCACCCGGGCGCAGCTGCCCGGGGTGCTCACCCGCATCGCGCGCGGCGAGACGGTGGACTTCGGCCCTTTCACGGTCGACCGCCACGGCCTGACGGACCGCAAGTGCACGGCGGCCTGGTCGGACATCGTCAAGATCAGGACGAACGACGGCCGCGTGTCGTTCGACGGCACCAACAAGTTGCTCGCCGTGGGGCCCGGCTCGGCGGCGGACATCCCCAACGTCGATCTCTTCCTCAACCTGTGCCACGAGCTGAAGGGCTGAGCCCTACCCGCGTGACACCTGCGCGACACGACACGCTCCCTCGGCAGCGGGGAACCCGCCCGGCCGCGGCCGGGCGGTGACGGCTGTCCAAAGGCCGAGGGGCCGACAGCCGTGCTGCCAGCGGTGGTGTGTCGTCCCCGCCGGTCGCGTCGTCCGACCTCGCGGCAGTGCCTCTGGTGGATGACGGTGCCCGTCGGCGGCGAACCGACCCAGGCCGTTCGCCGGTCCGGTCACCCCCCTCGGGGTGACCGCCTGCATCCCGGGGTGTGCGGCAAGCCGGGAACTTCAGCGGCATGCCGCACACCCGGGAACCCGCGGGTCTGCCCCACAGCGTGAGTGGTGGGGCAGACCCGCGGGTGCGTCAGGCGACGAGCTTGCCCATGGCGTGGGCCTCGTCGACCACGCCCGCGTTGAAGAAGCTCCACGGGAGGTTGGCGAAGCCGCCGTTGCCCCAGTTGCTGGTGCCCCAGCTGTTCTCGATCGTCACACCCTGGTCGTTGTAGGCCACGATGGTGATCTCGTGGCCGCCGACCACCGGGTCGCTGCTGGTGTCGCCAGGCACGTAGCTGTAGTCCGACGCCGTCTGGGAGTTGAGGTCCATGAAGCTCTGCTGGACCGAGAAGCCGATCGGCACCGGCTCGCCCTGGGAGATCGCGTCCTCGATCGCGGTGCGTGCCGCATCGCCACTGGTGGGCAGCTGGACGAAGCCCGAGAGCTTGTAACTGGCCGCGTTGGCGGTCTCGTTGGCATCCGGCTGGGTGGTGAAGTCGGTGGTGCCCTGCCAGTAGTCGGACTGGGTGTCGATGCCCTGCTGCTGCTCCATCGGCAGCGCGACGCTGGCGTAGGTACCGCTGTCGTTGCCCTGGGCGATCTGCGAGTAGATGTACATCGGGGCCATCGGTGCGCCACTGATGCCCTGCTCGTTCATCAGGACGCCGTAGCCGGTGTAGCCGGTGGCCCAGGTGACGCAGGAGCCGACCTGGCCCTGGTCGCCGGGGGAGAGCGCGTACTGGGTCAGGTCGGCGCTGGCGGGCGCAGCGCCCGAGCGGGCGAACGGCGCGATCGCGCTCAGGCTCTGGGCGGTGGCCGCCGCGGGGCGCATCATGTGCTGGTGGGCCTTGAGAGCCGTCAGGTCGAGGCCGGTGGCGAAGTGCTTGTGGTGGACGTGGTGCCCGGCCGGCCGCGCGTTGGGGGTCGCGGCGGTGGCGGTGCCGGCCAGTGCCAGGCAGGACGACAGGGCCAGGGTACCGGCGATGCCGATGGCTATGCGGGAACGCATTGATGAGCTCCTTGTGGGGGTGCCGGCTGTTGGAGCGCCGGCATGCCGCACCGCGCCGCGTGTGGGGGCGGCTCGGTACGGAGAGCGAAAGTGGGGGATCGTTCACTCCGGTTGACGCGACGTCAGTCGGAGCGCTGCTCACCGTAGAGCCCGGAGCCCCTGCATGTCATGGGCAGAACATGAAAATGGCGGGAAGTGGACATGATTCTCTCAGGGTTTGACAGCAAACTCACAGGAAGTTAGATTCCGGTTCCGGCGGTCCACCCGTGGCAGTGACGAAACGTCAGCTCAAGGCGGGCGGGAGCCGTGCGGCCGGTCCCAGGGGCGCCCGCTCCACGCCGCACCGGGTGCGCCGGTCGGGTGCCGGTCGGTATCGCGCCGGCGTCGGAGAGGAAAGCGCTGAGTGCGCCGTCGAGTTGGTGCGAGACGGTGCAGGTCGGCCCGCGCGGGCCGACCCACCGCGCTCTGCGATTCCGGGCATCCCCGGCGGCTGACCGCCGGGGATCCCCGGGCGGGGCTCAGGAGGTCGGGCCCGCCGGGGGAGCGCCGGCGGTTGCGGCTTCGTACAGGGCCCGGGTGGCGGAGCCGAAGTCTGCGCTGTAGGAGATCTGGGGGGTGTTGCCGCCGGTGTGGTAGCCGCCGATGACCCCGACCACCGCCCACCCGCCCGGCCACGGCACCAGCATGGGGCCGCCCGAAGTCCCGCCCACGAAGCCCTCGCACGCGATGCGTTCGAAGGTGCCCGGATCCGCGGGGTCGTCGCTGACCCACCGGGTGGTCCAGCTCAGGCACTCCAGAGGCTGCTGCGCGCCGGCCGGGTACCCGATCATCCGTACCGGGGCGTGCTGGTAGCCGGAGCCGGTGAGCAACTCGACTGCGCCGGCCGCGTCCTGGATCCGCACGCCGTCCTGGTTGGGCTCGGTCACCGCGAAGCCGAAATCGTACGCGGCCCCGGCGTGCTCACCCTGGTCGTAGTACTCCTGCGAGATGTAGACGCCGTTGTCCTCGACCGGGAAGATGCCGAGCGGCGTGAGCCCGTCGTGGTACCGCGGAACGAATCCCAGGTGCCGCTTGGGGGAGGCACCGGAGGATCCCGTGAGGCAGTGTCCCGCGCTCAGCACCAGGTCGTGTCCGGGGCTGCGGACCACGGAGCCGCTGCAGGTGCGGCCGGTGCCGCCGGCGTCGGTCCAGAAGAACGTGCCGGCTTGCGGGATGCCGCCGAAGCTCCTGCTCGGAGGGATGAACTCGCCGGGCCGTGGCCCGTCCGCTGCGTGCGCTGCGGCCGGTGCGGCGGGTTGGGCGGGTTCGGTCTCGTCGGGCAGCGCGGCCCTCATCCGGGCCGCGGTCCAGTACGTGCCGAGCTGCTCCGCATCCGAGCCGCCCGCGTTGGGCGTTGCGGCGGAGGCGGCCGGCGCAAGCCCGGCGCCCAGCAACAGGGCGGACGCGACTGCCGCGGCACGCCTGATGGCTCGCGTCCTCTTCGGTGACGGGGCGACATGACGGGCGGGAAACTTTGACATGTCCGCAGTATCGGGTTCGGGCACGGTCCGGCGGGCGTCTTTCGCGATCGCCACGCGCACTGCTGAACGGCATGGGTGAGTGCGGCCGTTGCCGTACACGTCGCCTGGCCCGGCGGTCGGGCGGGGTCAAGCGGTTCCGGTGAGGTCGGACGCCGCCGCGGGCAGGGACCGGCGCGCCCTCCCTGATCGAGTCGACCAGCCGCGCGCAGTTCACGATCGGCGACCACGCGCTGGAGGTCGAGCCGATGCGCGAGGCCGGCGGCAAGGAGGGCAGCAGCGACGGCCTGTTCACGGTGAGGGACTCGCTGTTCCGGCCGCCCGAGGGCAAGGCGGGGTCGACGTCCGACGAGGCGAACCGGCGGGTCGGCGACCAGGCCGCCCACCGGGAGCGCACGCCGCGCACCACGCGTCCGCTGTCGGCGAACGCCATCGCACTCGCCGCCACGGCCACCCCTGCCACCGCCCCGAAGGGCGCCGTGCCCGTGTCCGGTCCGGCGGCGCCGGTGCCCGCCTCGGCACGGGCCGGAGCGGCAGAACACCGGGTGGGCGGGACCCGCTGCGCCCGGGCGCTACTGTGCCTGCGCGAGGGCGCGCAGGTAGGTCTCGGCGAAGAGTTCGCAGACCTCCTCCACCGGCGGCAGGTCGCTGCCCATGGTGGGGCCGATGACGGGCCGCAGCAGCAGGTGGGCGAGGATCGGTCCCAGCAGCAGGTGCGTCAGGAGCGGAAGCGGCATCTCGCGCAGCCGGCCCGCCGCCACGTGTGGGAGCAGCAGCCGGTCGAGGCAGTGGTACAGGCGTGGGTAGTACCCCTGCATGGCATGGGCGGCGGGTCCGTCCGGCCGGCTGAAGAGGTCCGCGAAGATGGCCGGGAGTACACGGGGCTCACGCTGCCACGCCGTGACCACGGCGTGGCAGAGCTCCCGCACGGTGTCCTCCAATTGCTCGGGCGGGTCGGCGGCGAGCGCTTCCAGCTCGGTCAGGGGACTGAACCGCTCGTAGACCGCCGCGAGCAGGCCGTCCCGGCCCTCGAACACCGTGTGCAGGCTGGGCAGTGAGCACCCGGCCCGCTCCGCGACGGCGTCCAGGGTCACCGCGCCCAGGCCGAGCTCGGCCGCCAGGTGGGCCGTTGCCTCGATCGCGCGCTCGCGCACCGGCGGCCGGCCGCCGGGATCCACGCCGGACTGTCGCACCGCCTCGTCCAGTGCGCCCCGGGAGCCGCCGAGCCTGCGCAGCAGCGTGCTGCGCGAGACCCCGGCGGCCGTGGCGATCGCCGTCAGCGGAAGGTCCGCGACGTCCGTGCCGCGCTTGCGCGCCTCCGCGAGGGCGGCGGCCACCAGGTCCTGCAGCTGATCACGCTTCGACATGTGGACCATGGTACTGCTTGACGCCTGACACCGTTCCAGAGACACTATCTAAGAAAGTTCCAGGCGGAATCCCGCTCTTGGATCGATGCACTCGCAACGATGGGAGGAGTCATGACTGTCGTCATCTCGGGGGGTGGACCGGCCGGCATGATGCTGGGCCTGCTGCTGGCACGGGCCCACGTCGAGGTCACTGTGCTGGAGAAGCACGCCGACTTCCTGCGGGACTTCCGTGGCGACACCGTCCACGCCTCCACCGTGCGCTTAATGGACGAACTCGGCCTGGGCCAGGAGTTCGCGGCACTGCCGCAGAGCAGGCTCGGCGACATGGAGCTGCCCGTCTCGGACGGCCGACGCGTGCAGATGACCGACTTCGCGCGCCTGCCCGCGCCGTACAACTACATCGCGATGGTCCCGCAGTGGGACCTGCTCAACCTCCTCGCCGAAACGGCCCGCCGCGAGCCCGCCTTCACCCTGCGGATGAACACCGAGGCCACCGGACTGCTCCGGCAGGACGGCAAGGTCGTCGGCGTCCGCTACCGCACCCGCGACGGAGAGGAGGGCGAGATCCGGGCAGACCTCACCGTCGCCGCCGACGGCCGCCACTCCGCGCTGCGGCAGGACGCCGCACTGGTGCCAAAGGAGCTCCCGGTCCCCTTCGACACCTGGTGGCTGCGGCTGCCCAGGTACCCCGCGGAGCAGGCCGAGGAGAGCAGGCTGATCCCCTCCTTCGGGACCGGAGCCTTCGCGCTGAGCCTCACCAGGAACGACTACTTCCAGATCTCCTACTCCACGGCGAAGGGGTCCGACGCCCGCCTGCGCGCCGAAGGCATCGAACGGTTCCGGGCGCGGATCGCCGAGCTGATGCCCCGCTACGCGGACCGGGTCGACCAGTTGTCGAGCATGGACGACGTCCATCTGCTGGAGGTCCGGCTCAACCGGCTACGCCGCTGGTACACCGACGGCCTGCTGCTCATCGGCGACGCCGCGCACGCGATGTCTCCGGCCGGTGGAGTGGGGATCAACCTCGCGATCCAGGACGCCGTCGCAGCGGCTGCCCTGCTCGCCGAGCCGCTGCGACGCGGCCGGCTGACCACCGCCGACCTGGCGAGGGTCCAGCGCCGGCGCCAGGGACCGATGATGATCATGCAGCGGCTGCAACTGATGCTGCAGCAGTCCTTCTTCGTCCCGGTGCTGCGGGGCAGTCGTACCAGTGCGCCCGGCCCGGTGATCCTGGCTGCTCGTCACCTGCCCGCCTTCCGCCACCTCGTCTCGCGGCTGATCGCCGTGGGACCGCGCCCGGAACACGCTCCGGCCTTCGCCCGGCGTCCTCCGGTGGGGGTGGAGGCGGCACCGTAGCCGATGCGGTGGCCGGGTGGTGTGCGCCGGGGAGGACCGCTTCATGCGCATGCTGATCGTCGAGTGGATGATGTCGAGCCGCCCGTAACGCTCGACGGTGTGGCCGACCAGTGCCTCGACGTCCGCCTCCACCGACACGTCGCAGCGCACGAAGGTCGCCGGACCCGCACCGGTAGCCCGCCCAGCAGGTGAGCGATGCGCGGGGCGTCGTGGCCGTAGGTGTGGCAGAAGCAGAAGCAGAAGCAGAAGCAGAAGCAGAAGGAGCGGCAGAGGGAGCGGTCCGGACGAGCTGAGCGAGACGGAGGCAACCGGGGGTCAGCCGCGTTCGCAGTCGCAGCCCTCCAGGTGCGCCCGGATCCGGGCGGCATCGGGCGTGCCCAGCGGTTCGGCGAGCCGCAGGGCCTCGCGCAGCCGGGCGTGACCGCGGTCGGCGTCACCGAGGTGGCACAGGCAAGCACCGATGCCCTCCAGCGCGAGCACCTGCTGCAGTGGAAAGGCCATGGGCCGGACGATCTCCAGCGCCCGCTCATGGTGAGCCAACGCCTGCTCGGCGGCCCCGACCCCGACCCCGCCCCCTTCCCCGACCCCTCTCCCGGCCCGCCCACCGGCCGGCGCACCGACAACCGTCGGCCTGCCGTCGAGGGCCATCAGCAGCGCCACCCGGCCGATCTGGTTGAGGACCTCCGCCTCGGCCGGACCGGCCAGCTCGCGGGAGACCGGCAGCGCCCGGTCCAGCGCGTCCGCGGCACCCGCGTGGTCACCCGTCGCGTGCCGCACGAGGGCCAGACAGGCCAGCGCCCGGGCATGGCCGAGGTTGTGCTCACTCTCCTCGAAACCGGTCACCGCCTTCTGCGCGTACTCGACGGCGATCCCGGCGCGTCCGGTGTCCAGCAGGAGATGGCCCAGCTGCAGCAGTGCGTTCAACTCCCCGCGGACCAGGCCGTGTTCCCGGTCGAGGTGCAGCGCCTCGCGCAACGCGCTCTCGGCCTGCTCGTAACGCCCCGTCACGCGCAGGACATAACCCAGGTTGATGAGCGTGTTCGCCAACCCGTTCTGGGAGCCCATTTCGCGGTAGATCTCCCCGGCCGCCTGCTGGTGCTCGGCGGACAGCGCGTACTGCCCCGTGAACTGTTCCACCGTGCCGAGGCTGAACAGCGTGTTCGCCTGGCCGAAGCGGTTGCCCAGCCCCTGGAAGAGGGCGAACGCCGCACGGTGGCCGGCGGCGGACTCCTCGTACTGGCCGAGGATTTCCTGGACCGCCGACAGGGCGCTGAGGCTGTTGGCCTCCCCGAGCCGGTAGCCGAGGGCACGGAACAGCTCCAGCGCGGGTTGCAGGTGCGTCACCGCCTGGTCGTACTGGGTCAGCAGGTAGTGGACGTACCCCAGGTTCAGGCCGGCGGTGGCCTCACCCCGCCGGTTGCCGATCGCCCGGTAGCGTTCGAGCGACTGCTCGTTGCTGCGTGCGGACTCCTCGCACCGGTTCTGGAGGTACAGCACGTCGCCGAGGAGGCCGAGCACGCGCGCCTCGCCGAGCCTGTCGCCCGTCTCCAGGTACAGCGTGAGGGCCTCCCGGTAGCCGTCCTCCGCCTGCGTCAACTCGCAGGACAGTGAGTCCAGTACGCCCAGATTGGTGAGCGCGTCCGCCCGGCCGATCCGGTCGCCGGCGCGGTCGGCGACTTCGAGGGCGATGCCGTGCAGCACGCGCGCCTGGTGCCAGCGGCCCTGACCGCGCAGGAACTCGTGCATCGCCACCGGCAGGGCCATGGCGTGCTCGGGGCGCCCGTGGGCGGCGGCGTACTCGACGGCCGCGTGCAGGTTGACGCGCTCCGCCCGAAGCCAGGCGTCCGCCTGCGCCAGGTCCGCGAAGTCCGGGACGGTGTCCGGGCGGGCGCCCAGGGAGCCCCGCGGCACCGGGTGGTGGCGGGCGATGTGCTGGTCGGCGGCCTGCGCGCTGGCCAGGTAGTGGTCCACGAGCCGGTCCACGGCCGCCGCGCGTGCGCCCGGCCCCTCGCCACCGCCGCCGAGTTCGTGCCCGTCTCCGCCCCCGAGCCCATCTCCGTCCCGGTCCCGGTCCCCGTTCTCGGCGAGGTCGCGGGCGTGCTCGCGGATCAGGTCGTGCATCCGGTAGCGGCCGCGCACCGGCTCCTCGATCAGGTGGTGGTCCTCCAGCTCCTCCAGCAGCCGGCGGGCCGTGCGCAGATCGGTGCCGGCGAGGGCGGCCGCGGCCCGGGCGTCGATGTCGTCGCCGACGTGCAGGCCCAGGCTCCGGAGCAGGCCGCGCTGATCGGGGGTCAGGTCGCGGTAGGAGAGGTCGAAGGCGGCAGCCACCGACAGGCCCTCGGCGCGCAGGACGGACAGCCTGCCGCTGTTCGCCCCCAGGTCCGCGAGCAGGTCGGCCACCGTCCAGCTGCGGTGGTGGCGCAGCCGCGCCGCGGTCAGGGCCAGCGCCAGCGGCAGGTACCCGCACAGGCGCACCAGCTCACGGACCGCCGCGTCCCGGGCCGTCAGTTCGGGGCGCCCGGCCTTCGCGATGAACAGGGCGGCGGCCTCGTCCGCCGGCAGCACGTCGAGGGTGACGGGCACGGCGTCCGGCAGCGCGGGCAGCCGCCGGCGGCTGGTGACCAGCACCAGACTCCCGGGGGTGCCGGGCAGCAGCGGAGCGACCTGCCTGCTGCTTCGGGCGTCGTCGAGGACCAGCAGGATCCGCTTGCCGGCCAGTCGGCTGCGCCACAGGCTCGCCCGGGCGTCCAGACCGGCAGGTATCTGCCCCGGCCCGATGCCCATCGACAGCAGCAGGCTGAGCAGCGCGTCGGCGGGTTCGACGGCCGGAGTCCCGGGCGTGTGGGCGTGCAGCGGCAGGAAGATCTGGCCGTCCGGGAACCCGGCGGCCAGCCGGTGCGCGGCGTGCACCGCCAGGGCGCTCTTGCCGACACCGGGCATGCCGTCCACCGCGTGGATCCCGATGACGCCCGCCTCGTGGGTGATGCTGGCCTGGCAGGCGTCGAGCAGGTGGTGCAGCTCGGCCGAGCGGCCGGTGAAGGAGGCCACGTCCCGGGGCAGCCCCGAGATCGCCGCGGCAAAGGTCTCCGGTGCTCCACCGGCCGCTCGGCCGAGCGGCCCGCCGCGTCCCGGGGCGGCACCGCCGAGGACCTCCTGGTGGGCGGCCTGCACGGCCCGGCCCGGTTCCAGCCCCAGCTCCTCGACCAGGGCCCCGCGCAGTCGGCGGTAGACGTCCAGGGCTTCCGCCGTCCGCGCGCTGCGGTGCAGAGCGAGCATGAGTTGGCGGTGGAAGGCCTCACGCAGCGGGTGCTCGGCGGCCGCCCGGGTCAGTTCGGGGATCAGGCCCTGGTGGCGGCCGAGCTGCAGTTCCGCCTCGAAGTGCCACTCCAGGGCCTGCTGGTGCGACACGGTGAGCTCGTGTATCCGCGCCGTCGACGCGTCGGCCGGTGCGGGCAGGTCGACGAGCGGGGTGCCCCGCCAGAGCGCGAGCGCCGCGGCCGCCTCGGTGCCGGCCCTCGTCCAGTCCCCGTCGGCCACCGCCGCCCCGGCCGTGTCGAGCCGGCGGGTGAAGACCTCGGCGTCCAGCTCGCCCTCCCGCACCTCCAGCAGGTAGCCGGGCGCGACGGTGCGCAGCCGCGACGGCTCGCCGGGTGCGCAGGCCGCCGCCAGGACCCGGCGCACCTGCACGACCTGGTTGTTCAGCGCGGTGCTCGCCGTCGCGGGCGGATCCTCCCCCCACAGCGCCGCCACCAACCGGTCCCGGGACACCGCCTCGTTGGGCTGCAGGAGGAGCATCGCGAGCAGCAGCCGAGCCTTCGGTGAGGAGAGCGGGAGCGCCCGGCCGGCGCTGTCCTGGACGGTGAGCGGGCCCAGCAGGCTGAAGTGCATCCGAGCATCCTAGCCAGGAACTGAGCGACCTGATCCGGGTGACGGAGCAGACCACGACGATGCTCGTGGGGGACCAGGCGGTTGCCGGCGACCGCCTGGCCCGGGCCCGCGTCGTGGAGCGGGCTGCCCAGGACGTCGTCGAGGCCACAGTGATCGCTGACCGGCCGCGACGTCGCTGCTGCCGACCGGGCCTTCCCTGGAAGAGCGGAATCGAAAGGGCGCCCGATACAACCGGATGGCACTCTCCTGACCTCCTAATGATGTTGTCAAGCCGCTGATGTGACGGGGAGTGCAGGCTCGTAGCTCTTCCCGTCACGGATCAGGGCCCATAGAACGTTGAC
>NZ_JBIBIJ010000047.1:0-9661 GCF_042957465.1 Kitasatospora sp. NPDC008050
CGCCGCCCGAACGCGGTGGCCCGCACCAGGGCGTCCAGTTCGGCGGCCGGGCGCCGCCAGTCGAAGACCCCGCCGCGCGGCAGCCCGTCGAACTTGCCGTGGTAGCTGCGCAGTTTGAGGTCCTGCGGAGTGCGGACGGCGGTACCGGCCGCCAGCTCGTCGACCAGCTCACCGAAGGACTCGACACCCGCCTCGAAGCAGGCCACGTCCAGATCGTGCACCGTGGCCGCCGACCCGACCGGGACGACGCGCTGCTTGAGCACATCGCCGGTGTCGGCCTCACTGGTCATCACATGCCAGGTCACGCCGTGCTGCTTGTCGCCGTCCAGGATCGCCCAGCTGGTGGCGAAGAGACCGGCGTGCCGGGGCAGCGGACCGTCGTGGAAGTTGACCGGCAGCCGGGCGGGCAGCGCCAGCACCTCATCCGGCAGGATCCGCAGGTTGGCGATACTGAACAGGTAGTCGAAACGCAGCGGCGCCAGCCGCTCCGCCAGGTCCGGCCCGAACGGCACCGCCGCCAGGCCCTCCGCCCTTGCCCAGCCGGCCAGTTCCTCCGACGGAGAGACCACGGCCGTGACCGTGTGCCCGCGCGCCAGCAGCAGCCTGGTGCACTCGACCAGCAGCGCCTCCTCACCCACCACCACGCAGCTGAACGGCTCCACGCTCATCGCCCGCCTCCTTCGCTCTCGCCACGCTGAGCCAGCAGCTCGGCCAACAACTCGTCGACAGCCGCATCCGACAGACCCGCCACCAAGCTCTCCACCTCACCGGCCGCAGCGGGCTCAGACACACGCTCCGGCGCGGGCCGGGCCGGAGCCGGGGCCGGGGTCGGTGACTGCGCCGGCGCCGGTGCCTGTGCCTGCACCGAGGCCGGGGTTCGGGCCGGTGGTGCTTCGGCTCGGAAGTACTCGGCGAGGCGCCGGATGGTGATCCGCTCGAACAACAGCGTCGCCGACTGCGGCCCGTAGACCGCCTCCAGAGCACGGGTCAGCTCCAGGGTCACCAGCGAGTCCACCCCGTAGTTCTCGAAGGTGAGGTCAGGGTCCAGCTGCTCCGGGGCCATCTCCAGCACCCTGGCGAAAACCGCCGTCACCCGCTCCAACGCATCGTCCTGACGCGCCGCAACCGGGGGCTCGACGGAGACCTGGGCCACGGGCACGGAGGCTGTGGGTGCAGCCTGGTGACTGGCGGGCACCAGGCCGTCGCTGACCGCGGCGATCACGCTCTGGAAGGCCGGGCCCGCCTCGGTGGTCGGCGAGGCCGCACTCAGGTGCCCGAAGCCGCAGGCCCCCAACGCGTCCCGCCACTGCCGCTCACTCGCCAGCGGCGAACCGGGCAACCGCTGCTCGGGGTCGGCGAACAGCCACCAACCCGTCGTCAGGCCGAAGACCAACGCCAGCTGATGCTGCGCCCGCGTGCCCTCGACGAGCAGCAGCACGCCACCCGCCACCAGCAGCCGCTTGGTCTGCGCCAGAGTGTGACCCAGCCGGCCGGTGGCGTGGAACACGTTGGTGCCGAAGACCACATCGTTTCCGCCGAGCGCGGCGGCCGGCTGCCCGGCCAGTTCCGCCTCGATGTCCAGCACCTCGAACCGCGCGAACGGGTAGTCCACGCCGAAGCGTTGGCGGCCCTTGCGGACGAAGGCCGGCGACACGTCGGTGAAGAGGTAGTCGACCGAGTCCCCGTACGGCGCCAGCGCGGCGAGCACCGCCGTGCTGGTGCCACCCGTGCCGGCACCCACCTCCAGCACCCGCACCGTGGCGCCGGGGGCGGCGGCCAGCCGGGCCTGGACCTGCTCGACGATCAGCCGGGCCACCTCCGCGTTGCACCGGTCGGTGACCGGATCACCCCGGTACACGGCGGCCACCCGCTCGGGCGAACCGTCCGGGAAGAGCACCTCCATCGCGCCGATCCGCCCGGTGAGCACCTCGGGCAGCACCGCCAGACAGTCCCGCAGCAACTCCGCCACCGGGGCCACACTCTTCCGACGATCCACCAGCTCTTCGAGCTCACGGACCGCCCCCGCCTCCCCCTCGACCGCACGGCCCCCAGCACTCACCCGGTCGCCGTCGATCCGCAGGTACCCGGCGCCGGCCAGCATGTCGAGCTGCACCTGGAAGAGCGCCGCATGCCCGGCCACCACGCCTATTCGGGCGGCCAGTTCGGCACGCGAACACCCGTGCCCGACCGCCTCGAACAGCCCAGCCCGGTCCAGCGCCGCCGCCAGCAGACGATGAGCGAGCTCCTCAAGCTCCACCACCGCGAGCTGATGCTCCATCAGCTCGCCTTCTGGCAGGCCTCTGTGGCGGGGGTGGACGACGGGCAGCACGGCCGGGACGGTACCCGGCAGCACGCTCAGGGTGCGCTCCGGCGCCACGCCCAGGTTGTCCAGGATCCGCTGATCCGCGTCGAGCGCCAGCAACTGCGGCAGCTCACCACCGAGCACCCGCTCGACCACCGCCATACCCTGCTCCGCCGTCATCGGCCGGATCCCGGCCGCCTCGAAACGGCGCAGCACCCGCTCGCGCTCCTCGTCGCCACCCGCGTTCCAGTACCCCAGGTTGAGCACCCGCACCGGGAAGGGCAGGGTGCGCGCGGCATGCAGCGCGTACGCGTCAGCGAAGGTGCAGCCCGCCGCGTAGCCCGCCTGACCGTGGTTGCCCTCGAAGGCGACCCCGGAGGAGTAGAAGAGCACGAAATCCAAATGCTCCCCGGCCGTTGCCCGCAGGACGCTCCAGGTGGCGTCCGTCTTGGACTCCAGTGCCGCGCGCAGCCCCTCCTCCGGCAGCTCCCGGACCACCTGGTTGACCAGCACCATCGCGGCGTTGACCACACCGTGCAGCGCGCCGAACTCCCGCTTGGCGAAGGCGATCGCCTCACCGAGCGCGACCGGGTCGGTGGCATCCAGCGCGAGATGACGCACCCGGGCCCCGGCCGCCTCCAGCTCGGCCACCCTCTCACGCCGGGGCCCATCCAGCGGGGAACGCCCGACCACAACCAGCCTGGCACCGTAGGCCCGGGCCAGATACCGGCAGGTATCACGCCCCACCGCACCCAGACCACCGATGATCAGATACACCCCGCCCTGACGCAACCTGCCTGCCTGCTGCGGCAGTTCGACCCGCTCCAGCACCCGCACCCGCCGCACCCCGGCGCGCAGCGAGACCGGCACCGGCCTGGCCGCGAACGGCTCGGCCACCACCTCGGCCACCGCAGCCTCGGCCTCCGCCGCGCGCAGGTCGACCAGCGCCACCTTCAGGTTCGGAAACTCCTTGCCGACCACCATCGCCAGCCCGGCCAGCCCCGCCGCCCACGGCCGCGAGTCGTCACCCGCCTCCAGCGGATGGACACCGGCGGTGACAACCTTCAGACCCAACTCCCGCTCCAACAAACGGTGCCGGTCAAGCGCGCGCACCAGACGGTAGAGCGAGACCACACTCTCCTCCAACGCCGCCCGCACCCCCGCGCGGTCAACGGGCTCGCGCTCCGGCTCCGCGCCGAGGAAGTAGACCAGCTCGGGGCCGCCCACCTCACTCAGCGCCCGGTCCAGCTCGGCATCGGTGAGGCCGCCCGGGCCGATCGCCAGCCGCACCAGCCGCGCACCCCGGTGGGCCTCAGCGATGCCCGCGGCCAGCGCCCCGTCCGGACCCGCCGCCTCCAGCCGCGCGCCGACCAGCAGCACCCGGTCCACGGCGGGCGCCGCCGCGGCCGTGCCCTCGGCGGGCTGGGGCGTCCAGGTGGGTCGGTAGCCGACCCGCAGCGGGGGCTTGGCCTCCCGGTAGGTCAGGCCGGTGAAGCGCACCCGCACCGCGCCCGCCTCGTCCAGCACCAGCACGTCACACCGGTCGGGCCCGGTCTCCCGCACGTGCGACCAGCCGGCCGGTGGCACCGGGCCGAAGACCTCCACCCGGTCCACCGCGAAAGGCAGCATCGGCCGGGCCTGCCCGCCACGACGCCGCACCAGCAACGCCGCGACAGTGTGCAGCGCGGCATCCAGCACACCCGGGTGCAGCAGGTGGGCCGCCTCCTCGGCGACCGCGCCGATCCGGCCGAGCACCTCCTCCCGACCGGTCCACACCTGCTCGACCCGACGGAAGAACGGCCCGTACGGCAACCCCTGCCCGGCGAGCAGCCGGTAGAAAGCCTCCCCGTCGGGGCCGGCCGAAAGACCCGCCCGCAGCGCGGCGAGGTCCACCGCCCCGGGCGCGGGCGGTGCGGCCACCAGCCGCCCACGCGAACGCACCGCGCCGTCGGCGCCCAGCACCTCGTAGCGCTCCCCGCCCTGCTCGTCCTCGAACCGGACCTCGACCTGCTCCTCAGTACCCTCCACGGCCAACGGCGCCACCCAGCGCACGTCAGCCAGCGCCTGGCCGATCAGCCCGCCGCGAGCCTCGGCGACCAGGTCGAGGTGACCGACCCCCGGCAGGATCGGGCGCCCGGCGACCACATGATCGCGCAGCACCGGTTCACCGGCTGCGAGGATCCGCCGCCAGGATCGGCCAGGCTGGCCAACTACAGGAACGGGCACGGCTGTTGCCGCAGCTCCCAGGTCGAGCCAGTGCCGCACCCGCTCGAACGGGTAGGTCGGCAGCGGCACCCGGCGCCGGGCGGCGGGGCGCAGCCGGTGCACCAGGTCCCAGTCCAGGGCGATACCGCAGACCCAGAGCCGGGCCAGCAGGTCGTCCCCGTCGGCGCGCACCTGGGCCGCCAGGAACTCCTCACCGCCGCTGCCCTCGGTGAACAAGCCTTCCAGCGGCGGGTGTTGCCTGACCTGCCCATGGTGCAGCCACTGCCCGCCCTCGCCGCGCCCGACAGCGGCGAACCGCTCGGCCGCCTCCGCGAGGTCGCCCGCGACGAACGCCAGCCGCTCGCCCATCGCCTCCCGCCCCACCCGCAGCGTGTAGGCGAGGTCGGCCAGCCGCACCGGCTGGACCGAGTGGATCGGATGCGCGGGGGCGCTCAGCGCGCGGCCCAACTCGGCCGCGTACGCGCGCAGTCGGCCCTCATCCCGGGCCGAGAGAACGATCAGCTCGGGCGAGCCCGGCCCAGCCGGGGCAGCGGACTGCTCCGGGGCGAGGTACTCCTCCAGGATCACATGCGCGTTGGTCCCACCCGCCCCGAAGGAGCTGACGGCGGCCCGACGCGGCAGCACCCGGCCCTCGGCATCACGCGGCTGCGGCCAGGGCGCGCTCTCCCGCTGGAGGGTGAACGGCGAGCGGGTGAAGTCGATGACCGGGTTGGACTCCTCGGCGTGCAGGGTGGGCAGCAGGGTACCGTTCCGCAGCTGCAACACCGCCTTGGTGACCCCCGCGATCCCGGCCGCGCCCTCCAGATGCCCGATCGCGGACTTCACCGAACCCAGCGCACAGAAGCCCGTGTCGGCGGTGTGCTTGGCGAACGCCTGCGCCAGCGCCGTGTGTTCGATCGGATCGCCCAGCGCCGTGCCGGTACCGTGCGCCTCCAGACACCCGATGCTGCGGGCGCTGATCCCGGCGGCGGCCAGCGCCTGCTCCACCAGGGCCTGCTGGGCGTGCGGGTTGGGGACAGTGAAACCGCTGGTGCGCCCACCGTGATTGACGGCGGTCGACCGGATCACGGCGTGGATCGTGTCACCGTCCGCGACCGCCCGCGAGAGCGGCTTGAGCAGCACCGCGCCCACACCCTCACCCGGCACATAACCGCTGCCCCCCGCACCGAACGCCCGGCAGCGCCCGTCCGAGGCCAGCATCGTCTTACGGCTCAGGTGCACGTACTTGTCCGGATGCACCGCCACATTGACGCCACCGGCGATGGCATAGGAACACTCACCACGGCGCAGGCTCTCACAGGCCTGGTGCAGGGCCACCAGCGAAGCCGAACAAGCCGTGTCCACCACCACACTCGGACCGCGGAAGTCACCGAAGTAGGAGACCTGGTTGGCGATCGCCGACCGGTTGGCAAGCACCACCTGATGGTTGCCGCGCGCCGACTCCGCCGCCGCGAGGATCGCGTAGTCGTCCCACATGACACCCACGAAGACCCCGACATCATGGCCCTGACCGCCGAACCGCGGAGCGGGGATACGCGAGGGCGGGTAGCCCGCGTTCTCCAGCGCCGACCACGCCGTCTCCAGGAAGAGCCGCTCCTGCGGATCCATCGAACGAGCCTGCGCCGGCGAGATCTGGAAGAACAACGAGTCGAACGAGTCCACATCCGACAGGAAACCGCCCCAACGGCTGTAACTACGGCCCGGCGCCGCCGGATCAGCATCGAACAGCGCCTCGGCATCCCAACGGTCCGCGGGAACCTCGGTCACACAGTCACGCCCGGCCGCGAGGTTGCGCCAGAACTCATCCAGATCACGGGCCTGCGGATAACGCCCACTGATACCGATGATCGCAATCGGCTCATCGCCGGCCGGCTCCGGGCGCACCGACGCAGGGGTAGGGGCAGGGACTGGGACTGGGACTGGGACTGGGGCGGCTTGCAGGGGAGTTGGAGCGGTTGAGGTGGCTTCGGGGAACGTGCGGGCCACCGCCTCCGGGTGCTCCGCGAGCAGGTGATCGGCCAGCTCGTCCACGGTGCGGCACTCGAAGAAGACGGTGCCGCGCAGCCCAGGGAAGTCCTTGCCGAGCAGCGTGTTGGACTCCATGACCAGCACCGAGTCCAGACCGTAGTCGTCGAGCGCGACCCGGCTGTCCAGCCGCCCCGCGGGCAGCTTGAGCACCCCGGAGAGCACCGTGCGCAGGTACTCCACCACCGCCGCCCGCGTGCGCCGACCATCACTCGCGGAAGCAGTCGCCGGCGCGGGGGTTGAGACGGGTTCGGGTGCGGGTGCGGGCCGTGACGGCTCCGCTCGCTCCAGCAGTGCCGCGTCCATCGTCGCCGCCTCGCCCCAGGCGGGCAGCAGCCAGGACACGCCGGCCCTCAGCGCGTACTCGAAGGCACCCAGCGCCTGCTCGGCGGTGAGCGCGGGCATGCCGCTGCGCCGGGTGTAAGCGGTCAACTCCTCGGCCCGCACCAGCGCGTCGACCCCGCCGACCGACCACAGCGGCCAGTCCAGCGCGAGACTGCGCCCACTCCTGACACCCTCGCCCACCCAGGCCTCACGGCGCGCGATGTACAGGTCGGCGAAACGGTTCGCGGTGGCGTAGCTCGCCGCGCCGAAGTCGCCGACCAGCGAGGAGACCGAGGAGAACACCGTGAACAGGTCCAGGGCGTCCTCGCGGGTCAGCTGGTCCAGGTGGACCAGGCCCCGGGTCTTGGCCGCCAGCACCCGGGCGAACCGCTCCCGGCCACCATCAGTGGCCCGCCCGTCGTCGGCCACCCCGGCCAGGTGGAACACCCCGTGCAGTTGTCCGAAGCGCTCCCTGGCCACGGCCAGCGCCGCCGCCAGCTCCCCGGCCCGCACCACATCCGCGCGCAGCGCGAGCACCTGCGCGCCGTGCTCGGTCAGCGACTGCTGCCAGCGCGCCGTCTCGACGTCCGGCGCGGAGCGACCGATCAGCACCAGACGAGCCCGGAAACTGCGGGCGAGGTGCTCGGCCAGCAGCCGGCCGATCGCCCCGCTGCCGCCGGTGATCACATAGACGCCCCGCTCGCGCAACGGCGAACCGACCGAAACGGCGTCCGGCAGCGCGCGCAGCACGCGCACCTCCCGGCCACCGGCCGGGGTGCGGCGCACCTCCAGCCCAGCCGCACGCGGTGCGGCGCGCAGCTCGACGACCAGTGCGGCAGCCGCCTCGGCGGCGGCCGCGCTCGCGGGCAGGCCGAGGGTGAGCAGTTCGAGGCGGGGGGCGATCGGGCCGGTGGAGCGGGCGAAGCCTGCCAGCGCCGCGCGCCCCGCACGGTCCTGCCCATCGTCCTGCGGGTGAGCGATCACACAGCGCACCCGCCCCTGAAGCACCCCCGACTCGACCGCGCGCAGCACCTCCAGCACCGCGAAGCAGGCCCGGTCCAACTCGGTGTCCAGCGCCCGAGCATCGGTGGCATCGTGCGCGAAGGCGGGTGCGTCGGCCAGACCCGAGACGAAGGCCACATCCAGACCCGGAAGTTCACCCAGTTCGCCCAGTTCGGTGAGCAACCCGGCGATCCGGTCGGGGTCTTCGGCGACGGTGACGATCCGCTGCCATGCCCCGGTCGCGGCCAGCGCGGGCTCCAGGCCCGGCAGTTCGCCGACCAGCAACAGGGTTCCGGCCGCCGTACCGGGCTCCGGCTCGACTGCGGTACGCCAGTACGGCTGGTAGGCGCGCGGCGAACCAGCCTCTGGTCCCTCGATGTCCGGGGCGCTCGGGGCGCTCGGCGTCCGGCCGGCGAAGTCCCGCAACACGGCCAGGACCTGGCCCTGCTCGTCGTGGATGGTGAGGTCGAAGCGGCGTACCCCGGCACTCTCGGAGATCAGCCGGGCGTGCGCGTAGACGACGGCGGGCAGCGCGGCGAACACCTCGACGGCACCGAGGCTGAACGGCACGGCCAGCTCGCCAGGCCGGGGCGCGGTACTCCGCCCGGCCCAGTGGCAGGCCCGCAACGCGCCGTCGAGCAACGCCGGCGCCAGCACCACAGCCTCGTCCACCGGTCCACCGACCAGCCGCAACAGCGCCTCGCCCTCGCCGCTGCGGATCTCCTCGATCACCTGGAAGGAAGGGCCGTAGCCGAAGCCCGCGGCCCGGTAGTCGGCGTAGGCGCCGGCCCGATCGCGCACCGGGGCGAGCCGGGCGCGCAGCGCGTCCAGATCGGTAGCGGCGGGCACGGTGTCCGGTCCGGGCAGGGCGCGGCCGCGGGCGTGGGTGACCCGGCCCTGCGCTCCCTCGCTGTAGACCTCGAAGTCCAGCGCCTGCGGGCCGGGCCGGAAGGCGGCGTAGAGCGCCAGCTCGCCCGCCGGCAACTCGACCGCGCGGCCCCAGAGGACTTCGCGCAGCGCGTGCCGCACACCCGGCTCGACCAGCGCGGCAGCCGCCCGCACGAACTCCAGGGTGGCCGCGCCCGCCAGCAACGCCCGGCCCTCGATCACGTGGTCGCGCAGCAGCGGGTCGCCCGCCCGCAGCGTCTTGCGCAGCCGCACCTCCGACACGGTGGACTCGTTGGCGTCCACCAGCGGGTGCAGCGCGCCGGCGCCGAGCGCGGGCGGGGTCAGCTCGATCCAGTACCGCTCCGCGGCGAACGGGTAGCGCGGCGCACGCACCCGGCGCCGAGCCGGGCCAGGGCGCCCGGCGTGCCAGCTCGCCCAGTCCACCTCGGCCCCGGCCAGCCAGCGCCGCGCCAGATCGCCGAGGTCCCCCACGGCGGGTTCGGGCAGCGGACCGCCGTCAGCGAAATCACGCAGCGCGGCGAGCACGCCGGCGCCGTCGGTGGCGAGCACGGCGAACCGGGCCTCCATCGCCTCCCGCCCCACCTGACTGGTGAAGCAGAGATCGGCCAACTCCACATGCTCGGTGGCCAGGAAGCGCGCCGCCCCGCCCGCATACGCGCGCAGCCGCTCCTCATCCCGCGCGGAGAGCAGGAAAAGGACAGGCTCGGCGGTGCGCTGCTCGCCGGCCGGGCGGTCGGCGATCGGGTCCAGGCGCGGTGACTCGGCCAGCACCAGGTGGGCGTTGGCGCCACCCGCGCCGAACGAACTGAGGCCGGCCCGGCGCGGCTGCTCCCCCTCGGGCGCGGGCCAGTCGGCCGCCTCGCGCTGCACCCG
>NZ_JBIBIJ010000048.1:0-9060 GCF_042957465.1 Kitasatospora sp. NPDC008050
CGCGATGGGTCCGGATGACCGGATTCCTGAGGGTGTTGTTCCGATCGGCCGGCCGATGGCGAATACGCGTGTGTATGTGCTTGATGCGCATCTGCGGCCGGTGCCGGTGGGTGTGGCGGGTGAGTTGTATATCGCTGGTGTTCAGTTGGCGCGGGGTTATCTGGGGCGTGCGGGTCTGACGGCGGAGCGTTTTGTGGCGTGTCCGTTCGGTGGGTCGGGGGAGCGGATGTATCGCACCGGTGATCTGGCGCGGTGGAACCGCGAGGGCCAACTGGAGTTCCTGGGACGGGCGGATGACCAGGTGAAGATCCGGGGGTTCCGGATCGAGTTGGGTGAGGTCGAGGCGGTGCTGGCCTCGCATCCGTCGGTGGTTCACGGTGTGGTGGTGGTGCGTGAGGATCAGCCGGGTGACAAGCGCCTGGTCGGTTACGTGGTCCCGGACGTCGGAGCTTCGTCTGATCTGGCGGAGCTGCGGCGGCACATGGCCGATGCGTTGCCGGATTACATGGTTCCGGCGGCGGTGGTGGTGCTCGATGCGTTGCCGGTGACGGTGAACGGGAAGCTGGACCGCCGTGCTCTGCCCGCGCCTGAGTATGCGGTCGGCTCCGGAGGCGGCCGTGGCCCGGCGAATGCGCGCGAAGAGGCGATATGTCAGGTGTTCGCCGAGGTGCTTGGTGTGCCCGAGGTCGGTGTGGATGACAACTTCTTCGACCTGGGTGGGCATTCGCTGCTGGCGGTGACGCTGGTCGAGCGGTTGCGTGCCCGGGGTGTGTCGGTCGATATTCGGGCTCTGTTCTCGGCGCCGACGGTGGCTGGGCTGGCCGAGTCGGTGGTGGGCCGGGCCGAGGTGGTGGTGCCGGCGAACCTGATTCCAGCCGATGCGCGGGTGATCACCCCGGAGATGTTGCCGCTGGTGGAGTTGACCGCTCAGGAGATCGACCGGGTGGTTGCCGCGGTCGGTGGTGTGGTGGCGGACATTGCGGATGTGTATCCGTTGGCGCCTTTGCAGGAGGGGATCTTCTTCCACCATCTGATGCAGGCCGGGCACGGTGTGGATGTCTACGTGTCGCCGGTAGTGCTGGGTTTTGACTCGCGTGGCCGGTTGGACGGTTTCCTGGCCGCGTTGCAGAAGGTGGTGGATCGTCACGACATTCTGCGGACCGCGGTGGTGTGGGAGGGCCTGCCCGAGCCGGTCCAGGTGGTGTTGCGTCATGCTGAGGTGCCGGTCGTCGAGGTCGAGCTTGCGGCCGGAGATGCGGTGGAGCAGCTGATGGCTCTTGGCGGGACGGTGATGGATATCCGTCGGGCGCCGTTGTTGCGGGCGTGGGTTGCCCAGGAGCCGGGCACGGGGCGGTGGCTGTTGCTGCTGCAGCGGCACCACCTGGTCACGGACCACACCGCGCTGGAGGTGTTGTTCGGTGAGTTGCGGGCGTTCGTGGAGGGCACTGAGGAGCGTCTGCCCGTGCCGTTGCCGTTCCGTGAGCATGTGGCCCAGTCCCGGCTGCGGATTTCGCGGCAGGAGCACGAAGAGTTCTTCGCGGGTCTGCTGGCGGATGTGGAGGAGCCGACCGCCCCGTTCGGTGTGCTGGACGTGCGTGGGGACGGGTCCGAGGTTGGCGAGGTTCGTCGTGCCCTGCCGTCTGAGGTGGCGGTGCGGGTGCGTGAGTGTGCGCGTGGGCTGGGGGTGAGTGCGGCCACGTTGTTCCATGTGGCGTGGGCGCGGGTGGTGGCGGCGACCTCGGGTCGTGAGGATGTGGTGTTCGGGACGGTGCTGTTCGGCCGGATGGGCGCGGGTGTGGGTGCCGACCGTGTGCCCGGCCTGTTCATCAACACGCTGCCGGTGCGGTTGTCGGTCGGGCTCGGTGTCGGTGAGGCGGTGCAGGTGATGCGCGGGCGTCTTGCCGACCTGTTGGAGCACGAGCACGCACCGTTGTCCCTGGCGCAGAAGGCCAGTGGTGTCAGCGGGCAGCTGCCGTTGTTCACGTCTCTGTTCAACTACCGGCACAGCCCCGACTCAGACGCTGTCAGTGACAGCCTGGAGGGCGTCGAGTTCCTCCGTGCGCACGATGCCACCAACTACCCGCTCTCCGTTTCGGTGGATGACACCGGCAGCGGGTTCGCGCTGACCGTGCAGGCGGTGGAGCCCGTCGATGCCCAGGCGGTTGTCGACCTAGCTTCCACCGCTCTGGAAAACCTTCTTGCGATGCTGGAGCGTGACCCGGGCCTGCCTTTGGCCCAGGTGGCGGTCCTGGATCAGGTCCAGCGTGAGCGGGTGTTGGCAGGGTGGAACGACACGGCGGTTCCGATGCCGGCTGCGACGGTGCCGCAGTTGTTCGAGGCGCAGGTGGTGAAGTCCCCGGATGCGGTCGCGCTCGTATTCGAAGGCCAGGAGCTGTCGTATGGGGAGTTGAATGCGCGGGCGAACCGGCTCGCGCGGTTGTTGGTCGGTCGGGGTGTCGGTCCGGAGTCGTTGGTCGCGGTGGTGATGGAGCGGTCGGTCGACCTGGTGGTGGCGTTGCTGGCGGTGGTGAAGGCCGGTGGTGCGTATGTGCCGATCGACCCGGCGTATCCGGCGGACCGAATCGGCTACATGCTCCAGGACGCCGCTCCGGTACTGGCCCTGTGTGACCGTGCCGCGGGGCAGATGGTGGCTGCTCTCACCGAGACGCTGCCGATTGTGTCGGTGGATGATCCGGCCGTATCCGGGCTGCTTGCCGGGTTTGACGCGGTCGACGTGTCCGATGTCGAGCGCACCGTGCCGCTTTCGCCGGCGCATCCGGCGTATGTGATCTACACGTCGGGTTCCACCGGCCGTCCCAAGGGCGTCATGATCCCGCACGCCGGTATCGCCAACCGGCTGCACTGGATGCAGGCCGAGTACGAGTTGGCGGCCGATGACCGGGTGTTGCAGAAGACGCCGTCGGGCTTCGATGTCTCGGTCCGGGAGCTCTTCTGGCCGCTGACCAAGGGCGCGACGCTCGTTGTCGCGCGGCCGGAAGGGCATCGGGATCCGGCGTACCTCGCTGCTCTGATACGTAGTGAGCGCGTGACCGTTGTCGACTTCGTTCCCTCGATGCTGCGGGCGTTCCTTCAGGAGTCGATGACCGCGGGATCTGCCGTGACGACGTTGCGATGCGTGACCTGTGGCGGTGAGGAACTTCCCGTGGATGCGGTGCACAAGTTCTTCGAGCACTTCGGTGCCGGCATGGAGCTGCACAACCTGTATGGCCCCACCGAGGCATCGATCGAGGTCACGGCTTATGAGTGTCGACCTGGGGAGACTCTGTCGGGAGTTCCGATTGGTCGCCCTTTGACCAACACGCGCGTGTATGTGCTTGATGACGCGCTGAGCCCGGTGCCGGTGGGTGTGGCGGGGGAGCTGTATATCGCTGGTGTTCAGTTGGCGCGGGGCTATCTGGGTCGTGCGGGTTTGACGGCCGAGCGCTTTGTGGCGTGTCCGTTCGGCGGGCCGGGGGAGCGGATGTATCGCACCGGTGATCTGGCGCGGTGGAACCGCGACGACCAACTGGAGTTCCTGGGACGGGCGGACGACCAGGTGAAGATCCGGGGGTTCCGGATCGAGCTCGGCGAGATCGAGAACGCGCTGCTGGCCCGTCCGCTGGTCGGGCAGGCCGTGGTGGTGGTGCGTGAGGATCAGCCGGGTGACAAGCGTCTGGTCGGCTACGTGGTCCCGGGCGTCGGCGCTTCGGTCGATGTGGCGGAGCTGCGGGGGCACATAGCCGATGCGTTGCCGGATTACATGGTTCCGGCGGCGGTGGTGGTGCTCGATGCGTTGCCGGTGACGGTGAACGGGAAGCTGGACCGCCGTGCTCTGCCCGCGCCTGAGTATGCGGTTGGTTCCGGTGGTGGGCGTGGTCCGGCGAATGCGCGTGAAGAGATCTTGTGCCAGGCGTTCGCCGAGGTGCTCGGTGTGCCGGTGGTGGGGGTGGATGACAACTTCTTCGACCTGGGTGGGCATTCGCTGCTGGCGGTGTCGTTGGTCGAGCGGTTGCGTGTCCGGGGTGTGTCGGTCGATATTCGGGCCTTGTTCTCGGCGCCGACGGTGGCCGGGCTTGCCGGGTCCCTTGCGGATCGGCGGGAGGTGGTGGTGCCGGCGAACCTGATTCCGGCCGGTGCGCGGGTGATCACCCCGGAGATGCTGTCGCTGGTGGAGCTGACCGCTCAGGAGATCGACCGGGTGGTTGCCGCGGTTGGTGGCGTGGTGGCGGACATTGCGGATGTGTATCCGTTGGCTCCTTTGCAGGAGGGGATCTTCTTCCACCATCTGATGCAGGCCGGGCACGGCACCGACGTCTATGTGTCGCCGGCCGTGCTGGGTTTTGACTCGCGTGGCCGGTTGGAGGGCTTCCTGGCCGCGTTGCAGAAGGTGGTGGATCGTCACGACATTCTGCGGACCGCGGTGGTGTGGGAGGGCCTGCCCGAGCCGGTCCAGGTGGTGTTGCGTCATGCCGAGGTGCCGGTCGTCGAGGTCGAGCTTGCGGCCGGAGATGCGGTGGAGCAGCTGATGGCTCTTGGTGAGACGGTGATGGACATCCGTCGTGCGCCGTTGTTGCGGGCGTGGGTTGCCCAGGAGCCGGGCACGGGGCGTTGGCTGTTGCTGCTGCGGCACCACCATCTGGTCATGGACCACACCACGTTGGAGGTGTTGTTCGGTGAGTTGCGGGCGTTCGTGGAGGGGGACGTGGAGCGTCTGCCTGTGCCGTTGCCGTTCCGTGAGTATGTGGCCCAGTCCCGGCTGCGGATTTCGCGGCAGGAGCACGAGGAGTTCTTCGCGGGTCTGCTGGCGGATGTGGAGGAGCCGACTGCTCCGTTCGGTGTGCTGGACGTGCGTGGGGACGGGGCCGGGCTGGGTGAGGTTCGTCGTGCCCTGTCGCCCGAGGTGGCGGCGCGGGTGCGTGAGTGTGCGCGTGGGCTCGGGGTGAGTGCGGCCACGTTGTTCCATGTGGTGTGGGCGCGGGTGGTGGCGGCGACGTCGGGTCGTGAGGATGTGGTGTTCGGCACGGTGCTGTTCGGCCGGATGAGCGCGGGCGTGGGTGCTGACCGTGTGCCCGGCCTGTTCATCAACACGCTGCCGGTGCGCTTGTCTGCCGGGCTCGCTGTCGGTGAGGCGGTGCAGGTGATGCGCGGGCGTCTTGCCGACCTGTTGGAGCACGAGCACGCACCGTTGGCGTTGGCGCAGAAGGCCAGTGGCGTCAGCGGGCAGCTGCCGCTGTTCACATCCTTGTTGAACTACCGGCACAGCCCCGACACGGATGCTGCCGGCGAAGGTTTGGAGGGCGTCGAGTTCCTGCACGGGCACGAAGGCACCAACTTCCCGCTCATAGCTGCGGTGGACGACACCGGCAGCGGGTTCGCGCTGACCGTGCAGGCGGTCGAGTCCATCGATGCCCAGGCTGTCGCGGATCTTGCGCACACCGCTCTGGACGGCCTGCTGACCGCGCTGGAGCGTGATCCCGGCCGGCCATTGGCGCAGGTGGCGGTCCTGGATCAGGCGCGGCGTGAGCGGGTGTTGGTGGGGTTGAACGACCTCACGGTCGAGGTGCCGGCTGCGACGGTGCCGCAGTTGTTCGAGGCGCAGGTGGTGAAGTCTCCGGGCGCGACCGCGGTGGTGTTCGAGGGCCGGCAGGTGTCGTACGGCGAGTTGAATGCGCGGGCGAACCGGCTCGCGCGCCTGTTGGCCGGTCGGGGTGTGGGGCCGGAGTCGTTGGTCGCGGTGGTGATGGAGCGGTCGGTCGAGCTGGTGGTGGCGTTGCTGGCGGTGGTGAAGGCCGGCGGCGCGTATGTCTCGATCGACCCGGCCTACCCGACCGACCGAATCGCCTACATGCTCCAGGACTGCCAACCGGTCATCGCTCTGTGCGACCAGGTCGCGGGGAAGACGGTGGCTGCCCTCGTCGACACGCTGCCGATCGTGTCGGCCGACGATTTCGCGACCGGCTGTGACGGGCTGCCGGACAGCGACCTGGTCGACGGTGAGCGGACTGCGGCGCTGTCGCCGGCGCATCCGGCGTATGTGATCTACACGTCGGGTTCCACCGGTCGTCCCAAGGGCGTCATGATCCCGCACGCCGGTCTCGTCAACCGGTTGTACGGGATGCAGGTCCAGTACGAGCTGGCGGCCGATGACCGGGTGTTGCAGAAGACGCCGTCGGGCTTCGACGTTTCGGTCCGGGAGTTCTTCTGGCCGCTGACCCGAGGCGCGACGCTCGTTGTCGCGCGGCCGGAGGGGCATCGGGATCCGGCGTACCTCGCAGCTCTGATACGCAGTGAGGGCGTGACCTTTGTCGATTTCGTTCCCTCGATGCTGCGGGCGTTCCTTCAGGAGTCGATGACCGCCGGATCCGCCGCGACGACGCTGCGACGCGTGAACGCCGGCGGTGAGGAACTTGCCGTGGACGCGGTGCACAAGTTCTTCGAGCTCTTCGCCGGCACGAAGCTCTACAACCAGTACGGTCCCACCGAGGTATCGATCGAGGTCACGGAATGGGAGTGCCGACCTGGGGAGGTCCTGTCGGCTGTGCCGATTGGTGGTCCTTTGGCCAACACGCTTCTGTACGTGCTTGATGATGCGCTGAACCCGGTGCCGATGGGTGTCGCGGGTGAGTTGTATCTGGCCGGTGTTCAGTTGGCGCGGGGTTATCTGGGGCGTGCGGGTCTGACGGCGGAGCGTTTCGTGGCGTGTCCGTTCGGTGGGCCGGGGGAGCGGATGTACCGCACCGGTGATGTGGTGCGGTGGAACCGCGAGGGAGCGCTGGAGTTCCTGGGCCGGGCGGATGAGCAGGTGAAGATCCGGGGATTCCGGATCGAGCTGGGCGAGGTTCAGACGGTGCTCGCCTCGCACCCCTCGGTGGCGCAGGCCGTGGTGGTGGTGCGGGAGGACCAGCCGGGTGACAAGCGCCTGGTCGGCTACGTGGTCCCGGGTGTCGGCACTTCGGTCGATGTGGCGGGGCTGCGGGGTCACATGGCCGATGCGTTGCCGGACTACATGGTTCCGGCGGCGGTGGTGGTGCTCGATGCGTTGCCGGTGACGGCGAACGGGAAGCTGGACCGCCGTGCTTTGCCCGCACCGGACTATTCGGTTGGTTCAGGTGGCCATGGCCGTGGTCCGGCGAATGCGCGTGAAGAGGTTCTGTGTCAGGTCTTTGCCGAGGTGCTCGGTGTGCCCGAGGTCGGCGTGGATGACAACTTCTTCGACCTGGGTGGGCATTCGCTGCTGGCGGTGTCGTTGGTCGAGCGGTTGCGTGCCCGGGGTGTGTCCGTCGATATTCGGGCTCTGTTCTCTTCGCCGACAGTGGCTGGGCTTGCCGCCGCGGTTGCGGATCGGCGGGAGGTGGTGGTGCCGGCGAATCTGATTCCGGCCGATGCGCGGGTGATCACCCCGGAGATGCTGCCGCTGGTGGAGCTGACCGGTGAAGAGATCGACCGGATGGTTGCCGCGGTTGGTGGTGCGGCGGCGAACATTGCGGATGTGTATCCGTTGGCGCCTCTGCAGGAGGGCATCTTCTTCCACCATCTGATGCAGGCCGGGCACGGTGTGGATGTCTACGTGTCGCCGGTAGTGCTGGGTTTTGACTCGCGTGGCCGGTTGGAGGGCTTCCTGGCCGCGTTGCAGAAGGTGGTGGATCGTCACGACATTCTGCGGACCGCAGTGGCGTGGGAGGGTCTGCCCGAGCCGGTCCAGGTGGTGTTGCGTCACGCCGTGGTACCGGTCGTCGAGGTCGAGCTCGAAGCCGGCGACGCGGTGGAGCAGCTGATGGCTCTTGGTGGGACGGTGATGGACATCCGTCGGGCGCCGTTGTTGCGGGCGTGGGCCGCCCAGGATCCGGGCACGGGACGTTGGCTGTTGCTGCTGCAGCACCACCATCTGGTCATGGACCACACCGCCTTGTACGTGCTGTTCGGTGAGTTGCGGGCGTTCGTGGAAGGCACTGAAGAGCAGCTTCCTGAGCCGTTGCCGTTCCGTGAGCATGTGGCCCAGTCCCGGCTGCGGATTTCGCGGCAGGAGCACGAAGAGTTCTTTACGGGTCTGCTGGCGGATGTGGAGGAGCCGACCGCCCCGTTCGGTGTGCTGGACGTGCGTGGGGACGGGTCCGAGGTTGGCGAGGTTCGCCGTGCCCTGTCGCCTGAGGTGGCGGCACGGGTGCGTGAGTGCGCGCGTGGGCTCGGGGTGAGTGCGGCCACGTTGTTCCATGTCGTGTGGGCGCGGGTGGTGGCGGCGACCTCGGGTCGTGAGGATGTGGTGTTCGGCACGGTGCTGTTCGGCCGGATGGGCGCGGGGGCCGGCGCCGACCGTGTGCCCGGCCTGTTCATCAACACGCTACCGGTGCGCTTGTCTGCCGGATGTGGTGTCGGTGAGGCGGTGCAGGTGATGCGCGGACGTCTTGCCGACCTGTTGGAGCACGAGCACGCACCGTTGTCCCTGGCGCAGAAGGCCAGTGGCGTCAGCGGCCCGCTGCCGTTGTTCACGTCTCTGTTCAACTACCGGCACAGCCCCGACACGGATGCTGCCGGCGAAGGTTTGGAGGGCGTCGAGCGTCTGCACGGGCAGGAAGGCAACAACTACCCGCTGACAGCTGCGGTGGACGACACCGGCAGCGGGTTCGAGTTGAGCGTGCGGGCGGTCGAGTCCATCGATGTGCACGCTGTCGCGGATCTCGCGTACACCGCTTTGGAGGGCCTGCTGACCGCGCTGGAGCGTGATCCCGGCCGGCCCTTGGCACAGGTGGCGACTCTGGACCAGGCGCAGCGTGAGCGGGTGTTGGTGGGGTGGAACGACACCGCTGTCGAGGTGTCGGCTGCGACGTTGCCGGGTCTGTTCGAGGCGCAGGTGGCGAAGTCCCCGGATGCGGTCGCGCTCGTATGCGAAGGCCAGGAGCTGTCGTATGGGGAGTTGAATGCGCGGGCGAATCGTCTTGCGCGGTTGTTGGTCGGTCGGGGTGTGGGGCCGGAGTCGTTGGTCGCGGTGGTGATGGAGCGGTCGGTCGACCTGGTGGTGGCGTTGCTGGCGGTGCTGAAGGCCGGTGGTGCGTATGTGCCGAT
>NZ_JBIBIJ010000049.1:0-7866 GCF_042957465.1 Kitasatospora sp. NPDC008050
GCGGAACACCTCGTCCTCGTCGAAGAGTTCCTCACCCATCCGGTAGTACTGGGAGCCCTGCCCGGAGAACATGAAGACCACGGGCAGAGAACCCGGACCGGCGGCCGGACCAGCATCCGGGGAGGTAGCGCGGACGCTCGGCGCGGTCATCGGTAGGTGTCCCAGAACAGGCCCGCGGCGGCGGGCGCCACGGGTTCGGCGGTCCCCCGGATGACCACCCGACGGTTCAGCTCGGGCTGCGCCAGCGGGGTGCGGGCGCCGAGGTGGCCGGCCGGTGCGGGCGCGAGCAGCAGATGGGCGTTGGTACCGCCGTCGGCGAAGCAGTTGATGGCGGCGAGTTCGGCCGCGGCCGGCCAGGGCTGCGGCTCCCTGGGGAAGTACAGCGGAGAGGCGGCCAGGTCGAAGTGCTTGAGCGGCTCCTGCCCGGAGCCGAACGGCACCTGCTCGCGGTGGTGCAGCATCAGCACCACCTTGACGAAGGCGGCGATGCCCTCCGCGGCCAGCGGGTGGCCGATGTTGGGCTTGATCGAGCCGAGCGCCACCGGCTGGGCCGAGCCGCTGCGGTAGACCCCCTCCACCGCCTTGAGTTCGAGCAGGTCGGTGACGGTCGAGCCGGAGCCGTTGGCCTCCACCCAACCGACGTCCTGCGGCTGGTGGCCGCTGCGGGTCAGTGCCTGGACCATCACCTCCTTCTGCGCCTGGAGGTTCGGGGTGGCCGGGCCCGCGGTGCGGCCGTCGTTGTTGATCGCGATGCCCTTGAGCACCGCGAGCACCCGGTCGCCGTCGGCCTGCGCCGCGGCCAGCGGCTTGAGCAGGACGACGCCGACGCCCTCGCCGAGCACCAGGCCCGCCGCGCGACTGTCGAAGACGTGGAACTCGGCGCCCGGGTTGAGCAGTCCGCGCCGGCCGAAGACCTGGTGGGCTCGGTCGTCCGCGAGCAGGCTCACCCCGGCGACCACGGCCGACTCGATGTCGCCCGTGCGCAGCGCCTGCACGGCCATGTCCATCGCCACCAGGGCGGAGGAGCAGGCGGTGTCGACCACCAGGCTGGGGCCCTGGAAGTCGAAGAACTGCGAGATGTTGGCGGCCAGGTAGTTCTGGCCGGTGACCACCACCGGGTTCTTCGCCTGCTCCAGCAGCGCACCGTCCGGGGTGTGGGTGGCGCGGCCGCCGACGTAGACGCCGATCCGACGGCCCTTCAGCTCGGCCGGCCGGTACCCGGCCTGGTGCACGGCGCGGTGCACCTCCTCCAGCAGCAGCAGCGCCTGCGGGTCCATGGCCGCGACGTCCGCCTCGGAGAGCAGGAAGGCCTCCGGGTCGAAGCGCAGCTCCTCGGGCAGCAGGCCGGCGTGGTAGCCGATCGGACGGCCGAACCGCCGCTCGGGGATCGGGCGCAGCGCCGAACGGCCCTGGCGCAGCAGCTCCCAGTACGCCTCGGCCGAACCGGCCTCGGGGAACCGGCAGGACAGGCCCACCACCGCGATGTCGCCGGTGGCGCGGAGCGGCCCGGCGGCAGGGCGCTCGGCGGGCTGGGTGGCGGGCCGGGCGGGCGCGGTGGCCGGAGCCTGCGTCTGCGCCTGCGCCTGCGTCTGCGCAGGGGGCACCGCCACGGGGGCGCTCGGGGCGGCCGTGCCGAAGGCGGCGAGCAGCTCCACCGGGTGCTCCTCGGCGAGGTAGGCCGCGAAGCCGTCGACCGTGGGGTACTCCAGCAGCGCCGAGGGGTCGACCGAGACGTCGAGCCGCTTGGCGACGGTCTGGACCAGCTGGGAGACCATGATCGAGTCGATGCCGAAGTCCTGCACCGGCACGTCACCGGTCAGCTTCGCCCGGTCGAAGCGCAGATCCGCCGCGAGCCGGTCCAGCAGCCAGGCGGCCACCGCCGCGATCGCACCCTGAAGCCGCACACCGGCGGCCGACGCTGCCACGACCGGCGCGGGGGCGGCTGCCGGGGCGGGGACGGCTGCCGGGGCGGCCGTGGCAGCGACCGGGGCCGCCTCCAGGCGACGGGCCGTCAGCCGCTCGGGACGCCAGTCGGCGCCCGGCCTGGCCAGCGCGGGCAGCACCACTCGGGCGCCGCTCCCAAGGGCCCGGTCCAGCAGGTCGAGCCCCTGCTCGTCCGTCAGGGTGGCCAGACCCGAGGCCTGGTAGGCGGCGCTGCGCGCCTCCCCCATGCCGGTCTCCTTCCAGCTCGGCCACTGCACGCTCACCAGCGGCAACCCGTACGGACGAGCCTCGGCGACCGCGTCCAGGTAGGCGTTGGCCATCGCGTAGTCGCTCTGGCCGACCGCGAGCGCGGGCAGCACGGCGGCGACCGAGGAGTACAGCACGAACAGGCTCAGCGGCTCGTCGCGGAAGCACTCCACCAGGGCGTCCACCCCGAAGACCTTCGGGCCGATCACCCGGGCGATGCCGGTCTGCGACTTGCGCACGAAGGCGGGGTTCTCGAAGTCGGTGAAGCCGGCGCTGTGGATCACACCGCCCACCGGACCCATCCGGAGCCTGACCTCCGCCAGGGTCTTGGCCAGCGCCTCCCGCTCCTCCAGCGGAACGGCGAGCACCTCCAGTTCGACGCCCTGCGCGGCCAGCTCGGCCAGCGGGCGCAGCTTGCGGCCGAGCGGGCTGTCGGCGGCGATGTGCCCGGCCCACTCCGCCCGGGGCGGCAGCGCCTCGCGGCCGGTGAGGACGAGCTTGCGCACGCCGTGCCGGGCGACGAAGTGCCGGGCGGTCAGCAGCCCGATGCCGCGGGTGCCGCCGGTCACCCAGAGCACGTGACCGGCCGGGAACCGCGGCTCGCGCTGCCCGCCCTGCCCGCCCTGCCCGTGCTGGCCCTGCTGACTCTGCCGGCCGCCCTGCCCGCCCTGCCCGTGCTGCGGCAGCTCGCGCAGCTCGGCCTGATGCCGCATGCCGTCCCGGTAGCCGATCTCGGACGGATCGCCCTCGGTGGCCAGCTCCTCGGCCACCCAGCGGCACAGCTGCTCGTCCGTGGTCTGCCGCTCCAGGTCCAGGTGGCGGGAGCGCAGGTGGCGGTACTCGCTCTGGAGCATCCGGTACAGGCCCACCCGGGCCGCGCCGCCGAGGCCGACCGGGCCCTGCCCGCTCTCGGTCCCCCGGGAGACCAGCAGGACGCTCAGCTCGCGCCGGCCCCGGTCGACCTGGTGCTGGAGCCAGCGCAGCCAGCTCGGCAGCAGGGAGTGCGCGGGCGGCAGCGCCGGGTCGGCGCAGCCGGCCAGGTCGACCACGGCGTCGAAGCGGTCCCAGCGGGTGGCGGGGTCGGCGAGCTCCGCGGCGAGCCGTTCGGTGGTCAGCACCTCGACGGCGGGCAGCACGGCGGCCAGCCGGGCGGCCAGCGCCTCGGTGCCCGGCACGGCCAGGACGGCGGTGCGGCCGGGCAGCGCGCTGCGGGCGGCGGCCGGGGCGGGGACCCACTGCCGGGTCAACAGCAGCCCCTGGGAGGCGCGTTCGCCTTGGTCGGCGGTGGTCAGCGCGGCGAGTTCGGCCTCCGCGGCGGCCAGCCAGACCCGGTCGCCGTCGAACGGGTAGCCGGGCAGCGGCACTCGCCCTGGCCGGGCAGCGGGGTGCAGGACCGACCAGTCCACCGACCGACCCGTGGTCCAGGCCTCGGCGAAGGCGGCGGGCTCGGCCGCCGGTGCCTCGCCCGCGGCCGGGCGCCGCGGGTCCACCACGCCGCTCCAGCTCCCGGCCGGGCGGCCGCCGGCGGCCAACTCATCCAGGAGGGCCGCAAGTTCCGGCAGCTCGTGGAAGAGCACCGCGAGCCGGTGGGCCATCGCCTCGCGCCCGCTCTGCAGGGTCCAGGCGACCTCGGCGGGCGCCGTCCGGGCGCCCTCGGCGCGCAGGTGGGCCGCCAGCCGGCGGGCCTGCGCCGTCAGGTGGCCGGCGTCCTTGGCGGAGAGCACGGCCAACTGCGGTCCCGGGACCGGCTGCTGGGCCGGGCTCGGCTCGCCGAGGTACTCCTGCAGGATGATGTGCGCGTTGGTGCCGCCGGCGCCGAACGAGCTCACGCCCGCGGTCCTGGGCCGCACCGTGCCGTCCGCGAGGACCCGGCGCGGCCACGGCGCACCCTCGCGCTGGACCCGGAACGGGGTCGCGGCGAAGTCGATGTTCGGGTTGAGCCGCTCCGCGTGCAGCGAGGGGGCCAGTTCGCCGTGCCGCAGTTGCAGCAGCACCTTGGTGATCGCGGCGATCCCGGCCGCCGACTCGGCGTGCCCGATGTTGGACTTGACCGAGCCGATCGGCAGGCGCTCGGGCAGCTCCTTGCCGAAGGCCCGCAGCATGCCGTTGACCTCCACCGGGTCGCCCAGGGCGGTGCCGGTGCCGTGCGCCTCCAGGTAGTCCAGGTCGGCCGCGCTGAGCCCCGCCCGGTCGAGCGCGGCACGCACCAGGTCGCCCTGCGCCTTGGGGTTGGGCACGCTGTAACCAGCGCCCGCACCACCGTGGTTGACGCTTGAGGCCTTGACCACCGCGAGGATCCGGTCGCCGTCCGCGAGGGCCGCGTCCAGGCGCTTGAGCAGCACCGCGCCGGAGCCCTCGGCCGGGACGTAGCCGGTGCCGCCCTCGCCGAAGCTGCGGCAGCGGCCGTCCTCGGCGAGGAAGCCGCGCTGGGCGAGCTGGAGGAACTTCACCGGGTGGCTGGAGATGTTGACGCCACCCGCCACCGCCACCTCGCAGTCGCCGTTGCGGATCGCCAGGCAGGCCTGGTGGATGGTGACCAGCGAGGAGGAGCACATGGTGTCCAGCGCGACGCTGGGCCCGGCGAAGTCGAAGAAGTACGACACCCGGTTGGCCACCGAGGCATAGGAGGAGGAGGTGGCGAAGCCCTTGCCGCGCAGCGCCTCCTGCACGCCGTACAGCTGGTAGTGGCCGTACATCATGCCGACGAAGACGCCGGTGCGGGTGCCGCGCAGCTGCTCACGGGTGTAGCCGGCGTCCTCCAGCACGTGCCAGACGGTCTCCAGGAAGACCCGCTCCTGCGGGTCGGTGTGCTCGGCCTCGATCTGCGACATCCGGAAGAAGAGCGGGTCGAAGCGGTCGGCGCCGCGCACGAAGCCGCCCCACTTGCCGTAGGTCTTGCCGAAGACGGACTTGTCGGGGTCGTAGAACCCGTCGTGGTCCCACCGCTCGCCCGGGATCTCCTCCACGCTGTCCCGGCCGGCCCGCAGGTTGCGCCAGAACTCGTCGACGTCGTCGGCCTGGGGGTAGCGTCCGGCGACGCCGATGATGGCGATCTCGTCGCTCTCGGCGGCGGGGCGTGTCGGAGCGGCGGAGCGCGTCGGAGCGGTGAGGGGCGCGGGTGCGGCGAGGGGCGCAGGTGCGGCGACGACCGGGGGTTCGGGTACGACCGGGGGTTCGGGTACGACTGCCTGGACGGCGGGTGCGGCGAAGGCCTGCGGGTGCTCGGCCGCCAGGTGGGCGGCCAGCTCACGGACCGTCACGTACTCGAAGAGCAGGGTCTTGGAGAGCGGCCCGAAGTGCTCCTCCAGCCGTCGCACCAGGCTCATGGTGATCAGCGAGTCCACGCCGTACTGGTCGAAGGACTCCGTGACGGCGATCTCCGCCTCGGGGAGCTTCAACTCCTCGGCCAGCAGCCGCAGCAGCAGCTGCTCGGCCTGCGCCTGCGGGTCGCCCGAAGCCGGGTGCGCGGCCGCCTGCGGTGCGGCGGCCGGGTGCGCGGTGGGGCCGGCCGGACCGCCGTCCAGGGCGGCCAGGATCCGCGCCGGGTCGCCCGGGGCGAGCAGCAGGTGCGGCGCGCCGCCGGCCAGCGCGCGCTCCAGCGCGTCCAGGCCGGGGGCGGTGCGCAGCGGCCGCATGCCGAGCACGCGGTGCATGTACTCCTCGGCGGCGGCGTCGATCCGCATGCCGCCGTCCGTCCAGACCGGCCAGGCGGCGGAGAGCGTGCGGCCCTGCCGGTCGCCCAGGCGGCGCTGCCGCTCGCGCTCGGCGGCGAAGTGGTCCAGGAAGGCGTTGGCGAAGGCGTAGTCGCTCTGGCCGATGTTGCCGAACGCGGCGGCCGCGGAGGAGAAGAGCACGAAGTGGTCCAGCGGCTCGTCCTTCGTCGCCTCGTCCAGCAGCACCGTGCCGTGCACCTTGGCAGCCAGCACGGCCTGCGCGTCCGCCCGCTCCTTGCGCTGGAGCAGGCCGTCCCGCAGCACCCCGGCGGCGTGCAGCACGCCACTGACCGAGCCGTGGGCGCGACGGGCCTCGGCGACCAGCGCGCGCACCTGGGCGGCGTCGGCGAGGTCGGCCCGCACGAAACGGGCGCCGATGGCCGCGATCCGCTCCCGGGTCCGCGCGTCGGGCTCGCGGCGGGCCGCGAGCAGGATCCCGTCCGTGGACAGCCCCGCGGTGCGCCGGGCGGCGGCCAGGTGCTCGGCGAGCAGCAGACCGAGCGCGCCGGTGCCGCCGGTGATCAGGTGGGCGCCGGGGCCGGTGAACGCCGAACCGGTGGGGGCGGGCAGTTCCGCCTTGCGCCAGGCGCGGCGGGTCCGGCCGGTCTCGCCGATCCGCACCTCGGGCTCGCCCTCGGCGCCGAGTTCGGCGACCACCGCCTCGGCGAGGGAGCCGGCCGCGACCGCCAGCACGCCGAAGTCGACGGCCGGGTGCTCCAGCCGCACCGAGCGGGCGAAGGCGGCCATCGCCGGGTGGACCGGCGAGGCGGCGGGCTCGCGGTGGACGTAGAGGTAGCGCAGCGCGCCGCGCCGCTCGCGCTGCCATGCCTGGAGGAAGGCCAGCGCCGGGTGGAACCCGGTCTCCAGCGCGCTGCCGGGGTCGCTCTGCTCGCCGGCCAGCTGCACCACCTGGACCGGCCCGTGCTGCCCGGCCCGCACCGCCGCCTCGGCGTCGAAGCCGGCGCCCAGCTCGATCCGGTGGGTGGTCACGCCCAGCTCGGCCAGCGCAGCGCCCACCGCGATGCCCTGGGAGCCGGCGTCCAGCAGCAGCACGGTGCCGGTCACCTGGCGCGGGGAGGGGGTGGCGGGCTGCCAGTGGGCCTCGAAGGCGGACACCGTGTCCATCGGCGGGCGGGCGGACACCGGCTGGCGGGTGGGCACCGCGCGCAGCGTGAAGTCCTGGATCGCGACGACCACCTGGCCGCTCGCATCCAGCAGCGCCACGTCGAAGCTGAGTGTGCCGGGCGGCACCGCGCGCGTCGAGCGGGTGGCGTAGGCGTACACCTGCTCCGGCAGCCGGCCGTACAGCCGCACCGAGCCCAGCGAGTACGGCAGGTAGGGCACCGGGACGGCGGGGTCGCCGGCGCCGGGGGCCAGCCGGCCCGCGGTCTGCAGGGCCGCGTCGAGCAGCGAGGGGTGGAAGACGTAGGCGTCGGCGTCCGCTCGGCGCTCGGCCGGCAGCCGCAGCGTCGCCAGTACCTCGTGCTCGCCCTCGGCGAGTTCCTCGATCACCTGGAAGCTCGGGCCGTAGGCGAAGCCGAGCCGGGTGAAGGCCTGGTAGCAGTCCGCGCCGGAGTGCACCCGGGCGCAGCGAGCCCGCACACCCGCCAGCTCGACCCGGGACGGGCGATCGGCGGGCTCGGGCTGCTCGGGCTGCCCGGGCTGCTCGGGCTCGGGCTCGGGCTCGGGCTCGCCGAGCAGGAGGGTGCCGCGGGCGTGCACCGGGGCACCCTCGGCGGCGCCGGCCACCTCGAAGGCGGTCCCGGTGAGCCTGACCACCAGCCGGTGCTCGCCGCCCGCGGGGAGGCGGACCGGGCTGGCCCACACCAGACCGTCGACGCCGCGCACCGGGGCCGGGGCGGCAGCCAGTTCGCCGGCCAGGCGGGCCATTTCCAGGTAGGCCACGCCGGGCAGGACGAGGTCGCCGCCGACGACGTGGTCGCGCAGGTAGAACTCCTCGCCG
>NZ_JBIBIJ010000050.1:0-7742 GCF_042957465.1 Kitasatospora sp. NPDC008050
ACCCACGCCCGCGGCCGCGCCCTGCCCGGACCGGACACCGTGCCCGCCGCTACCGATCTGGACGCGCTGCGCGCCCGGCTCGCCCCGGTGCGCGAGCGGGCTGGCGCCTACGCCGACTACCGGGCCGCGGGCTTCGGCTACGGCCCTTCCTTCCAGGTCATCGAAGAGATCCGCAGCGGCGAGGGCGAGGCACTGCTGCGCCTGGTCGGCCCCGAGTCACCGGCGGGTATGGTGCTGGCGCCGGCGTTGCTCGACGGCGCGCTGCGGGCCTGCCACTGGGCCGGGCGGAGCGCCGCGCCCCGGCCTGGCGAGCTGGCCGTGCCGTTCAGCCTCGGTGCCGTCGAGGTGTTCGCCGCGCTGCCCGCTGTCGTCTACGCGCATGCCCGGCTGGTCTCCGAGAGTGCCGGGGTGCGGCGCTTCGACCTCACCATCCACGACGAGCAGGGCCAGACCTTGGCCGTGTTGCGGGACTTCGCCGGCCGGACGCCGAACGCGCCTGCCCCTGCGGCTGGTTCGCCGCGCGCCTACCAGCCGTACTGGCGTACCGCCGTCGAGCCGGATTCCGGTGCGGCGGCCGGCACCCTGTTGCTGGTCGGCGAACTGCCGGGCCTGGAGCCCGCGCTGGCCGCGACCGGAACGTGGCGGCGGATCGTCACCGTCGCCGAAGACCCCGACCGGATCGCCGGGTTGCTCACCGAGCTGGGCGAACTGCCCTCGCTGGACCTGGCGTTCGTCTCCGGCTTCGGCAGTGGCCCCAGCTTGACACCGGGCACCGGCGACGCCTTGGTGCTGGACACCGAGTTGGACCGGGCCTGCTTCGCGGTGTTGGAGGTGCTGCGCGCGGTCGAGTCGGGGGTGCTTCAGGGGCGGGTGCGCTGTGTGATCGCCCACCCGCAGGACGATGGGCAGGACCGTGCGGGGCGCGCGGCGCTGGCCGGCTTCGCCCGCTCCACCGGCCCGATCGCCCCCCGCCTCGAACTGCTCACCCTGGGCCTGCCCGCCGGCGCGGCCGCCGCCGAGGTGGCCGCCGCGCTGGTCGTCGAGCTGCGCGCCGCACCGCGTGCGGCTGGGCTGGAGGTGCGCCGCACCCCGGCCGGCGACCGGGAGGTGCGCGTGCTGCGCGCGCTGCCGGACGGCGCTGCGGTCGGTTCGCCGTTGCGCGAGCGGGGCGTCTATGTGATCACCGGCGGCAGTGGGGCGATCGGCCGGCTGCTGGCCGAGCACCTGGCCCGCAGTTTCCGGGCTCGTCTGGTGCTGATCGGCCGCTCCGCGCCGGACGCCGAGACGGCGCGCTGGCAGCAGTCGCTGGCCGAGCACGGCGCGCAGGTGCTCGCGCTGCGCGCGGATGTGGCGCGGGCCGGGGAGCTGGCGGCCGCGCTGGCCGTGGCCAGGGAGCGCTTCGGTGTGCTGCACGGGGTGTTCCACCTGGCCGGGGTGGCCGACGACGGGCGGGCCACTGATGGTGGCCGGGAGCGGTTCGCCCGGGTGCTGGCGGCCAAGACCCGGGGCCTGGTCCACCTGGACCAGCTGACCCGCGAGGATGCCCTGGACCTGTTCACGGTGTTCTCCTCGGTCTCCTCGCTGGTCGGCGACTTCGGCGCGGCGAGCTACGCCACCGCGAACCGCTTCGCCGACCTGTACATCGCGCGCCGTGAGGCCTGGGTGGGCGAGGGTGTCAGGAGTGGGCGCAGTCTCGCGCTGGATTGGCCGCTGTGGTCGGTCGGCGGGGTCGACGCGCTGGTTCGGGCCGAGGAGTTGACCGCTTACACCCGGCGCAGCGGTATGCCCGCGCTGACCGCCGAGCAGGCGCTGGGCGCCTTCGAGTACGCGCTGACGGCCGGCGCGTCCTGGCTGCTGCCCGCCTGGGGCGAGGCGGCGACGATGGACGCGGCACTGCTGGAGCGGGCGGAGCCGTCACGGCCCGCACCCGCACCCGAACCCGCGCTGGTGAATGATGGCCGGCGCACCCGGGCGGCGGTGGTGGAGTACCTGCGCACGGTGCTCTCCGGGGTGCTCAAGCTGCCCGCGGGGCGGCTGGACAGCCGGGTCGCGCTCGACGACTACGGTCTGGACTCGGTGCTGGTCATGGAGTCCAACACGCTGCTCGGCAAGGACTTCCCGGGGCTGCGCGGCACCGTCTTCTTCGAGTGCCGCACCGTGGACGAGCTGGCCGATCACCTGCTCGCCGAGCACCCGGAAGCGGTGGCCCGCATGTTCCCCGAAACCGCCGCACCAACCCCCGCCCAGGTCAGCCCCGTTGCCGTCACCGCCGCTGCTCCCGCCGTGAGCGCGTCGGTGCGTCCGGAGCCGGCCGGCGATGAGCCGATTGCGATCATCGGTATCAGTGGGCGTTATCCGCAGGCCCGTGATCTGGATGAGTTCTGGCGCAACCTCGCGGCCGGGCGTGACTGTGTGACCGAGGTTCCCGCGGACCGTTGGGATGCCGAGGCGCTGTTCGATGCCGATCCGGCGGCGCCGGGCCGTAGTTACAGCCGTTGGGGCGGTTTCCTGTCGGATGTGGACTCCTTCGACTCGTTGTTCTTCCAGATCTCGCCGGCGCAGGCTCGTTCGATGGATCCGCAGGAGCGGCTCTTCCTGGAGACGGCGTGGTCGGCGCTGGAGAATGCGGGCTATCCGCCCTCGCGTATCCCCGCGCCGCGGTTCGGCGGTCAGGGCCATGATGTCGGGGTCTTCGTGGGTGTCATGTGGGACGACTACGCGATCCTCGCGGCGGCGGAGTCGGCGCGCGGCAACCATCAGGTGGTGCTTGCCAACCGGTCGGCGATCGCCAACCAGGTCTCCTACTTCGGTGACTTCCGCGGTCCGAGTGTGGTGGTGGACACGGCTTGCTCGGCTTCGCTGGTGGCCCTGCACCAGGCCTGTGAGAGCCTGCGCCGTGGCGAGTGCTCCTATGCCATCGCCGGTGGCGTCAATGTGGCGGTGCATCCGGACAAGTACGTGCACCTGAGTCGTAAGACGATGCTGGCCTCGGACGGGCGCTGCCGGGCGTTCGGTGCGGGGGGCAGCGGTTATGTGCCGGGGGAGGGTGTGGGCGCGGTGCTGCTCAAGCCGCTCTCGCGGGCGGTCGCGGACGGTGACACGATCCACGCCGTGATCCGGTCGACCGCCGTCAATCACGGTGGGCGCACCAGCGGTTTCACCGTCCCCAACCCGCACGCCCAGCAGGCCCTGGTGGAGCAGGCGCTGGCCGCCGCCGGGATCAGCGCCCGCAGCATCGGGTGTCTGGAGGCGCACGGTACCGGCACGGCGCTGGGCGATCCGATCGAACACACGGCGCTGGCGCAGGCGTTCGCCAAGCACACCGCCGACACCGGGTTCTGTGCGCTGGGTTCGGTGAAGTCCGCGATCGGCCACTTGGAGGGCGCGGCCGGGATCGCGGGGGTCACCAAGGCGGTGTTGCAGCTGCGGAACGGCACCCTGCTGCCCACCCTGCACGCCGAGGAGTCCAACCCGGTCATCGACTTCACCCGCTCGCCGTTCACCCTCCAGCGGGAGAGCGCGCCCTGGCCGCAGCCGCGTGATGCCGAGGGCCGGGTGCTGCCGCGTCGGGCCGCCGTCAGCTCCTTCGGGGCGGGTGGGACCAACGCGCATGTGATCCTGGAGGAGTACCTCGCCCCGGAGCAGTCCGCTGCCCCGGCTGGGCCGGGCTCGCCCGAGCTGATCGTTCTCTCGGCCCGGGATGAGGGTCGACTGCGCGCGTACGCGGCCGAGTTGGGCCGCGCGCTGACCGACCCGGCCCACCCGGCCCACCCGACCCACCCGACCCACTCGGTCCAGCCGGTCCAGCCGGCGCATCCGGTGCGGCTGGCCGACCTCGCCTACACGCTGCGGGTGGGGCGGGAGGCGATGGGCGAGCGGCTGGCGTTCGTTGCGGCCGACCTCGCGGAGGCGGCCGAGCGGTTCGCCGCTGTCGGGCGCGGCGAGGGCGGGCAGTGGCTGCACCATGGGCGGGTCAGGCAACACCCGCCGCTGGAGGGCTTGTTCACCGAGGGCAGCGGCGGTGAGGAGTTCCTGGCGGCCCAGGTGCGCGCCGACGGGGACGACCTGCTGGCCCGGCTCTGGGTCTGCGGTATCGCCCTGGACTGGGACCTGGTGCACCGGCTGCGCCCCGCCGCCCGGCGCAGGGTGCCGCTGCCGACCTACCCGTTCGAGCGGGTGCGGCACTGGCTGGACCTGGGCGCTGCGGCAACCCCAGTGCCCACGAAGACGGTTGACCCGTCCCCACGGGTCTGGCGGCGGATCCTCGCAGCCAGTGAACCGGTGCTGCGCGATCATGTGGTCGCCGGGCGCCCGATCCTGCCGGGTGTCGGTCACCTCGACCTGGTCGCTGAGGCCCGCGGCGGGCTGATCGGCCAGGCGCTGGCTGACGTGCGCTGGCTGGCGCCGCTGGCCGTGGAGGGTACTGAGGAGCAGGTCGAGGTCCGGTTCGAGGACGAGCAGGGCGGGGAGCGCTACGAGGTGCTGGGCGCCGACGGCGCGGTGCGTTCGCGTGGGCGGCTGGTGGCCGCGTCGCCCGCGCCCGGGGCGGTGGACCTCGCCGCGCTGCGGGCGGGTCTTTCGGCCGGCCCCGACGGGGAGGCTTTCTACCGGCTGCTCGCCGGGCAGGGCCTGCCGTATGGGCCGTTCTTCCGTCGGGTCGAGCAGGTGTGGACCGGTCGGGACGAGGTGCTCGGCCGGATCGGCGCGGTCGCCGAGGAGGCGGCCCACCTGCTGCACCCGGGTGTGCTGGATGCCGCGCTGCACACTGTCGCGGCGTTGCTGGTGCGGCGTCGTGGCGGGCAGGCTCGGCCGATGCTGCCTTTCGCGGTGGACCGGGTGGAGGTCTTCGGCCCGGTGCCACAGGCCGGCTGGTCGCACGTGCGGGAGACCGGGCCCGACCGGTGTGACGTGCTGGTGCTGGACGAGGCGGGCGCGGTGCGGGTGCGCTTCACCGGCCTGACCTACCGGGAGGCCAAGCCCCCGCTGCAGGTCGGCTACCGGCCCACCTGGACGCCCCAGCCCGCCGAGGGCACGGCGCCCGCTGTTGGCCGGGTGCTGCTGGTCGGCGCGCGGCTGGACGAGGCCATGGCCACCGGCATCGCCCGAGCACACCAGGGCGCCCAGGTGCGGCGCCTGGCGATCGGCCCGGGCGGGCTCACCGATGCCGAGCTGGACCGGGCGCTGAGTGAGGTGGGCGGGCCCGAGCTGGTCTACTTCCTGGGTGCGGAGCCGGAGCGCGAGCCTGTCGACCGGGCGGGGGTGCGGGCGGCGTTGGAGGAGAGTGTGGTCTCGCTCTACCGTCTGGTGCGCGCGCTGGACCGGCACCGTTTGTTGGAGCGGGAGTTGGGTCTGAAGGTTGTCACCGCCGGTGTCCATCCGCTGGAGGCGGGTGACGACTCGCGGCCGTGGGCGGCGGGGCTGGCCGGGCTGGCGATGGTGGTCGGCAAGGAGTTTCCGAACCTGAAGGTGGCGCTGGTCGACCTGCGCGCGGCGGAGGCCGAGGCCGGGGCTGTGGTGGCCGAGGTGGTGGCCGAGCCGTTCGCGGCCAGGCCGGTGCCGGTCTCGCTGCGCGCCGGGGTGCGGCGGGTGCGGGTGCTGGAGCGGGTCGAACTTCCCCTGGAGACCTCGCGGTTGCGTCAGGGCGGGGTGTATCTGATCATCGGTGGTCTGGGTGCGGTGGGGCGTGATACCTGCCGGTATCTGGCCCGGGCCTACGGTGCCAGGCTGGTTGTGGTCGGGCGTTCCCCGCTGGACGGGCCCCGGCGTGAGAGGGTGGCCGAGCTGGAGGCGGCCGGGGCTCAGGTGCGTCATCTCGCGCTGGATGCCACCGACCCGGTCGCGCTCGGTGAGGCGATCGCCTTCGCCAAGCGGGAGTTCGGCGCGCTGCACGGTGTGGTCAACGCCGCGATGGTGCTGGTCAACCAGGTGGTCCGGGAGCTGCCGGAGGAGGGGCTGCGCGCGGCACTGGAGTCCAAGACGGACGCCACCTGGAGCGTCCTGCGGGCAACGGCCGGGGAGCATTTGGATTTCGTGCTCTTCTACTCCTCCGGGGTCGCCTTCGAGGGCAACCACGGTCAGGCGGGCTACGCGGCGGGCTGCACCTTCGCCGACGCGTACGCGCTGCATGCCGCGCGTGCCCTGCCCTTCCCGGTGCGGGTGCTCAACCTGGGGTACTGGAACGCGGGTGGCGACGAGGAGCGCGAGCGGGTACTGCGCCGTTTCGCGGCGGCCGGGATCCGGCCGATGACGGCGGAGCAGGGGATGGCGGTGGTCGAGCGGGTGCTCGGTGGTGAGCTGCCGCAGTTGCTGGCGCTCGACGCGGATCAGCGGATCCTGGACAACCTGGGTGTGGCGCCGGAGCGCACCCTGAGCGTGCTGCCGGGTACCGTTCCGGCCGTGCTGCCCGTCGTCCGCTCCCGTCAGGAGGGTGTGTCGGAGGGTGAGCTGGTGGAGCATCAGCTCGCGGTGGTGGAGCTTGAGGAGCTCGCTCATCGTCTGCTGGCGGCGGCGCTGGACCGGGCTGGGCTGTTCGAGGCGGTCGGGCACGGGTGTTCGCGTGCGGAACTGGCCGACCGAATAAGCGTGGTGGCCGGGCATGCGGCGCTCTTCCAGGTGCAGCTCGACATGCTGGCCGGCGCCGGGTACCTGCGGATCGATGGCGACCGGGTGAGTGCTGGGGGCCGTGCGGTCGAGGGGGAGGCGGGGGCGGTCCGTGAGCTCGAAGAGCTGGTGGATCGTCGGAAGAGTGTGGCCCCGGTGGCGGAGTTGCTGCGGGACTGTCTGGCGGTGCTGCCCGAGGTGCTCACCGGGCGGATCGGCGCGATGGAGGTGCTCTTCCCTGATGGTTCGCCCGAGCGGGTGGCCGCCGTGTACCGGGGTGATCCGGTCACCGACCGGTGCAACGCGGAGGTGGCCCGGCTGATCGTCGAGCAGGTCCAGGCCCGGCTGGCCGCCGCCCCCGGCGCCACGGTGCGGGTGCTGGAGGTGGGTGCCGGCACGGGTGGCACCAGTACGGCGGTGCTCGCCGCGCTGGCGCCGTACGGGGACTCGGTGGACTACCTCTTCACCGACGTGTCGCCGGCTTTCGTCCGCAAGGGCCGCCAGCGCTTCGGCGCCGACTACCCGTTCGCGCGGTTCGAGGTGCTGGACATCGAGGCGGAGCTGGCCGGGCAGCCGGCCGCCGCGCTCGGTGGGCACGATGTGGTCTTCGGCACCAATGTCTTCCACGCGACCGGCCGGTTGGGGCACACTCTGGCGCAGACCAAGCGGCTGCTGGTGGCGGGTGGCGTGCTGTTGATGGTCGAGGGCACGCGGGCGCAGCATCAGCTGGCGTTGGTCTTCGGTCTGACGACGGGTTGGTGGCTGTTCGCCGACCCCGAGCAGCGGTTGCCCGGCTCGCCGCTGGCGAGTGAGCGGCAGTGGCGGGACGCGTTGGGGGCCTGTGGGTTCGGGTATCTGAGTGCGGCCTCGCCCACCACCGAGGCGGGCCCGGCCTTCCAGAGCGTGATCGCGGCGGTCAGCGATGGCCTGGTGCCCGCTGTCCGCCAGGCCGCGCCCACGGAGGTGGCGCCCACGGCGCAGGCGCAGGAGCAGGCACAGACCCAGGCCGAGGCCGAGACGCCGGCCCCGTCGCCGGTCCCGGCTCGCCAGGACGATGCGTTGGAGCGGGTGACGGCGGTTTTCGCCAGGGTGCTGGAGATGGCCCCGGAGCAGCTGGACCCTGACCTCACCTTCGAGAACTA
>NZ_JBIBIJ010000051.1:0-7676 GCF_042957465.1 Kitasatospora sp. NPDC008050
TCGTGGATCAGCCCCTCCGGCACCGGGCGCACCGTGTCGTTCCACCGATGCAGCACCAGCTCGCGCTCATCCGCCGTGACCAGGTCGAACCGGCCGATGGGGCAGTCGGGTTCGGTGCCGACCGCGGTGAGGAAGGCGGTCAGCCGAGTGGCGAAGGAGGCCGCGGTGCGGTGGTCGTAGAGGTCGGTCGCGTAGTCGAGGCAGCCGTTGAGGCCTGCGGGGGCGCCGGCCTCGAAGCCTTCCGAGACGTCCAGCGAGAGGTCGAACTTCGCGCCGGCACGGTCCAGTGGCTCGGCCGCGACCGCGAGTCCGGGGAGTCCGAGTTCGGGCAGGGCGGTGTTCTGGAAGGCCAGCATCACCTGGAAGAGCGGGGGGCGGCCGATCGCACGCGGCGGGTTCAGTGCCTCCACCAGGCGCTCGAACGGGAGGTCCTGGTGGGCGAAGGCCGCCAGGTCGGTGTCCCGCACCCGGGCGACGAGTTCGCGGAAGGTGGGGTTGCCGGAGGCATCGGCCCGCAGGACGAGCGTGTTGACGAAGAAGCCGACGGCGTCTTCGAGGGCTTCGTCGGTGCGGCCGGCGATCGGGGAGCCGATCGGGATGTCCTCCCCCGCGCCGAGCCGGGCCAGCAGTCCGGCCAGGGCTGCCTGGACGACCATGAAGACGCTCGCGCCGCACTCGCGGGCCAGCCGCACCAGCGACGCGTGCGCCGGGGCTGGCAGGGTGAACGGCACGCTCGCGCCGCCGCCTTCGGCGGTGACGGGTCGCAGGCGGTCGCCGGGGAGTGTCACCTCGTCGGGCAGGCCGGCCAGGGCCTGGCGCCAGTAGTCGAGTTGCGTGCTCAGCCGGCTGGTCGGATCCGCCGCCTCACCCAGCAGCTCGCGCTGCCAGAGGGTGTAGTCGGCGTACTGGACGGGGAGTGGCTGCCAGGTCGGGGGGCGGCCTTCGCAGCGCGCGGTGTAGGCGGTGAAGAGGTCGCGGGCCAGCGGGCCCAGCGACCAGCCGTCGCCCGCGATGTGGTGAAGGACCAGCAGCAGCACGTGCTCCTCGCCGTCGACCGCGAAGAGCGTGGCACGCAGCGGGAGTTCGGCACCGAGATCGAACCCGCGCGCCGCCTCGGCGGTCAGCACGGCGGGCAGCACCGCCGAGCTGGTGTCGACGACGGTGAGCGGGAGGTCGACGGACCCGGCGGCCAGGATCTGCTGCTGGGGCTGCCCGTCGCCGAACGGGTAACGGGTACGCAGCACTTCGTGGCGGCCGACGACATCGCCGAGCGCGGCGTGCAGCGCGCCGCGGTCGAGCGGGCCGGTCAGGCGCAGCGCGGCGGGAATGTTGTACGTGCCGCTGGGGCCCTCCAGTTCGGCGAGGAACCAGAGACGCTGCTGGGCGTAGGAGAGCGGGATGGCCTCCGGACGCGCTCCGGCGGTCAGGGCCGGGCGGGCGGCGCCGTCCTGGGTCAGGCGGCCGGCGAGGGCGGCGACGGTGGGGGCCTCGAAGAGGGAGCGCAGGCTGGTCTCGACGCCGAGCGCCGTCCGGATCCGGCTGATGACCTGGGTGGCCAGCAGCGAGTGGCCGCCCAGGTCGAAGAAGTTCTCCTCCACCCCGACCGCCTCCAGGCCGAGCACGTCGGCGAAGACACCGCAGAGGATCTCCTCCTGCGCGGTGGCGGGGGCGCGCCCGCCGCTGACGGCGTGCTGCGGCGCGGGCAGTGCCTTGCGGTCGAGCTTGCCGTTGTCGGTCAGCGGGAAGGCGGCCAGCACGACGACGGCCGAGGGGACCATGTAGTGGGGCAGCGTCTGCTGCACGTGGGCACGGAGTTCGGCCGGATCGGCCTCCGTGACGCCGGTGACGCCGGTGACGCCGGTGACGCCGGTGACGTAGCCGACGAGCCGGGTGTCCCCGGGGGTGTCCTCGCGGAGGACGACGGTGGCCTGGGCGACGGCCGGGTGGGCGGTCAGGGCGGCCTCGATGTCGCCGAGTTCGACGCGGAAGCCGCGGATCTTGACCTGGTGGTCGGTGCGGCCGAGGTAGTCGAGCGTGCCGTCCGCCCGCCACCGGGCGAGGTCGCCGGTGCGGTACATGCGCGCGCCCGGTGCGCCGAAGGGGCAGGCGGTGAAGCGTTCGGCGGTGAGGTCCGGGCGGTTCAGGTAGCCGCGAGCGAGGCCGTCGCCGGCCAGGTAGAGGTCGCCGGCCACGCCGGTGGGCACCGGGCGCAGGGCGCTGTCCAGCACGTACCCGCGGGTGTTGGCGATGGGCCGGCCGATGGCGGGGTTGCCCGTGATCGGCGCGTGGTCGAGTCGGTGAGCGGTGGACCAGATGGTGGTCTCGGTGGGCCCGTAGAGGTTGGTGGTCTCGCCGATCGGTCCCAGGGCGCTGGCCAGCGGCGCGGGCAGGGCTTCGCCGCCGACCAGAACACGCAACTCGGGAAGGGCGGTTGAGGTGGCGGTGGTGTGGGCAAGCAGCGCCTGCCACAGCGAGGGGGTGGCCTGCATGACGGTGGCGCCGGAGTCGTGCAGCAGCGTGGTCAGCGCGGCGGGGTCGAGCACGGTCGGGCGGTCGGCCAGCACCACACCGGCGCCGCTGATCAGCGGCAGGTACAGCTCCAGCGCGGCGATGTCGAAGGCGATGGTGGTCACCGCCACCCACCGGTCCCGCTCGGTCAGCGGGAACCGGGCGCCCATGTCGGTCAGGAAGTTGGCCAGGGCGTGGTGCGGGACCACGACGCCCTTGGGGCGGCCGGTGGAGCCGGAGGTGTAGATGACGTACGCGGGGTGCGCCGCCCGCAGCGGCAGGTCGAGGTCGTGCTCCGGCTCTGTGGCGATCTGCGGGTCGTCGACGAGCAGGACCGGGGTGTCCGTCAGGAGGTCGGCATCGCGGTGCGTCAGGACGAGGACGGGTGCCGCGTCGGTGAGCGTGTTCGCGATGCGGTCGGCCGGGTAGTCCGGGTCGATCGGCAGGTACGCTCCGCCGGCCTTGAGGACGGCCAGGAGCGCGATCACCAGCTCGATCGAGCGCTCCATCGCGACCGCGACCAGGGACTCCGCCCGCACCCCGCGCTCCACCAGCAGCCGGGCCAGCCGGTTGGCACGGGCGTTCAGCTGACGATAGGTCAGTTCGCAGCCGCCGAAGGACACCGCGACCGCGTCGGGCGTGCGGGCGGCCTGCGCCTGGAACAGCTCGGGCACCGTGGCCTCGGGCACCTCGCGGGCGGTGTCGTTCCAACTCCCCAGCAGCTGCTCGCGCTCGTCCTCGGTGAGGATGTCGGCGCGGGTGACCGGGCGGTCGGGCGTGGCGGTGAGCGTGTGCAGCAGGTCGGCGAAACGGCGGGCGATCTGCCCGGCGGTCTCGGGATCGAAGAGGTCGGTGGCGTAGGTGAGGGTGCCGGTGATGCCGGCGGGGGCAGCCTGGGGGTCGAACTGTTCCGAGAGGTCGAAGGCGAGGTCGAACTTGGCGTTCGCGGTGCCGATGGCCTCGGACCGGGCTGTCAGCCCGGCGAGTTCGAGGCTCGGGAGGGTGTTGTTCTGGAGGGTGAGGAGGGTCTGGAAGAGGGGGTGGCGGGCGAGCGAGCGGGTGGGGTTGAGGGCCTCGACGAGCTGGTCGAAGGGGAGGTCCTGGTGGCTGTAGGCGGCCAGCAGGGAGTCGCGGGTCCGGTCCAGCAGCTCGGTGAAGGTCGGGTCGGCGCTCAGGTCGGTGCGGGTGACGAGGGTGTTGACGAAGAACCCGATGAGGTCGTTGGTCGCCTCGTCGGTGCGTCCCGCGATGGGGGTGCCGATGGGGATGTCGGTGCCCGCGCCGAGGCGGGAGAGCAGGGTGGCGAGGGCGGCGTTCAGGCCCATGAAGAGGGTGGCGCCGTGGGTGCGGGTGAGCTCGGCGAGCCGCCGGTGCGTGGTGGCGGGAACGGTGACGGGGACGGTGGCGCCCTGGTGGGTGGCCACGGCCGGGCGGGGACGGTCGGCGGGGAGGGTGAGCTCGTCGGGCAGCTCGGCCAATGCCTTGCGCCAGTAGTTCAGTTGATCGCTCAGGCGGCTGGTGGGGTCGGCGGTGTCACCGAGCAGCCGGCGCTGCCAGAGGGTGTAGTCGGCGTACTGGATCGGCAGCGGCTCCCCTGTGGGGGCGTGACCTTCGCAGCGTGCACTGTAGGCGGTGGAGAGGTCCCGGGCCAGCGGGCCCAGCGACCAGCCGTCGCCCGCGATGTGGTGAAGGACCAGCAGCAGCACGTGCTCCTCCGCGTCGACCGTGAAGAGCACGGCGCGCAGCGGGAGTTCGGTGCTCAGGTCGAATCCGCGGTCGGCCTCGGCCGCGAGGTCCCCGGCCAGTGCGGCGGGGGTGGTGTCGATGCTGTCGAGCGGCAGGTCGACGGCCGAGGGTGCCAGGATCTCCTGCTGGGGCTGCCCGTTGGCGAACGGGAAGACGGTGCGCAGGACTTCGTGCCGGGTGACGACGTCGTTGACGGCCGCACGCAGGGCGTCGCGGTCGAGCGGGCCGGTCAGGCGCAGCGCGGCGGGAATGTTGTACGTGCCGCTGGGGCCCTCCAGTTCGGCGAGGAACCAGAGGCGCTGCTGGGCGAAGGAGAGCGGGATCGCCGCCGGGCGCGTGGCGGCCGTCAGGGCCGGGCGGGTGGTCGCGTCCTGCGCGAGGCAGCCGGCGAGGGCGGCGACGGTGGGGGCCTCGAAGAGGGTGCGCAGGCTGACCTCGGTACCGAGGGCGCTGCGGATGCGGCTGATGAGTCGGGTGGCCAGCAGGGAGTGGCCGCCGAGGTCGAAGAAGTTGTCGTCCACGCCCACGGTGTCGAGTCCGAGCAGCTCGGCGAAGACACCGCAGAGGAGGGTCTCCGTCGCGCAGGCGGGCGCCCGGTGCGGGGTGCCGGTCACCGGTACGGGGACGGGCAGCGCCTTGCGGTCCAGCTTGCCGCTGGGCGACAGCGGCACCTCCTCGATCGGCACGAAGACCGAGGGCACCATGTACTCCGGCAGGGCGGCGGCCAGGTGCGCGCGCAGCGCCGCATCGGAGCAGCTGCCGTCGGAGACCAGGTAGGCGGCGAGGAACTGGTCGCCCTCGGCCCGCTCGTGCACCAGGGCGGTCGCCCAGGAGACGCCGGGAGCACCCGCGAGCACGGTCGCGATCTCGTCCAGTTCGATGCGCAGGCCGCGCAGCTTCACCTGGTGGTCGGCGCGGCCGAGGAAGACCAGCGCGCCCTCCCGGTTCCAGCGCACGATGTCGCCGGTGCGGTACATCCGGGCGCCGGGGCTGAACGGGCAGGCGACAAAGCGCTCGGCGGTCAGGGCGGGCCGGCCGGCGTAGCCGCGCGCGAGTTGGTCGCCGGCCAGGTAGAGCTCGCCGGCCACGCCGGGCGGCAGCGGCCGCAGGTCGCGGTCCAGGACGAAGACCCGGGTGTTCCACACCGGCCGGCCGATCGGCACGGTGCTCCCGTTCTCACGGTCCGCCGCCCGGTGGTAGGTGACGTCGACGGCCGCCTCGGTCGGGCCGTAGAGGTTGTGGAGTTCGGCGTCCAGCACGTCGCGGTAGCGGGAGAGCAGGTCGGTGGTGAGCGCCTCACCGCTGCACACCACGTGCCGCAGGCTGGTGCAGCCGGCGGCGGCGGGCTCGGCGACGAAGGCGTGCAGCATCGACGGCACGAAGTGGGCGACGGTGACGCCGTGGCGCCGGATCTCCGCGGCGAGCCGGGCCGGCTCGCGGTGGGCGCCGGGCGGGGCCACCACCAGGGCCGCGCCGGAGAGCAGCGGCAGGAAGAACTCCCAGACCGAGACGTCGAAGCTCGACGGGGTCTTCTGCAGCACCCGGTCGGCGGGGCCGATGCCGTACTGGTCGCGCATCCAGAGCAGACGGTTGACGATCGCGTCGTGCGGGACGGCGACGCCCTTGGGGCGGCCGGTGGAGCCGGAGGTGTAGATCAGGTAGGCGGGGTGGGCGGGCCGCAGCGGCGCGGGCCGCTCCCGGTCGCCGAGGTGGTGGTCCTGGTGCTGCGCGTGCGCGGCGGCCTCGGCCGGATCGTCCAGCACCAGGGGCCGCACTCCAGCCGGCAGGGCCCCGGTCGGCAGGATGCCGGCCAGCTCGCGGCAGGTGAGGACGGCCACCGGCGCGGCGTCCTCCAGCATGTAGGCGATCCGGTCGGCCGGGTAGTCGGGGTCGACCGGCAGGTAGGCAGCGCCCGACTTCAGCACCGCGAGCAGCGCGATCACCAGCTCGGGTGAGCGGGGCAGGGCGACGGCCACGGTGCGCTCAGGGCCGGCGCCGAGGCCGACCAGGTGGCGGGCCAGGCGGTTCGCCCGAGCGGACAGTTCGCGGTGGCTGAGCGCCGTGTCGCCGAACAGCAGGGCCGGCGCGTCGGGGGTGCGGTCCGCCTGGGCCTCGATGAAGGACGGCAGGGTGCCGGCCGGGACGGGGTGGGCGGTGTCGTTCCACGCGTGGCGGACGAGGTCGCGTTCGGCTTCGTCGGCGAGGTCGAACCGCCCGATGGTGTGGTCCGGTTCGGCGGTCACCGCGGTCAGGAAGGCGGCCAGCCGACCGGCGAAGGCGGCCGCCGTCTCCCGGTCGTACAGGTCATCGGCGTAGTCGACGCACCCCTCGATGCCCGCGGGCGCACCGGCTTCGAAGCGCTCCGCCGCATCGAGCGACAGGTCGAACTTCGCGGCCCAGCGTGCCACCGGCTCCGCCGCCACCCGCAGGTCCGACAGGTCGAGTTCGGGCAGGTCGGTGTTCTGGAACGCCAGCATCACCTGGAACAGCGGGTGGCGGCCCATCGAGCGCGGCGGGTTCAGCACCTCGACCAGCCGCTCGAACGGCACGTCCTGGTGCGCGAACGCGGCCAGGTCACCCTGCCGCACCCGCCCCAGCAGCTCCCGGAAGGTCGGGTCGCCCGACACATCGGTGCGCAGCACCAGCGTGTTGACGAAGAACCCGACCGCGTCTTCGAGGGCCTCGTCGGTACGGCCGGCCACCGGCGCGCCGATCGGCACGTCCTCGCCCGCACCCAGCCGGGCCAGCACGGCGGCCAGCGCCGCCTGCACCACCATGAACACGCTCACCCCGCACTCGCGGGCCAGCCGCACCACAGCCGCGTGCACCCCGGCGGGCACCGCGAACGGCACGCTCCCGCCCGCTCCCCCAGCGACCGCGGGCCGCAACCGGTCACCCGGCAGCGACACCTCGTCCGGCAGACCGGCCAACGCGCCACGCCAGAACTCGACCTGACGTGTCATCAGGCCCTGTGGGTCGCCCTCCTCGCCCAGCAGCTCGCGCTGCCACAGCGTGTAGTCCGCGTACTGCACGGGCAGCGGCTGCCAGCCCGGGGCCTCGCCGGCCACCCGCGCCGCATAGGCCCTCGACACGTCCCGCGCCAACGGCACCAGCGACCAGCCGTCACCGGCCACATGGTGCAGCACCAGGACCAGGACGTGCACCTCGGGCGCCAGCGCGAACAGCACGGGTCGCAGGGGAAGTTCGCCGGTGAGATCGAAGGCGTGCGCCGCCTCGGCGGCCAGCCGCGCGGCCAGCTCCTCCTCGGTGCACTCCTGTTCGTCCAGCGCGAGGGTCACCTGTGCCGTCGGGAGAACGTGCTGACGCGGCTCACCGTCACGCTCGGGGAAGACCGTGCGCAGGCTCTCGTGCCGCCGCACCACGTCGTTCAGCGCGGCAGTCAGCGCGGCGGTGTCCAACTC
>NZ_JBIBIJ010000052.1:0-5585 GCF_042957465.1 Kitasatospora sp. NPDC008050
CGACGACGATCTTCGCGGAGGTGGTGGCGCGGGTGGCGGCCGCGGGGCTAGAGCTTGCGAAGTCCACTGAGGACCCTTTCGAGCAGCGTGACGTCGGGCTGGTTGCCGGATTCGCCCCCGGCGGCGGGCTGGTGGATGGCGACCAGGCCGGCTTCGGCGAGGTCGGCCACGAGGATCCGGGCCACGCCGAGCGGCAGCGAGAGCAGCGCCGAGACCTCGGCCACCGACTTCACCTCGGTGGCGCACAGCGTGCAGATCCGCTGGTGCTCGGGCAGCAGCGTGGCCAGTCGTGCCTGGTCGACATTGGCCGAAACCAGTGCCTCCAGGGCCAGTTCGTAGCGCGGTCGGGTGCGGCCCCCGGTCATCGCGAACGGTCTGATCAGCGGACCGCTGTCCGCTTCGTCGGTACCCATCGCGTCCTGGCGCCCAGGAGCCTGCGGCCACGCGGCGGCGGGCTCTGCCTGCTGGGCCGGCTGGCCCTGCTGCTGCGGGTACGGCTGGCCGTGCTGCGGGAGGGGCCGACCGTACTGGTCGCCGTACTCGCCGTACTGCGGTCGGCCGTAGCTCTGGCCTTGGCCCGCGCCGGGAGTACCGAACGCGTCGTGGCCGGTGCCGGGGTACGGGACTCCGTACGAGCCCTGGCGATCGTCGGGCGGTGTCACGGTTCCTCTCCTCACAGGATGCGGCTGTTGCAAGGTGCGGGCGCGGCCTCGGCTGTGGGGCCGGTGCCGGTGGTGCGAGGTGCCGTACAAGCCCGACACCGTGCCCGTCGCCACGGGCTCGGAAAGGGGCGGCTGGATACTACAAGTACTACGACGGTGACCGCATGCCCTCACCGGGGTACGCCCGATGGCCCGTCAGTGATACCCGATGAACCGTCAGGAGCGCTACGGCAGACCGAAAACAGCTGGTCCGAGGGGGCGCGACCGCATTGCGCCGGCCGACCGACCGTCAGGGGCGCAGTTGGGCGCGGTGCGCCGAAGGGCCCCTGACGGCCTGTCAGTGCAGGAGGCTGCCCTGGAGTTCGGCTCGCAGGGCGGGGGTGAGGACGGCGCCGGCCCGGTCGACGAGCAGGGCCATCTCGTAGCCGACGAGGCCGATGTCGGAGTCGGGGGAGGCGAGGACGGCGAGCGAGGAGCCGTCGCTGACGGCCATCAGGAAGAGGAAGCCGCGCTCCATCTCCACGACGGTCTGGTTGACGTCGCCGCCCTCGAAGATCCGGCTGGCGCCGGAGGTGAGCGAGGTGAGGCCGGAGGCGACGGCGGCGAGCTGGTCGGCGCGGTCGCGCGGGAAGCCTTCGGACATGGCGAGCAGGAGCCCGTCGGCGGAGACCACCACCGTGTGCGACACCCCAGGGGTGTTGTCCACGAAATTGGTGATCAGCCAGTTCAGGTTCTGTGCGGCCTGGCTCATCTGAGTCAACTCAACGCTCCTGGTGGTTCGAGCCGCCGAAGAGATCGGTGCTGTCGTTCTGCTGTCCTGCCCCGGGGTGACCCGGCTGGGACATGTCCTGGGGGTCGATCCGGAAGCTGCCGGTCTGGCCGGACTCGCTGCCCGCGCTGCGGCCCTGGGCCACACCGCGGCGCAGGTTGGTCAGGCGGCCGCGCACCTCCTCGGGGCTGCGCGAGACCTGCGGTCCCTCGCTGCTGCCCGACTTGGCGTTGCCCGGGACGAGATTCTGCTTGGGCACCCGGCGCGGCAGACCGGATCCGGTCACCCCGCCGGCGGCCGGCTCGCGCAACTGCTCCGCGCGCTGCCAGGCCCCGTCGTTGGCCGACTGCCAGGCGGTCGGGCCGGTCGGGCCCGAGGCGCCGAGGCCGGACACCTGGTGGCCGCGCATCTCGGCGGCCTCGTCGGCCGAAGTGTCCTTGGCACCGGTGAACCAGTTCGGCTTCTCCTGCGAGTTCAGCTCGCCGATCGCGCGCGAGCCGAGCCCACCGCCCACCAGCTGCTGGCCGGGACGGCGCTGCGGCAGACCCGAGTCGAGTGTGGGCGACTGGGCGGCCGGCAGGGCCGGGGGCTCGGTGCCGTACGGGTGGCCGGCCGGGGTCTCGCCGCGGCCCGGGCCCGAGGTGCCCCGGGGCGCGAAGCCGTCGAAGCCGCGCTCGGAGACCTGGGGCAGGGCGGCGGTGTCCTGGTAGCCGTCGCCCGCCGACTGCTGGTAGCCCTCGGGCTGGTAGCCGGTGGTCTCGTAGCCGCCGGTGTTCTGGTAGCCGTAGGCCCCGGCGCCCTGGTCGGCGTAGTAGCCGTCCTGGTAGCCCTGCTGCTGCCCGTAGCCGCCGTAGGACTGCTCGTGGCCCTGCTGCTGGTAGCCCTGGCCGGCGTACGGCTGCTGGTCGGCGTAGTAGCCGCCGTCCTGGTAGCCCTGCTGGCCCTGGCCCTGGTCCTGGTAGCCCGGCTCGGCGAACGGCGCGGGGCGGCCGTAGTCGGCCCGCTGCCCGTAGCCCTGCTGCTGCGGCTCGGGCTCGACGAACTCCGCCTCGACGTAGTCCGCCTCGGCGGCCTCCTCCTGGCCGAGCTCGGCGCGGCTGAACTCGGCCGTCGCGTAGTCGCCCTGCTGGAACTCCTCCGGCCGGAAGCCGTCGTGCTGGAGGTCGTCGCGGCCGAAGCCCTGCTGCGGGAAACCGTCGGGCTGGAAGCCCTCGCCGGCGAACTCCTGCTCGCCGTCGGCGAACTCGCCCGCGTCACCGGACTCCAGCGCGGCCCGGCGGCGCTGGTCCAGCCGCTGCGAGCGCTGCATCGAGTCCAGCGCCGGGCTGAAGCCGCCCGTGCCGCGCCCGCCGAGGGCGAGGTTGTCGTCGAAGCCCAGCTCGGCCGCGCTGCGCGGAGCGGCGAAGGCCTCCTGCTCCCAGCCGGCGGTCGAGGGCTCCTGGTCCGCGAAGATCCGCGAGACCGTGAACTCCTCCTCCGGCTCCGGCACGGCGCGCATCTGGGTCAGCGCGGCCGGGAGCATGACCAGCGAGGTGGTGCCGGCCGACTCGCCCGAGGGGCGCAGCTGGACGCGCACGTCGTGCCGGTCGGAGAGCCGGCCGACCACGAACAGGCCCATGCGGCGGGAGATCGAGGCGTCGACGGTGGGCGGCTCGGCGAGCTTCTCGTTGATCTCGGCGAAGTCCTCGGCGGTCAGGCCGATGCCCTTGTCGTGGATCTCGACCAGCACCCGGCCGTCCGGCAGCCGGGTCGCGGTGACGGTGACCCGGGTCTGCGGGCTGGAGAACGAGGTGGCGTTCTCCAGCAGCTCGGCGAGCAGGTGGACGAGGTCGGTCACGGCCGCGCCGATGACCTCGGCCTCGGGGATGCCGGACAGCTCGATGCGCTCGTACTGCTCCACCTCGGAGGCGGCCGCGCGCAGCACGTCGACCAGCGGGACCGGGGTGTTCCAGCGGCGGCCCGGCTCCTCACCGGCGAGGACCAGCAGGTTCTCACCGTTGCGGCGCATACGGGTGGCCAGGTGGTCCAGCTTGAAGAGGTTCTCCAGCTGGTCCGGGTCGGCCTCGTTGTTCTCCAGGTCGGTGATCAGTGCCAGCTGGCGCTGGATGAGGCCCTGGCTGCGGCGCGAGAGGTTGGAGAAGATCGCGTTCAGGTTGCCTCGGAGCAGGGCCTGCTCGGCGGCCAGCGAGACCGCCTGGCTGTGGACCTGGTCGAAGGCGCGGGCGACCTCGCCGATCTCGTCCCGGCCCCAGAGCGGAATCTTCTCGACGTTGGTGTCCACCCGGTCCGGGTCGGTCTTGGAGAGCTTCTCGACCAGGTCGGGCAGTCGGTGGTTGGCGATCTCCAGCGCGGCGGTGTTCAGCACGCGCATCCCGAGGATCATCGAGCGGGCGATGAAGCCGGTCAGCAGACCGGCCAGCACCAGCGAGGCCACCACGATCGAGGCGTTGAGGATGGCGTCGGTCTGGGCGCTGTCCTTGGCGGTGACCGCGTCGTTGACGACGCTGTTCAGCAGGCTGGTCTCGGTGACCCGCAGCGGGTTGATCTCGCTCTGGGTGGCCTGCAGCCAGTTCGCCGCGGTGAGGCCGGCCTGAAGCGCGCTGGCGGCGGCCTGGGCCGCCGCGGCGGCGGCGTCGGGGGTGGCCATGCCGTCCGAGGCGGCCTGCTGGTAGGCCAGGCCGATGCTCATCAGACCGGTCACGCTGGGCAGGGTCTGGTTGTCCGGCATCCGCAGCGGCAGGTGCGTGTCGGCGTTGGCCTCGGCGACCAGCGCGTCCGCGTAGGTGTGGTTGTCCTGCGGGGAGGAGCCGGTCTGGAAGCTCGCCAGCGCGTTCTGCTGGATGTTGGAGGAGACCAGCAGGTCCTGGATCAGCTGGACGTTCTCCCACCGGGTGGTCCGCTGGGCGTTGATGCCGACCAGCAGCATCAGCATCTGCGCGCGCTGGGCCGAGGAGTAGGCCTTGGTCTGCGAGATGTTGTAGATGGCGCGACCGCGGTTCACCCCCGCGGCGCTACCCGCGCCGACCGAACCGTCGATCGAGAGCAGCGGGTTGATCATCACGGAGTAGGCGTCGACCGTGGCGCTCGCGTACAGCTCAGGGGTGTAGGCGACGCTGCGCAGGTGCGCCAGCGAGGCGGCGTCCGACTCGAACGCGAAGTCGTCCTGGGTGATTTCGGTGCTGTTGCCGACCTTGGCGACGGCGGCCCGGTAGGTGGCCAACCGCTGGTCCGTGGTGGCCCGCAGCTTGGCGACGGTGCCGTCCTGGTCCTGCCCGGTGAGCAGCGGGCTCAGGCTGAGGTCGCGCTCGTTCTCCAGTGCGTCGGCCAGGTTGGTGGCGGCGCGGGCGAGCTCGGCGATCTTCTCGGCCTGGCTGGCCTTGACGTAGCTGTCGAACGAGGTGTTGACGCGCAGACCGCCGAAGACCAGCGCGATGATGACCGGGATCAGCATGATCGAGACGAGTCGGACCGGCACCCGCCAGTTGCGGAAGGCCAGGAACTCGTACCGGCCGGCCCGCGTTGGACCTTCGTCGGTGCCGCTGCCGGGCTCCAACGGCGAACTGACCAATCGGCCAGGGGCTCCGGAGCCGGGCAGGGGACGTTCGGGCTTCGCCGCGAAGGGGGAGAACCCGGCAGGACTCTGGCCGCTGCGGTCCGTCTCGCGGGGCTCGGAGCCCTTCTGCGGCGTGACTGGCTGCTTACGCCTCACTCGACAACAACCTCTCGGCCGCTCGGCGGCCATGGATCAATCCAGCGGCTTACCCCTGGCCGCAGCCCGCTGCTGGGTGGAACTGCTATCTGGGTCACTTCGGGGGTAGCTGGAATTTCAGCACGTGCGGGAGAACGGGACAAACAGCTCAGCTGAGCCGCGCCTCGGAGCACATATAGGACATTCGGCCACAGGCCCCCCCAAACTCTCGGGTGCCATCAGCCGAGCGCACCCGAACGACTACGGGTTGTCACCAAAACGTCCGAAATGCCTACCGAACCGTTATGCGATGCACAGAACCTGTAACGCGCAGGACGAGTCGGGGACCCCATGAGGTCCCCGACCCGTGATCAGCGGAGTCTGGCGAGCAGGGCGTGTTCGACGAGGGTGATCAGGGCGCTCTTGGCGCTGTCGCGGCGGCGGGCGTCGAGGGCGATGATCGGGG
>NZ_JBIBIJ010000053.1:0-4757 GCF_042957465.1 Kitasatospora sp. NPDC008050
CAGGTGGTGAAGTCCCCGGATGCGGTGGCGGTGGTGTTCGAGGGTCGGGAGGTGTCGTATGGGGAGTTGAATGCGCGGGCGAATCGTCTTGCGCGCCTGTTGGTCGGTCGGGGTGTGGGGCCGGAGTCGTTGGTCGCGGTGGTGATGGAGCGGTCGGTCGAGTTGGTGGTGGCGTTGCTGGCGGTGGTGAAGGCCGGCGGTGCGCATGTGACGATCGACTCGGCGTATCCGGCGGACCGGATCGACTACATGCTCCGAGAGGCCCAGCCGGCACTGGTGCTGATCGACCAGGCTGCCGGGAGTGTGGGCACGGTCCAGGAGTGTCTTGCCGATGCGGCCGTCGCGGTGCTGGTGCTCGACACGGTGGACATGCGGGAGGCGGTGGCCGGGTTTGATTCGGCCGATGTGTCCGACGTCGAGCGGACTGTGTCGCTGTCGCCGGAGCAACCGGCGTATGTGATCTACACCTCCGGTTCCACCGGACGCCCCAAGGGCGTGGTCGTCACCCAGCAGGACGTGGTGGAGTTGGCGGGGGACCGTCGATTCGAAGGCGATGGGAGCAGATGTGTGCTTCTGCACTCGCCCCACACGTTCGATGCCTTGACCTACGAGTTCTGGGTTCCGGTGCTCAACGGTGGACGAGTCGTCATAGCCCCACCCGGATCCATGGACCCGTTCCAGCTGGTGCGGTTGGCGGCCGCATACGAGGTCACCGCCATGTGGCTGACCGCGGGCCTCTTCAATGTGGTGGCGGCGGAGGACCCGGGATCGCTGGGCACGCTGCGCCAGGTCTGGTCCGGCGGCGACGTGCTGCCCCCGACTGCGGTTGAACGGGTGATCAGCTCATGCCCTGGGCTTACTGTCGTCAACGGCTATGGGCCGACCGAGACAACCGTCTTCGCCACCACGCACGCCATGTCCACGGCGCCGGACCTCGCACGGCCGGTTCCGATCGGTCGTCCGATTGCCAATACGCGTCTGTATGTGCTTGATGATGCGTTGAGCCCGGTGCCGGTGGGTGTTGCGGGTGAGTTGTACTTGGCCGGCTCCGGGTTGGCGCGGGGCTATGTGGGACGTGTGGGTCTGACGGCGGAGCGTTTTGTGGCGTGTCCGTTCGGTGGGCCGGGGGAGCGGATGTATCGCACCGGTGATGTGGTGCGGTGGAACCGCGACGGCCGACTGGAGTTCGTCGGTCGAGCCGACGACCAGGTGAAGATCCGTGGGTTCCGGATCGAGTTGGGTGAGGTTGAGTCGGTGCTGGCCTCGCATCCCTCGGTGGCGCAGGTCGTGGTGGTGGTGCGTGAGGACCGGCCGGGTGACAAGCGGCTGGTCGGTTATGTGGTCCCTGGTGCTGGGATGTCGGAGGGTCTGGCCGGCCGGTTGCGGGGTCATGTGGCCGGTGTGCTGCCGGATTACATGGTTCCGGCGGCGCTGGTGGTGCTTGACGCGTTGCCGGTGACGGCGAACGGGAAGCTGGATCGGCGCGCTCTGCCCGCACCCGAGTATGCGGCCGGCTCCGGTGGCGGGCGTGGTCCGGCGAATGCGCGTGAAGAGGTTCTGTGTCAGGTGTTCGCCGAGGTGCTCGGTGTGCCGGTGGTGGGGGTGGATGACAACTTCTTCGACCTGGGTGGGCATTCGCTGCTGGCGGTGACGCTGGTCGAGCGGTTGCGTGCCCGGGGTGTGTCGGTCGATATTCGGGCTCTGTTCTCGGCGCCGACGGTGGCCGGGCTGGCCGAGTCGGTGGTGGGCCGGGCCGAGGTGGTGGTGCCGGCGAACCTGATTCCGGCCGATGCGCGGGTGATCACCCCGGAGATGTTGCCGCTGGTGGAGTTGACCGCTCAGGAGATCGACCGGGTGGTTGCTGCGGTCGGTGGCGTGGCGGCGGACATTGCGGATGTGTATCCGTTGGCGCCCTTGCAGGAGGGGATCTTCTTCCACCATCTGATGCAGGCCGGGCACGGCGCCGACGTCTATGTGTCGCCGGTTGTGTTGGGCTTCGATGCGCGTGGCCGGTTGGACGGTTTCCTGGCCGCGTTGCAGAAGGTGGTGGATCGTCACGACATCCTGCGGACCGCGGTGGTGTGGGATGGCCTGCCCGAGCCGGTCCAGGTGGTGATGCGTCACGCCGAGGTGCCGGTCGTCGAGGTCGAGCTCCAGGCCGGGCCGGTGGGTTGTGACACGGTGGAGCAGCTGATGGCTCTTGGCGACGCGGTGATGGATGTTCGCCGGGCGCCGTTGTTGCGGGCGTGGGTTGCCCAGGATCCGGGCACGGGGCGGTGGCTGCTGTTGCTGCGGAGCCACCATCTGGTCATGGACCACACCACGTTGGAGGTGTTGTTCGGTGAGTTGCGGGCGTTCGTGGAGGGCACTGAGGAGCGTCTGCCCGTGCCGCTGCCGTTCCGCGAGCTCGTGGCCCAGTCCCGGCTGCGGATTTCGCGGCAGGAACACGAGGAGTTCTTTACGGGTCTGCTGGCGGAGGTGGAGGAGCCGACCGCGCCGTTCGGTGTGCTGGACGTGCGTGGGGACGGGTCCGGGCTGGGTGAGGTTCGTCGTGCCCTGTCGCCCGAGGTGGCGGCGCGGGTGCGGGAGGGCGCCCGGCGGCTTGGGGTGAGTGCGGCCACGTTGTTCCATGTGGTGTGGGCGCGGGTGGTGGCGGCGACGTCGGGTCGTGAGGATGTGGTGTTCGGCACGGTGCTGTTCGGCCGGATGGGCGCGGGTGTGGGTGCCGACCGTGTGCCCGGCCTGTTCATCAACACGCTGCCGGTGCGGTTGTCGGTCGGGCTCGGTGTCGGTGAGGCGGTGCAGGTGATGCGCGGGCGTCTTGCCGACCTGCTGGAGCACGAGCACGCACCGTTGTCCCTGGCGCAGAAGGCCAGTGGCGTCAGCGGGCAGCTGCCGCTGTTCACATCCTTGCTGAACTACCGGCACAGCCCCGACTCAGAGGCTGTCAGGGACAGTCTGGAGGGCGTCGAGTTCCTCCATTCGCACGAAGCCACCAACTACGCGCTAACCGTTTCGGTGGATGACACCGGCAGCGGGTTCTTGCTGACCGTGCAGGCGGTGGAGCCCATCGATGCCCAGGCGGTCGCTGACCTTACAAACGCCGCCATGGAGAGCTTGCTTGCCGCGGTGGAGCATGATCCGGGCCGGCCCTTGGCACAGGTGGAGGTCCTGGACGCGGTCCAGCGTGAGCAGGTGCTGGCAGGGTGGAACGACACCGCTGTCGAGGTGTCGGCTGCGACGTTGCCGGGGTTGTTCGAGGCGCAGGTGGTGAAGTCCCCGGATGCGGTGGCGGTGGTGTTCGAGGGTCGGGAGGTGTCGTATGGGGAGTTGAATGCGCGGGCGAATCGTCTTGCGCGCCTGTTGGTCGGTCGGGGTGTGGGTCCGGAGTCGTTGGTCGCGGTGGTGATGGAGCGGTCGGTCGACCTGGTGGTGGCGTTGCTGGCGGTGCTGAAGGCCGGTGGTGCGTATGTGCCGATCGATCCGGCGTATCCGGCGGACCGGATCGGCTACATGCTCCAGGACGCTGCTCCGGTGCTGGCGTTGTGTGACCGGGCGGCTGGGCGGCTGGTGGGTGCTCTGGTCGAGACGCTGCCGGTTGTGTCGGTGGATGATCCGGCCATGTCCGGGGTGCTGGCTGGGTTTGCTGCGGCGGATGTGTCCGATGTCGAGCGCACCGTGCCGCTTTCGCCGGCGCATCCGGCGTATGTGATCTACACGTCGGGTTCCACCGGCCGTCCCAAGGGCGTCATGGTCCCGCATGCCGGTATCGCCAACCGGCTGCACTGGATGCAGGCCGAGTACGAGCTGGCGGCCGATGACCGGGTGGTGCAGAAGACGCCGTCGGGCTTCGACGTCTCGGTCTGGGAGTTCTTCTGGCCGTTGACGGAAGGCGCGACGCTTGTCGTTGCGCGGCCGGAGGGGCATCGGGATCCGGCGTATCTCGCTGCTCTGATACGTAGTGAGCGCGTGACCGTTGTCCACTTCGTTCCCTCGATGTTGCGGGCGTTCCTTCAGGAGTCGATGACCGCCGGATCTGCTGCGACGACGTTGCGACGTGTGCTCTGCAGCGGCGAGGAACTTCCCGCGGATGCGGTGCACAAATTCTTTGAGCATTTCGGTACTGGTACGGAGCTGCACAACCTGTATGGCCCCACCGAGGCATCAGTTGACGTCACCTTCTGGGAGTGTCGACCTGGGGACGTGTTGTCGGGCGTTCCGATCGGTCGTCCCTTGGCCAATACGCGTGTGTATGTGCTTGATGGTGCGCTGAATCCGGTGCCGGTGGGTGTCGCGGGTGAGTTGTATCTGGCCGGTGTTCAGTTGGCGCGGGGTTATCTGGGGCGTGCGGGTTTGACGGCGGAGCGTTTTGTGGCGTGTCCGTTCGGTGGGCCGGGGGAGCGGATGTATCGCACCGGTGATGTGGTGCGGTGGAACCGCGAGGGGGCGTTGGAGTTCCTGGGCCGGGCGGATGACCAGGTGAAGATCCGGGGGTTCCGGATCGAGCTCGGTGAGATCGAGAACGCGTTGTTGGCCCATCCGCTGGTCGGGCAGGCCGTGGTGGTGGTGCGTGAGGATCAGCCGGGTGACAAGCGCCTGGTTGGTTATGTGGTCCTGGGTGTCGGTGCTTCGGTCGATGTGGCGGGGCTGCGCGCTCATGTAGCTGATGTGTTGCCGGATTACATGGTTCCGGCGGCGGTGGTGGTGGTTGATGTGTTGCCGGTGACGGTGAATGGGAAGTTGGATCGGGGTGCTCT
>NZ_JBIBIJ010000054.1:0-4533 GCF_042957465.1 Kitasatospora sp. NPDC008050
GCCCTCGCCGCGGACGTAGCCGTCGGCCCGGGCGTCGAAGGCTTTGCAGCGGCCGTCGGGGCTGAGCATCTCGCCTTGGCTGAGTGCCTCGTAGAGGCCTGGTGCCAGGATCAGGCTCACTCCGCCGGCGATCGCCAGGTCGCAGGTGCCGTCGCGCAGTGCGGCGCAGGCCTGGTGGACGGCGGTGAGCGAGCCGGAGCAGGCGGTGTCCAGGGCGATGCTGGGGCCGCGCAGGTCCAGGAGGTAGGAGACCCGGTTGGGGATGATGGAGAGCGCGGCGCCGGTGAGGGTGTGGCCCTCGGTGGCGCGTCCGGCGGCCCGTTGTACCTCCAGGTAGTCGGAGTTGGTGACCGCGACGAACACTCCGACGCGTTTGCCGGCCAGTTCGGAGGGGCGGTAGCCGGCGTCCTCGATGGCTGACCAGACGACCTCCAGTGTCAGGCGTTGCTGGGGGTCCATGAGTTCGGCCTCGCGTGGGGAGATCCCGAAGAAGGCGGCGTCGAAGCGGTCGATGTCGGGGGCGAAGCCGCCCCAGCGGGAGCGTGAGCGTGGCTGGTCGCGCCAGTCCCAGCGGTCGGCGGGGATCTCGCTCACCAGGTCGTCGCCGGCGGCCAGGTGCTGCCAGAACTCCTTGAGGTCGGCGGAGCCCGGCAGTCGTCCGGCCATGCCGATCACGGCGATGTCCTCGGGGCGGCGCGGCCGTCCGGCGGGGGCCTGCTCCGGTACCGGGGCGGGGGCGGGAACGGCGGCCGGGGTTGTCTCCCCAGTGGCGGCGGTGGTGGCGGTGTTGCCGAAGTGGGTGGCCAGCTGGGCCTGGTGGTGCTCCCAGAGGTGTTCGGCCAGCGCGAGCAGGGTGCCGCGGCGGTAGAACAGCGTGGGGTAGACCTCGATGTCGTAGGCCTTGCGCAGCTCGGTACTGAGCGCGGTGAAGGTCACCGAGTTCATGCCGACCTCGCCGAGCGGGGTGCGCGCGCCGATCTCCTCGGCCCGGATCCCGGCCAACGTGGCCACCAGGGAGGCGAGTTCGGCCACCAGTGCCTCGACGCGGCCGGCCGGTGCGGCCACGGCCTCGGCGGCGGCCTGCGGCAGGTGGCCGGTGCCTGCGGCGCCGTAGGCGGCTCGCAGCTCGGCGGGTGACAGTCCAGCGAGCCTGACCCGGTCGATCTTCTCGTTGAGGGTGCGGGGGAAGCCGGTGACGTGGATCAGCGCGTCGGGCAGCATGTGTTCGGGCAGCCAGGTGGCCAGTTGCTCGCGGGTCGGGTCGGTGGCGCCCTCGGCGAGTACGTAGGCGGCCAGCAGCGAGTGGTTGCCGCCGCCCAGATCGCGGGCCACCACCACGGCTTCGCGCACGCCGGTAAGGCGGCGCAGGGTCGCCTCGATCTCCTCCAGCTCGACCCGGAAGCCGCGTACCTTGACCTGGGAGTCGATCCGGCCCAGGTACTCGATCCGTCCGTCGGCCAGCCGGCGCACCAGGTCGCCGGTGCGGTACATGCGCGCCTCGTCGGGGGCGGTGGAACCGGCCGCGTACGGGTCGGGCAGGAAGCGTTCGGCGGTCAGTTCGGGGCGGTTCAGGTAGCCGTCGGCCACGCCGTGGCCGCCGATGTAGAGCTCGCCGGGCACGCCGGTCGGTACCCGTCGGCGGGCGCTGTCGAGCACGTGCAGCGCGGTGTTGGCGATCGGGGTGCCGATGGTCACCCGCTCGCCGGGGACGAGGCGGCTGGCCGCCGACCAGATGGTGGTCTCGGTGGGTCCGTAGAGGTTCCACACCGCGCGGTTGCCGGCCAGCAGTGCCTGGGCGGTGTCGCCGGACAGTGCTTCGCCGCCGCACAGCACGGTCAGGTCGGGGCTGCCCTGCCAGCCGGCGGCCAGCAGCATGCTCCAGGCCGCCGGGGTGGCCTGGATCACGCTCGCGCCGGAGTTCTCGATCGCCGCCCGCAGCAGCAGGCCGTCGCGGGCGGTTTCGGTGGCCACCAGCTCGACGGTGCCGCCGCTGATCAGCGGCAGGTACAGCTCCAGGCCCGAGATGTCGAAGCAGACCGTGGTCAGCGCCAGCAGCGTGTCACCCGGCCCGAAGCCGGGCTCACGCGCCATCGACCAGCAGAAGTTGGTCAGCGCCCGGTGCGGGACCCGCACACCCTTGGGCCGGCCGGTGGAACCGGAGGTGTAGATGACGTAGGCGGTGTCCCCCGGTGCGGCCGGTCCGGGCGAGGGAGCCGCGGGCGGCTGGACGTCCGCCCGGTCCACCAGCAACCGGGGCACCGCGCCGTAACCGCCCTGGACGGTGGAGTGGGTGAGCATCAGGTGCAGCCCGGCGTCCTCGGCCATGTAGGCCAGGCGCTGCGCCGGGTAGGCCGGGTCGAGCGGGACGTAGGCGCCACCGGCGGCCTGCACCGCCAGCAACGCGACCGGCAGACCGGCATCACGCGGCAGCAGGACGCCCACCGTGCGGCCCCGGCCGACCCCGGCGGCCGTCAGGCGGGAGGCCAGCGCGGTGACCTGGTCGGCTAGTTGACGGTAGGTCAGTTCGGTGTTCTGGTAGCGGACGGCCACCGCGTCGGGGCGGGCCTGGGCCTGGCGGCGCACCAGCTCCCAGACCAGGGTCTCGGCCGGGTAGTCGGCGGCCGCGGGCGGGGCCAGCTGCTCGCGCTGCGCCGCGGTGAGCAGCTCCAGCTCGCCGACCGCCGTCCCAGGGGCCCGCACCGCGTCGGCGAGCAGGGTCGCGAAGTGGGTGCCGATCCGCTCCACGGTGGCGGCATCGAACAGCTCGGGGTCGTACTTCAGTGAGTAGCGGCAGCCCTCGGCCTGCTCGACCACCTCCAGGGTCAGATCGAACTCGCCCTCCTGATGGACCCCTTCCACCGGACCGAGCACCAGGGCCTGAGCCTGGTCCGCGGCCCGCGCGCCGCGGGTCCAGTTCTGGAAGTAGAAGGCCACGTTGAACGGGGCGCCCGCGGCCGCGGGGTCCTCGCGTCGCAGTTCCTCGGCGAGGGTGATCAGCGGGTAGGCGCTGTGCTCCAGCGCGCCCAGCGTGGTGCGGTGGACCCGGCGGACCAGCGCCCGGAAGGGCTCCTGGCCCTCGATCCGCTCGGCCAGCACCACCATGTTCATGAAGTAGCCGAGCACGTCCTCGAAGCCGCCGGCCGGGCGGCCCGCGGTCGGCGTGCCGACGGATATCTCGCCCTGGTCGCTGTAGCGGTGCAGCACCGCGAACCAGCCCGCCAGCAGGACACCGAAGAGCGAGACCTGCTCGGCCGACGCCAGCGCGCGGGCCCGCTCGGCCACCACCGCCGGCAGGTGGCCGTCCACACTGGCACCCCGGAAACCGGGCACCGCCGGACGCGGACGGTCCAACGGCAACGGAACGGTGGTCTGCCGGCCGCGCAGCCGCTCCACCCAGTACCCCCGCAGACGCTGCCCCTCGGCGCTCGCGAGCAGCTCACGCTGCCAGGTGGTGAACTCGGCGTAACTGCGCACGGGACGCTCCGCGGGCAGCAGCCGGCCCGCCCGGACGGTGCGGTAGCCGCGCTCCAGCTCCGCCAGCAGCAGGGCGATCGAGACACCGTCGAAGACCAGATGGTGGAAGGTGAGCAGCAGCGCCTGGCGGCCGTCACCCAGGGTGTAGAGGGTGGCGCGCAGCAGCGGACCGGCGGCCAGATCGAAGGTGCGGCGCAACTCGGTACGCATCCGCGTCAGCACCTCCTGCTCCGCCACCGTGGTCAGGAAGACCTGCTGGAAAGGCAGTTCGGGCTCGGCGGCGATCCGCACGAACGGCCCCTCCGGGCCGGAGCGCACGCTCGCACGCAGCTCCTCGTGCCGGTCGAGCAGGTCCTGCAGAACCACCCGCAGGGCCAGCACGTCCAGATCACGGTCGAGCCAGAGAGCCAGCGGCAAGTTGTAAGCGTAGTTACCAGGAGCGATCTGCTCGATCACCCACAACGCACGCTGACCCTCAGAGAGCTGATGGGTCATCAACTCAATCTCTTCGCGGGGACGAAGGACGAGTTCGGCCGCCACGGCGGCGGGAGCCACCGACGGGGCCGCTGCGGGCGCGGGTATCGCCTCGGACGCGGCGGGTGCGGCCTCAGGCGCGGCGGCGGGGATGGCGTCGGCCAGCCAGCCGGTGGCCAGGTGGACGGCCAGCTCGCGCAGCGTCGGACGCTCGAAGAAGTCGCCGAGCGGCACACTGACCCCGAAAGCCTCGTCCACCGCGGAGACGATCTTCATGCCGCTGAGCGAGTCGAAACCGTAATCGGCGAGCGGACGGTCGGGGTCGATCCGCTCCTCCAGCTTGAGGACCCGCTCCACCAGCACGCGCAACCTCTCACCAACCGCATCAGCGGCATCGGCGGCATCCGTCTGAGCGGCGGCGTCCGTGCGGGTGTCGGCGTCGGTGCTCTCGCCGGGCGCCTCGCCCGGCGCGGGGGCGAGGGTCGGGACCGCGTTGAGGACCACCCCGTCGCTCTCGGCGACCAGTACGGTCTGGCCCAGCTCGGCGCGGTCCGCGCCCAGCGCCCGGACCGGGGTGTAGCCCTC
>NZ_JBIBIJ010000055.1:0-4018 GCF_042957465.1 Kitasatospora sp. NPDC008050
GCGTTGAGGACCACCCCGTCGCTCTCGGCGACCAGTACGGTCTGGCCCAGCTCGGCGCGGTCCGCGCCCAGCGCCCGGACCGGGGTGTAGCCCTCCTCGTGCAGCAGACGGGCCCAGCCCTGCGGCGAGGCCAGCGGCGAGTCCGGCATCCGCAGCTCACCGTCGTCGAAGACCCACCACCCCTCCAGCACCCCGCCACCGATGGTCAGCAGCGGGCGCACCGAGGTCAGCTCGTTGAGCACCAGCCAGCCGCCCGGCTTGAGGAGCGCCTTGGCCCGGCGCAGGGTGGCCCGCAGGTTGCGGGTGGCGTGCACCACGTTGGTGGCCAGCACGATGTCCGCCGAGGCCGGCTCGAAGCCCTGCTCGGCGAGCTCCCGGTCCAGGTTGAGCACCTGGAAGCGGGTGAACGGGTAACGCTCGGCGAAGCGCTCGCGCCCGAACTCCAGGAAACGCGGCGAGATGTCGGTGAAGGTGTAGCCGACCCGCCCCGGGTGCTCGGCCAGCGCCGGCAGCACCCGCTCACTGGTCGCCCCGGTACCCGCGCCCAGCTCCACCACCCGCACCGTCGCCCCCGCCGCCAGCTGCGGCAGCCGCAGGTCGAGGAAGCAGCGCACCGTCTCGCGCACCAGCAGGTTGAAGGAGTCGGTCAGCGGGTTGCCCTTGTAGAAGTTCTGCACCAGCTTCATCGAGGAGCCGGGGAACATGATCTCGGTGGCACCCACCTCACCGCGCAGGATCCGCGGATAGGCCTCCAGGAAGAGCCGGTTGAGGGTGACCGTCGGCTCGATGTCCGGATAGGCGGCGGCCAGCCGGTCGAACTCCGCCTCCCAGCCGGCCGCCGCCGTGGCCTGGTCCACCGCGTCCACCGCGACGGTCGTGGTGACCCACTCACCGTCGCGGGTCAGGAAACCGGCCCCGACCAGGATGTTGAGCAGCGCCTCGTGCAGCCGCTGGAACCGGTCCTGGATCCCCAGGGCGCCGCGCAGTTGCTCGCTGTGGTGCCGCTCGCCCGAGCGCCGCAAGACACCCATCCGCTGGTAGACACCCAGCAGCATCGGCCCCGAGACCGCCTCCAACTCCTCGTAACCGGCGATCACCCGGACCGCGGCCGGGTCGGTGGCGGTGCCCGCGCCCAGCCGCGAGGCCACCCCGGCGAGGGCCGCCCGGTGGCCGCCGCCGAACAACTCGCCGTCCAGCGCCGGGTCGTGGCCCATCGCCTCCAGCGCGCGACGGCCGGCGCGGATCGGCATCGCCTGCGGCAGGCCACTGCCCAGGATCCGCCGCACCGCGGCGATCCCCTCGGCGGCACTGAAACCGCTGATGCCCAGGCCCGCGAAGATCTCCGCGAGTCCGGGCTGGGCCCCGGAACCGACCAGGCCCCAGTAGCCCTGGTTGATCACGGTGACCGGGAAGTCCAGCCGCTCACGCAGGAACAGCGCGTAGGCGTCCTCGGTGGCCGAGGCGCAGATGTAGGCACCGTTACCCGCGAAACTGCCGAAGGAACCGGCCGAGGAGAAGTAGGCCAGGAAGTCCAGCGACCGACCGGCCAGCGCGGCGGCCAGCATGGCCGCGCCCTCGGTCTTCACCCTGGTCGCCGCGGTGAAGGTAGCCTCCTCCAGGTCGGCCAGGTTGTGGTTGTCGAAGACCATCGCCGCGTGCACCACACCGTGCAGCGCGCCGAAACGGTGGTACGCCTCAGCCACCGCCGCCGCCAGATCGACGGCCGAGCACGCGTCACCACGCAGGTGCACGACCTGCCCGCCGGCGGCCTCGACCGCGGCCAGGTTGGCCCGCTGCTCGGCCCCCAACTCGCCACGGCTGAACCAGAGCAGCCTGGCCCCGTGACGCCGGGCCAGGTGAAGGCTCAGCTCCTGGGCGATGCCGCCGGTACCGCCGATCAGCAGATAGACACCGCCGTCCCGGAACACCGGCCCGCCCTCGGCCAGTTCGACCCGACCAAGGCGGCGCACGTAGCGCACCCCACCGCGCAGGGCCACCGTGCGGCCCGTGCCGTCGAGGGGCTCGGCCCAGATCGCGTCCAGCAGGGGGCGGACGGCCTCGGCTGGCGTCTGGCCGTTGAACTCCTCGGAGGCGAAGTCCAGGCCCGCCACCCGCAGTTCGGGACGCTCCTTCGGAGCCACCTGCAACAGACCGTGCAGACCGGCACCGAACGGGTTACACACCGCGCTGCCCGCCACCGGATGCACATCACTGGTGACCACCACCACCCGGTCCACGCCGCTCACCCGCAACAGGTGGAAGAGCGAGAGGGAACCGTGCCGCAGGTGCCCGGCCGCCTGCTCGACGCCGACCCCCTCGGTCACCCCCACGCCGACCGCGCCGAGGTGCAGCACCAGGTCAGCGCCGGCCGCGCGGGCCAGCCAGGCCTCGGTGGGCTGCTCGTCCAGCCCCACCAACTCCACCCGGGCATCCGGACGATGAGCCGCGATCGCCTCACCCAGCCAGCGCGAGGCAGCGGTCACCAGGGCCACGACCCGCTGCCCCGAACGCACGGGCTCGACGCCCTGCGCCTGGGCCCGCACCCACAGCGGACGGTAGAAGTCCGGCAACTCCTCGACCACAGGCTCGGCCACGGACTCGGCCACGGCCACGGCCACGGCAGCGATTGTGGAGGGGAGTTGGGGGATCCAGTAGCGCCGCCGGGCGAACGGGTAGCCGGGCAGCTCGATCCGGCGGGCCGTCGCGGGCGTGATCCGGGCCCAGTCGACCCCCGCCCCGGTCACCCAGCGCTCGGCCACCGCCGCCAGGTCACGCCGGTCCAGCTCCCGCTCCAGCGCGGCGGCTTCGGGCCCGACGAGCTCGACCCGGGCACGGACGGCACGGCCGGTGCTGACCAGGCCCCGCTGCGTCTCGCTTCCGGCGGCGTAGGCGGCCAGCGCCTCGGCGGCCTCGCCCGTCGAGCGGGCGACCAGGGCCAGGCGGAACTCGTAGGGGGTGCGGCCCGACTGGAGGGTGTGAGCGACGTCGGCCAGCCGCAGGGCCGCGTCCTCCACCGGGGTCTGTGCGCCGACATCGGCCAGCGTATCGGTCAGCGCTGCGGCCACCACCGCCGCCAGTGCGCCGATGGTGTCCGCGCTCGTCGCGGCCGCGGGCAGGTCGGTGCCCAGCTCGGTGGCCAGCAGCGCGTGGTAACGCGCCAGCTCGGCCACACCGAAGCCGCAGTCGGCCAGTTCGGCACCCAGGTCCAGGAACTCCGCTGCCACGCCCACCGTTTCGGCCGCCAGATCCAGGCAGAGCCGCTGAGCCCGGGCCAGATGCCCCGGATCCCGCGCCAACCGCCCAGGCCCGGCGCCCCGGGCGAGGAAGGCCGCCAGCTGCTCCGCGCTCGCACGCAGCCGGTCCTCACTCTTGGCGGAGAGCACCAGCAACTGCTCCGCCCCGCCCGCCACCGGCTCGGGCACACCGACCGGCAGATACTCCTCCACCACCACACAGGCATTGGCACCACCACCACCGAACGAGCTGACCACCGCACGCAGCGGCAGGCGCTCGGGCGCGCCGTGCACATCCGGGCGCTCCAGGTGCGTCCAGGGCCGCAGGGTCTGCTGCACCTCGAAGGGCGTGCTCGCGAAGTCGATCTCCGGGTTGCGGCGGGCCGAGTGCAGTGAGGGCACCAGCAGGTGGTGGCGGAACTGCAGCAGGACCTTGGTCAGGCCCGCGATGCCGGCCGCCGACTCCAGGTGGCCGATGTTGGACTTCACCGAGCCGACCGCGACGGTCGGCCGCTCCTCCCGGCTCGCGGGGTCGATCCGTCCGCCGAAGGCCTCCAGCAGCCCGGCGATCTCGATCGGGTCACCCAACGGGGTACCGGTGCCGTGCGCCTCCACATAACCGACCGTGTCCGGGGTCACCTGGGCGCGCTCCAGTGCCGCACGGATCACCGCGGCCTGGGCAGCGGCACTCGGCACGGTGTAACCACCGGTCTTGCCACCGGAGTTGATACTCGATCCGCGGATCACCCCGAGCACCCGGTCACCGTCGGCCAGCGCCCGGGCCA
>NZ_JBIBIJ010000056.1:0-3963 GCF_042957465.1 Kitasatospora sp. NPDC008050
GTGACGGTGGCGGCGTGTGATGTCGCGGACCGGGAGGCGTTGCGGTCCCTGTTGGACTCGCTGCCCGAGGAGTATCCGCTCACCACCGTCATCCACGCGGCCGGCGTGCTCGGTGACGGTCTGGTGGACGCGACGGATCCGGCCGCGATGGCCGAGGCGCTCCGTCCGAAGGTGGCCGCGGCGCTCAACCTCCACGAACTCACCAAGGATCGCGAACTCGACGCGTTCGTCCTGTTCTCCTCGATCATGGGTGTCTGGGGGAACCGCGGCCAGGCGGCCTATGCCGCGGCCAACACCTTCCTGGACGCACTCGCCGAGCAGCGGCGGGCACAGGGGCTTCCGGCCACGGCTGTGGCCTGGGGCGCGTGGGACGGCGGCCTGGTCGGGCCGGAGGAGAAGGAGCGGCTTCGCCGCCAGGGCATCTCGGTCATGGCGCCCGAGCGCGGGCTGAGCGCCCTGGAGGAGGCGTTGCGGGACGGCCGGCCCAGCGTGACCGTGGCCGACGTGGACTGGGAGCGGTTCATCCCGTTCTTCACAGCGGCTCGTACGTCCTCGCTCTTCGACGAGGTTCCGGAGGTCCGCAGGCTCCAGGACGAGACCGCTCGCGCGGAGCGCGGCGGGGTGGCCGTGCTGCCGCTCGCTCAGCGGCTCGCCGGTCTGCCGGAGCCCGAGCAGGAGCGCCTGCTGCTGGAGGTCGTCCGGCGCAGCGCGGCGGACGTGCTCGGCCATGCGACCCAGAACGCCATCGAGCCCGCCAAGTCGTTCAAGGCGATGGGCTTCGACTCGATGACCGCGGTCGACCTGCGCAACCGGCTCAACGCCGCGACCGGCCTGCGGCTCTCCACGACAGTGGCCTTCGACCACCCGACCCCGACCGCGGTGAGCCGGCTGGTGCGCAGGGAACTGCTCGGTCTGCCGGCCGGGGCCGCCGTGGCGAAGCCGGTCGTGCTTCCCGCGACGGTGGCCGACGGCGACCCGATCGTGATCGTCTCGATGGGGTGCCGCCTGCCCGGTGGTGTGACCACACCGGAGGAACTCTGGCAGTTGGTCGTGGACGAGCGTGACGTGATCGGCGGCCTGCCCACCAACCGTGGCTGGGACATCGACGGACTCTACGACCCGGAGCCCGGTCGACCTGGCAAGTCCTACACCCGGGAGGGCGGATTCCTCTACGAGGCGGACGAGTTCGACGCCGCGTTCTTCGGGATCTCGCCGCGTGAGGCGGCTGCGATGGATCCGCAGCAGCGGTTGCTGCTGGAGGCCTCGTGGGAGGCGATCGAGCGGGCCGGTGTCGACCCGGCCTCGCTTCACGGCAGCCCGACCGGTGTGTTCGTCGGTGTCGCCTACCAGGACTACGCATCCCGGCTCCACGAGGCCCCCGAGGGCTACGAGGGGTACCTGCTGACCGGCAAGTCGTCCAGCGTCGCGTCCGGGCGGTTGTCGTATGCGCTGGGGTTGGAGGGGCCGGCGGTGACGGTGGACACGGCGTGTTCGTCGTCGCTGGTGGCGCTGCACCTGGCGGCGCAGTCGCTGCGGGCGGGTGAGTGTTCGCTGGCGTTGGCGGCGGGTGTGACGGTGATGTCGTCGCCGGGGATCTTCGTGGAGTTCAGTCGGCAGAACGGGCTGGCGCCGGACGGTCGGTGCAAGGCGTTCGCCGCGGGGGCGGACGGTACCGGGTGGGGCGAGGGCCTGGGTGTGGTGGTGCTGGAGCGGTTGTCGGACGCGCGGCGCAACGGCCATGAGGTGCTGGCGGTGGTTCGTGGCAGTGCGGTGAACCAGGATGGTGCGTCGAACGGTCTGACGGCGCCGAACGGTCCCTCGCAGGAGCGGGTGATCCGTCAGGCGCTGGCGAATGCCGGGCTGTCGGGTGCGGACGTGGATGTGGTGGAGGCGCACGGGACGGGTACGCGGTTGGGTGACCCGATCGAGGCGCAGGCGCTGCTGGCCACCTACGGCCAGGACCGTTCTGCCGAGCGCCCGTTGTGGCTGGGATCGTTGAAGTCGAACATCGGTCACCCGCAGGCGGCCGCGGGTGTGGCCGGTGTGATCAAGATGGTGCTGGCGCTGCGGGCGGGGCTGCTGCCCAGGACGCTGCACGTGGACGAGCCCTCGCCGTTCGTGGACTGGTCGGCGGGTGCGGTGGAGCTGCTGACGCGGGCCCAGGAGTGGCCCGCCGGTGACGAGCCTCGGCGCGCGGGCGTGTCGGCCTTCGGGGTCAGCGGGACCAATGTCCACCTGATCCTGGAGGAGGCGCCGGTCGGGTCGGAGACAGTGGTGGCGGAGGAGCCGGTGCCGGATCCGGTGCCGGTGGCGCTGGGCGGTGAGTTGGTGCCGCTGGTGGTGTCGGGTCGCTCGGAGGGGGCGTTGCGGGAGCAGGCGCGGCGGCTGGGCGCGGTGTTGACGGGTGCTGGTGCGGGTGTGGGTGTGGGTGTGGGTGTGGGTGTCCGGCCGGTGGATGTGGCGTGGTCGTTGGCGTCCGGGCGCTCGCGCTTCGAGGAGCGGGCCGTGGTGGTCGGTGCTTCGGCGCAGGAGTTGGCCTCCGGGCTGGCGGCGGTCGCGGCCGGTGAGCGCTCCGACTCGGTGGTGCGTGGTGTGGTCGGTGGTGATTCCCGGGTGGTGTTGGTGTTTCCGGGGCAGGGGTCGCAGTGGGTGGGGATGGCGGTGGAGTTGTGGGAGTCGTCGGTGGTGTTCGGGGAGTCGATGGTGGCGTGTGAGGGTGCGTTGGCGCCGTTTGTGGAGTGGTCGTTGCGGGATGTGCTGGGTGGGGTGGCGGGTGCTCCGGGGTTGGAGCGGGTGGATGTGGTGCAGCCGGTGTTGTGGGCGGTGATGGTGTCGTTGGCGGCGTTGTGGCGTTCGGTGGGGGTGGAGCCGGCGGCGGTGGTGGGTCATTCGCAGGGTGAGATCGCGGCGGCGGTGGTGGCGGGTGGGTTGTCGTTGGAGGACGGTGCGCGGGTGGTGGCGTTGCGTTCGCAGGTGATCGCGCGGCGGTTGGCGGGGTTGGGCGGGATGGTGTCGGTGGCCGGGCCGCTGACGGTGGTGGAGGAGCTGTTGGCGGGCTTCGGGGGGCGGGTGTCGGTGGCGGCGGTGAACGGTCCGTCCTCGGTGGTGGTCTCGGGTGAGCCCCAGGCTCTGGAGGCCCTGCTGACCGACTGCGAGGGGCGGGGTGTCCGGGCGCGGCGGATCGCGGTGGATTATGCCTCGCACTCGGCGCAGGTCGAGGCGTTGGAGGGGGAGTTGTTGGAGGCGCTGGCTCCGGTGCGTCCGGTGTCGTCCTCGGTGGCGTTCTACTCCACGGTGACGGGTGAGTGGATCGATACGGCGGTGTTGGACGCGGGCTACTGGTTCCGGAATCTGCGCGAGACCGTCCGGTTCGAGCCGGTGGTGCGGGGGTTGCTGGAGTCCGGGCACGGTGTGTTCATCGAGGCCAGCCCGCACCCCGTGCTGACCGTCGGCATCCAGGAGACCATCGACAGCGTCCAGACCGACCCGGCGGGCCCGACCGAGGCGGCGGACCAGGCGGTCGTGGTCGGCACCCTGCGCCGTGACGACGGCGGGGTCGCGCGGCTGCTCGACTCGCTGGCCCGGGTGTTCGTGGCCGGTGTCGAGGTGGACTGGGCGTCGGTGCTGGGTGGGCGTGGTGGTGGTCGGGTCGAGTTGCCGACGTATGCGTTCCAGCGGGAGCGGTTCTGGTTGGAGACATCGGGGCTCGGTGGTGTCGACGTGGTCGGGTCGGGTGTGGGTGTTGGTGTTGGCGGTGGGGATGGTGGGTTCTGGGATGTGATCGAGCGTGGTGATGTGGGTGAGTTGGCGGGGTTGTTGGGTGGCGGTGGTGGTGGGGTTGATCTGGAGTCGTTGGGTGCGGTGGTGCCGGCGTTGTCGTCGTGGCGGGAGCGTTCGCGGGAGTTGGCGGTGGTGGATGGTTGGCGGTATCGGGTGGTGTGGCGTCCGGCGTTGAGTGGTTCG
>NZ_JBIBIJ010000057.1:0-3746 GCF_042957465.1 Kitasatospora sp. NPDC008050
CCGTCCTCGGTGGTGGTCTCGGGCGAGCCCCAGGCCCTGGAGACCCTGCTGACCGACTGCGAGGAGCGGGGGGTCCGGGCGCGGCGCATCGCGGTCGACTACGCCTCGCACTCCGCGCAGGTCGAAGCTCTGGAGGCGGAGCTGCTCACGGCCCTGGCCCCGGTGCGCCCGGTGTCGTCGACGGTGGCGTTCTACTCCACCGTGACGGGTGAGCCGATCGACACCGCGGTGATGGACGCCGGCTACTGGTACCGCAACCTGCGCGAGACCGTCCGGTTCGAGACCGCGGTACGGGCCCTGGCCGCCGACGGCCTGCACGCCTTCATCGAGGCCAGCCCGCACCCGGTGCTCACCGTCCCGGTCCAGGAGACCCTTGAGGACGCCCTCGACGGGCGCACCGAACCCGTCGTCATCGGCTCACTGCGCCGGGGCGAGGGCGGCACCGCCCGCTTCCTCACCTCCCTCGCGGAGGCCTACGTCCACGGGGTCACGGTCGACTGGACCGCCGTCCTGGCCGGCCGCGACGCCCACCGCATCGACCTGCCCACCTACGCCTTCCAGCACGAGCGCTTCTGGCTGGAGGGAGTCTCGTTCGGGTCGGTAGGCCGCCCCATGGCGGCCCCGGCGGACGACCGTCAGCCGATCGACGACTCGGCGGCCGCCGAACTGCGCCAGCGCCTCGCCGCGCTCACCGAGCCGGAGCGCGAGGCCCTGCTGCTGGACCTCGTCCGCACCCAGGCGGCCCTGGTGCTGGGCCACCGCTCGTCCGGCGTCATCACGGCGGCGAAGCCGTTCAAGGAGCTGGGCTTCGACTCGGTCACGGCGATGGAGCTGCGCAATCGCCTGAACGCCGCGACCGGACTGCGGCTGCCCGCCACCCTGGTCTTCGACCACCCCAGCCCGACCGCTCTCGCGGCCTTCGTCGGCGCCCGGCTCGCGGGCGAGAAGCCGGGCACCGGGATGTCCGCTCCGGTGCTGCGCTCCCCGACGCTCGACGACGAGCCGCTGGTGATCGTCGGCATGGCCTGCCGCTTCCCGGGGGGCGTCGCCTCGCCGGAGGACCTGTGGCGCCTGGTCGACGAGCGCCGTGACGAGGTCTCGGCCCTGCCCGCCGACCGTGGCTGGCAGACCTCCGGCGTTCCCGCCATGGCCCAGGGCGCTTTCCTCTACGACGCGGGCGAGTTCGACGCCGAGTTCTTCGGGATCTCGCCGCGTGAGGCACTGGCGATGGACCCGCAGCAGCGGCTGCTGCTGGAGACCTCCTGGGAGGCGCTGGAGCGCTCGGCCATCAAGCCCACCTCGCTGCGCGGCAGCCGGACCGGCGTGTTCGTCGGCGGCAGCGGCCAGGAATTCAGCATGCTGATGGCCAACGCCCCCGACTCCGTTGCCGGTTATGCGCTGACGGGTGCCTCGGGCAGTGTGATGTCGGGTCGGGTGTCGTACGTGCTGGGCCTGGAGGGTCCGGCGGTGACGGTGGACACGGCGTGCTCGTCGTCGTTGGTGGCGTTGCACCTGGCGGTGCAGGCGCTGCGCAACGGTGAGTGTGATCTGGCGCTGGCCGGCGGTGTGACCGTGATGTCGACGCCGGGTGCGTTCGCGGAGTTCTCGCGGCAGGGCGGCCTGGCCGGGGACGGCCGGTGCAAGGCGTTCTCCGCCGATGCGGACGGCACCGGGTGGGGTGAGGGCGTCGGCATGGTGGTGGTCGAGCGGCTGTCGGATGCGCGGCGCAACGGCCATGAGGTGCTGGCGGTGGTTCGGGGCAGTGCGGTGAACCAGGACGGTGCGTCGAACGGTCTGACGGCGCCGAACGGTCCCTCGCAGCAGCGGGTGATCCGTCAGGCGCTGGCCAACGCGGGGCTGTCGGCCGCCGAGGTGGACGTGGTGGAGGCGCACGGGACGGGGACGACGCTGGGTGACCCCATCGAGGCGCAGGCGCTGCTGGCCACCTACGGTCAGGACCGCCCCGCCGACCGGCCGTTGTGGCTGGGGTCGCTGAAGTCGAACATCGGCCACACCCAGGCCGCGGCCGGTGTGGGCGGTGTGATCAAGATGGTCATGGCGCTGCGTCAGGGCGTGCTCCCGGCGACGCTGCACGCCGATCGGCCCACCACCTACGTGGACTGGTCGGAAGGCGCGGTGGAACTGCTGACGCAGGCCCGGGAGTGGCCGCAGACCGGCGTGCCGCGCCGGGCCGGCGTCTCGTCGTTCGGTATCAGCGGCACCAACGCCCACATGATCCTGGAGCAGGCGCCCGCCGAGGAGCCCGCACCGACCACCTCGGAGGTCTCCGGGCCGGTCCCGTGGATTCTGTCGGCCCGGACCGGGACCGCCCTGCGTGAGCAGGCCGGCCGGCTGCTGTCGTCCGTGACCGAGGACGCACCGGCCGGGCTCGCCGACCTCGGGTACGCGCTGGCGGCCACCCGGGCCGAGCTGGAGCACCGTGCGGTGCTCGTCGGCGAGGACCGGTCGTCCTTCCTGGACGGCCTGGCCGCCGTTGCCGAGGGACGTGCGGCCGCCGAGGTCCTGCTGGGTACGGCCGTGGAGGGACGGCTCGCCGTCATGTTCTCCGGCCAGGGCTCCCAGCGACTCGGCATGGGGCGTGAACTGTACGACCGCTTCCCGCAGTTCGCGGCGGCATTCGACGCGGTCTGCGAGGAGTTCGACCCGCTCCTGGACCGGCCGCTGAAGCAGGTGGTGTTCGCCGAGCCGGACTCCGCGGACGCCCTCCTGATCGACGAGACCCGCTTCACCCAGCCCGCGCTCTTCGCGGTCGAGGTCGCCCTGTTCCGCCTGGCCGAGGGCTGGGGCGTGCGGCCCGACTACCTGCTGGGACACTCGATCGGCGAGCTGGCGGCCGCCCACGTGGCGGGCCTCTGGTCCCTGCCGGACGCCTGCAAGGTGGTCGCGGCCCGGGGCCGGCTGATGCAGGCGCTGCCGGACGGCGGCGCGATGTTCGCGCTGGAGGCCGGCGAGGCCGAGGTCGCGGAGCTGCTGGCCGAGGCCGACGCCACGGCCGGTGTCGTGGGGATCGCCGCGGTCAACGGCCCGGCCGCGGTCGTGGTCTCCGGCGACCGGGCGGCGGCTGCGCAGATCGCCGGTCTCCTGGCCGAACGCGGCCGGAAGACACGGAAGTTGACGGTCTCGCACGCCTTCCACTCGGCGCTGATGGAGCCGATGCTGGCCGAGTTCGCCGCGGTGCTGGCCGAGGTGGCTTTCGAGGCGCTCCGGGTGCCCCTGGTGTCGAACGTGACCGGGACCATGGCCGGCGCGGAGATCCGCACCCCGGAGTACTGGGTCGAGCACGTCCGGGCGAGCGTGCGGTTCGCCGCGGGTGTGGAGGCCCTGCGCTGCGAGGGCGTGACGTGGTTCCTGGAGGTCGGCCCGGACGGTGTGCTGGCCGCGATGGCTCAGGACTGCCTGATCGACGAGCCCGGGGTCTCGGTCGCGGCGGTGGCACGCCGTGAGCGCCCCGAGGTGGCGACCCTGCTGGGCGCGCTGGGCCGGCTGTACGTGCACGGTGCCGGTGTGGACTGGGCCGCCGTGCTGGGCGGCCGTGCCGACCGTCGGGTTGATCTGCCGACGTATGCGTTCCAGCGGGAGCGGTTCTGGCTTGAGGGTGGGGCTGGGGTTGGGGTTGGTGGGTCTGGTGTTGGTGTGGTGGATGGGGTTGAGGGTGCGTTCTGGGGTGCGGTGGAGCGTGGGGATGTGGAGGGTGTGGTGTCGGTGGTTGGTGGTGGGGATGGTTG
>NZ_JBIBIJ010000058.1:0-3482 GCF_042957465.1 Kitasatospora sp. NPDC008050
CACACCAACACCAGACCCACCAACCCCAACCCCAGCCCCACCCTCAAGCCAGAACCGCTCCCGCTGGAACGCATACGTCGGCAGATCAACCCGACCGGCGTCGAGACCCACGAAGAGCCGCGACCAGTCGACCGGCACCCCGCGGACATACGCCTCCGCCAGCGAGGTCAGGAACCGCCCGGTCCCACCCTCACCCCGGCGCAGCGAACCCAGCGCCGCAACCTGGCTGTCCAGCTGCTCGGCCGTCTCCTGGACGGCCACGCTCAGAACGGGGTGGGGACTCATCTCCGCGAAGACGCCGTAGCCCTGCTGCGTCAGACCGCGGATCACCGGCTCGAACCGGACGGTTTCGCGCAGGTTGCGGTACCAGTAGCCCGCGTCCATCACCGCGGTGTCGATGCGCTCGCCGGTGACAGTGGAGTAGAACGCCACCGAGGACGACACCGGCCGCACCGGGGCCAGGGCCGTGAGCAGCTCCGCCTCCAGTGCCTCGACCTGCGCGGAGTGCGAGGCGTAGTCCACCGCGATGCGCCGCGCCCGGACCCCCCGCTCCTCGCAGTCGGTCAGCAGGGTCTCCAGGGCCTGGGGCTCGCCCGAGACCACCACCGAGGACGGTCCGTTGACCGCCGCCACCGACACCCGCCCCTCGAAACCCGCCAGCAGCTCCTCCACCACGGTCAGCGGCCCGGCCACCGAGACCATGCCGCCCAGCCCCGACAGCCGGCGCGCGACCAGCTGCGAGCGCACCGCCACCACCCGCGCCCCGTCCTCCAACGACAACCCACCCGCCACCACCGCCGCCGCGACCTCACCCTGCGAATGACCCACCACCGCCGCCGGCTCCACCCCCAGCGAACGCCACAACGCCGCCAACGACACCATCACCGCCCACAACACCGGCTGCACCACATCCACCCGCCCCCACCGCACATCCCCCTCACCGGCCGCCACCACATCCCGCAACGACCACTCCACAAAAGGCGCCAGAGCACGCTCACACGCCGCCATCGACTCCCCGAACACCACCGACGACTCCCACAACTCCCACCCCATCCCCACCCACTGCGACCCCTGCCCCGGAAACACGAACACCACCCGGGACGAACCACCCACCTCACCACGCACCACACCCGGCGCCACACCACCATCCGCCAGCGCCCGCAACCCCTCCACGAACCCCGCCGAACCATCGGCCAGCACCACCGCCCGATGCCCCAACGCAGCCCGCGACGACACCAACGAGAACGCCACATCGGCCTCCCGCTGACCACCCCCCGCCACCAACTCCAACAACCGCCCCGCCTGCGCCCGCAACGCCGCCTCGGTGTCACCTGAGACCACCCACGGCGGGGTGACGGACTCGAAGGCCGCAACGGCCTGCGGAGTCTCGTCCTGCGGCTCCACCTCCGGCAGCGGCTCGTCCGCCGGGGCCTGCTCCAGAATCATGTGGACGTTGGTCCCGCTCACGCCGAAGGAGGAGACAGCCGCGCGGCGCGGCGCGCCGGTCTGCGGCCACTCCCGGGCCTGCGTCAGCAGCTCCACCGCACCCGCCGACCAGTCCACCTGGCTGCTGGGGGCGGAGACGTGCAGGGTCTTCGCCATGAAGCCGTGCTGGAGCCCCATCACGGTCTTGATGACACCGGCCACGCCCGAGACGGCCTGGGTGTGGCCGATGTTCGACTTCAGCGAGGCCAGCCACAGCGGGCGGCCCTCCTGCCGGTCCTGACCGTAGGTGGCCAGCAGCGCCTGCGCCTCGATCGGGTCGCCCAGCGTCGTGCCCGTGCCGTGCGCCTCCACCATGTCCACGTCCGCGAACGACAGTCCGGCATTGGCCAGCGCCTGACGGATCACCCGCTGCTGCGAGGGACCGTTGGGCGCGCTCAGACCGTTCGACGCGCCGTCCTGGTTGGCAGCGCTGCCACGGATCACCGCGAGCACCGGGTGCCCGTTGCGCCGCGCGTCCGACAACCGCTCCAGCAGGACGACCGCGGCACCCTCGCCCCAGCCGATGCCGTCGGCATCATCGGAGAAGGCCTTGCACCGGCCGTCCACGGCCAGGCCGCGCTGGCGGGCGAAGGTGATGAACCCCGACGGGCTCGCCAGGATCCCGACACCGCCGGCCACGGCGAGCGAGCAGTCGCCCTGACGCAGGGACTGCACGGCGGAGTGCATGGCAACCAGCGAGGACGAGCAGGCGGTGTCCACCGTCACCGCCGGGCCCTCCAGGCCCAGCACGTACGACACCCGACCGGACAGCACGCTGCTCATGCCGCCGGTGACCGCATAGCCCTGCTCGGTCGGTGAGTTCATCAGCTTCACGGTGTGCTCGACCGCGGTCCCACCGATGAAGACGCCGGTCCGGGTGCCCCGCAAGGAGAGCGGATCGATGCCTGCGCGCTCGAAGACCTCCCAGGAGGTCTCCAGCAGCAGCCGCTGCTGCGGATCCATCGCCAGCGCCTCACGCGGCGAGATCCCGAAGAGCCCCGGATCGAAGTCGCCCGCGCCCTCCAGGAAAGCCCCCGCACGCGTGTAGGTCTTGCCGGGCCGGTCCGGATCGGGGTCGTACAGATCGTCCAGGTCCCAGCCCCGGTCGGTCGGGAACCCGGCGACCGCGTCCACCTCGTCGACGACGATCTGCCACAGCTTCTCGGGAGAGTCGGCCCCGCCCGGCAGTCGGCACGCCATTCCCACGACGGCCAGCGGCTCCCGCACCCTGTCCTGGGCGATCTGGAGCTTCTGCCGAGTCTGCTGCAGTTCGGTCGTCACCCGTCGCAGATACGTACGGAGCTTGTCCTCAGTCATGGTGAACCCCACTCAAGAGCAATAGAAAGACGTGACGATCGGCTGGATCAGGACACGCCGAGGTCGCGGTCGATGAAGTCGAACAGGTCGTCGTCCGTCGCGGACTCCAGGTCGGCGACCACGCCGGCCTCCTGAGCCGCGGCGTCCTGCTCGTCGAGCTTGGCAAGGAGTTCCCGCAGGCGGTGCACAATGCCCTCACGGGCCTGCACGTCATCCGCGAGCAGGGGCAATGCCCGGTCGATCCTTGACAGTTCGCGACCGATGTCGACCGCGTCGGTCAGTTGGTCCTGGCGGCTCTCGCCCAGCTCCGAACCGAGCCGGTCAGCGAGCGCCGCGGGGGTGGGATGGTCGAAGACCAGGGTGGCGGGCAGCCGCAGCCCGGTCGCGGCGTTCAGGCGATTGCGCAGCTCCATCGCGGTGAGCGAGTCGAAGCCCAACTCCTGGAACGGACGGTTCTCCGCGACGGCGTCGGCCGAGCTGTGCCCGAGAACGGCTGCGGCCTCGGAACGCACGACATGGAGCAAGGCATCGAGCCGCTCCAACTCGGTCAGGCCGGCGAGGCGTTCGCGCAGCGCCCGGGCCGCCGAGTCGTCCACCGGCTGCTCGGCGGCATCCGCCTCCAGAGCCTGCCGGACCTCGGGGATGTCCTCGATCAGCGGACGGTGACGGGCGATCATGTA
>NZ_JBIBIJ010000059.1:0-3107 GCF_042957465.1 Kitasatospora sp. NPDC008050
GGCGGCGTCGAGGTGGCCGACGTTGCCCTTGAGTGAGCCGATGGCGCAGGATCCGGTGTTGCCGAACGCCCGCGACAACGCCTGCACCTCGATCGAATCGCCGATCACGGTGCCGCTGCCGTGCGCCTCGATGTAGTCGATGCTCTCGGGGGCGACCTCCGCGACGGTCAGTGCCTGCGTGATCACCTCGGCCTGTCCGGCGACGGTCGGTGCCGTGAAACTCGCCTTGACCCCGCCGTCGTTGTTGACGGCCGATCCCTTGATCACGGCGTGGATGGTGTCGCCGTCGGCCAGCGCGTCCTCCAGCCGCTTCAGTGTCACCACGCCGACGCCGTTGCCGAAGACCGTGCCCCGGGCATCCGCGTCGAACGGGCGGATGTGCCCGTCCGGGGAGAGGAAGGCTCCCTCCTGGTAGCGGTAGCCGGTGTTCTCGGGCACCTTGTAGGAGACCGCACCCGAAAGCGCCATGTCGCACTCGTAGTTGAGCAGGCTCTGGCAGGCTGCGTGCAGCGCGACCAGTGAGCTGGAGCAGGCGGTCTGGACGGGGAAGCTCGGCCCCCGCAGGTCGAGCTTGTACGACACCCGGCTGGTCAGGAAGGCGAGTTCGAAGCCCAGGCCGACGTTCTCGCCCTTGATCGCCTCGCCCTGCTCCAGGTTGCTGAGGATGTTCCCGAGGTAGGCGGTGGTACTGGCGCCGCCGAAGACACCGATGCTGCCGTCGTACCGGGCGGCGTCGTAACCGGAGTGCTCCAGTGCGGCCCAGGCCGTCTCCAGGAAGAGCCGGTGCTGGGGGTCCATGATCTTGGCCTCGCGGGCGGTGTACCCGAAGAACTCCGCGTCGAACAGGCCGATGCCCTCGAACCTGGGTGCGGCCTTGACGTAGTCGGGCCGGTCGAAGTCCTCGGGTGGCACGCCGGCTGCCGCCAGCTCCTCGTCGGTCAGGGCGACGATCGACTCGACGCCGTCGCGCAGGTTCGACCAGAACTCGGTCAGGTCCCCGGCGCCGGGGAAACGCCCCGCCATCCCGATGATCGCGACGCCGTCCCGTTCCGGGAGATCCGTCAACTCAGTGGTCATCATTCGCCCCTTGCCGTTCGACGCCGTTGCTGCTGACGCCGCCGCTGCTGCTGCATCTTCTCTCTGCGTTCCTCAAGTGCCTTGAGGTCGTCAGGTGTTGCCTGCTGTACGGGCTTGTCGACCAGGCCGGCCAGGTGCGCGACCGTCAGCCCCTCGTACAGGTCGCCGAGCGTGAGCTTCGTGCCCAGCCTGGTGTTGACGGTGCTCACCAGCTGGATCGCGATCAGGGAGTTGCCGCCCAGATCGAAGAAGCTGTCCTGGATGCCGGCCTTCTCGATGCCCAGCAGGTCCTGCCACACCTCACACACCGTGCGCTCGGTGTCGCTGCGCGGTGCCACGAACTCGGTCAGGATGTTCGGGCGGTCGTGCACGGCGGTGTGGGGCTCCGTGGTGGCGTCCTGGCCCAGCGAGAAGGCGCCCGCGAAGAGCGCCGAGAGCTCGGCGGGCGACACGATGATCTGCGACTCCGAGGCACCGGCCAGGATCGTGTCGAGGGCCCACAGTCCCTCGGCGGCTGACATGGCGCGCTGGTCCACCTGCTCGGTGCCGGACGGCGTAGCGGTACCGACCGCCATGCCGATCTCCCGCCACGGACCCCAGTCGATCGAGATCACCCGCTGCCGACGGCCGCGGTCCTGCGCGAAGGCGTCGAGGAAGCAGTTCGCGGCGCAGTAGTCGACCTGTCCGACACTGCCGATGTTCGCACCGTTCGAGCCGAACAGGACCAGGAACTCCAGCTCCTGGTCTGCCAGGACCTCCTCCAGTACCAGGGTGCCGCGTACCTTCGGGAGCAGCACCTCGGCGGCCGCCTGGAGGTCCTTGAGCTGGATCAGGCCGCCACCGGCCACGCCCGCCGTGTGGAAGGCGCCGTGGACGGCTCCCCAGCGCAGGGTGGTCTGCCGGACGGCCTCGCGCATCGCCGCCTGGTCGCTCACGTCGGCCTGGAACACCAGGAGCTCCGCACCCGCGTCCCGCAGGCGGACCAAGGTCCGCACGGTCTCGGTGAGTCGGCCCTTGCCCGGGTTGCGGACGAGCCAGGAGTCCCACTGCGCGGCGTCCGGCAGCCGGGTGCGCGCGGTGAGCGCGATCCGTGCTCCCGCGGCCGCGAGGTGCTCGGCCAGGGCCAGGCCCAGGCCGCCGGTGCCGCCGGTGACCAGGTAGACACCACCCCTGCGCACCGCCGGCGCCTGGTCACGTCGGGGCAGTGGCTGCGGCAGGTAGTGCTGGGACCAGCGGTGGCCCCCTCGGTGGGCCACCGTTTCCGTGCCGGGCTCCGGCTCAGCGACCAACTCGGCCATCAGCCTTACCAGCTGAGCCTCGGTAGGAGCCGTCGGGCAGTCGAGGTCGACGCTGCGGCAGGTGGTGCCGGGCAGCTCGCGGGGCAGCACGCGGCACGGGCCCAGCAGGGTGGCCTTCAGCGGCGAGAGCAGCTCGGCACCGGTGACGTTGTGCAGCCCGTTGCTGAGCACCCAGATCCGCCGCGGCTCGCTGTCCGGGTGGCGAACGAGGGCCTGGGCGAGGCGGATCAGGCTCTCGAAGCCGTGCTGGAGGCTCCCCTCCTCGCCCGGTGCGGTGACGCTCCAGGCGTGGACGATGCGGGTGGGTACACCGGCGGGGCCCTCACGGAGCGCGTTGATCAGCCGGTCGTAGTCGGCGCTGCGGGCGGGGTCGATGCCGTACCGGCCCTCGCCCGGCTCGGACCAGGTGTCGGCCGCCGCCACCACGGTGACGGTGGCGCCGCCGGACCGCAGCCGCTCGACGACCGCCTCGGCCACGCCCAGGCCGTCGGCGAAGACCAGCCAGTGCCGGCCGCAGTCCGGCTGCCCCCCGGCGGGCAGAGCGGCTCGCTGCCAGGACGGGGCGTAGAACCAGTCCGCGATGTTGTCGCGGCGCGCGGTGGCGGCACTGTCGGTGGCCTGCGCTGTGGTCTGCCGGTCCAGCCAGTAGTGCTTGTGTTGGAAGGGGTAGGTGGGGAGGGGGATGCGGCGGCGTTGTTGTTGGGCGTAGTAGGCGGTCCAGTTGGGGGTGGT
>NZ_JBIBIJ010000060.1:0-2727 GCF_042957465.1 Kitasatospora sp. NPDC008050
GTCACCATCGGCCGTCCGATCGGCAACACCCGCTGCCATGTGCTGGACGAGCGTGGCCTGCCCGTGCCGCCCGGCATCCCGGGGGAGCTGTACCTGGCGGGGGACGGGGTGGCCGACGGCTACCTCGGCCGTCCGGAACTGACCGCCGAGCGCTTCGTGACCGCCCCCGGCGGTGCGGGCGCCGCTGGCGGCACCGACGGCACCGACGGCACCGGCGGCACCGGCGGCACCGGCGGCACCGGCGGCACTGGCGGTGCGGGCCGGGCGTATCGCACCGGTGACCTGGTGCGCCATCTGCCTGACGGGCGGCTGGAGTACCTGGAGCGGATCGACGGCCAGATCAAGCTGAACGGCTACCGGATCGAGCTGGGCGAGGTGGAGTGTGCGCTGCGCCGGCTGCCCGGGGTGAGGGCGGCGGTGGCGCTGGTGCGTGAGGACCAGCCCGGTGAGCGCCGCCTGGTGGCCTACGCGACCGGCACGCCCGACCTCGCGCCGTCCGGCGAGCTGCGCGAGGCGCTGCGTGAGGGCCTGCCCGGCTACATGGTCCCGGGTGCTGTCGTGGTGCTGGCGCAGCTGCCGCTCACGCCGAACGGCAAGATCGACCGCAAGGCGCTGCCCAGGCCCGGCGTTGACCGGATCGCGGGCGGCGCGGCAGCGGTGCGCACCGGCCTGGAGCGCCGGATCGCCGAGGTCTGGTGCGAGGCGCTGGGCCTGGACTGGGTGGGCGCCGAGGACAACTTCTTCGACCTGGGCGGGGATTCGCTCAAACTGACCTCGGTGGCGGCGGTGCTGCGCGAGCGGCTCGGGCGGCCGGTCACCCGCCTGGACATGTTCGGCCACCCGAGCGTGCGCGCGATGGCCGCCCACCTGGCCGCGACCGAGAGCGCCGGCGAGAGCGCCGGCGAGGGCGCCAGGCCCGCCACCGCGACACAGCCCCGGCGCGGCCGTGACGTCGCCGCACTGGAGCAGCGCCGCGGCCGGCGCCGGGGGCGGCCGTGACCCAGCCCGCCCCGAACGCCGCAGCCCCCGCCCCACACCGCGCAGACCCCGCCCCACACCGCGCAAGTCCCGCATTCCGATCCGAGACGGGTACCACAGGGAGTTCCGTGTCCAGTTGCAAGGTCTGCTCGCTCAAGGCCGACCACCCCGGGGTGGTACTCGACGATCAGCAGGTGTGCAATCTCTGCAACCTGGACTTCGCCGAGGACCTGCTCACCAACTACCGCTACACCAGTGAGGTGTTCGCCGAGTTCCAGCAGGCGCCACCGGCCACCGGCACCTACGACTGCCTGTTCATGTACAGCGGCGGCAAGGACAGCACCTACATGCTGGACAAGTTCGTCAACGAGTACGGCAAGCGGGTGCTGGCCTTCACCTTCGACGTGCCGTTCGAGAGCGTGCACGCGGCGCAGAACATCGCACTCGCCCGGGAGAAGATCCCGGCCACCTTCGTACTGGACGCCGACGACGACAACATCAAGCTGATGATGCGCGAGGTGTTCAACCGTCCGGCGCCCAAGAAGCCGGGCAAGTACCTGGACGAGAAGCTGCCCTGCGTCTCCTGCCGGACCTTCTTCGTGCTGCGCGCGATCCTGATGGCCTACCGCCAGAAGATCCCGTACATCGCGCTGTGCGCGGATCCGCAGCAGATCCTGACCATGGAGTCCAACGTCCGTGAGGTCGTGCGCGGCTTCTACAAGACCTTCGGCGAGCGGCTGGCCGACACCCTCTTCGGTGGCGAGCTGGAGGAGTTGCTCTTCGACGAGGACGAGAACCTCCCGAAGATCGTGTTCCCGTTCATCGCGATGCGTCACGAGTACGACCCGGACCGGATTGTGGAGGAGCTGCGCGCGAAGGGGTTGTACCAGTCGTCGCCGCTGGAGACCCACTGCACGCTGTTCCCGCTGCTGAACTACTACTCGTTCAAGAACTTCGACTGCATGTTCTACAAGCTCAACGCGGCCAGTCACGTGCGCTCCGTCAAGCGCAACGCCGACTACGACCGCAACACCTTCAGCATCAAGTTCCCCCGCTCGCTCGACCTGGCCGACGTGGAGTCGAAGCTGGGCGAGGTGGTCCGCTCGATCGCCGCCGGCGAGGGCAGCCGCGAAGAGCACGAGGCAACCCTGGTCGAGGTGTTCCAGCGGATGGACGCCTCCGAGGACGCCGCCCGCTTCGTCGCCCAGAGCTTCCTCGACATGCGCTCGGTCGCCGCCGACCTCGGCATCACGCTCAGCTGAGACCCGAAGGGAAACCCGTCATGACTGTTTCCGACTCCGATGTCGCGATCATCTCGATGGTGTGCCGTTTTCCCGGCGCTGATTCGGTCGAGCGTTTCTGGGAGGTGTTGCGTGAGGGCCGCGAGACGCTGACCCGGTATACCGATGAGGAGTTGCTGGCCGCGGGTGTGCCGGCCGGGCGGTTGGCCGACCCGCGTTATGTGAAGGCCGGTCAGACGATCCCGGGGGTGGACCTGTTCGATTCCGAGCTGTTCCAGTTCACCCATGACGAGGCGGAGATCCTCGATCCGCAGCACCGGATCTTCCTGGAGTGCGCCCTGCAGGCGTTGGAGCGGGCGGGTTATGACCCGGAGCGCACCGAGGGGCCCATCGGTGTCTACGCGGGTGCGGGTATGAACACCTACCTGCTGCACAACCTCGGTGAGCGTTACCGGAGTGCCAACTCGATCGATCATTACCGGTTGATGCTGGCCAACGACAAGGATTT
>NZ_JBIBIJ010000061.1:0-2443 GCF_042957465.1 Kitasatospora sp. NPDC008050
GTGAGGTGGGCCGCCGGGCGAGGTACCAGCCCGTGGGCTTGGTCCTTTTCCCAGCGGCCTCCTCCCGAACCCGTCGTGCGACGTTAATCGCAACGGGCTCTCCAGTGAGGTCCGTGGGGTGCGTTTTCGCAGTCAACATGGATGCCGTCGTGGCAGGTTGGGCAGACGAGAAGGGTTACTCGTCTCCTCCTGGACATGTCGGCGGCCCAGTTGGGTTGTTCCTGCCCGAAGAGGTCGAGCTCGGCGAGTTTGCGGATCTGGTGGACCGTGATGTTCTCGGTCGCTCCGCACAGCTCGCAGAACCCGGCCAACAGACGTCTGACCAACTCGCGTTGGCGTGGTGCGGCGACTGCCCGAACAGGGTCGCGGTCTTTGAGGACCGCGCCCTTCCTGCGTTGGAGTGGGATTCCGCCGAACCGGGAGACCAGTGGTTTGCTGCTCGGGGCGCGGGTGATGCTGACCTGGAGGCATTTGCGTGGCCCGGCCGGTGTGTCGATGGTGGCCTTGTACTTGCGGGCCATCTTCGACACGGTCGAGCGGTGCTTGTCCGCCAGGGAGCACAGCAGCGAGGACTGCATGACCCAGTGCAGCCGGTTCAGTCGGTGGACGTCGCCAGCCAGCAGGTAGTACTGGACGATCCCGCGATACCTGGCGCCGAAGATGCTGACGAGATTGTAGTCGTCGTGTTTGTACATCGACGGCTGATGCGCGGGCTTCCCGCGTGCCAGGTATGGTGCGCATTTGGCCTTGATCACGTCTTTCGGGACATGGAGGGCGATGGTTCCGTTCACCGAGCGGCGCAGCCGCCGGGTTCCCTTCTTCCGCTCGGACCTTCCGTCGTCCCGCTGAGTCCTGATCTCGTAGCCGAGGAATCTGGCAGCCTGTGTTCTGGCATGGGTGACCAGGGTCTTCTCCTCGGACAGTTCCAGCTTGAGGTCATCACGCAGGAACTGGGCGAGGCGCTGTTTGATCTCGTCGGCTTCGGCCTTGGGTCCGGCGAACCCGAGGAGGGTGTCGTCGGCGTATCTCACATAGCGCAGGCGACGGTATCCCGGGTCGTTCATGTCCTGACTCGGGAGAGAATGCAGTCGCTTGCGCAGGACGCGCACGGCGGCGCGGTCTCCGTGCCGTCGCTCGCGCACGATATCCTTTTCGACCCTTCGGTACTCGGGGTTCCTCGCCCTGAGTCCCCCTCGGGTGTACTCCGGCACGAGAACTTTCTCGACGAAGGTGTCCAACCGGTGCAGGTAGATGTTGGACAGGATGGGCGACAGGACGCCGCCCTGCGGAGCACCACTCAGCGTGGCGTTCCAGTTCCAGTCCTCCAGGTATCCGGCTTTGAGCATGTTGCGCACCAGCCGCAGGAACCGGTTGTCGTGGATCTTCTCTCCCAGCGTTTCGAGCATCACCCGATGGTCGAGTGCGTCGAAGCACTGGGCGATGTCGCCCTCGATGAACCAGCTGGCCCCGGTCCAGGCGATGGCCACATGCCGCAGTGCGGTGTGGCAGCCCCGACCAGGGCGGAAGCCATGGGAGTGGTCGGAGAACTGCGGTTCGTAGTACGCCTCCAGCAGGAGGCGCATCACCTCGCCGACCAGTTTGTCCGTCCAGGACGGAAGGCCCAGCGGCCTTCGTTTCCCGTTCTTCTTCGGGATGAAGACCCGCTTGACCGGCTTGAATCGGTGGCGCTCGTGGCGCATCGCGTCGATGACGCGTCCGATCTTTGCCAGTGACATGCCGTCCGCGGTTTCCCCTGTCGCCCCGGGTGTCATCGCCCCCTTGTTGGAGTAGATGCGCCCATAGGCTGTGAGATACAACTGCGGGTTGAACATCTGTCGATAGAGTTCGTTGCACGGCAGGCCTCGCCTGCCGCGTTCACGGAGGATATCAAGTACCGCTTCGGCGCTCTGCATTACGCATACCTTCCGGTCTCGTTGATATCCGGTCACCTGTGTCCCTTTGCCCTGTGGCCGGCTTTCCCGCCCTCCTTGGCAGGTCGTGACTCCTGCGACTACTACGGACACTCCGTCACCATGGGGCTCGCGCCCTTTAGGTGATCCCCTGTTCGTCCTGGCTGTACGTACTAGCGCGACTTAGGTGCCCCACTCATCTCCTTGAATGCCCTCGCTGGGCATCGCCCCGCTCTCCGGAGTTGCATCGGCGTTCGAGTGACCTGATGCAGGGAGCGGCGCCGGTTTCGGATATCTTTCCGGCGGATCTGTCTTTGAATCGACTGGAGATTGGGGTTCAGGCAATCCAGCTTTCACCGTATCGCGCGGGTCCCGCGGAGCACCGTCCCTGATATCTGGACCCGGTCGCCGCTTCTCTGGCATGCTACGGTCCCCTTCGTCTTTCGACGCCAGGTAAGCCATTGGACCCAGGAATAACCTCCGAATTCCTCCCGGTTCTACCGGGAATACAACCAGGCGCTTTCAGGGCGCAC
>NZ_JBIBIJ010000062.1:0-2390 GCF_042957465.1 Kitasatospora sp. NPDC008050
CGTCAACACCGCGCCCAACCGCCGCGCCTGCTCCCGCAACGCCCCCTCCGAACGACCCGACACCACCAACGGCACCAACCCACCACCCAGCGCCACCGCCACCGGCACCGGCACCGGCACCGGCTCATCCGCCACCACCGCCACCGACCCGACCGGCGGTTCCTCCAACAAGAGGTGAACGTTGGTCCCGCTCAGCCCGAACGAGGAGACACCCGCACGGCGGGGCTCGTCACCCGCGGACCAGTCCCGGGCCCGCGTCAGCAGCTCCACCGCACCCGCCGACCAGTCCACCTGGTGCGAGGGCTCGTCCACATGCAGCGTCATCGGCAGGACGCCCTGCCGCATCGCCATGACCATCTTGATCACACTGGCGGCACCGGACGCGGCCTGGGTGTGGCCGATGTTCGACTTCAGCGACCCCAGCCACAACGGCCGGTCGGCAGAACGGTCCTGACCGTAGGTGGCCAGCAGTGCCTGTGCCTCGATCGGGTCGCCCAGCGTCGTGCCCGTGCCGTGCGCCTCCACCACGTCCACCTCGGCGGCCGACAGCCCCGCGTTGGCCAGCGCCTGACGGATCACCCGCTGCTGCGAGGGACCGTTCGGCGCCGTCAGGCCGTTCGACGCGCCGTCCTGGTTCACCGCACTGCCGCGGATCACCGCGAGCACCGGGTGTCCGTTGCGCCGCGCGTCCGACAGCCGCTCGACCGCGAGCATGGCCACGCCCTCGGCCCAGCTGGTCCCGTCGGCCGCCTCGGCGAACGCCTTGCAGCGGCCGTCGGCGGCGATGGCGCCCTGCTTGGAGAACTCCGCGAAGGTCGCGGGAGTGGCCATGACCGTCACACCACCGGCCAGCGCCAGATCACACTCACCGTTGCGCAGCGCCTGGGTCGCCAGGTGCAGCGCCACCAACGACGACGAGCACGCCGTGTCCACCGTCACCGCCGGACCCTCCAGGCCCAGCACGTACGACACCCGACCCGACATCACACTGCCCGAGGAGCCGGTCACGCCGAAGCCCTGGGTGTCCTGCGCGGTCATCAGCAGTGCCGTGTACTCCTGTGCCGTTCCGCCGACGAACACGCCGGTCCGGCTGCCACGCAGCGAGGTGGGGTCGACGCCGGTGCGCTCCAGCGCCTCCCAGGAGGTCTCCAGCAGCAGCCGCTGCTGCGGGTCCATGACGCCCGCCTCACGCGGCGAGATGCCGAAGAAGTCCGCGTCGAAGTCGCCGGCGTCGTGCAGGAATCCACCGCGCCGCACATCGCCGGAGAGCCACCGCTCCCAGCCGCGGTCGACCGGCATCGCGGAGGTCTCGTCACGGCCCTCCGCGACCAGGCGCCACAGGTCCTCCGGCGAGGTGACACCGCCCGGGAAGCGGCAGGCCATACCGACGATCACCAGCGGCTCGTCATCCTGCGACCGCACCGTCACGGGCAGGCCGACGGCCGCTCCCGTGCCGAGGAGTTCGTCCCTGAGCAGCTCGGCGAGCGCGGACGGGGTCGGGTGGTCGAAGACCAGGGTGGCGGGCAGCCGCAGCCCGGTGACGGAGTTGAGCCGGGTGCGGAACTCGACGGCGGTCAGCGAGTCGAAGCCGATCTCCTGGAAGGGCTTGGCGTCCGTGATCGTCTCGGCCGAGGCGTGCCCCAGGACGAGCGCCGCCTCGGACCGCACCAGCTCCAGCAGGACCGTCCGCTGCTCCGCCTCGCGCAGGCCGGCCAGGCGCTCGCGCAGCGCTCCGGCGACGGAGTCGTCCGCGGCCGGGTCGGCGACCGCCTCCAGGGCACGGCGGACCTCGGGGATGTCCTCGATCAGCGGACGGTGACGGGCGATCATGTAGCCCGGCGCGAACCGCTCCCAGTCCATGTCGGTGACGGTGAGCAGGGTCTCGTCCTGCTCCAGCGCCTGTTCAAGGGCGCTGATCGCGATAGCCGGGTCCATCGGCCGCAGACCCAGTCGGGCCAGCCGCTCGGCCGTCTCGCTGTGATCCTGCAGCATGCCGCCGGATCCCCAGCCGCCCCAGGCGATGGAGGTCGCGGTCAGACCACGGGCCCGACGCTCCTGAGCCAGACCGTCCAGATACGCATTCGCCGCCGCATACGCCGCGTTCCCCGCGCTGCCCCACACCGCGGCACCCGAGGAGAACAGCACGAACGCGGCCAGATCCATCCCCGCCGTCAGCTCGTCCAGATGCCGCGCACCCACCACCTTCGCGCCGTACTGGTAGGCGAGATCCTCCGCGCCGATCGTCAGCACCTCTCCGAAGTCCGCGACGCCCGCCGCATGGAACACCGCGGACAGCGGCACATCCTCCGGAATCCCCGCCAACACCCCCTCCAACGCCCCACGATCCGCCACATCACACGCCACCACCGACACCCGAGCCCCCAACCCCT
>NZ_JBIBIJ010000063.1:0-2364 GCF_042957465.1 Kitasatospora sp. NPDC008050
AGTTGCATGCCCAAGACCCGAAGCGGAGTGATCTAGCCATGGGCAGGTTGAAGCGCGGGTAAGACCGCGTGGAGGACCGAACCCACCAGGGTTGAAAACCTGGGGGATGACCTGTGGTTAGGGGTGAAAGGCCAATCAAACTCCGTGATAGCTGGTTCTCCCCGAAATGCATTTAGGTGCAGCGTCACGTGTTTCTTGCCGGAGGTAGAGCACTGGATAGGCGATGGGCCTTACCGGGTTACTGACCTTAGCCAAACTCCGAATGCCGGTAAGTGAGAGCGTGGCAGTGAGACTGTGGGGGATAAGCTCCATGGTCGAGAGGGAAACAGCCCAGAACACCGACTAAGGTCCCTAAGCGTGTGCTAAGTGGGAAAGGATGTGGAGTCGCAGAGACAACCAGGAGGTTGGCTTAGAAGCAGCCACCCTTGAAAGAGTGCGTAATAGCTCACTGGTCAAGTGATTCCGCGCCGACAATGTAGCGGGGCTCAAGCACACCACCGAAGTCGTGTCATTCACAGAATACGCCCAACGGCGCTGTGGATGGGTAGGGGAGCGTCGTGTGCCGGGTGAAGCGGCGGAGGAATCCAGTCGTGGACGGTATACGAGTGAGAATGCAGGCATGAGTAGCGATACAAGAGTGGGAAACTCTTGCGCCGATTGACCAAGGGTTCCTGGGTCAAGCTGATCTGCCCAGGGTAAGTCGGGACCTAAGGCGAGGCCGACAGGCGTAGTCGATGGACAACGGGTTGATATTCCCGTACCCGCTTTGAAGCGCCAACGTCGAACCTCTGAATGCTAAAGCCGTGAAGCCGGCCTGGAGTCTTCGGACAAAGGGACGTGGTGGAGCCGCTGATCCAACAGGGTAGTAGGTGAGCGATGGGGTGACGCAGGAAGGTAGTCCAGCCCGGGCGGTGGTTGTCCCGGGGTAAGGGTGTAGGGCGTTGTGTAGGCAAATCCGCACAACAATAGCCTGAGACCTGATGCCGAGCCGATTGTGGTGAAGTGGATGATCCTATGCTGTCGAGAAAAGCCTCTAGCGAGTTTCATGGCGGCCCGTACCCCAAACCGACTCAGGTGGTCAGGTAGAGAATACCGAGGCGTTCGGGTGAACTATGGTTAAGGAACTCGGCAAAATGCCCCCGTAACTTCGGGAGAAGGGGGGCCGGAACTGGTGGAGGCACTTGCTGCCCGAGCTGGGGCCGGCCGCAGAGACCAGCGAGAAGCGACTGTTTACTAAAAACACAGGTCCGTGCGAAGCCGTAAGGCGATGTATACGGACTGACGCCTGCCCGGTGCTGGAACGTTAAGGGGACCGGTTAGCTCCACTTCGGTGGGGCGAAGCTGAGAACTTAAGCGCCAGTAAACGGCGGTGGTAACTATAACCATCCTAAGGTAGCGAAATTCCTTGTCGGGTAAGTTCCGACCTGCACGAATGGCGTAACGACTTCTCGACTGTCTCAACCATAGGCCCGGTGAAATTGCATTACGAGTAAAGATGCTCGTTTCGCGCAGCAGGACGGAAAGACCCCGGGACCTTTACTATAGCTTGATATTGGTGTTCGGTTCGGCTTGTGTAGGATAGGTGGGAGACTTTGAAGCGGCAACGCCAGTTGTCGTGGAGTCGACGTTGAAATACCACTCTGGTCGTGCTGGATGTCTAACCTGGGTCCGTGATCCGGATCAGGGACAGTGTCTGGTGGGTAGTTTAACTGGGGCGGTTGCCTCCTAAAGAGTAACGGAGGCGCCCAAAGGTTCCCTCAGCCTGGTTGGCAATCAGGTGTTGAGTGTAAGTGCACAAGGGAGCTTGACTGTGAGACCGACGGGTCGAGCAGGTGCGAAAGCAGGGACTAGTGATCCGGCGGTGGCTTGTGGAAGCGCCGTCGCTCAACGGATAAAAGGTACCCCGGGGATAACAGGCTGATCTTCCCCAAGAGTCCATATCGACGGGATGGTTTGGCACCTCGATGTCGGCTCGTCGCATCCTGGGGCTGGAGTAGGTCCCAAGGGTTGGGCTGTTCGCCCATTAAAGCGGTACGCGAGCTGGGTTTAGAACGTCGTGAGACAGTTCGGTCCCTATCCGCTGTGCGCGTAGGAGTGTTGAGAAGGGCTGTCCCTAGTACGAGAGGACCGGGACGGACGAACCTCTGGTGTGCCAGTTGTCCTGCCAAGGGCATGGCTGGTTGGCTACGTTCGGGAGGGATAACCGCTGAAAGCATCTAAGCGGGAAGCCTGCTTCGAGATGAGCACTCCCACCTCCTTGAGAGGGTAAGGCTCCCAGTAGACGACTGGGTTGATAGGCCGGATGTGGAAGCCCTGTAAGGGGTGGAGCTGACCGGTACTAATAGGCCGAGGGCTTGTCCTCAG
>NZ_JBIBIJ010000064.1:0-2239 GCF_042957465.1 Kitasatospora sp. NPDC008050
CAGGCCCGCGTCGACGAACTCCCCGGCCAGGCAGTCGAGGACCACGTCCATGCCCCGGCCGCCGGTGGCCGCCAGGAACTGCTCCTCGAACTCCACCGTGCGGGAGTTGGCGATCCGCTCCGGATCCACCCCGTTGGCGCGGACCGCCTCCCACTTGCCGGGGCTGGCGGTGCCGTAGACCTCGGCGCCCAGGTGCCGCGCGAGCTGGACGGCGGCCGTGCCGACGCCGCCGGCGGCCGCATGGATCAGGACCGACTCCCCGGCCTGCAGAGTGCCGAGGTCCACCAGGCCGTAGTACGCGGTGAGATAGGTGACCGGCAGCGCGGCGCCCTGCTCGAAGGTCCAGTCGTCCGGCATCCGGGTGAGCCACCTGTGGTCGGTGACCGCCATCGGTCCGAAGGACGTCGGGCACAGTCCCAGCACCCGGTCGCCCACCGCGACGTTCGTCACGCCCTCGCCGACCTCCAGCACGACGCCGGAGGCCTCGCCGCCGATGCCGTTCTGTCCCTCCACCACGCCGAGCGCCACGATCACGTCACGGAAGTTCAGGCCCGCGGCCCGGACGGAGATCCGCACCTGACCGGGCGCCAGCGGCTCCAGGGCCTCGGGATACGGCACCAGTTCGAGGCTTTCGAGGACACCGGGACGCGCTGTGTCCAGCCGCCAGGGAACGTCCCCCGCAGGCGGTTGGAGCGAGGGATGGGCGCTCATCCGGGCGAGGCGCGGTGCGAGGAGCTTGCCCTGGCGGACCGCCAGACGCGGTTCGGTTGTGCCCAGCACGGCGGGGAACGCGGCGGCGGTCGCCGGATCCCGGTCGGTGTCCAGCAGGGTGATACGTCCGGGGAACTCGCTCTGCACCGAGCCGATCAGGCCCCACAGGGCGGCGGCGGCAAGATCGGTGATGTCCTCGTGATCGTCGACGGCCACCGCCCCGCTGGTGGCGAGCACCAGGTGGGTGGCGGCGAACCGCTCCTCGGCCAGCCAGGACCGCACGAATTCCAGGGTGCGCCAGGTCGCCTCGTGCGCGGCGGCGGCAACGTCCGGATCCGAGCCGCCGAGCAGGAACGCGACCACGGCGGCGCCGGCCGGTACCGCCTCCCCGGCATCCGGCGCGAAGAGCCCGGACGGGTCGGTCATGGTCCCGGCGGCAGCTGCGGAGAGGCCGAGCGGATCCGGACCGGCCAGCACGAAGGCGGCCGGGCCGTCGCTCGGGGCGCCGGCCACCGGCGTCCAGTCCAGCCAGAACAGCGAGTCGTCGTGGGGGTCCGACGGCTTGGAGGCCAGCTGGCCCTCCGTCACCTCGCGCACCACCAGTGAGTCGACGGTGATCACGGGCCGGCCGGCGTCGTCGCTCGCGCTGACCGCGAAGGACGAAGGTCCGGTGGGCGTCAGTCGGACGCGTACCGCGCCGGCTCCCGCCGCGTGCAGGACGCAGCCGGTCCAGTTGAACGGCAGCCGGACGCCCTCGGCCTCCTGCTCGGCGAAGGCCAGCGCGTGCAGCGTGGCGTCCAGCAGCGCCGGGTGCACTCCGAAGCGGTTGGCTTCGGTCCGGTGGTCCTCGGGGAGCCTGACATCGGCGTAGACCTCGTCGCCGAGCTTCCACACCGCCTGGACGCCCTGGAAGGCGGGGCCGTAGTGGTAGCCGACGTCCAGCAGATCGGTGTAGAGGGTCGAGACGTCGACGGCGGTGGCTCCGGGCGGTGGCCATTCGGCGGTCCGCTCCGGTTCGGCGGGGCGCTGGTCGGTCAGGACACCGGCCGCGTGCTGGACCCACGTCCCGTCACCGGTGCGCCCGTGCACGGTCAGTGTCCGTCGGCCGGCCTCGTCGGCCGGGTTGACCCGGACCTGGACGGTGACGGACGTCCGCTGCTCGGCGGCCATGGTGAGCGGTGCGAGCAGGGTGAGTTCCGCGATGTACGGCGTGTCCGTCTCCTGGGCCGCCTGAAGCGCCAGTTCGAGGAAGGCGGTGCCGGGCAGCAGGACGGTGCCGTTCACGGCGTGGTCGGCGAGCCAGGGGTGCGTGGGCAGCGAGATACGGCCGGTGAAGAGCAGGGTGTCGTCGTCGGGCAGCGCGGTGACCGAGGTGAGCAGCGGATGGTCGACGGGGGTGAAGCCGGCCGCCGCCGGATCGGCCTTCGGCGTGTGCTGGAGCCAGTAGTGCTGGTGTTGGAAGGGGTAGGTGGGGAGGGGGGTGGGGGTGGTGGGGTGGTGGTTGGTCCAGGTGATGGGGATGCCGTTG
>NZ_JBIBIJ010000065.1:0-2129 GCF_042957465.1 Kitasatospora sp. NPDC008050
ATGAACACCTACCTGCTGCACAACCTCGGTGAGCGTTACCGGAGTGCCAACTCGATCGATCATTACCGGTTGATGCTGGCCAACGACAAGGATTTCCTGGCCACCCGGGTCTCCTACAAGCTCAACCTGCGCGGCCCGAGCCTGAACATCAACACCGCCTGCTCGACCTCCCTGGTCGCGGTGCACACGGCCTGTCTGGCGCTGCTGAGCGGTGAGTGCGAGCTGGCGCTGGTGGGTGCGGTGCATCTGGGCTCGCAGGAGGGCTACCAGTACCAGGAAGGGATGATCTTCTCGCCGGACGGTCACTGCCGGGCCTTCGACGCTCAGGCGCAGGGCACGGTGATCGGCAGTGGTGCGGGTGTGGTGGTGCTCAAGCGTCTGAAGGAGGCGCTGGCCGACGGGGACTGGATCCATGCGGTGATCAAGGGTTCGGCGGTCAACAACGACGGTTCGAACAAGACCGGTTACACGGCGCCGAGCATCGCGGGGCAGGCCGAGGTCATCGCGGATGCGCAGGAGGTGGCCGGCGTCGAGGCGGACAGTATCGGCTATGTGGAGGCGCACGGCACCGGCACCCCACTCGGTGATCCGATCGAGGTGGCCGCGCTCACCGAGGCGTTCCGTCAGGGCACCGACCGGAGCGGGTTCTGTGCGCTGGGCTCGGTGAAGACCAACATCGGCCATCTGGACACCGCGGCGGGCCTGGCGGGTCTGATCAAGACGGCGCTGATGCTGGAACACGCCACCCTGGTGCCGAGTCTGCACTACAGCGCGCCCAACCCGGACATCGACTTCGCGGCGAGTCCGTTCTTCGTCAACACCGAGGCCACCGCGTGGCCGGCCGTCGAGGGGCCGCGCCGGGCCGGGGTCAGTTCCTTCGGGATCGGTGGCACCAACGCTCATGTGGTGCTCCAGGAGCCGCCGGCCAGGAGCGCGGCCCCGCGCGGGCGCGACTGCGAGCTGCTGGTGCTGTCCGCGCGCTCCGAGGCCGCGCTCAAGCAGGCCGCGGCGGTGCTGGGCCGCCACCTCAAGCAGCACCGTGAGCTGGACCTGGGCGCGGTGGCACAGACCCTCGGGCTGGGCCGGCGCAGCCACCCGCACCGGCTCGCGCTGGTGGCCCGCGGCACCCGCCAGGTGGCCATGGCGCTGGCCCTGGGCGACGAGGAGCAGCTGCGCCAGGGTGTGGTGGGCCGCGAGGCGACCGCGCCCGTCCTGGTGCTCACCGGCGCCGGGGCCGCGCCCGCCGACAGCGCGGAGTTGTGCGAGGCGGTGCCGCACTACCGTGCGGCGGTCGAGGCCTGTGCCGCCGCGTTGGGCCGGCCCGGTGCGGTGGAGGCTGTGCTGGGTGAGGACGGTGCGCGGGCCGGCTTCGTTCACGAGTACGCGCTGGCCACCGCGTTGCTGGCCTGGGGTGTGGAGCCCGCCGGGCTGGCGGGTTCCGGTGCCGGGCTGGCGGTGGCGGCGGCGATCGCCCAGGCGCTGCCGCTCACCGAGGCGATCGCGCTGGCCGAGGGCACCACGCCAGGCCGTCTCGCCGCGCCGCGACTGCCGGTGCTGAACGTGGCCACCGGCCGCTGGCTGACCGAGGAGGAGAGCCTGTCGGTGGCGAGTTGGACCTCGGCCGCGGCCCCATTGCCGGAAAAGTGGCTGGACCAGCTCGCCGAGGACGGCCAACATCCGGTGCACCTGGCGCCCGCTGATGGTGGGGCGGGTGGTCTGGCGTATCTGTTCGGGTTGGCGGGGGAGCAGTGGGTGCTCGGTGCCGAGCTCGACTTCGCGGCCGTGCACGCGGGCAGCGAGGTGCGCCGGGTCCCGTTGCCGACCCACCGCTTCGAGCGGCGTCGGCACTGGGTCGAGCCCGGTGCCCACACCACGGCCGCAGCGTCGAAGGACGCCGAGCGGCTGCTCGCGAGGTTCGATCCCGAGGACCGGCGGCAGAACGTGGACCTGGTCACCGACTATCTGGTGGAGGGTATCGGCAGGGTGCTCGGCGGGCGTCACCTGGCGGCGCTGGACACCAACCTCTTCGACCTGGGCCTGGACTCGCTGGTGCTGATCGAGGTGGTCGCCCGGCTCGGCGAGGAGCTGGACTTCGCCGTCCCGGCCACCTCCTTCGTCGAGTTCCCGAC
>NZ_JBIBIJ010000066.1:0-2105 GCF_042957465.1 Kitasatospora sp. NPDC008050
AGGTACAGCTCCCCCGGGATGCCGGGCGGCACGGGCAGGCCACGCTCGTCCAGCACATGGCAGCGGGTGTTGCCGATCGGACGGCCGATGGTGACCGCAGCACCAGCGTGCACCCGGTCCACGGTCGACCAGATCGTGGTCTCCGTCGGACCGTACATGTTGTACAACTCGCCCACTCGACTCGCTAGTTGCCCGGCCAGGTCGGCGGGCAGCGGCTCGCCTCCGCACAACGCCCGCAAGCGTGGATCGCCGGGCCAGCCGGCGGCGAGCAGCATCTGCCAGGTGGTGGGAGTGGCCTGCAGCACAGTGGGGGCCGAGCGCTCGATCCGCTCACGCAGCGCGAAACCGTCGGCGGCCACCGCCGCGGGCAGCACCTCCACCGTGCCGCCACGCACCAGCGGCAGATAGAGCTCCAGGCCCGCGATGTCGAAACAGACCGTGGTGAGCGCGAGCAGCGAGTCCCGGGAACCGAAACCCGGCCACCGCGCCATCGTCCACAAGAAGTTGACCAACGCCCGATGCCCCACCTGAACACCCTTGGGCACACCGGTGGAACCCGAGGTGTAGATGACATACGCCGGCGCATCCGGCACCGAACGGTCGACGGGCTCCACCGGGGCCGGGTCGGGCGTGTCCTGCGCGGTGGCGAGGACCGGGGTGACCGGGAAGGCCGCCAGTGTCGCGCTCAACGCCTCGTCGGTCAGCACGAGCCGGGCACCGGAGTCCGCCAGCATGTGACCGATCCGGGCCGGCGGGTAGATCGGGTCGATCGGCACGTAGGCCGCGCCGGTCTTCAGCACCGCGAGCAGGCTGACCAGCAGCTCCGGGGAACGCTCCAGGTAGACGCCGACCAGGGAGCCGGGGCCCGCGCCCAGGTCGATCAGCCGGTGGGCCAACAGGTCGGCGCTCTGGTCCAGTTCGCCGTAGCTCAGCTCGCGGCCCTCGAACCGGAGGGCGGGCGCGGCCGGGGCTGCGCAGGCCAGGTCGGCGACCAGCCGGGACACCGTACGCCCGGCCGGGTACTCCTCGGCGGTGTCGTTCCAGCTCTCCAGCACCAGCGCGCGCTCGGCGGCAGTGAGCAGCGACAGGCGGCCCAGCGACTGCGCCGGCTCAGCCGCGGCTTCGGCCAGCAGAAGCGCGAAGTGCTCGGCAAGCCAGCTCTGTTGGGTATCCGTCAGTTCATCGCCCTGGAAGGAGACTTCGCCGGCCGGGCCGATCCGGATGGTCAGCACCCGGCCGGCGGGCGCGGGGTCGGCGCCGGGCAGCAGGACCGCGACCGGCAGCGCGGTGCGGGCGGCTGCGGTCAGCTGCGGGTGGCGCAGCAGCAGGTCGCGCCGATACGGCGAGCGGGCCCGCAGCGCGGTGACCTCGGCGCCGACCAGCTCGGCCAGTTCCGCCAGCGTGCGCTCCAGCAGCCCTTCCGGGGCCCGCAGCGGCAGTTCGGCCGCCAGCAGCCCCGCCGCCGAGCCGCCGGGCACGGGCAGCGCGACATCGCGCTCACCGCCACGCGAGAGCCGGGCCAGGAAGGCCAGCACCGCGGCCAACGCGAGGTGCACGGGGTCGGCTCCGGCATCGTGCAGCGATTCGGGCAGCGCGACCGGGACCACCGGCCGGGTGGCCTGGTCGAGTTGGCCGAGTTGGCCGAATCTCGGCGGGAGCACGGGCTCCAGCCGGTCCAGGACGCGCAGCCAACGCCCCTCCGCGCGGTGCGCCGCACGGCCCTCCGCCGCCAGTTGGGCTACCTCGGCCTCGGTGAGTTCGGTGAAGCGGCCGGCGTGCCGGGTGGCCAGGGTGTCGGCGAGGGTGGCCAGGTCGAGGCGCTCCCCGGTCAGTTGCGCCAGTGCGGTGAGCCGCACGTCCCGGTCGGCGGTGGCAACGGTGATCGCCTGCGGCGTGGTGTCGACCACCGTGCCCGGCTCGGCGGTGGAGAGCCGCTCGGTGACCTCCACGCCCTGGACGGCCACCAGGCCCTCGCCGAGCGCCAGGAGTGCGGTGCCGAAGTCGTTGCGCCGCCGCCCGAACGCGGTGGCCCGCACCAGGGCGTCCAGTTCGGCGGCCGGGCGCCGCCAGTCGAAGACCCCGCCGCGCGGCAGCCCGTCGAACTT
>NZ_JBIBIJ010000067.1:0-2058 GCF_042957465.1 Kitasatospora sp. NPDC008050
GCTGGAGCCAGTAGTGCTGGTGTTGGAAGGGGTAGGTGGGGAGGGGGGTGGGGGTGGTGGGGTGGTGGTTGGTCCAGGTGATGGGGATGCCGTTGGTGTGGGCGTGGGCGAGGGTGGTGTGGAGGGTGTGGTTTTCGGGTTGGTTGCGGCGCAGGGTGTGGGTGTGGGTGTGGTTTGGGAGGGTGGTGGTGGCGTGGTTGGTGAGGGTGGGGTGGGGTCCGATTTCGATGGTGTGGGTGATGTTTTGGGTGTGGAGGGTTTGGAGTGCTTGGTGGAATCGGACGGGTTGGTGGATTTGGTTGGTCCAGTAGGTGGGGTTGGTCCAGTGGTCGGGGTTGTCGGGGATGGTGCCGGTGACGGTGGAGATGAGGGGGGTGGTGGGGTGGTGGTAGGTGAGGGTTTGGGCGACTTTGTGGAAGTCGTCGAGGATGGGGTGCATGAGGGGTGAGTGGAAGGCGTGGCTGACGGGGAGTTGTTTGGTGGTGCGGCCTTGGTTGGCGAAGTGGTTGGCGATGGTGGTGATGGTGGTGGTGTCGCCGGAGATGACGAGGTTGTCGGGGGTGTTGATGGCGGCGATGGAGGCGTGGTGGGTGTGGTTGGTGAGGTGGGGGGTGATTTCTTCTTCGGTGGCTTGGATGGCGATCATGGTGCCGCCGGTGGGGAGGTTTTGCATGAGGCGGGCGCGGGTGGCGATGAGGGTGCAGGCGTCTTGGAGGGTGAGGATGCCGGCGGCGTGGGCGGCGGCGAGTTCGCCGATGGAGTGGCCGGTGAGGGCGTGGGGGTGGAGGTTGTGGTGTTCGAGGAGGCGGTGGAGGGCGATTTGGAGGGCGAAGGTGGCGGTTTGGGTGTAGAGGGTTTGGTTGAGGAGGGTGGCGTGGTGGGTGTCGGGGTGGGCGAAGAGGATGTCGCGTAGGGGGTGGTCGAGGTGGGGGTCGAGGTGGTCGCAGATGGTGTCGAGGGTTTGGGCGTAGGTGGGGTGGGTGGTGTAGAGCTGGTGGCCCATTTGGGGGTGTTGGGCGCCTTGGCCGGTGAAGAGGTAGGCGTAGCGGGGTTGGTGGTTGGTTGAGGTGATGAGGTGGGGGTGGGGGGTGTTGGTGGCGAGGGCTTGGAGGGTTTGGAGGAGGGTGTTGCGGTCGTTGTGGGTGGTGAGGAGGGCGGCGCGGTGGTGGAGGTGGGCGCGGGTGGTGGCGAGGGTGTGGGTGGTTTGGTGGATGGTGAGGTCGGGGTGGGTGGTGAGGTGGTGGTGGAGTTGGGTGGCTTGGGCTTGGAGGGCTTGGGGGGTGGTGGCGGAGAGGAGGAGGGGCAGGGGGGTGTCGGTCTGCGGGGTGGTGCTGTCGGTGCTGTCCTGGGTGTTGGTGTTGTCGGTGTTGTTGGTGTTGTCGGGGGTGTCCTGGGTGTCGGTGTTGTCGGGGGTGTCGGTGGTGGGGGGTGCTTGTTCGAGGATGATGTGGGCGTTGGTGCCGCTGACGCCGAAGGAGGAGATGCCGGCGCGGCGGGGGTGGTCGTGTTGGGGCCAGTTGAGGGTTTCGGTGAGGAGTTGGATGTTGCCTTCGGTCCAGTCGACCTTGGTGGTGGGGGTGGTGATGTGGAGGGTGCGGGGGAGGGTGGCGTGGCGTAGGGCCTGGACCATTTTGATGATGCCGGCGGCGCCGGCGGCGGCTTGGGTGTGGCCGAGGTTGGATTTGATGGTGCCGAGGTAGAGGGGTTGGTTGTCGGGGCGGTTGTGGCCGTAGGTGGCGATGAGGGCTTGGGCTTCGATGGGGTCGCCGAGGGTGGTGCCGGTGCCGTGGGCTTCGACGGCGTCGATGTCTGTGGTGGTGAGGCGGGCGTTGGTGAGGGCTTGGCGGATGACGCGTTGTTGGGCGGGGCCGTTGGGGGCGGTGAGGCCGTTGGAGGCGCCGTCCTGGTTGACTGCGGTGCCGCGGATGATGGCGAGGACGGGGTGGTTGTTGCGTTGGGCGTCGGAGAGGCGTTCGACGAGGATGACGCCGGCGCCTTCGGACCAGCCGGTGCCGTCGGCGTCGGTGGAGAAGGACTTGCACCGCCCGTCCGAGGCGA
>NZ_JBIBIJ010000068.1:0-1809 GCF_042957465.1 Kitasatospora sp. NPDC008050
CCGCCGCGGGGATCCGGCGATCCCGCGATCTAGGGGGTCGCTCCGCGGAAGTAGGGGTGGCAGCGCAAGGTCGGAGGGCTGACTGGGGGTTACCTCGGCCGGAGCGGCGCCTAGCCTCCATCTAAGATCCCGCGGACCCGGCCGCCCCGGCGCGCCTCGTCATCGACAGGTGCCCGCCGCGGGAGCCGGTACGACACGGTGGCGGGCCCGGTGGGACCCCCGTGCGATCGGCCTTTTCGACCCGGCCACATGGCGAACGGACAAGTGGGAGCTGACGATGGACACAGCCAGTGCAGACGTGATCGGCGCGCTGCGTGCCTCGCTTCTGGAGAACGAGCGACTGCGGCAGCAGAACAACCGCCTGAGCGCCGTGTCCACCGACCCCGTCGCCATCGTCGGCATAGGATGCCGCTTCCCCGGCGGGGTGACCGACGCCGAGAGCCTGTGGCAGCTCGCCGTCGAAGGCCGTGACGCGATGACGGAGTTCCCCGAGGGCCGCGGCTGGGAGAACTGGGAGGTCCCGGGGGCCCGGCGAGGCGCCTTCCTGCACGGCGCGGGCGACTTCGACGCGGAGTTCTTCCGGATCTCGCCGCGTGAGGCCATGTCGATGGACCCGCAGCAGCGGCTGCTGCTGGAAACCTCCTGGGAGGCCCTGGAGCACGCGGGGATCGACCCGCTGTCGCTGCGTGGCAGCCGGACCGGGGTGTTCGTCGGCGGCACGCCTCAGGAGTACGGCGCGCTGATGGCCAGTTCGCCCACCAGCCAGGGGTACATGGTCACCGGCACCGCGGGCAGCGTGCTGTCCGGACGGGTGTCCTACGTCCTCGGGCTCGAAGGCCCGGCGGTCAGCATCGACACCGCCTGCTCGTCCTCGCTGGTCGCCCTGCACTCCGCCGTGCAGTCCCTGCGCCAGGGCGACTGCGGCATGGCCCTGGTCGGCGGCGTCCTGGTGATGACCACCCCGTCGATCTTCGCCGAGTTCGTCACGCTCGGCGGCTCCGCCGCCGACGGCAGCTGCAAGGCCTTCGCCGGTGCGGCCGACGGTACGGGCTGGGGCGAGGGCGTCGGCGTCCTGGTTGTCGAGCGGTTGTCGGACGCGCGGCGCAACGGACACCCGGTGCTCGCGGTGATCCGCGGCAGCGCTGCCAACCAGGACGGCGCGTCGAACGGTCTGAGCGCGCCCAACGGTCCCTCGCAGCAGCGGGTGATCCGCCAGGCGCTGGCCAACGCCGGACTGTCCGCCGCCGACGTGGACATGGTGGAGGCGCACGGCACGGGCACGACGCTGGGCGACCCGATCGAGGCGCAGGCGCTGCTGGCCACCTACGGTCAGGACCGTGCTGCCGACCGGCCGTTGTGGCTCGGCTCGCTGAAGTCGAACATCGGCCACACCCAGACGGCGGCCGGCGTCGCCGGTGTCATCAAGACCGTGATGGCCCTGCGGCACGGCATCATGCCGATGACCCTGCACGTGGACGAGCCGACCCCGCACGTCGACTGGTCGGCGGGTGCGGTGGAGCTGCTGACGCAGGCCCGGGAGTGGCCGCAGACCGGCGCGCCGCGCCGCGCGGGTGTCTCCTCCTTCGGCATCAGCGGGACCAACGTCCACATGATCCTGGAGCAGGCCCCGGCGGAGCCGCAGGCCGCGGCCGAGCCGTCCGGTCCCGCGCCGCTGGGCGGAGCCGTCCTGCCCTGGACCGTCTCGGCCCGCTCGGAGGCGGCGTTGCGGGCGCAGGCGGGGCGGTTGTTGGAGTTGGTGGCGGGGGGTGGTCAGCGGGAGGCCGATGTGGCGTTCTCGTTGGTGTCGTC
>NZ_JBIBIJ010000069.1:0-1762 GCF_042957465.1 Kitasatospora sp. NPDC008050
GATGCCGTGGTGGTGGACGAGGTGGCGGGCGATGAGGGAGCCGAGCATGCCGGTGGCGCCGGTGATGAGTGCGGTGCCGGACCGGTCCAGCGGCTCGTCGGACCCGTCGATCCGTTCGGCGATCACCTCGGCGGGCTTCATCTTGACCAGGCGGGGAACCCGGGCCTCGCCGGAGCGGAACGCGATCCTCGGCTCACCCGAGTCGAGCGCCGTGCCGAGGAGCGCGGCAGCCACCTGCTGAGCGTCGGTGTCGAGCAGGGTGATCAGGCCCGGGTTCTCGCTCTGTGCCGAGCTGACCAGGCCCCAGAGTGCGGCCTGCACCAGGTCCGGCACATCCGTCGACTGCTCCGTCACCACAGCGTTCTCGGTCAGCACGATCAGCTGGGCACCGATCAGCCGCTCGTCACGCAGCCAGGACTGGAGGAGGTGGAGCGCGCGCTCGGTGGCCGCGTGCACGCGGGCCACCACGTCGGTGTCGTCGGAGCCGGAGCCGGAGCCGGAGCCGGAGCCGGAGGCGGAGCCAGGGCCGGAGCCGGCGTCGTCGGTGAGCGGCAGCAGCACGAAGTCGGGGAGCGGGGAGCCTGCTTCGACGGCCTGCGTGAGGGCGGACAGGTCGGCGAACACCTCGGCGGCCCGGCCGGGCGAGCCGAGCAGCGCCTCGGTACGCGGGCTCGGCGAACCGACAAGCGCCCAGCGTCCGGCCGGCTCGGCGTCCTCGCGGGCGGTGAGGGCCGTCCAGGACAGTCGGTGCAGACACTCCCGCAGGACGTCCCGGTCCGTTCCGTCCAGGTCCTCGGGCGAGAGTTCACGTACCGTCAGGGCGTCGATGGAGGCGACGGGCTGCCCGGCGGCGTCGGCAAAGGCCAGCGAGTACGCCTGCGGCCCGGTGGGAGTCAGCTTGACCCGGAGGAACGAAGCGCCGTCGGCGTGCAGCGACACGCCGCTCCAGCTGAACGGCAGTCGGCCGCGCCCGGATTCGGCGCCGGAGGTGGCGAAGGCCGCGATGTGGAGGGCGGCATCGGCGAGCGCGGGGTGGAGACCGAAGCGGTTGGCCTCGCTCCGCTGGTCCTCGGGGAGCCCGATTTCGGCGTAGACCTCGTCGCCGAGCTTCCACACGGCCTGGACGCCCTGGAAGGCGGGCCCGTAGGCGAATCCGGCTCCGGCCAGGTTGTCGTAGAGGTCGTGGACGGCGAGTGACTCGGCGCCGGTCGGCGGCCACTGCGTCAGATCGAAGCCGGCTGCCGGGCGTCCCGGGGTGAGCACCCCGCTGGCGTGACGGGTCCAGGCCTCGGCGCTCGTCGCGCTGTTCTCCGGACGCGAGTGGACGGTGAACTGCCGACGTCCCAGGGCGTCGGGAGCGGCCACCGCGAGCTGGATCTGTACTCCGCCCTGTGCGGGCAGGAGGAGCGGCAGTTCGAGGACGATTTCCTCGACGCGCTCGGAGTCCAGGGTCTTGCCGGCGTGGAAGGCCAGTTCGAGGAAGGCGGTGCCGGGCAGCAGGGCGGTGCCGTTCACGGCGTGGTCGGCGAGCCAGGGGTGCGTGGGCAGCGAGATACGGCTCGTGAAGAGCCAGCCGTCGGAGTCGGCGAGAGTGATGGACGCGCCCAGCAGCGGGTGGTCGGGCGAGGCCAGTCCCGCCCTCGTGAGGTCACCGGCGTCCTGCTGCGGCTGGAGCCAGTAGTGCTGGTGTTGGAAGGGGTAGGTGGGGAGGGGGGTGGGGGTGGTGGGGTGGTGGTTGGTCCAGGTGATGGGGATGCCGTTG
>NZ_JBIBIJ010000071.1:0-1457 GCF_042957465.1 Kitasatospora sp. NPDC008050
TAGGTGGCCAGCAGTGCCTGTGCCTCGATCGGGTCGCCCAGCGTCGTGCCCGTGCCGTGCGCCTCCACCACGTCCACCTCGGCGGCCGACAGCCCGGCGTCGGCGAGCGCCTGGCGGATCACCCGCTGCTGCGAGGGACCGTTGGGCGCGCTCAGACCGTTCGACGCGCCGTCCTGGTTGAGCGAGCTGCCGCGGATCACCGCGAGCACCGGGTGCCCGTTGCGCAGTGCGTCCGAGAGCCGTTCCACGGCCAGCACGCCGACGCCCTCGCCCCAGCCCGTACCGTCGGCCGCACCGGCGAAGGCCTTGCACCGTCCGTCCGCGGCCAGGCCGCCCTGGCGGGAGAACTCGGTGAAGGTCATCGGCGTGCACATCACCGAGACGCCGCCGGCCAGCGCCATGCTGCACTCCTCCTTGCGGAGGGCCTGGACGGCCAGGTGCAGCGCCACCAGCGAGGACGAGCAGGCGGTGTCCACCGTGAGCGCAGGACCCTCCAGGCCCAGGGTGTAGGCCACCCGTCCGGACAGCACGCTGCCGGTGGTGCCCGTCAGACCGTGGCCCTGGCCGCCCTTCGCGGACGTGGCCAGCAGTCCGGCGAAGTCCTGGGACGTGCCGCCGAAGAACACGCCGGTTCGGCTGCCCTGGACGGAGTGCGGGTCGATCCCCGCGTGCTCCAGGGCCTCCCAGGAGGTTTCCAGCAGCAGTCGCTGCTGCGGGTCCATCGCCATCGCCTCACGCGGCGAGATGCCGAAGAACGACGCGTCGAACTCGGAGGCGTCGTAGAGGAATCCGCCCTCCAGCGGGGTGGCGTTGCCGCTCTCCCGCGCCTCGGGGCCGTAGAGACCCTCCAGATCCCAGCCGCGGTCGGTCGGGAAGCCCGCGATGGCGTCGGTGCCTTCGGACACCATCCGCCACATGTCGTCGGGCGTCCCGACGCCGCCGGGATAGCGGCAGGCCATGCCCACGATGGCGATCGGCTCCCGCGACTTGTCCTCCACCTCCCGCAGACGGCGCTGGAGGTGACGGGCGTCGGTGATGGCGCGCTTCAGATATTCGCGAAGCTTGTCGTCTTCGGACAAGTGGATTCAGCTCCTCAGGGATGAGTGGTTGCGTAGGCCGGCGGGGTCAGGAGACCCCGAACCCCTTGTCGATCAGGTCGAAGAGGTCCTCGTTCGTGGCCGAATCGAGGTCGTTCCCGCCTGTCGACACGTCGCTGTCGCCGTTCCAGCGGGCGAGGAGCGTCTTCAGACGCTGTGTCACCAGGGCGCGGTCCGTGTCGTCGGAGGCGATCGAGGACAGCGCGGTTTCCAGTCCGGTCAGGCCGGCCAGTGCGGTGTCGACCGGCGACTGGGCGGCCGGCGACAGTTCGGTGAGGAGGTGGGTGGCGAGGTCTTCGGGTGTGGGGTGGTCGAAGATGAGGGTGGCGGTGAGTTGGAGTCCGGTGGCGGTGTTGAGGG
>NZ_JBIBIJ010000072.1:0-1449 GCF_042957465.1 Kitasatospora sp. NPDC008050
GACCTCCTAATGATGTTGTCAAGCCGCTGATGTGACGGGGAGTGCAGGCTCGTAGCTCTTCCCGTCACGGATCAGGGCCCATAGAACGTTGACCCGCCGACGGGCCAGGGCGAGGACCGCCTGGGTGTGTCGCTTGCCCTCGGCACGTTTGCGCTCGTAGAAGCGGCGGGATTCCTCGCAGCTGCGGATGCTGATCAGAGCGGAGGTGTAGAAGACGCGCTGGAGGCCACGGTGGTAGCGCCGGGGGCGGTGCAGGTTGCCGCTGACCTGGCCGGAGTCGCGGGGCACAGGCGCGACTCCGGCCAGGCTGGCAAGGCGATCCGGGGTGCCGAAGCGACTCATGTCGCCGGCAGTGGCGGCCACGAACTCCGCTCCCAGGAGTGGTCCGATACCGGGCATGCTGGTGATCACTTCGGCGAGCTCGTGCTCGCGAAACCGGGCCGCAATGAGCTTGTCGATCTCGGTGATCTGCTCGTTGAGGCTCATCACCTCCTTGGCGAGGGCGTGGATCACCTGGGCGGCGATCTTCTCCCCGGGCAGGGTGGTGTACTGGCGCTCGGCGGCCTCGACAGCTGCCGCGGCGAGGGCTTCGGCTCCTCGAACCTTGCGGTTTCGAAGCCAGGTGGTCAGCCTGGCGCGTCCCGTCCTTCGCAGTGCGGCCGGCGTCTGGTAGCCGGCCAGCAGGACCAGCGGGCCGACGTTGCCGGGATCCAAGACCCGCTCCAATGCCGGGAAGATGCTGGTGAGTTGACCGCGTAGGCGGTTGATCCTGCGGGTCCGGTCGGCGTTCAGGTCGGCCCGGCGGCCGGTGAGGATCCGCAGCTCGACGGCCTGCTCGCCGTCGGGTCGCAGGACGGCCAGGTCCCGACGCATACGGGCCTGATCGGCGATGACGGTGGCATCCTTTGCGTCGGTCTTGCCGGTGCCCCGGTAACCGGCGGCCGCCCGGTTGACCGCCAGGCCGGGCATGTAGACCAGCTCCTGGCCGTGATTGAGCAGGATGTTGATCCACAGGGCGGCCATGCCGTCGGCGACGTCGACAGCCCAGGCCACGTCATCGTCCAGGGCCAGCACGTCGGCGAGCAGGGCCAGCAGTTCCGGCTCGTCGTTCAGCACTTTCCGCGACAGGAGCCGCCTGCCCTCGGCATCCAGCACCACGCAGTGGTGGTGGGTCTTGCCGATGTCCGTTCCCGCCCAGATCCGGGCCACCTGTCCTCCGGTTGTTCGATGTGGGTTGCGCTCCGGACGACCTCGCCAGCGTGGTCCTACTCAGCGATGCACCCGAGGGGCTCGCGACTCCTAATCAGCGGTCGAGTCGTCGTGAGACACCGGGCGGCCAGGTCAGCTGAACCATCGCGTGCAACCGGCTGAAAGCCATACCCGGTGTCCCTGGGCCTCAGGACCATACGACTGGCCCCTCTGCCACACCAACAACGTAGGACCGGCTGA
>NZ_JBIBIJ010000073.1:0-1388 GCF_042957465.1 Kitasatospora sp. NPDC008050
GCGGAACACCTCGTCCTCGTCGAAGAGTTCCTCACCCATCCGGTAGTACTGGGAGCCCTGCCCGGAGAACATGAAGACCACGGGCAGAGAACCCGTGCGGGCCTCGCGAAACATCGGCTCTCTCATCGGTAGCTGTCCCGGAACGAGCCCGCGGCGGCGGGCGCGACAGGTGCGTCGGCGTCGGCGTCGGTGCCCAGGAAGACCGCCCCGCGGTTCAGCTCGGGCTGTGGCAGCGGGGAGGCGGCCAGGTCGAAGTGCTGGAGCGGTTCCTGTCCGGAGCCGAACGGCGCCTGCTCACGGCGGTGCAGCATCAGCATCAGCCCCACCTTGACGAAGGCGGCGATGCCTTCGACGGCCGGCGGGTGGCCGATGTCGGGCTTGATCGAGCCGAGCGCCACCGGCTGGGTCGAGCCGCTGCGGTAGACCCGCTCCACCGCCTTGACTTCGAGCAGGTCGGTGACGGTCGAGCCGGAGCCGTTGGCCTCCACCCAGCCGATGTCCTGCGGGCGGTGGCCAGGTGTTCGGTGAGGAGCAGGCCGAGCGCGCCGGTGCCGCCAGTACCGCGGGTGATCAGGTGGGCGCCGGGGCGGGTGAACGCCGTCCCGGTGGGGGTGGGCAGTTCCGCCTTGCGCCAGGCGCGGCGGGTTCGGCCGGTCTCGCCGATCCGTATCTCGGGCTCGCCCTCGGCGCGGGGTTCGGCGCCGAGTTCGGCGACCACCGCCTTGGCGAGGGAGCCGGCCGCGACCGGCAGCACGCCGAAGTCGACGGCCGGGTGCTCCAGGCGTACCGTGCGGGCGAAGGCGGCCGTCGCCAGGTGGAGGTGGAGCGGCGAGGCGGCGGGGTCGCGGTGGACGTAGAGGTAGCGCAGCACGCCGCGCCGCTCGCGTTGCCAGGCCTGGAGGAAGGCCGGCGCCGGGTGGAAGCCGCCGTCGAGCGCGCTGGCGGGCTCGGTCTGCTCGCCGGCCAGTTGCACCACGTGGAGCGGCCCGTTGTGTCCCGCTCGCACCGCCGCCGCGTCGTCGTCGTCGAAGCCGGTGTCCAGCTCGATCCGGTGGGTGGTTACTCCCAGTTCGGCCGGCGCGGCGCCGACGGCGATGCCCTGGGAGCCGGCGTCGAGCAGCAGTACGGTCCCGGTGAGCTGGTGTGGGGAGGGTGTGGCGGGTTGCCAGTGGGGCTCGAAGGCGGTCACCGCGTCCACCGGCGGTCGGGTGGGGGCCGCGCGCAGTGTGAAGTCCTCGATCGCGGCGATCACTTGGCCGCTCGCATCGAGCAACGGCGTTCGTCCAGCGGCCGGTTCGCCGGCCAGGCGGGCCATTTCCAGGTAGGCCACGCCGGGCAGGACGAGGTCGCCGCCGACGACGTGGTCGCGCAGGTAGAACTCCTCGCCG
>NZ_JBIBIJ010000074.1:0-1262 GCF_042957465.1 Kitasatospora sp. NPDC008050
GGCCTGGACTCGCTGGTGCTGATCGAGGTGGTCGCCCGGCTCGGCGAGGAGCTGGACTTCGCCGTCCCGGCCACCTCCTTCGTCGAGTTCCCGACCATCCGCAGCTTCGTCGACAACCTCGCCGAACTGATGGGCTTCGCCCCCGACCTCCAACCCGGCGCGGCGCCGGCCCCCGCGGTCCGCACCTCCCGCCGCGCCCAGCGCGCCGCGGCCCGGCAGGACTAGGGACTGCCCGGCGGATCCTGCCCGGCAGGATCCGCCGGTCAGGTATCGACTCCTCCCCTCCGTGTTCCCTACCCGTCGTCCCAGCGGCGGTAGACACCGGGCCCGTTGACCCTGTGCCCGATGACCTTGTGAGAGAGAGAACTGTGGACGACAAGCGGAAGCTGCTGCTGAGCCTGCTGGCCCGGGGCGCCGGTACCCCGGCCCCGGTGAGTGAGGGTGTGGCGATCGTCGGTGTCGCGGGCCGTTACCCGCTGGCCGGGACGGTGGGCGAGTTGTGGGACAACTTGCTCGCGGGGCGGCACTGCGTCCGGGAGGTGCCCGCCGACCGCTGGGACGCCGACGCGCACTTCGATCCCAGTGGGGTGCGTGGCAGTTACAGCAAGTGGGCCGGGTTCATCGACGATGTCGACAAGTTCGACCCGCTGTTCTTCCAGATCTCGCCCGCGGACGCGGAGGCGATGGATCCGCAGGAGCGGCTCTTCCTGCAGACCGCGGCGGCCACGTTGGATGACGCCGGTTACCCGGCGGCCACTCTCGCGGCGCAGGGCCGGGTGGGGGTGTTCGTCGGGGTGATGAACAGCAACTACGAGTGGATGGGTGGGGAGGCGAACGCGCTGGGGGTGGCGAGTGAGGCGCATTCCAACCACTGGTCGATCGCCAACCGGGTCTCCTACACCTTCGACTTCACCGGTCCCAGCCTGGCGGTCGACACCGCCTGCTCGGCGTCGCTGACCGCGATCCACCTCGCGTGTGAGAGCCTGCGCACGGGGGAGTGCGCGGCGGCGATCGCGGGCGGGGTCAACCTGATCCTGCATCCCATGCACCTGCGTACCCTGGCGCAGCGCGGGATGATCGCGCACGACGACCGGCTGAAGAGTTTCGGCGCGGACGCGGACGGCTTCGTCGACGGGGAGGGCGTGGGCGCGGTGCTGCTCAAGCCGCTGGCCCGGGCGCTGGCCGACGGTGACCGGGTGCTCGGGGTGATCCGCGGATCGAGTATCAACTCCGGTGGCAAGACCGGTGGTTACACCGTGCCG
>NZ_JBIBIJ010000075.1:0-1227 GCF_042957465.1 Kitasatospora sp. NPDC008050
GGCGTTGCGGACGTTGTTCTCGGTGGTTGGTGGGCGGCCGTGTCAGCGGGTGGTGGGGGTTGATGAGGTTGGCGGGTTGGTGACGGTTGTTGATGGTTCTGGGTTCGGTGAGGTGGGTTTGGCTGAGGCGGTGGCGCGGGTGGCGCGGTATCCGTTTGATTTGTCGGTTGATGTTCCGTTGCGTGTCAGTGTTTTCGCTCTTGCGCCGGGTGAGTGTGTGCTGGTGGTGGTGATGCATCACATTGCGGGTGATGGTTGGTCGTCGGCGGTTTTGGGGCGGGATGTTTCGGTGGCGTATGCGGCGCGGTTGGCGGGGGTGGCTCCGGGGTGGCGGCCGTTGGCGGTGCAGTATGCGGATTATGCGTTGTGGCAGCGGGAGTTGTTGGGTGAGGTTGGTGATGTGGGCAGTGTGTTGTCCGAGCAGTTGGCGTATTGGCGTGGGGTGTTGGCGGGTGTGCCGGAGGAGTTGGTGCTTCCGGTTGATCGGGTGCGTCCGGCGGTGGCTTCTCATCGTGGTGGTTCGGTTCGGTTGGAGGTTTCGGCTGGGGTGCATGCGGGGTTGGTCCGGTTGGCGCGGGCTGAGGGTGTGACGTTGCATATGGTGTTGCAGGCGGGGTTGGCGGTGTTGTTGTCGCGGCTTGGTGCTGGTACGGATATTCCGGTTGGTACGGCGATTGCGGGGCGTACTGATCAGGCGTTGGATGATCTGGTTGGGGTTTTTGTCAATACTTTGGTGTTGCGTACTGATGTGTCTGGTGATCCGGTGTTCACGGAGTTGCTCGGTCGGGTGCGTGCTACTGCGTTGGCTGCTCATGGGTGTCAGGATGTGCCGTTCGAGCGGTTGGTGGAGGAGCTTGCTCCGGTCCGGTCGATGGCGCGTCATCCGTTGTTCCAGGTGATGTTGGTTGTGCAGAACAATGTGGGGACGGTGTTGGAGCTGCCTGGTGTGGAGGCGGTGGTGTTGTCTCCTGGTGAGCCTGCCGCGAAGTTTGATTTGTCGTTCGATGTGAGTGAGTTGGCTGGTGTCGGTGGGTTGTGTGGGTCGTTGACTTTCGCGCGGGATCTGTTTGATCGGTCGACTGCTGAGCAGATCGTGGCGCGGTTCGTGCGGGTGCTTGAGGCGGTTGTGGTTGATCCGGGCTTGCGGGTTTCGGGTGTTGAGGTGCTTGATGCGGTTGAGCGTGAGCGGGTGTTGGTGGGGTGGAACGACACGGCGGTGCCGGTGTC
>NZ_JBIBIJ010000076.1:0-1195 GCF_042957465.1 Kitasatospora sp. NPDC008050
AGTCCGGTGCGGTTGCGGGAGGCGGTGGGGCCGATGATGGTGGGGATGGTGACGGTGGCGTGGTCGATGGTGCCGCCGTCGCCGGTGTAGGCGTCGGTCTCGAAGACCTGCCCGAGTAGGGCGTTGGTGTCCTGGGCGGTGTGGGCGCCGTCGGTGGAGGTCAGGGTGACGGTCGAACCGCCGGTTCCGGTGGGCGTGTTGTTGGACATGCCGCGGAAGTAGCTGGTCTTGTTCAGGGTCAGCTGGTCGTTGACCTTGGCGCCGTTGGTGGTGTGGAAGACGGTGGTGTCACCGGTGCGGGTCTCCACCGTGGCGTAGCCGCGGAACTGCCCGTAGGTGCGGTTGGCGGGTTTGACGAGTTCGTTGTCGTCGTAGTGCCAGCCCGCGCCGCCGTCGTAGGCGTAGGTGGTGAGCAGCTCGGGGTAGGTGCCGTCCTGGTTGGTCTCGTGCAGGTCCTGGGTCAGGACGGAGTGCACGGTGTACTTGTGGAACCAGTCGGCCTGCGGGCTGGTGGCGCCGGGCGGTGTCCACAGCACCGGGAAGCAGGGCAGGGTGTTGGTGGAGGGGTCCGTGGGCACGTTGGCCGGTGTGCACTGGGTGGGGTTGTAGGTGACGGTGACGCGTGCGCCGGTCTCGGTGGTGATGTTCTGGATCCGGTCGTGGTACATCACCGGCTGGTTGGCGATCGTGCCGACCCGGTTGGCCAGTTGGGCCGGCGGGTCGAAGCTCGTCACCGGGGTCGACACCGATCCGGAGGCGCCGGCGCCGGTGTCCAGGCCGGTGTGCTGCACGCTGTCCAGCCACAGGGTCGGCGCGTGGTCACCGCCGTCGGGGAACGAGTGCACGAAGTCGTAGCGGTCGACCTGCTGGGTCGCCCCGTTGACCTGGATCTGGGTGGTGATGCTGTTCAGCTGTTTGCGCGACCAGAAGGTCGGGCCGTGGGTGGTGCAGGAGGCGCCCTGCGCGCAGTTCTGGTCGATCGGCACATCCGGCCACCAGGAGGCGTTCGCCGTGGTGAAGTGCGTGTCGTCGCAGGTCGCACCGGAGGGCAGGCAGCGCTCGCCCACGGTGAAGACGATCTGCTCCGGCGCGGTACCCGCATACACCGTCGAGGCGGTCATGCCGTAGTCGATCCGCGTCAGCGTGCCGCCGCGCGTGTAGGCCACGCCGGTGTTCTGCGCGTTCGCCCCGTAGT
>NZ_JBIBIJ010000077.1:0-1091 GCF_042957465.1 Kitasatospora sp. NPDC008050
CAGTTCGGTGAGGAGGTGGGTGGCGAGGTCTTCGGGTGTGGGGTGGTCGAAGATGAGGGTGGCGGTGAGTTGGAGTCCGGTGGCGGTGTTGAGGGTGTTGCGGAGTTCGATGGCGGCGAGGGAGTCGAAGCCGTGTTCGCGGAAGGTTCGTTTGGGGTCGATGGTGTGGGGGTTGGTGTGGCCGAGGACGGTGGCGGTGTGGGTGCGGATGAGTTCGAGGAGGGTGCGGTGTTGGTCGGTGGGGGTGAGGGGGTGGAGTTGTTGGGTGAGGGTGTGGTTGGTGGTGGTGTGGTTGGTGGTGGCTCGGGGGAGTGGGGTGCGGGTGAGGTTGTGGAGGAGGTGGGGGAGGGTGTGGTTGTTGGCTTGGGTTTGGAGGGTGTGGGGGTTGAGTTGGAGGGGGGCGAGGTTGGGGGTGTGGAGGGTGAGGGTGGTGTCGAAGAGGGTGAGTCCTTGGTGTTCGGTGAGGGGTTGGACGCCGGCGCGGGTCATGCGGTTGAGGTCGATGTCGGTGAGTTGGGCGGTCATGCCGTTGGTGTCGGTCCAGGCGCCCCAGGCGAGGCTGGTGGCGGGGAGGCCGTGGTGGTGGCGGTGGTGGGCGAGGGCGTCGAGGTAGGTGTTGGCGGCGGCGTAGTTGGCTTGGCCGGCGGCGCCGAGGAGGCCGGCGGCGGAGGAGAAGAGGATGAAGTGGGTGAGGGGGTGGTTTTTGGTGTGGTGGTGGAGGTTGGTGGCGGCGTCGATTTTGGGTTGGAGGACGGTGTGGAGTTGGTGGGGGGTGAGGTTGGTGGTGAGGGCGTCGTCGAGGGTGCCGGCGGTGTGGATGACGGTGGTGAGGGGGTGGTCGGGGTGGATGTGGGTGAGGAGGTGTTGGATTTCTTGGGGGTTGGTGGTGTCGCAGGCGGTGAGGGTGATGTGTGCGCCGGCGTTGGTGAGTTCGGTGGTGAGTTGGGTGGCGCCGGGGGCGTTGGGTCCGCGTCGGCTGGTGAGGATGAGGTGGCGGATGCCGTGGTGGTGGACGAGGTGGCGGGCGATGAGGGAGCCGAGCATGCCGGTGGCGCCGGTGATGAGTGCGGTGCCGGACCGGTCCAGCGGCT
>NZ_JBIBIJ010000078.1:0-1080 GCF_042957465.1 Kitasatospora sp. NPDC008050
GGTGTGGTGGATGGGGTTGAGGGTGCGTTCTGGGGTGCGGTGGAGCGTGGGGATGTGGAGGGTGTGGTGTCGGTGGTTGGTGGTGGGGATGGTTGGGGTTCGGTGGTGCCGGTGTTGTCGGAGTGGCGGCGTCGGCGGGTGGTTGGTTCGGTGGTGGATTCGTGGCGGTATCGGGTGGTTGAGCGGTCGGTGTCGGTGGGGTCGGGTGGGGTGTTGTCGGGGGTGTGGGTGTTGGTGGTGCCGGGTTGGGGTGGTGTTGGTGGGGTTGTTGATGGTGTGAGGGGTGCGTTGGTGGGTGCGGGTGCGCGGGTGGTTGAGGTTGTTGTGGGTGTGGGGGATGGTCGTGAGGTGGTGGGTGAGCGGTTGCGTGGGGTGTGTGAGGGGGTGGAGGTTGCGGGTGTGGTGTCGTTGTTGGGTGTTGGCGAGGGCGAGGGCGAGGGCGAGGGTGTTGTTGGTGAGGGTGATGGTGTTGTTGGTGGGGGTGGGTTGGTGTTGTCGTTGGTGTTGGTGCAGGCGTTGGTGGATGTGGGTGTGGGTGGTCGGTTGTGGATGGTGGTGTGTGGGGCGTTGGGGTTGGGTTCGGTTGAGGGTGTGAGGGCTGGTGGGGTGGCGTTGTGGGCGTTGGGTCAGGTGGTGGGGTTGGAGTGTGCTGGGGTGTGGGGTGGGTTGGTGGATGTGCCGGTGGTGTGGGATGAGCGGGTGGGTGCTGGGTTGGTGGGTGTGTTGGTGTCGGGGGTTGAGGATCAGGTGGCGGTGCGGTCGTCGGGGGTGTTCGGTCGGCGGTTGGTGCGGGCGCCGTTGGGTGTTTCGGGTGTGGCTGGTGGGGGTTGGGGTGTGGGTGGGTCGGTGTTGGTGACGGGTGGTACGGGTGGGGTGGGTGCTTGTGTGGCGCGGTGGTTGGTGGGTGTGGGTGCGGAGCATGTGGTGTTGGTGTCGCGTCGGGGGTTGGGTGCTGAGGGTGCGGTGGAGTTGGTGGGGGAGTTGGAGGGGTTGGGGGCTCGGGTGTCGGTGGTGGCGTGTGATGTGGCGGATCGTGGGGCGTTGGAGGGGGTGTTGGCGGGGATTCCGGAGGATGTGCCG
>NZ_JBIBIJ010000079.1:0-1062 GCF_042957465.1 Kitasatospora sp. NPDC008050
CACCGGCAACACCCCACCACTGATCTTCCTCTTCAGCGGCCAAGGCTCCCAACACACCGGCATGGCCCACGACCTCTACCAACACGAACCCACCTTCCGCAACCACGTCGACCAATGCGCCGAACTCCTCCAACCACACCTCGACGCAGACATCCGCGACATCATCTTCACCCAGGACCACCGACTCGACCAGACCCAATGGGCCCAACCCGCCCTCTTCACCATCGAATACGCCCTCACCCAACTCTGGAAATCCTGGGGCATCACCCCCACCGCCATGATCGGCCACAGCCTCGGCGAATGGACCGCCGCCTGCCTCGCCGGCGTCTTCACCCTCCCCGACGCACTCCACCTCGTCACCCTGCGCGGCCGCCTCATGCAAGCCCAAACCCCCGGCACCATGCTCAACATCATGACCGACCGCACCACCATCGAAGCCACCCTCCCCCACGACCTCACCCTCGCCGCCCACAACGGCCCCCGCGACTGCGTCATCTCCGGCCCCCACCACGCAATCCACACCTACACCACCCTCGCCGAAGAACACGGCTGGGCCACCCAACCCATCACCACCTCCCACGCCTTCCACTCCCACCTGATGGAACCGATGATCGCGGAATTCACCACCGCCATCGCCACCGTCAACCGAAACACCCCCCACACCCCCTTCATCTCCAACCTCACCGGCACCTGGATCACCAACCACCAAGCCACCGACCCCCACTACTGGGGCAACCACATCCGCTCCACCGTCGAATACACCACCAGCATCCACACCGCCACCACCCAACCCGGCACCACCCTCCTCGAAATCGGCCCCGGCCAAACCCTCACCAACCTCACCCGCCGCATCCTCACCCACACCGGCACCCAAGCCACCACCCTCGCCACACTCCCCCACAAACGCGACCGCCGCACCCCCAGCGAAACCATCCAACGCACCCTCGCCACCCTCTGGCTCACCGGCACCACCCCCAACTGGACCGCCTACTACGCCCAACAACAACGCCGCCGCATCCCCCTCCCCACCTACCCCTTCCAACACAAGCACTACTGGCTGGA